>NZ_DASTNG010000087.1:0-50559 GCF_035721105.1 Arenimonas sp. | reverse complement strand
GGAAGCATCGCCAAATCAAGATCCAGCTCGAGCACGTAGTTGTATTGCCTGTCGTTGTCTTTCAAGCCTCCGGAAATCACCGCATCACAGGCACTGTAAGGAGGCATTCCGAGCCCGACCATGCGTTCGCGGTAGGCCACGGCTAAGTCGCGGGGCAAATGGCCCAGCAGGTCGGCTCCCATGTGGGGAAGCGCCATGACGCCGACGGCATTAGGGTCATGAGCATTGGTGTCGTAAGGGTATAGCGCAACAGGTAAGAAGCAGAGCCCGGTCGTGCCTTTTGCGTTCGCCGCGAGCGCTGCCAGCGCTTCATGGTATGCGCTGCTTCCGGTCGCCTGGACTGGGAACAAACCCGTTGGCGGCCAGCTGGAAAGCTCAACTTTTGCCATGCTCAATCCTCCCGTTTCATCACGTCGCGGCGCTGGTTCCGAATACTCCGCGCCTGGATCATTTCGATTCAGCGGTCGCGTCCGAAGACCCAGTCGCCGCCCGCTCCCGATAAGTCTCCGAGATGAAGTCAATGAATGCGACCGCGGATGCAACGGCCAACCGCGCATGCCGGGGCTGCAGCCCCTTGTGCTTGCCGTCGCGGCCGTGCCCGCTCCCGTAGAGCCCGCGAAGCTCCGCCAAGTTGTGGGTAAGTTGGGCCAGGTTCTGAAGCACGCGCCGAATGTTTTCGGCACCTTTCGCCCCGTCCGAAATGTCCTTCGGCACCAACTTGAGCTCCTTGGCCACCTTCTTAGTCAGATCACCTAGGTCGTCAGACTTCGCGCACTCGACGCTGAGCTTCGATAGAATCGTCTTGCAGCAGCTCTCCACCAGGTCTTTGGCGGTCCCGATAGCGAGAGCCGGATCGCGGTCCACGGCGTTCTCAAGCCGTTCGATTTCCTTGGCCATCCAGCCGGCGTCTAGGGCATCGGCTACCGTTCGCGCTCGCGAGACCGCGCGCACGCCGTGATTCGTCAACAGGCGGTAAGCGAACCTCGGGTGCCCGGCTATCCGCTCTTCTTCGTAGATTTCCCAGCCTTCGCCCCTGAGCTGGTCATTGAATTGGGACGCCAGCTTCATCGCCTCGTCGCGGTCCGGGCGGACCACCGGGTGCACGGTTTCACAGAGAAAGCGCAAGAAGCGCTCGGATGGTCCGCTCAGCAGGTCGAAGCGCTCGTCCGAATAGACCCAGTCCAACTCCCAGTCATCGTTGTTGATGCAGTGCTGCCAGATATCCCGCGCTGCGTCGGTATAGCGCGGGTCGTTGGACGGCATCTTCTGCAGGTCAAACAGGCGGCTCAGAAACTCGACCTCGTGCAGCGAGCCGAACCACTTCACTTTTTCCAGGCGCAGGCCATCGAAAATGTTCACACGGACCTGCCGCGCGACGCCCCGGGTGGCTTCTCGCCAGTCCTTGTTCTTGACCAACGCAGGAATGATTTTGACGGCATACAAGTCCTGGGTCTCCGTCTCTAGGACGCGCTTGAGCCGCTCGGATACTTGCTCTTCGATTCGGCTTCGCTGCGGCCCCATCCGGGCATAGTGTTCCGGCGGCAGCTCAAGGTAGACATCCCACAACTCGGTGCCTCCATTCCAGTTGTCGTATCCGGTTTGCTGTGCCCGGGCGGGGAACGAGCGCACCACCATGGCCGCTTCGTCCATCCCGTCGGCGAGCAGAAGCGCGTGCACCGTGCCAAGCGTCGTTTCCAGCGTTTGTTCGTTCACTGCGCGTGCCTCAAGGCAAAGATCCGGCCATACAAGTTGTTGAAGGGCTCCCAATCGGCGCGCCCGCTAGAAGACACCCGGTATACGGGGAGCTTCGGGGAGAACGCGGCGCCGGGAACGCTATCGGTGAGGACTTCGACCGCGTTGCTATAGAACGCGGCCAGCTTTTCGTCGGTGGGGCGCGTTGGCACCGGATACTTGGCCGCCCATATCACGGTGTCGGAGTAGTAGCGCAACAGCTCTGGCTCGCCGTCCAACAGTTCCAGGGGAAGTGCTTTCGCCAATTCCAGCAGGTTGTGAGTGAGCTCCGGGGCCGCGCCTCGCTCCGCGAGCACGCCCTTCATAAGCACCTCCAGGGAAAGCCCCGAGAGCAGGTGGTAGACCGGGCGGCACGCCACGGTCATGTCAAAACCTTGCCACAGGCCCAGGGCCTGCGCGGACGCGCGGCCGCTTTCCATGGCCAGCCAGATGGCGCCGGCGGAGGCGTGCAGGTCCGACGCTCGGTTGAACCAGTTGTTCGGATGCGAACGGTAGGACACCTCGGAAAACGGTAGCTGTGTCGATGACATGCCTGCTCCTTCGCTGGTGCTCCAGCTTGCGGGCCCGACGTCGCAAGTCGTGCGACTCAGGTCGGCCATCCTTTAACTCCTGCTGGCCCGCCTCGCCCTATCCTACCCACATGGACCTGCCGCTCGACCCTGCCGCCTTGCCCACCCGCTGGCAAACCTACCCGGGGCCACTACGTGGGCCCCGCTGGCCCATTCGCCGCGGCCGGCTTTTTTCCGCCCAGGAACTCGCCCAGCTGCGCCTGGCGCTCTGGCCCTAAGGCTGGGGGTAGGGCACTCCCGATCGCCCTGCAGCCCATTGGCTGTAGCGCTATTCTGGCCCCTCGGAAGCGCTCTGAAGCCCTTGGGACGCCTCGTCCATGCTTGGACTCGATTCACATCGCCATTTGGGTCCAGACACCTCGCTATTCTCGGCGGGTGGTGGCCCGGCGTTGTCAGCCCGTCAAGTCAAAGCGGCGTTGGATGCTTATCAGGTCTATCTGGATGAGCCGCTTCGCCTGGCTGATCATTGGCGGGGCACCATCACGCCCCGTGATGTGGTGTCTTGGTTTCACGCGGGCTGCCCTTCCGACGATCTGGTCTACCTAATCAAGCATGATCGGCCCGCGCCACCATCTCGGGCGCAACAGTTGACCTCGCCTACGCCGCGGGCGCCCATCGACTCACAACCAGCAGTCGTCGGATCCACTGAACCGGTTATACGGCCGGCGCAACACCCCCGCGCGGCGCCGGCATTTGGCGATCGTATGCATTCGTTCACCGCCAATTCGATTGCTTGGGTGTGGGTGTGGGCGGTTTACTGCGGCCTGGGGTTCGGCGCTCGCATGTTCGTGCAGGGGAACCCGGAGCTTACGGTATGGGGAATTGGCAGTGCCGCGGTGCTGGCATTGCTTGGAGGCGCTGCACTTGTTGTCGGCTCGATCTTGATTGCTGGAGCCATGACGGGGCGCGGCTACAATCACCTGCGGAACATCCTTGTATTGGGTGTGGTGGGATTGGGAACGATATTCGTGGCCAGCCACGCCTACGGGGATGCTTACAAGCATCTGTATGCCAATCAGTTGGCGCCGCTAGCGGTATTGGTCGACAAGTGCCTAGATGCTGGCGTTCGATATGAGACGTATCGCGTGGGCGCAGTTTGTCGGGATGGGTCGTATTCTTGGGCAACAGGAAAGGGTGCGTGCTCGCACCATCGAGGCGTCGCCGAGTGGATACACCCCCGCACGCAGACGCGAACGGTCCAGCAGTGCAAGCAGATGGCATCGGAGACCAGCTGGTTGTATTTCTACGGCGATGAGACACGCTAGCTGGTCGCGCGGGCCACTGAGCTGGCAGAAGGCTACAGCGGTGACGGAGCCTTAAGGTGCACTTAGCTCGCAGGCTGATTGATCGGCAACTATAACCCATTGCTTTACAAAGCCTTCACCGCGCCAGCTGCCAAGCGTAGACGCATGGCTCGTGCGAGCGGTTCGAATTCAGCCTGGGCCGATCGCGGATTGAATGAGCCTGGTTGCCAGCAGCGCGCCAAGCAGGCGGTCGGGATGGGTCGAGGGGGCGGGAATGAGTAAACGTCATGGAAACCGCATGCATTCGTCATGAAAAAGCTGACTGTCGAATCCTTTCACTTCTCGCCGAATCTCGGATACCAAGCTATTGATCCAAGATGTAAGGAACAAACTTAACCCCATGAAGATTGGGTATTAACTTTTTGCGTGAAAGCCAAGTTCCTGCTTCGAAGTCATAGGTCCCCTTGTATGCTCCGGCATGGAGAGCGCCACATTGCCGCCTCCCCCAAAGAAACCTTATAGAGCCACCATGTAGACTTTACGTCCGCACCGGCTCTTCGGCCTGAGGCATCAATCACTGCGCCCTTGGGTATTTGTGCTCAATTAACGATGAACACATGGACTGACAAACCCTCGCGCGGCTCAGATAGATCCGCCTCCAGTCCGCGTGGATTGACTACCCTGTGTTCTGGATCGTAGACAAGGCAAATTAGGCTTTTGCAGTTTGGGTGCTTCTGGTAGTGAGCAATGTCGACAATGAGCTGTTCGCCGATCTCTTTGGCACCCAAGCCCTTTCGCGTCATCTTTGCTTCGATGACAATGGATTCGCCCCTCAGCAAGAAGTCCATCCGGGTCGACTTTCCCGCGTAGCTTGGCGTGTATTCTTCTGCTCGGACGTCATCGAAAAATAGATAAAGCAAGGCATGCAAGATGTCCTGCACGTCATACTCGTCAGATACATCGATAGTTTCCCTGCCGTCATGTCGGGCCCGAAGCTGGCGAACTACCAGGGGTAATCGAGTGCAAATTCGCTTGAGAGACTCAACTGGCTCAAGCTTTAGGACTGGGCTTGCCTGCTCCAACAGCTTCTCTGCCCACGGAAACTTGTTGCCACACGACTCGCAAAACTTTGGCACCTTGGTTGACCAGGCAGTGAAAACTCCGTCCACGCTGTAGTGGCCCTTTATGTTGGCTTGGCAGGTTGGACATTGATGGGTGGTTGGTGCGCCGCACTCTCTGCAATGGTTCCTGCGATGCTGCGGTAGCCCGAAGTAGCTGTCTGTAACCTGGTGTCCGTTCAGGCAAACTTGCTGCGTGTCGTATGTGCCCATACTGCCGATACTCCAAAATGACACTAGGTTTTTCGATCCAGCATGGTCAAGGTGAACTGGCTTCAGATTCCCGGGCCAAAAAAAGAAAGATTGGCTCCGACTAAAGTTAGCGATTGCGCAACGTGTTCGCTTCTTGCAAGCAATCGGATGCGGGGCGACTACGTTCGCCTTCGATTGCTTAGGCGTTCTTCAAAAAACTCTTCAATTGCGAGAGGCTTTATCTCGACTGTTCTGTTGCCTTGACGCTGCATTATCCGATGGTAACCGCTGCCATCCTGTCCGGCGAGCAGAGCCAGCCTCCGGCGCGGCCGAATGACGGCACGAGCGATAATCTCGCCGTCAATCTCATGGAACGAAAAGCTTATATGGTCGTTAACCATCACTCCTTCATGGAAGGAAGTCGTGATCTTATCTCTCACCTTCAGCAGCCACCTATCTACGTCTGAAACGCCCAGGGCATGAAAGTCCGGGCCTAATCCAAGCGGATTGTGGTCATCCTCAACGCCGACAAATACAAGGCCGCCGGAGGCGTTCATCATTCCTGCCATAGCGCAAAGTAGAGAATCTTCGACAGCTGGCTTTCGGTATTGTCGGGCTTCTAGTTCTGGCCTAGCTCGCCAGGTTCGAATGCAGCAGCTGAAACTTGATTTCAGCTCTAGGTTCTCGTTCTCGTCGTCATTTATCTCAGCCATTAGCTGAGACTCCGAGACAACAGCGGGTCTCCGAGCTGTTACCAGCCTCGGAGAGTCTAGGTCTCCGTCATCAAGGCTAGGCAGGACTTCCAGGCCGACAAGGTCCAGGGCTGCTTGGAGTTGTGCAATTCTAGTCAGGGGGCCTTCAGATGCGGCAGTCTGCGGCGCAAGCAGTTCCACGAGCCTCCGTAAGGTGGTCTCGGTGGGGCGCAGGCGTGCCTGACTGCAAAAGCTGACTTGATCTGCCGAGAATTGCATGCGGCGCGGGCCTCAAAGCCTTACTTCCATTCGGCGAGAAAGGTCCTTTGCTATGAGGTTGGCGCGCAGCTTCCAGAACTCCAGAATCCTATCGTCTCCGCTTTTTAGAAGCGCAAACATTTGTTCGTGGATGAAGATTGATTCGAATGTCTTCGACATTTCGTTGTAACTGAGATGCTTCTCCGCGAAATACTGCGCCGGAAACTTCTGTCTCCAGCTGTTATTCGACGTTCGCCCAAGCGGCATGAGATTGGCGAGAGAGTTCACATAATCTCGACCACCAACATCCTTGTCTAAGATTGACGCCAAAGCGGCGTGCTTTCGATTGTTCCGACACCATTCCTTCGGGTAGATGTGGTGCATTTCCACCTGGTGATCGTTGGGGAATGCCAGGCTCACGCCGCTGACCAGGTCGTTTTCTACACTGGCTCTCATCGGCAGGCTCAGCGCCTTCCAGAGCGCGCCACCAATGTCGCCGTCGAGCGCGTATTCCGCGAGGTCCTCAATGCTCGGCGTAATTGAGAAGCCTTTCAGAAAATGGTCCGTCAGGATTGCGGACGCAGAGGCTGCCCATTCTGCGCTAGATTTAAACTCGCCGCGGGAGGCGAGAATCTCTTTCAGTTTGAAAATATCCGTTCCAATTTGCGAGAGGAAGCCTTGGTCATATCGGCGACTAAGGGCGTTTCGCCAAAAAAATGCTTGGAACAATGCATCAGCTTCGTCCCGGCTCCACGAAGCACCGTTCGGAAAGTCGAACTTCGTGTGCCAACGCAGGGCAACGTAGATCCCCATGCTCGCCGGATATGGGCAAGCTTGCCAGGGAAAATACCCGCCTGCGACTACCTTTTGTCCGTCGCCCAGATAGGTGGCAAAAAGGTCGCTCTGGCTCTCAATGAATCGCCAATACTCGGTAGGCACTGCCAGCATGTCCCCAGCCTTGACCGAAGTGACTTCGTTATTTCGCGTTCCAACTCGCCTGGGCTGCGGCTTGTTGTCTGAGGCGACATAGGTGGCCGTGACCAGCTGAGTCATCAACTCCGGGCGGTCGTCGTGAGTCGCCCAGCCGTATGCTCCATCTTTCTGTCCAAGATCTTTAAGCCAGTCCCTAAGTAGGAGCGGTCCTTTCGGGTCATCGTGCGTCTCAGCGTAGATCCAAGAATGGATTAGGTCGACAGTCGAAACCTTTGTCCCCGTTGTGTTTAGGGTTTCGAAAATCTCGCAGATATCGGTCAGTCCATAAATTTCAGGGACGATATAGACAGCGAGCTTTGTGTTGACTATGCCTTCAAAACATGACTCGAGCGTTCGAGTGCGTCTCGCAATTTCTTCAGAGCTGGGGAGTTGGTGGTCCGGATAGCATTCCTTGTTCGAGAGAAGGCGCATGTAGCGCATCCACTGCTTTAGGACTTCCTCCCCGTCGGTATTAGATGCCAACGGCAGTAGTCCTCTTGCGATGCAAGTTGCATCTACGTCGAGACCCTGGTCTCTAACAACCGAGTCCTTGATGAACTTGACTCTCTTTGCTTCATCCTGGGTTACGACGTCCAGGAAGTAGCGCCCCGAATATCTGTAACTGCCGTGCTTGGCGCGAAACCCTCCAAACGCCATAGCAATCGCGGTGCAACGCTGCTTGCCGTCCAGAACGGCATAAGTTTTCGACGATGTCGTGGCGCCCGCTGGGAAGTAAACCAACTCGGTTTTTCCGGTGCTCGGATTAGCGTCTAGGATCGACAATCGCTCAAGTTTCATCGGCGTCTCTGTGCGCTGCTCCCATAGGGTGACCATCCCGATTGGTCGAGACGCCAAGATCGACTGCACCAACTCCGAGATTTGGTCTGTAGTCCAGACGAAGTCACGCTGAAACTGGGGGATTAACCATTCACCCTTGCGAAGGCTTTCGAGGACGCCCGGCACACTGGTGTCAAGAACTTTGAGGTTGTTGTTCATCACTAAGCACCTAGTTGGGCGGTTCCAAGTTCATGGTAGTTGGAGTGTGAATTGGGGTTCTTGCCTGTCTGCGTTAGTAGCGCAACCCGTTGAGTGGGGGGGCGTATGGAGCGATTAAGTCGGATCCGTCCACTCATGCGAGTTCGGGAGACATTCGCACATGGAATTGAGACTTGCCAGCTTGTGAGGTTTTATGAACTTGATATGGGGCAGGGAGGTTGCGATAAATGTCTATACAACAATTTCTCAGGCGAGGTTGGTAGCTCGGGCCCGGATGTATGGCCGGTTCCACTGGCATCTACACTGAGCACAACCTGTCGCCGGAGACTTTCGACGGCAGAAACGGGCGTGATCGCCCGCCTGCAGGAACTCGGCGCCGGCCAGGTCGAGCACCTCGAGGGCGAGCCTGAGAACGTGGTCTTCGCCTTGCCCAAGGAACTGCGGATCAGCCTCGTCAACTGAGGATTCGCCGCAACGGCCTGGCGCGCGCAACGAAGAACGGGCCCGGAGGACCGGGCCCGTTGCGTGGCGTCGGGTCGCCGGCGAGGGCCGGCGGTGTCTGCCCCGGTCAGCGCTGGCTCACCTGCCCGGCGTCGGCGGTGATTTCCAGCCCGCTGGCATCGACGCGCTGGACGCCCCGGATGCCCTGGGCCAGTTCGATCGCCAGTTCCTTCTCGTAACCGCTTTCGATCGGTCCCTCGAGCGTCACGACGCCGTCCTCGGTGTCCACGCGGATGTCGCTGCCCTGGACGCCTTCGGTCCACAGCAGGGTGGAGCGGGTCTTGGCCGAGATCCAGTCGTCGCTCAGCCGTTCATCGGCGTCCGCCGCGCGGGCGGTGGCCACCTGGCCCTTCTGGTCGGGGTCCAGCATCAGCTTGTTCTCGACCAGCAGCGTGCCGGGGGTAGTGGCCGCGATCTGGCCGGCCAGGGCGCGGGAGTGCGGGGTATCGGCGATGCCTGTCAGGGTGACCACGCCGGCCTCGGCCGCGACGTTGATGTCCAGGCCGTCGGTGTAGTGGTTCCAGAGTAGCTTGGAGTCGACCATCGCCTCCAGCGTCGCATCAGCCACGAAGGTGGCATAGGTGGGCGTGGGATCGATCACGGTGACCACCCATTCCGGGTCCACCGTGATGCGGTTGCTCACTTGGTCGATGCCGTCGGTGCGGTCGGCGATGCGTTCGGCCAGTCGTTTCTGGATCGGGGTTTCGACCGTGCCGGTGATCGTTGCCTTGTCGCCTTCCACGTCGACCGAGAGGTCGAGCGCGTTGAGGCTGGCATTGGTCACGTAGGTAGCCCAGATCTGGCCCTCGCGGAAGGCGTCGCGCGCCTCCGCGCCGAGTTCTGCCATCCCGTCGGCGGCCTTGTCCATCGGCTTGTGGTCGCCAGCCAGGGCAAGCCCCGGGGCCACCAGCACGGCCAGGGCCGCGGCCAGCAGGGTCGGTTTCGTTCGTAGTGTCGTCTTGTTCATTGCGTCCTCCCAGTGTTCGGACGTATCCGGGTGGAGGGGTGTCGGCGAGGCAGGCTTAGTGCCTGGCTTCCATCGCCCACTTGCGGTCGCGCATGGCGTCGTGGTGCTGCTGCACCTTGGGCAGGTAGCTGAGCAGCGATTCCTTGACCGCCTTCGGCGCGTCGTCGCGCTGGATGGCGTCGTGGAAGGCGCTCATCAGGCGATCCTCGCTCTTCTCGAGTTCCTTGACGTAGGCGTAGTCGCCGTCGTCGCGCGCCATCTCGGCGCGGAGGGTGGAGTAGACCTGGTGGAGCTTGCCCCGCAGGCTGCCGTCGGCAGCGGGCTCGGCGGCCTCGGCTCTCACTTCCTTGGACATGCTGCCCACGAGGCCCTGCTTGGATTCGGCCATCTGGTCGAACAGGGTACGGAGCCCGGGGTTGTGCACCGCCTTGGCGGCATCGGCGTAGAACTTGGCGCTGTCGCGCGTCGCCTGGATGAGCTCGTTCAGGGTTTCGACTTTCTCCTTTCGGAGTTCGGTGTTGTTGGTCGTCATTGGATTTCTCCTTTGATGCGGCCGGTGATCACGCTGCAGGGTGATCTCTTGTTGCGGCGAATGCTCGTGCCTGCAGCGAGTACTACCCTAGGAAAACCCGCCTGAATCTCGCGTTATCCGCCGTCCCGGCGCCCGTGGCCGCGGGTTCCGGGCGATGCCGCCGGCGCGCCCGGCGGCGGTCGCCGGGGCCCCGGTGGAGCGGGGCTGGCGCCGCGGGCGGACGGGCAGGGCAAATTGACCGGACAGCCCCCTCCGACTAGAATCCGCCGCTTACGCCGGAATAGCTCAGTTGGTAGAGCGGCGCATTCGTAATGCGTAGGTCGCAGGTTCGACTCCTGTTTCCGGCACCATAAAGCCCGCTCCCCGCGGGCTTTTTCGTTGGGGCGCCCAGACGGGGGGCAGGCAATGCAGTCGAGGGGTCGCCGCCAGGACGCGCCGATGCCGGCTCCGCCGGTCCGCCCGTGGGCGGCCTGGGCCATCGCCTTCCTCCTGCTGCCGGTGCTGGCCCTGTGCCTGGTCCACGCGGGCGGGCTCGACCCCTGGCTGGCCGGGCTGATGTTCGATCCGGCGTCGCCCATGGCGGAAACCATCCGTGAATCCAGCCCGCTGGTGACCTGGGGCGTGGCGGCCGCCCTGCTGCTGGCGAACCTCGCCGTGGTCCTGGTGCCCGGCTGGCGGCGCCATCGCGGCCCCGTCCGCACGGTCAGCCTGCAGTGGCTGATGCTGCTCCTGCTGTCGCTGGTCGTGCTCAGCGAAGGCCTGGGCAAGCAGTATTTCGATCGCGCACGCCCGCGCGAAACCATCGCCCTGGGGGGCGCGATGCCCTACCAGCCGATGTTCACGGCGGGCCAGGCCTTCGACGGCCAGTCGCAGATGTCCTCGCATGCCGTGGCGGCGCTGGCCTGCGCCGGTCTGTATTTCTTCCTGTTCCCGGTGCGCCGGCGCCTGGCCCGCGTCGTCCTGGTCGTCGGCCTCGCGTTTTCGGCCTGGGTGGGGATCGGGCGCATGGTCAGCGGCGCGCACTACCTGTCCGACGTGCTGCTGTCCTTCCTGCTGACGATGGCCGCGGCGATGGCGATCGCCTGGGTGGCCGCGCGCTTCGATGCGCGGGGTCGGGCGGCGGCCGTCGCGCTGGCGCTGCTGCTGGTGGCCTGGACCTGGGGCGTGGTCGGTGCCGCGCAGGTGCGGCAGTGGCGGGCATTGGACCAGGCGCTGGCGGCGGCCGCCGGCGAGGCGACCGGCACTCCGGGCCTGGTCGCGCTGCAGCGGCAGCAGGCCCGGCTTCGCCGCCAGGGCTGGCTGCTGCGCACCGCGGGCGTGTCGCCGGACGAGGCGTCGGGCGAGGCGCCCGGCGTCGCGGGCCTGCGCGACGCGCTCGCGGCACTGCCCGCCGGCACTGCGTTCCAGCTCGCGCTGGTCGACCTCCCGCCCTTTGACGCGACCGGCTACGGGGCGATCCGGGTGGCCTGCGAGGCTGCGCGGATCACGGCCATCGACCCGCAAGCGGCGTTTGCGGCCGCTGGCGCGTCGTCCACGACGGCGACGGAGGCGGCGATGGGTCAACCGACGGGCGCCATGGCGGAGGAAGCGACGAGCGAGGCCCTGCCGGCCTACCGCGTTTACCGCGGCATGGCCGGGGCGTCGGGCCGCTGCCCCGGCCTGCCGTTCGCCTACCTCGACTCGCCGCGCGCTTACCAGGTCGTCGACGGCACGCTGGGCGTGAGCGGCTGGGCCGTCGATGCGGGCAGCGAGATCGCAAGCATCGAGATCCTGCTCGACGGGCGCCCGCTCGGGCCGATCGCCTTCGGCGTCCGCCCGCTCGAGCCCGACGCCAGCTTCGCCCGGCTGGCGGTCCCGCTGGCGCGCATCGCGCCGTTCAAACACCGGCTCGCGCTCGACGACGCGCCGGCCGGTTGGCACACGCTGTCGCTGAGGACCACCAACGCCAGCGGCATCACCACGCTGACGCCACCGACCCTGGTCCGGATCACCTACTGACTGCGCTCGACCACGACGGGCCGGAATCTTCTCGTCTCCTGAGACCCGGCTCGGTTAGATTCAAACTTTCCCGCGAGCATCCCCGACCCATGGCCAAGGCCAAGACCGCCTACGTGTGCACCGACTGCGGTGCGTCTTCCAGCAAGTGGCAGGGCCAGTGCGGCGAGTGCGGCGCCTGGAACACGCTCAGCGAATTCGTGGTCGAGCCCGCCAGCGGCGGCAAGGGCGCCGCCGCGCCCGCGCGCCAGGGCGGCTGGGCCGGGCGCCCCGAGGCCGCCGGCGTGGTGGCGCTCAAGGACGTCAGCCAGGACGCCGAGCAGCGCGTGTCCACCACCATCGGCGAGCTCGACCGCGTGCTGGGCGGCGGCCTGGTCGAGGGCTCGGTGGTGCTGGTGGGCGGCGACCCGGGCATCGGCAAGTCCACCCTGCTGCTGCAGGCGCTGGCGCTGATGTCGGCCCGGGTGCCGGCGCTGTACGTCACCGGCGAGGAAAGCCTGGCCCAGGTCGCCGGCCGCGCCCAGCGCCTCGGGCTGCCGCTCGACAACCTGCACGCGCTGGCGGAAACCTGCGTCGAGAAGATCCTCGGCCAGGCCGCCTCGGCGCGGCCCGCGCCCAAGCTGTTGGTGGCCGACTCGATCCAGACCCTCTGGAGCGAACTGCTCACCGCCGCGCCCGGCTCGGTCAGCCAGGTGCGCGAAAGCGCCGCGCGCCTGGTGCGCTTCGCCAAGGAAACCGGCACCAGCGTGTTCCTGGTCGGCCACGTCACCAAGGAAGGCGGCATCGCCGGCCCGCGCGTGCTCGAGCACATGGTCGACGCCGTGCTGTATTTCGAAGGCGAATCCGGCAGCCGCTTCCGCGTGCTGCGCGCGTTCAAGAACCGCTTCGGCGCGGTGAACGAGCTGGGCGTGTTCGCGATGGGCGACAAGGGCCTGCGCGAAGTCCCGAATCCGTCCGCGATCTTCCTGTCCGGCAGCAGCACGGCCCAGCCCGGCAGTGCGGTGATGGTGACGCGCGAGGGCACGCGCCCGCTGCTGGTCGAGGTGCAGGCGCTGGTGGACAGCTCGCCCCTGTCGAATCCGCGCCGCGTGGCGCTGGGCCTGGAGCAGAACCGCCTGGCCATGCTGCTGGCGGTGCTGCATCGCCACGGCGGCGTGGTCACCGGCGACCAGGACGTATTCGTGAACGTGGTCGGCGGCATCCGCGTGCAGGAAACCGCGGCCGACCTGCCGGTGCTGCTGGCGGTGCTGAGCTCGCTGCGCGACCGCCCGCTGGCCGATAAGACCGTGGCTTTCGGCGAAGTGGGCCTGAGCGGCGAGATCCGCCCGGTCCCCAACGGCGAGGAGCGCCTCAAGGAAGCCGCGACCCACGGCTTCAGGCGCGCCATCGTGCCCAAGGCCAACGCGCCGAAGAAGGGCGCCTACAAGGATCTCGAAGTCATCGCCGTCGAGCGCCTGTCCGAGGCCCTCGAAGCCGCTGCCGAGTAATCGCGGTGCGGGGGGCTTTGGCGCGAGCTTGGTGCCAAGGGCTTTTTGACGCGCATTTACGCGGATAAACGCGGATAGAGCAAAAAAAGTGGTTGGCTTTTAGGTGGGTTGGCCGGGCCGCCGCGGCCCACTCCAGCCTTTGCTCTATCCGCGTTTATCCGCGTAAATCCGCGTCCAACGCCTCTCTAGAACCTGTGCAGCACCAGTTCGTAAACGAACTTGCTGCCGAAGAAGGCCAGCAGCAGCAGCGCCATCGCCACCAGGGTCAGCTTCACCGCGCGCGGGCCGCGCCAGCCCCAGCGCCAGCGGCCGAACAGCAGCGCGCCCAGCACGCCCCAGGACAGGATCGACAGCACGGTCTTGTGGCCCAGGTCCTGCGCGAACAGGTCATCGACGAACAGCACGCCGGTGAGCAGGGTCAGGCTGAGCAGGCCGAAGCCGGCGCCCAGGCAGCGGAACAGCAGCGTTTCCATCTGCGTCAGGGGCGGCAGCACGCGCAGCCAGCCGCCCAGGTGGCGCTGGCGCAGGGCGCGGTCCTGGAACCAGAGCATCAGCGCCAGCAGCGTCGCCACCGCCAGCGTGGCGTAGGCCAGCAGCGCCAGCAGCGCGTGCAGCTGCAGCGGCCAGCCCAACGACTGCCGCGGCATGCCGCCGCCGAAGCCGGCATAGGCCAGCAGCACCGCCGCGGCGAGCGGGAACACGATGATGCCCAGCGCCTCGATCCGCTGCGCCGGGCCCAGCGCCGTGGTCAGCGCGGCCATGCCCAGGCCGACCAACGACAGCGCCGCGAAGAAGTGCAGGTCGGCGCTGCCGAGCAGGCGCCAGGCGATGACGTGCACGCCGGCGTGCAGCAGCACCGCAGGCACCGCCAGCAGCAGCCAGCGCCGGGAGCCGGGGTGCGGGCCCTGGGCGTGCCCCGCCAACTGGTGGCTGGCCAGGCCGTAGAGGAGGGTGGCGATCACGGCGAAGGCGAGGGCGGTCATGGCCTGAGTTTGGCACAGCCCGCCAAAGGTGAGAACCATTCTCGACTGGCGGGTCGCGACGGGCGCCCGCGCTATACTTCGCGCCCCATACGCCAGACGCCCAGCCCCATGTTCGAGTCGCTTACCCAACGCCTGTCCGGCACGCTGCAGCGCCTGCGCGGCCGTGGCCGGCTGACCGAGGAAAACATCCGCGAGGCCACCCGCGAGGTGCGCATCGCCCTGCTCGAGGCCGACGTGGCGCTGCCGGTCGTCACCGCCCTGGTCGAGCGCATCAAGGTGCGCGCCGTCGGCCAGGAAGTGCTCACCAGCCTGACCCCGGGCCAGGCCCTGATCAAGGTCGTGCGCGACGAGATGGCGGCGGTGATGGGTTCGGCCGCGTCCGAGCTCAACCTCAACGTGCCGGCGCCGGCGATCGTCCTGATGGCCGGCCTGCAGGGCGCGGGCAAGACCACCACGGTGGGCAAGCTCGCCAAGCACCTGAAGGAGCGCAAAAAGAAGAAGGTGATGGTGGTCTCGGCCGACGTTTACCGCCCGGCCGCGATCGAGCAGCTGCGCACGCTGGCCCAGCAGGTCGACGTGCTGTTCTTCCCGTCCAGCGCCGACCAGAAGCCCGTGGACATCGTCCGTGCCGCCATCGACGACGCCCGCAAGAGCTTCGTGGACGTGCTGCTCGTCGACACCGCCGGCCGCCTGGCGATCGACGAGGCGATGATGGCCGAGATCCAGGCCCTGCACGCCGCGATCAACCCGGTCGAGACCCTGTTCGTGGTCGACGCCATGACCGGCCAGGACGCCGCCAACACCGCCAAGGCCTTCAGCGAGGCGCTGCCGCTGACCGGCGTGGTGCTGACCAAGACCGACGGCGACGCCCGTGGCGGCGCCGCCCTCAGCGTCCGCTACATCACCGGCAAGCCGATCAAGTTCGTGGGCGTCGGCGAAAAGCCCGACGGCCTCGACGTGTTCCACCCGGACCGTGCCGCCAGCCGCATCCTGGACATGGGCGACGTGCTGTCACTGGTCGAGCAGGTCGAGCAGCAGGTCGACAAGGACAAGGCCCAGAAGCTGGCCGAGAAGGTCGCCAAGGGCAAGAAGTTCGACCTCAACGACATGAAGGACCAGTTCGAGCAGATGCAGAACATGGGCGGCCTGTCGGGCCTCATGGACAAGCTGCCGGGCATGGGCCAGGTCCCCGACCACGTCAAGGCCCAGGTCACCGGCAAGGAAATCCCCCGGATGGTGGCCATCATCAATTCGATGACCAGGAAGGAGCGCCGCAACCCCGGCCTGCTCAACGGCTCCCGCCGGGCCCGCATCGCCCGGGGCTCGGGCACCACCCCGGCCGACGTGAACAAGCTCCTCAAGCAGTTCCAGCAGATGGAAAAGATGATGTCCAAGCTGTCCCAGGGCGGCATGAAGGGCATGCTGCGGGGCATGAAGGGGCTGATGGGTGGCGGTTTCCCCGGGCGTTTCCCCGGCCGCTGAGGCGGGCGCCAGCGGCCGGTCCGGCGCGGGGCAGGGGCCCGGCGGGCACTGGGTGCGGCCGCAAGGGTTTCCTTCGGGCCGACAAGGGGTTAGAATTCGCGATTCCCCCGGCCGGTTGCGGTCGGGTTTACTGTTTCAGAACCGTAGAGCTGAATTCACATGGTCAAGATCCGCCTGGCCCGCGGTGGCGCCAAGAAGCGCCCCTTCTACCACATCGTCGTCACCGACCAGCGCAACAAGCGCGATGGCCGTTCGATCGAGCGCCTGGGTTACTACAACCCGATCGCGACGCCGACCGAGCAGCGCGTGGTGCTCGACACCGAGCGCGTCAAGCACTGGGTTTCGCACGGCGCGCAGCTGACCGACAAGGTCCGCGTGCTGTTCAAGGAAGCTTCGGCCCAGGCTTCGGCCTGAGCCCCTGGCCTCGCCCCGCGCGAGGCCTGACGTCATGCGCACCGATCGCCGCATCCTGCTGGGCAGGGTCGCCGGCGACTTCGGCGTCCGGGGTGAGCTGAAACTGCTCTCCTGGACCGATCCCCGCGACGCCATCTTCAAGTACCAGCCCTGGATCCTTCGTGCCGGCGATGCCGAGCGCGAGGTTTCCGGCGTGCGCGGCCGCGACACCGGCAAGCTGGTCATCGCCAGCTTCCCGGGCGTCGAGAACCGCGAGCAGGCCGAAGCCCTCAAGGGTGCCGAGATCTGGGTGCTGCGCAGCCAGCTGCCCGCGCCCAAGCCCGGCGAGTACTACTGGGTCGACCTGGAAGGCCTGGCCGTGCGCAACCTCGAGGGCGTCGACTTCGGCCGCGTTTCCCACCTGTTCGACACCGGCGCCAACCCGGTGCTGGTCGCGGTGGGCGAGCGCGAACGCCTGGTGCCCTTCGTCATGGACCAGTACGTGAAGTCCGTGGACTTCGACGCCGGCCTGGTCGTGGTCGACTGGGACCCGGACTTCTGAGCCCGGCCCCGGGCCGCGCCATGCGCATCGACGTCGTCACCCTGTTCCCCGATTTCATCCGCGAGTCCGCCGCGCTGGGCGTGGTCGGGCGCGCGCAGGAACGCGGCCTGCTGGCCGTGCACGGCTGGAACCCGCGCGACTACGCCACCGACAACTACCGCCGGGTCGACCAGCGCCCCTTCGGCGGCGGCCCCGGCATGCTGATGCTGGCCGAACCGCTGGGCGCCTGCCTGGCGGCGGCCCGGGCGGCCGATCCGGCGCCGGCGAAGGTCATCTACCTCAGCCCCCAGGGCGAGCGCCTGACCCAGGCCAAGGTGCGGCAGCTGGCCGCCGAGCCCCGCCTGATCCTGCTCTGCGGCCGCTACGAGGGCCTGGACGAGCGCTTCATCGAACGCGAGGTGGACGAGGAGCTGTCGATCGGCGACTACGTCCTGTCCGGCGGCGAGCTGGCCGCGGCCGTGCTGGTCGACGCCGTCGGCCGGCTGCAGGAGGGCGCCCTGAACCACGCCGACTCGGCCACCCAGGATAGCTTCGAGGACGGCCTGCTGGACTGCCCGCACTACACGCGGTCCGAAGCGGCCGGCACCGAGGGCGTGCCGCCGGTCCTGCTGTCCGGCGACCACGCCGCCATCGCCCGCTGGCGCCGCCAGCAGAGCCTGGGCCGAACCTGGCTGCGGCGCCCGGACCTGCTGGGCCGGGCCGTGCTGGACCCGGCCGACCGGGTCGCGCTGGCCGCCTTCATCGCCCAGTGGCGGGCCGATCACCCGGCGGGCGGCTAAGGCCTTCCCCTTCAAGGGCTTGGCGGGCTATACTTGCGAGCTGCTTTACCGAGGTAGAGCACTTAAGCCAAGCACGGTTACGGGCCTCTGGCGCGCAGATCAAACAACTATCAAAGGCGTGTAACCATGAATTTCCTCCAGCAGTTCGAGCAAGAGCAGTCGCAGCGCAAGCTGCCCGAGTTCAGCCCCGGCGACACCGTCGTGGTGAACGTCAAGGTCAAGGAAGGCAACCGCGAGCGCGTCCAGGCCTATGAAGGCGTGGTCATCGCGATCAAGAACGCCGGCCTCAACTCCGCCTTCACCGTGCGCAAGATCTCGCATGGTTTCGGCGTCGAGCGCGTGTTCCAGACCCACAGCCCGGTGATCGACTCGCTGACCGTCAAGCGTCGCGGCAAGGTCCGCGCCGGCAAGCTGTACTACCTGCGTGGCCTGGAAGGCAAGAAGGCGCGCATCAAGGAAGACCTGGCGGCCACGGCCCGCAGCAAGGACTGAGTCCTGCGCAGCCCGACGCGAACGGCCGCCCTTGGGCGGCCGTTTTCGTTGGTGGGGCCTGCACGCGCGGCGCTAGGATGGGACATGCAAACACCGGAAACGCTGGCCGCCGTGCGGCTCGACATCTGGCTCTGGGCGGCACGCTTCTTCAAGACGCGTGCGCTGGCCAAGCAAGCCATCGAAGGCGGCAAGGTCGAGGTCGCGGGGCAGGGCGCGAAGGCCTCGCGCCTGCTCAAGGGCGGCGAACAGCTGCGGCTGCGCCGCGGCGAAGACGTCTTCGAAGTGCAGGTGCTGGCGCTGAGCGAACGCCGCGGCCCGGCGCCGGTGGCGCAGGCGCTTTACGCCGAATCCGAGGCCTCGCGCGAGGCGCGGCTGCGGCTGGCCGACGAACGCCGCGCGGCCAGTGCCGGCTACCGTGCGCCCGCCGGCAAGCCCGACAAGCGCGC
Source organism: Arenimonas sp. (assembly GCF_035721105.1). Lineage (GTDB taxonomy): Bacteria > Pseudomonadota > Gammaproteobacteria > Xanthomonadales > Xanthomonadaceae > Arenimonas. The sequence continues at coordinate 32,147 of NZ_DASTNG010000087.1, read as the reverse complement.
GCGTCGCCTGATCCAGGCCCTGGGCGACCTCGACGCGCTGTAGGCCGCGCGCGGCCGGCGCTCAGCGCAGCAGCTTCAGCCGGTACAGCGCTTCCAGCGCCTGCTTGGGCGTGAGCTCGTCCGGGTCGATCGCGGCCAGTGCCTCCAGGGCCGGCGAGGGCGCGGGCGCGAACAGGCCGAACTGCTGCGGCGCCGCCAGCGCCGCCGGGCTCATGTCCGCTACCGCGTGCGGCGCGCCGCGCTGCTCGAGCTCGGCCAGGGTGCGCCGGGCCTGTTCGACCACGGTGCGCGGCAGGCCGGCCAGCGCCGCCACCTGCAGGCCGAAGCTGCGGTTGGCCGGGCCGTCCTTGACGGCGTGCATGAACACCAGCCGGTCGCCGTGCTCGATCGCGTCCAGGTGGACGTTGGCGATGCCGCTGCCAGGTTCGGCCAGCGCGGTCAGCTCGAAATAGTGGGTCGCGAACAGCGTGTAGGCGCGGTTGACGTGCGCCAGGTGGCGGGCGCAGGCCTCGGCCAGGGCCAGGCCGTCGTAGGTGGAGGTGCCGCGGCCGATCTCGTCCATCAGCACCAGCGAGTTCGCGGTGGCGTGGTGGAGGATGTAGCTGGTCTCGGCCATCTCGACCATGAAGGTGGACTGGCCACGCGCCAGGTCGTCACCGGCGCCGATGCGGGTCAGGATGCGGTCGATCGGGCCGATCACGGCGCGCGCCGCCGGCACGAAGCTGCCGACGTGGGCCAGCAGCACGATCAGCGCGTTCTGGCGCATGTAGGTGCTCTTGCCGCCCATGTTCGGGCCGGTGATGACCAGCATGCGGCGGCCGCTTCCGTCGGCCTGGTCGTCCAGCACCAGGTCGTTGGGCTCGAACGGCTCGCTGCGCACCGCCTCGACCACCGGGTGGCGGCCGCGCTCGATCCGCAGGCCGGGCGCATCGGTCAGCTCGGGCCGGGACCAGTCCAGGGCCTGGGCGCGTTCGGCGAAGGCGGCCAGCACGTCCAGTTCGGCCAGCGCCGCGGCGCAGCGCTTGAGCGACGCCAGGCGTTCGTTGAGCGCGTCCAGCAGCTGTTCGTACAGCAGCTTCTCGCGCGCCAGCGAGCGTTCGCGCGCGCTCAGGACCTTGTCTTCGAAGGCCTTGAGTTCCTCGGTGATGTAGCGCTCGGCGCCGGTCAGGGTCTGGCGGCGCGTGTAGTGCGTCGGCGCACGGTTCGACTGCCCCTTGCTGATCTCGATGAAATAGCCGTGCACGCGGTTGTAGCCGACCTTGAGCGTGGCGATGCCGGTGGCGGCGCGCTCGCGGGCCTCCAGGTCGACCAGGAACTGATCGGCGGTGGTCGACAGCGTGCGCAGTTCGTCGAGCTCGGCGTCGAAGCCTTCGGCGATGACGCCGCCGTCGCGCAGCAGCACCGGCGGCTGCGGGACGATCGCCGAGGCGAGCAGGGCGGCGTGGCCGGCATGTTCGCCCAGCTCGTCGGCCAGCGCCTGCAGGCGCGGCGAGTCCAGCGGCGCCAGCACCGCGCGCAGCGCCGGCAGCATGCCCAGGCCGTCGCGCAGGGTGGACAGGTCGCGCGGACGCGCCGAGCGCAGCGCCACGCGCGAAAGGATGCGTTCGACGTCGCCCAGGCCGCGGAAACGCTCGCGCAGGTCGTCGCCGGCGCCGGAGGCGATGAAGGTGGCCACGGCGTGGTGGCGTTCGCCCAGCACGCGGCGGTCGCGCAGCGGGCGGTTGAGCCAGCGCCGCAGCAGGCGGCCGCCCATCGGGCTGATGCTGGCGTCGAGCACGCCCAGCAGGGTGTGTTCGATGCGGCCGTCGGTGCGGCTGTCGAGCTCGAGGTGGCGGCGGGTGGCGGCGTTGATGGCGATGCCGTCGTCGGCCGACTCGAAGGCGATGGCGGTCAGGTGCGGCAGCCGCTGCTTCTGCGTTTCCTCGACGTAGGCAAGCAGGGCGCCGGCGGCGCCGATCGCCAGCGGCTTGTCCTCGAGCCCGAAGCCGGTGAGGTCGTGCAGGGCGAAGAAACGCAGCAGCTGGCGCCGGCAGGCATCGGCGTCGAAGCCCCAGGGCGGCCGCCGGCGCAGGCCGGGCAGGGTGGCCACGGCCGTCGGCCAGCCGTCCTCGTCGGGCAGCAGGATCTCGGCGGGGTCCAGCCGGGCCAGTTCGGCCGTCAGTTGGTCCTCGGTGCCGACCTCGGACACCAGGAAACGGCCGCCGGCCAGGTCGGCCCAGGCCAGGCCGTAGCCGCCCTTGCCGCGGGAGATCGCCAGCAGCAGAGTGTCGCGGCGCTCCTGCAGCAGGGCCTCGTCGGTGACGGTGCCCGGGGTGACGATGCGCACGACCTTGCGTTCGACCAGCCCCTTGGACGCCGCCGGGTCGCCGATCTGTTCGCAGATCGCGACCGATTCGCCCAGCGCCACCAGCCTGGCCAGGTAGCCCTCCATCGCGTGCACCGGCACGCCGGCCATCGGGATCGGCGCGCCAGCGGACGCGCCGCGCTGGGTCAGGGTGATGTCGAGCAGGCGCGCGGCCTTGCGCGCGTCGTCGTAGAACAGCTCGTAGAAGTCGCCCATCCGGAAGAACAGCAGGATGTCGGGATGCTCCGCCTTGGCGGCGAAGAACTGCTTCATCAGCGGGGTGTGGGCGGGAGCGTTCGAATCAGGCGTGGACATGAAGGCGGACAGTCAGGGGGAGGGCGGCGAAAGGCTTGCCGCCGGACTGCCGCATTGTGCCGCATGCGATGCATGGGCGGGCCGCTGCCCGGCAGGCTGGCCGGCGCCGGCCAGCCTGCCGCGACGGATTACAGTGGCGCGGAGGCCTCGTCCTTTTTGTCGGGGCTGAAGTTGACCGGCACGCGCACCCAGCCTTCGACCTTCTCGCCGGTGGCGCCGTTGCGGCCCGCGTTGAAGCGCCACTTCCACGCCGCGTCCACCGCCAGCTGGTCGAACACGCCGCCGGGCGAAGACTGGCTCACCTTGATTTCCTTGGGCACGCCGTCCGTGCCCACCAGCACGTCCAGCACCACCAGGCCGCCCAGGCCCTTGGCGGCGGCCTCGGCCGGATAGGCCGGCGGCGTCAGCACGTCGACATCGGCCACCGTCGACAAGGGCTTGGCGGCGGCATCATCCGCGGGCGCCGCAGGCTGCGCCGCCCAGGCGGCCAGGCAGGTGCCGGCGGCCAGCGTGGCGACCAGGGCGGAGGCCAGGCGACGGCGCCGCAGGCCGGGCAAGGGGTGCTTGAGCATGCTGATTCTCTCCTTCAGGGGATGGCTGGACTGCCAGTGGCAGCCCACGGGAAGGCCGAAACCGGCCAGTTGGGTCTTGAGCATCGCTTCGCCGTAGCTGCGCCGCGCGGCCGGGAACCGCGCGATGACGGACGCGTCGCAGGCCAGTTCCTGGTCGAAGCGGAAGCGTGTGGCCGCGACGTGCACCAGCGGGTGGAACCAGAAGACGCAGCGCAGCAGCGTCGCCAGCCCCTGGGCGGGGATGTCGCCGCGGCTGATGTGGAGCTGCTCGTGGGCGAGGACCAGGCGCTGCTCGTCGGGCGTGTAGCGCGCGGCGAAATCCAGCGGCAGCACGATCCGCGGCCGCAGCAGGCCGGTGACGGCGGGCGTCGCCCACGCGGAGGTGTCGGTGGGCTGGCCCGGCGCGCGCCGGATGCTGCGCTGGAAGCGTCGCTGCCGCACGACCATCAGCAGCGCCAGCGCGCCGGCGCCGGCCAGCCACAGGCCCAGCAGCGCCGGGGCCAGCGAGCGGGTGGCTTCCGCGCTGGGCAGGGCCGCGAACAGCGCCGGGACCTCGGCCACCGCCTGCGTCGGCGCCGCGCTGCGCGCCGGCACCAGCACGGCCAGCACCGCCAGCGGCACGGTCGCCCAGAGCGCATACGCCGCGCCCGCACCGAACCGATGCCGCAGCGTCCGGCGCAGGGCCAGGACCGCGACCAGGGCGAGCGTCAGGGCCAGGGTGGCCTGGATCAATTCGAGCAGGGCGTCACTGGCCATCGTCGAGCTCCTCCAGCAGGCGCTTCACGTCGTCGAGGTCCTTGCGCGAGAGCGCGTGGCGCTCGGTGAAGTGGGCGATCAGCGGCGCCAGGCGACCGTCGAATACCCGATCGAGCAGGTGGCTGCTCTGGCCGTGGACCCAGGCCTCGCGGGTGAGCACCGGCGCGTAGCTGAAGCGCCGGCCGTCCTTGGTGGCGCGCACGGCGCCCTTCTTCACCAGGCGGCCGAGCAGGGTCTTGATGGTGGACGCCTGCCAGTCCTGCTCGCGGGCGAGCTCGGCCACCACGTCCTCCGAACTGCGGGGGCTGTCGCGCCAGAGCACGGCCATGACGATGCTTTCGGCTTCGCTGATCTGCATGTTTTCGTCTACAGGTGTAATCCGGACTTCAGATTACAGATGTAATCGGCCCTGTCAAGCGGGTGCCCTGTCGACGCGCCGGTGGCGGGTCCCGGCGCCGGCGACTAGGCTAGGCGCATGGACTCGACACGACGGCCCGAAGACGACCTGCTGCACGACCTGGCCGGGCAGGTGGGCGCCCTGCTGCAGGAAAAGCACCTGATGCTGGCCACCGCGGAAAGCTGCACCGGCGGCTGGATCGCGAAGATGATCACCGACATTCCGGGCTGTTCGGCCTGGTTCGACTGCGGCATGGCGGCCTACAGCTACGAAGCCAAGCAGGCGCTGCTGGGCGTGCGCCCGGAGACCCTGGTCGAGCACGGCGCGGTCAGCCGCGAGACCGTCACCGAGATGGTGTCGGGCGCCCTGGTCACCTCGGGCGCCAGCATCGCGGTCGCGGTCACCGGCATCGCCGGCCCCACCGGCGGCAGCCCCGGCAAGCCGGTCGGCACGGTTTGGCTGGGCTGGAAGCGGCGCGGCGGCTACCCCAAGGCCGAGCTGTTCCACTTCGAAGGCGACCGCGAGGCGGTGCGCCGGCAGACCGTGGAGGCCGCGCTGCGCGGCCTGCTGGAGCTGGCCCGCTAGCCGGCGGAAAAAAGGCTTGACAGCCGGGGCGGGGTCATTAGTAGTATTACTACTAATGGACATCACCGACACCCAGCAGGCCATCCTGGCCATGATCACCGAGCGCATCGCGGCCGACGGCGTCCCGCCGTCCCAGGTCGAGATCGCCCACGCCTTCGGCTTCAAGGGCGTGCGCGCCGCGCAATACCACCTCGAGGCCCTCGAGCAGGCCGGCGCCATCCGCCGCGTGCCGGGGCAGGCGCGCGGCATCCGCCTGGTCGCGCCCGAGGGGCTCCCCGACGTGTCGTCCCCGGCGGCGGACCTCGTCCCCGCCGCCGGGGACGACCTCCTTCGCCTGCCCGTGTTGGGCCAGGTCGCCGCCGGCCTGCCCATCGGCGCCGACGCCGGCCTTCACGACATGGTGCTGCTCGATCGCGTCTTCTTCTCGCCGGCACCCGACTACCTGCTCAAGGTCAAGGGCGACTCCATGCGCGACGAAGGCATCCTGCACGGCGACCTGATCGGCGTGCACCGTACCCGTGACGCGCGCAGCGGCCAGATCGTGGTCGCCCGCATCGATGAGGAAATCACCGTGAAACTGCTCAAGATCGGCAAGGACGGCATCCGCCTCCTGCCCCGCAATCCCGACTTCGCCCCCATCGTCGTCAAGCCCGACCAGGACTTCGCGGTCGAAGGCCTGTACTGCGGCCTCGTAAGGCCGAACCGTTGAGTTTCGGTGGCAAGAAGTCGGGCCCGAAGAAGTCGCTTTCCCTACAGCGCATCGAGGCGGAAACCGCTGCCGCCGATGCGCGCGAACCCGCAGATTCAGGGTCCGCGGAACGTTCTCAGTCCGTGAGACCCCGCCCCGCTAACCTCGCTGCACCTGACAACAAACCCCCGAGGAACCCCACGATGGACGAGAACAAGAAGCGCGCCCTCACCGCTGCCCTGGGCCAGATCGAGAAGCAGTTCGGCAAGGGCGCCGTCATGCGCATGGGCGACAAGAGCACCGAGCCGGCCGAGGTCATCGGCACCGGTTCGCTGATGCTCGACATCGCGCTCGGCATCGGCGGCCTGCCCAAGGGGCGCGTCATCGAGATCTACGGCCCCGAGTCCTCGGGCAAGACCACGCTGACCCTGCAGGCCATCGCCGAGTGCCAGAAGGCCGGCGGCACCGCGGCCTTCATCGACGCCGAGCACGCGCTCGACCCGACCTATGCGGTCAAGCTGGGCGTCAATATCGACGACCTGCTGGTCAGCCAGCCCGACACCGGCGAGCAGGCGCTCGAGATCGCCGACATGCTGGTGCGCTCGAACTCGGTCGACATGGTCGTGGTCGACTCCGTCGCCGCGCTCACCCCGCGCGCCGAGATCGAGGGCGAGATGGGCGACCAGCTGCCGGGCCTGCAGGCCCGCCTGATGAGCCAGGCCCTGCGCAAGCTCACCGGCAACATCAAGCGCAGCAACTGCATGGTCATCTTCATCAACCAGCTGCGCATGAAGATCGGCGTGATGATGCCGGGCCAGAGCCCGGAAGTGACCACCGGTGGCAACGCGCTCAAGTTCTACGCCTCGGTGCGCCTGGACATCCGCCGCATCGGCTCGGTCAAGAAGGGCGAGGAAGTGATCGGCAACCAGACCAAGATCAAGGTGGTCAAGAACAAGATGGCGCCGCCGTTCAAGATCATCGTCACCGAGATCCTCTACGGCCAGGGCATCAGCCGCGAGGGCGAGATCATCGACATGGGCGTGGACGCCAAGCTCATCGAGAAGGCGGGCGCCTGGTACAGCTACAACGGCGACCGCATCGGCCAGGGCAAGGAGAACGTCCGCCAGTGGCTCAAGGAGAACCCGGCCGTGGCCAAGGATCTCGAGGCCAAGCTGCGCGAGAAGTTCGTCCCGGGCCTGGTGATCGGCGACGAGAACGCCGAGCCGGCCGAGGCCTGAGCCCCGGCGTCGGCCGGGGACGTCCACCATGGGCTTCGGTGACGCGTCCGGCCGCGCCCGGCCGGATGCCTACCAGAAGGCGCTGGAGCTGCTGGTCCGGCGGGAGCATTCCCGCCGTGACCTCAAGCGCAAGCTGGGCCTGCGCGGCGCCGACCCGGAGGAGGCCGAGGCCGCCATCGAAAAACTGGCCGGGCTGGGCTACCAGGACGACCTCAGGTTCGCTACCGCCTTCGCGCGAGACCGGGCCCATGCGGGTTATGGGCCGGTGCGGATCCGCCAGGAGCTGGCCGGCCACGGCCTGCCCGCGGCCGAGGTCGAGCAGGCTATCGAGGCCTGTGAAACCGACTGGCCCGCCTCGGCGCGGGCCCTGATCGACAAGCGCTTCCGGCCCGAGGTCCTCGCCGACCCGGGCAAGCGGCGCAAGGCGGTCGATTTCCTGCTGCGGCGGGGCTTCGACCAGGACAGCGCCTGGGGCGCGGTCCGCGACCGCGCCGCGGACGAGGACGACGGCGGCTTCTTCTAGCCGTCCGCGCCCGCCGGGTGCCGGCCCCCCGTCGCGGGCTGTTAATCTTGGCAGCCACGCCATCCGGTGGTGATCCCCGGTTCCGCCCCCATCCCGGGGTGGGGCGGGTGCGTCGCGCCGTGGCCCTGACTCCAAGTTCCCAGAGCCTTTCGCCGTCCATGACCAAGACCAGCAACCAGATCCGCCGGGATTTCCTGGAGTTCTTCCGCTCCAAGGGCCACGAAATCGTCCCCTCGAGCCCGCTCGTGCCGGGCAACGACCCGACGCTGTTGTTCACCAATGCCGGCATGGTGCAGTTCAAGGACGTGTTCCTGGGCGCCGAGAAGCGCAGCTACGCGCGGGCCGTCAGCTCGCAGCGCTGCGTGCGCGCCGGCGGCAAGCACAACGACCTCGACCAGGTCGGCTACACCGCGCGCCACCACACCTTCTTCGAGATGCTGGGCAACTTCAGCTTCGGCGACTATTTCAAGCACGAGGCCATCACCTACGCCTGGCAGTTGCTTACCGAAGTCTGGAAGCTGCCCGCCGAGCGCTTGCTGGTCACCGTCTACCACACCGACGACGAGGCCTACGACATCTGGAACAAGGTGGTCGGCCTGCCGCCCGAGCGCATCATCCGCATCGGCGACAACAAGGGCGCGCCCTACGCCAGCGACAACTTCTGGCAGATGGCCGACACCGGCCCCTGCGGCCCGTGCTCCGAGATCTTCTACGACCACGGCGACCACATCGCCGGGGGTCCGCCGGGCAGCCCGGACGAGGACGGCGATCGTTTCATCGAGATCTGGAACAACGTCTTCATGCAGTACGACCGCCAGGCCGACGGCACCCTGGTGCCGCTGCCGGCGCCCTGCGTCGACACCGGCATGGGCCTGGAGCGGATCGCGGCCGTGCTGCAGCACGTGCACAGCAACTACGAGATCGACCTGTTCCAGCACCTGATCAAGGCCGCGGCCGCGATCACGTCCACCGCCGATCTCGAACACAAGTCGCTGCGCGTCATCGCCGACCACATCCGTGCCTGCAGCTTCCTGGTGGTCGACGGCGTGCTGCCCTCGAACGAAGGCCGCGGCTACGTCCTGCGCCGCATCATCCGCCGCGCCATCCGCCATTTCTGGAAGCTCGACGGCCTCAGCGCCGACGGCCAGTTCTGGCGCATGGTGCAGCCGCTGGTCGAAGTGATGGGCGAGGCCTATCCCGAGCTGGCCGCCAAGCAGAAGCTGGTGGAGCAGGCGCTGAAGGGCGAGGAGGCCGCGTTCGCTCAGACGCTGGAGGCCGGCATGGCGCGCCTGCAGGACTACCTGGCCGCCTCCGGCAACCGCATCCGCGGCGAGCAGCTGTTCCAGCTGCACGACACCTACGGCTGCCCGCCGGACCTGATCGCCGACCTGCTGCGCGAGAACGCCGACAAGGGCTGGGCCCTGGCCGACGGTGCGCTGGCCGAGTACGAGGCGTCGATGGACCAGCAGCGCGACCGCGCCCGCGCCGCCAGCAAGTTCGCCGGCGGCACCGCGCTTCCCGCCGACCTGATCGCCAGCCTGCGGCCGACCGAATTCCTGGGCTACGAGTCGCTCGACGCCGACGGCTGCCGCATCGTCGCCATCGTCCGCGACGGCAAGCCGGTGCCGTCGCTGGCGGTGGGCGAGGAGGCCGTGGTGCTGCTCGACCACACGCCGTTCTACGCCGAGTCGGGCGGCCAGGTCGGCGACGCCGGCCAGCTGCTCGATCCCGCGGGCAACCGCTTCGAGGTGCGCGACACGCTCAAGCTCTCCGGGGCCTTCCACGGCCACCTGGGCCGCCTCTCGGGCGGCGCCCTGAAGGTCGGCGACCGCGTCTCGGCGCGCGTCGACGAGGCGCGCCGCCAGGCCACGGTGCTCAACCACTCGGCCACCCACCTCCTGCACGCCGCGCTGCGCCAGGTGCTCGGTGACCACGTCACGCAGAAGGGTTCGCTGGTCGCGCCCGATCGCCTGCGCTTCGACTTCTCGCACTTCCAGGCCATCCCGGCCGCCGACCTGGCCCGTATCGAGGCGATGGTCAACGCCGAGATCCGCCGCAACGCCGAGGCCGAAGTGCACCACATGGGCATGCAGGAAGCGCTCGATTTCGGCGCCATGGCGCTGTTCGGCGAGAAGTACGGCGAGCACGTGCGCGTGCTTCGCATGGGCGAGTTCTCGACCGAGCTGTGCGGCGGTACCCACGTCCACCACACCGGCGACATCGGCGTCTTCAAGATCATCTCGGAAGGCGGCGTGGCGGCCGGCGTGCGCCGCATCGAAGCGGTGACGGGCGAGGGCGCGCTGGCCCATATCGCGGCCGAAGAGCGCCGCCTGGAAGAGGCGGCCGCGCTGCTGGGCGGCAACGCCGCCGACGTCGTCGAGAAACTGCGCCAGCTGCTCGATCGCCAGAAGAAGCTCGAGCGCGAACTCGAATCGCTCAAGGCCAAGGCCGCCGCGGGCGCCACCGCCGATCTCGCGGCGTCCGCGCCCGAGGTGGCGGGCACCAAGGTGGTCGCCGCGCGCCTGGAGGGACTGGACGCCAAGTCGCTGCGCGACGCCGTCGACCAGCTCAAGGCGCGCCTGGGCGACGCCGTGATCGTGCTGGCCTCGGCCGAGGGCGGCAAGGCCTCGCTGGTCGCGGGCGTGCAGGGCAGGGCGCTGGGCAAGGTCAAGGCGGGCGAGCTGCTGGCGCACGTCGCCGCGCAGATCGGCGGCAAGGGCGGCGGCCGCCCCGACATGGCCCAGGGCGGCGGACCGGACGGCCCGGCGCTGGTGGCGGCGCTGCAGGCGGTGCCGGCCTGGGTCGCCGAGCGCGTGGGCTGAGCCGGCGGAGGCGGGGGCTTCGTTGCACCCCGCCCGGCAGCGCACTACCATCGGTAAGCGCCGCAATCTTGCGGCCTGGGAACCGCGCGCAGCCAATGGGTCGCGCGGGCCGGTGCAGGGACGTATCGGGAGGGAGAGCGATGCTTATTTTGACGCGAAGGGTGGGAGAAACCCTGATGATCGGTGACTCGGTCACCGTCACGGTGCTGGGCGTCAAGGGCAACCAGGTGCGCATCGGCATCACGGCGCCCAAGGACGTCGCCGTGCATCGCGAGGAAATCTTCCAGCGCATCCAGAAGGACGACGGCGAGGCGCCCGCGGGCGCCGGCGCCGATGCGGGTTTACCGAAGCCCGATTGAAAGGCTATCCTATGCGGCCGGTTTCGCCCGAAAGGTCAAAACCGGTGTCCGTCACGGAGTGATGCCCGAGTGGCCGAAGGGGCTCCCCTGCTAAGGGAGTATCGGGTCAAAAGCCTGATCGAGGGTTCGAATCCCTCTCACTCCGCCAGGTCGGAATCGCCGCCTCCAAGGCGGCCTTCCACCGGCGGCGAAGTTGCAACCAAGGTGTGTTTGGGTGGCCCGCGGTTTTGTTTCATCGCAGGCATTGACGGCATCGCCGCCGTCCCCCATAATTTCGCTTCTGCGCGCCCGTAGCTCAGCTGGATAGAGCACCAGGCTACGAACTTGGTGGTCGGGAGTTCGAATCTCTCCGGGCGCGCCACTCTTCGGCAAACAGGGTGCTTCGGCACCCTTTTTGTTCGGCGGCCAAGGCCTTCGGTGCATTGCACCCCCGGCCGCGGCAGCCGTAAAGTTGTAACTCGTGCGGCGCGCCTCTCCGGGTGCCGGGTTCCACCGCCGGGGTATAGCTCAGCCTGGTAGAGCGCCAGCTTTGGGAGCTGGATGTCGTGGGTTCGAATCCCTCTGCCCCGACCAGGCCAGCTTTCCCGGTGTCAGCGGCAACCGCGCATGGAAGCGGGCGGACGTCGTCGGGTTATCATCCCGGCAGGCGCCCGTAGCTCAACTGGATAGAGCACCGGCCTTCTAAGCCGGCGGTTGCAGGTTCGATTCCTGCCGGGCGCGCCAGGCCGGGAGGGGTGGAGCAGGGTTCAGGTTCACAATGTGGTGGATGTAGCTCAGCTGGTTAGAGCATCGGATTGTGATTCCGAGGGTCGCGGGTTCGAGTCCCGTCTTCCACCCCAGTTCCGAGCGCGGCATAATGCCGCGTCGCAAGCCGCTTCGGCGGGAAGATTACGGGCCGTTAGCTCAGTTGGTAGAGCAGTTGACTCTTAATCAATAGGTCGAAGGTTCGAATCCTTCACGGCCCACCAATCTTCCCGATTGAATCGATACCGCGCGGCAATGCGAAAGTGGCGGAACTGGTAGACGCGCTGGATTTAGGTTCCAGTGGGGCAACCCGTGAGAGTTCGAGTCTCTCCTTTCGCACCATCCGGCAACGGAGGCGCGGGGATGATTCGGGGCTCTGCGGGTTTTTTCATTTTCGCGCCCGGGAACGGCGCGGTCAGGAGTTGACATGCAAGTTTCGCTCGAGAACACCGCCAACCTGGAACGCCGCCTCACCATCAGCCTGCCGGCCGAACGCCTCGACGACGTCGTCGGCAAGCGCCTGGTCGAGATCGCGCGCACGGCCAACATCAAGGGTTTCCGCAAGGGCAAGGTGCCTGCCAAGGTCATCGAGCAGCGCTTCGGTCCCCAGGTCCGCAACGAAGCCTACGGCGAGCTGGTCCGTGAAAGCTTCGGCGAAGCCCTGCGCGAGCAGAAGCTGCTGGTCGCCGGCAACCCCGAGCTCAAGGCCGACCCGGCCGCCGACGCCGGCGAAATCCGCTTCACCGCGACCTTCGAGGTCGTGCCCGATTTCGGCACCATCGACCCGAAGCAGCTCAAGATCGTCCGTGCCACCTCGGCCATCGACGAGACCGACATCGACGGCATGATCGAAACCCTGCGCGCGCAGCGCCGAACCTGGGTCGAAGTGTCGCGTCCGGCGCAGCCGGGCGACCTGCTGGCGGTCGAGACCGTCGCCACCAGCGGCGAGCTGCGCATGCCGCCGGAAGGCAGCGACAAGGGCAACACCGTGCTGGGCTCGGCGGTGATGCTGCCCGAGATCGAGACCGCGCTGGCCGGCATGTCCGCCGGCGAAGAGCGCGAGATCGACATGACCTTCCCGGCCGACTGGCGCGCCACCGACCTGGCCGGCAAGGCCGCCAAGGTCATGCTCAAGGTGCACAAGGTGTCCGAGCCGCACCTGCCCGAGATCGACGAGGCGTTCGTCAAGAGCTTTGGCATCAAGGGCGGCAAGATCGAACAGTTCCGCAAGGAAGTGCGCGCCAACCTCGAGCGCGAGCTCAAGGGCACCCTGATGGCCCGCCTGCGCGCCGAAGTCGCGACCAAGCTGGTCGAGGCCTTCAGCAGCGTCGAGCTGCCGCCGCGCCTGGTCCAGGCCGAGGCCCGCAACATGGCCGCCGCCGCCGAGCAGCAGGCGCGCCAGCAGGGCAATGCCAACGCCAAGGCCGACCCGGAGCAGTTCATGGCCGCCGCCCGCAACCGCGTGGCCGCCGGCCTGCTGGTGGGCGAAGTCGCCCGCCAGAACGAGCTGCGCCTCGACCCCAAGCGCCTGAACGAGACCCTGCAGCTGATCGCCTCCACCTACGAGGAGCCCGAGCAGGTCGTTGAACTCTATCGGAACGACCCCAACCTCATGTCCAGCCTGCGCAACCGGGTGATGGAGGAGCAGGTGATCGACTGGATCGCCGAGCGCGCCGAAGCCACCGAACAGGCGCTGAGCTTCACCGAACTGATGCGCCCGGCCGCGTAAGCTCGGCCAAAACGGAGGAACGTCGCATGGAACCGATCAAGGGCTTGAACCTGGTGCCGATGGTGGTCGAACAGACCAGCCGCGGCGAGCGGGCGTATGACATCTACTCGCGCCTGCTCAAGGAGCGGGTGATCTTCCTGGTCGGCCCCATCGACGACTACATGGCGAACGTGATCGTCGCCCAGCTGCTGTTCCTCGAGGCCGAGAACCCCGAGAAGGACATCAGCCTGTACATCAACTCGCCGGGCGGCGTGGTCACGGCCGGCATGGCGATCTACGACACCATGCGCTTCATCAAGCCCGACGTGAGCACCATCTGCGTCGGCCAGGCCGCCAGCATGGGCTCGTTCCTGCTGGCCGCGGGCGCCAAGGGCAAGCGCTACATCCTCCCGAACTCGCGGGTGATGATCCACCAGCCCTCGGGCGGCGCCCAGGGCCAGGCCAGCGACATCGCGATCCAGGCCAAGGAGATCCTGTTCCTGCGCGAGCGCCTGAACAAGGAGCTGGCCGACAACACCGGGCAGCCGATCGAGAAGATCGAGCGCGACGTCGAGCGCGACTACTTCATGTCCGCCGAAGAGGCCAAGGCCTACGGCGTGGTCGACGCGGTCATCAGCTCGCGTCCCGAAGACACCGTCCAGGCCGGTTGATCCCCGGCCGAAACACCGCCTTCACGCCCCGATCCGGCCCCGCCGGGTCGGGGTTTGACCATTGGCGGCCTGTGATATTCTCGATTCCGACCCATTCCACCAGGGCAACCAGAGCATGACCGAAGACCGCCAGGGCCGTACCGGCGACAGCAGCAAGATCCTGTACTGCTCGTTTTGCGGCAAGAGCCAGCACGAGGTCCGCAAGCTGATCGCGGGCCCCAGCGTGTTCATCTGCGATGAATGCGTCGAGCTGTGCAACGACATCATCCGCGAGGAGCTCGAGGAAAAGGCCCACGCCGCCCGCAGCCACCTGCCCAAGCCGCGCGAGATCCTCGAGGTCCTCGACCAGTACGTCATCGGCCAGCAGCGCGCGAAGAAGACGCTGTCGGTCGCGGTGTACAACCACTACAAGCGCATCGAAAGCCGGATCAAGAACGAGGACATCGAACTGTCCAAGTCCAACATCCTGCTCATCGGCCCCACCGGCTCGGGCAAGACCCTGCTGGCGGAGACGCTGGCGCGCCTGCTCAACGTGCCGTTCACCATCGCCGACGCCACCACCCTCACCGAGGCGGGCTACGTCGGCGAGGACGTCGAGAACATCATCCAGAAGCTGCTGCAGAAGTGCGACTACGACGTCGAGAAGGCGCAGCAGGGCATCGTCTACATCGACGAGATCGACAAGATCTCGCGCAAGTCCGAGAACCCGTCCATCACCCGCGACGTCTCGGGCGAAGGCGTGCAGCAGGCCCTGCTCAAGCTCATCGAGGGCACCGTCGCCTCGGTGCCGCCGCAGGGCGGCCGCAAGCACCCGCAGCAGGAATTCCTGCAGGTCGACACCAAGAACATCCTGTTCATCGTCGGCGGCGCCTTCGCCGGCCTGGACAAGATCATCCAGGCCCGCAGCACCGAAGCCGGCGGCATCGGCTTCTCGTCCAAGGTGAAGTCCAGCGAACGCAAGGTCGAGGTCGGCAAGCTGCTGGCCGAGGTCGAGCCCGAGGACCTGATCAAGTTCGGCCTGATCCCCGAGTTCGTCGGCCGCCTGCCGGTGGTCGCCACCCTCGAGGAGCTCGACGAAACCGCGCTGATCAAGATCCTCACCGAGCCCAAGAACGCCATCACCAAGCAGTTCAAGAAGCTGTTCGAGATGGAGGGCGTCGAGCTGGAGGTGCGTCCGGACGCGCTGATGGCGATCGCCAAGCGCGCACTCAAGCGCAAGACCGGCGCCCGCGGCCTGCGCACCATCATGGAGTCGGTGCTGCTCGACACCATGTACGACCTGCCGTCGCTGGAAAACGTCAGCAAGGTCGTCGTGGACGAGTCGGTGATCAACCATGCCACCGAGCCCTACCTGATCTACTCCAGCACCCCGGCCCCCGCCGCGGCGCCCAAGGCCGCCTCCGGCGACTGAACCGTACGCTGCAAGTGCTTGAATCCCGGGCCGGTCTTTCCGGCCCGTTTCTTTTCCGGAAGAAAAACTTGCAAGCAGCCCCCCGGGCCCCCATAACCTGAGCCATAGCGGGGCCCCCGGCCCCCGACGGAGCCCCTCCCATGGAAGACAAGACCCCCGTCCCGAATCGCCTGGACCTGCCCGTGCTGCCGCTGCGCGACGTGGTGGTGTACCCGCACATGGTCATCCCGCTGTTCGTGGGCCGCGACCGCTCGATCAAGGCGCTGGACCTGGCGATGGCCGGCGACAAGCAGATCCTGCTGATCGCCCAGAAGAGCCCGGACACCGACGACCCGGCCGCGGAAGACCTCTACGGCGTCGGCACGCTGGCCCAGGTGCTGCAGTTGCTCAAGCTGCCCGATGGCACCATCAAGGTGCTGGTCGAGGGCTCGGCGCGCGTGGCCATCGATGGCTACGGCGACCGCGAGGGCGCGCTGACCGCCACCGGCGTCGAAGTCGATTCGCTGCATGCGCGCGACGCGCGCGAACTCGAGGTCACCCAGCGTTCGCTGATGACCCTGTTCGAGCAGTACGTCAAGACCAACCGCAAGCTGCCGCCCGAGCTGCTGACCACGCTGTCGGGCATCGACGAACCCAGCCGCCTGGCCGACACCATCTCGGCCCACCTCGGCGCGCGCCTGTCCGACAAGCAGCAGCTGCTCGAGACCCTGGACATCGGCCAGCGCATGGAGATGCTGATTGGCCTGGTGGACGGCGAGATCGACGTCCAGCAGATCGAGAAGCGCATCCGCGGCCGCGTGAAGTCGCAGATGGAGAAGAGCCAGCGCGAGTACTACCTCAACGAGCAGATGAAGGCGATCCAGAAGGAGCTCGGCGAGCTGGACGAAGCGCCGAACGAACTCGAGGAGCTGGCCAAGAAGGTCGCGTCCGCCGGCATGCCCAAGGCGGTCGAGGCCAAGGCCCGCGCCGAGCTCAACAAGCTCAAGCAGATGTCGCCGATGTCGGCCGAGGCCACCGTCGTGCGCAACTACATCGACTGGCTGGTGGGCGTGCCGTGGAAGAAGCGCAGCAAGGTCCGCAAGGACCTCAAGGCCGCGCTGGACGTGCTCGACGCCGACCACTACGGCCTGGAGAAGGTGAAGGAACGCATCCTCGAGTATCTCGCGGTGCAGTCGCGGGTGAAGAACATGAAGGGCGCCATCCTGTGCCTGGTGGGCCCGCCCGGCGTCGGCAAGACGTCGCTCGGCCAGTCCATCGCCAAGGCCACGAACCGCAAGTTCGTGCGCATGTCGCTGGGCGGCGTGCGCGACGAGGCCGAGATCCGCGGCCACCGCCGGACCTACATCGGCTCGATGCCCGGCCGCATCGTCCAGAACCTGAGCAAGGTCGGCAGCAAGAACCCCCTGTTCATGCTCGACGAGATCGACAAGATGAGCATGGACTTCCGCGGCGACCCGTCCTCGGCCCTGCTCGAAGTGCTGGACCCGGAGCAGAACCACTCGTTCAACGACCACTACCTCGAGGTCGACCTGGACCTGTCGGAAGTGATGTTCGTGGCGACCTCCAACTCGCTCAACATCCCCGGCCCGCTGCTCGACCGCATGGAAGTGATCCGCATCCCCGGCTACACCGAGGACGAGAAGCTGCACATCGCCGAGAAGTACCTGATCCCGAAGCAGCTCAAGGCGAACGGGCTGAAGCCGGCCGAGCTCAAGGTCAGCGAGGGCGCGGTGCGCGACATCGTGCGCTACTACACGCGCGAGTCCGGCGTGCGCAACCTCGAGCGCGAGGTCTCCAAGATCTGCCGCAAGGTGGTCAAGGAAATCGCCCTGGCCGGCCCGCGCAAGAACGGCAAGCCGCTGTCCATGAGCGTCACCCCCAAGAACCTCGACAAGTACCTGGGCGTGCAGCGCTTCGACTTCGGCCGCGCCGAGCAGGAAAGCGAAGTCGGCCTGGTCACCGGCCTGGCCTGGACCGAAGTCGGCGGCGACCTGCTGCAGATCGAAGCCACGCTGCTGCCGGGCAAGGGCCAGCTGATCCTCACCGGCCAGCTCGGCGACGTCATGCAGGAATCGGTCAAGGCCGCCTACAGCGTGGTGCGTTCGCGCAGCGAGCGGCTGGGCCTGGACACCGAGTTCCACAACAAGTTCGACACCCACGTGCACGTGCCCGAGGGCGCCACCCCGAAGGACGGCCCCAGCGCCGGCATCGCCATGGTCACGGCCCTGGTCTCGGTGCTGTCGGGCGTGCCGATCCGGGCCGACGTGGCCATGACCGGCGAAATCACCCTGCGTGGCCGGGTGCTGCCGATCGGCGGCCTGAAGGAAAAGCTGCTGGCGGCCCTGCGCGGCGGCATCCGCACGGTGCTGATCCCGGACGAGAACAAGAAGGATCTCGCGGACATCCCCAAGAACGTCACCCAAGGCCTTGAGATCATTCCGGTCAAATGGATCGACGAGGTCCTGGATGTCGCCCTGGTGCGCCCCCTGGCCCCGGGGGCGGGGTCCGACCCGGCCCCCGAGGCCAGCAGCGAACCCGGCACGAAGGACGGTGGCCAGGCCTCGATGACGCACTGATCGCGAGCCACCGCAAGTCCCGGAAACCCGCGAAATATCTGGCTTTCGCGTATTGCGCGGTCAAAATGCGGCTGGTATAAATCATCCAACCTTCGCACCGGGAAACCCCGCGTGTGCTGGCACAGGTGGATCGGAGCCGCGCCCCAGGCCATTGCCGGGCCGGCCCGGTTTTTCAGAATGCGGGTTCCCCCCGCTCAGGGAGTCAATAATGAACAAAGCCGAATTTACGAGTGCCGTCGCCGATGGCGCCGAGCTGTCCAAGGCTGACGCTGGCCGTGCCGTCGACGCCATGATCGAAACGATCAAGAAGGCGCTCAAGAAGGGCGAAACCATCACGCTGGTGGGCTTTGGCACCTTCTCCGTCCGCAAGCGCGCCGCCCGCCAGGGCCGCAATCCGCAGACCGGCGACACCATCAAGATCAAGGCCTCGAAAAATCCTGCGTTCAAGGCTGGCAAAGCCCTGAAGGATGCTGTAAACTGAGCGTCTTGTAAGGGTGCTTAGCTCAGCGGTAGAGCGTCGCCCTTACAAGGCGAGGGTCGGGGGTTCGAAACCCTCAGCACCCACCAAGCAGTAGAAACAGCGGAGTGGTAGTTCAGTTGGTTAGAATGCTGGCCTGTCACGCCGGAGGTCGCGGGTTCGAGTCCCGTCCACTCCGCCATATCCTCGAGGGCGCCCCGCAAGGGCGCCTTCGTTTTTTCCGGCCCGGGAAACCGGGCTCCACCTTCGAACGGCATATCCCACATGCTCCAGCGCATTCGCGACAAGTCCTCGGGTTGGATCGCTTTCCTCATCCTGGGCGCGGTCATCATCACGATGGCGTTCTTCGGCATCGACTCCTACTTCTCGCCCAAGATCGAGACCTACGCCGCCAAGATCGAAGGGCCGGCGAAGTACTGGATCTTCGGCAAGCAGGAGCGCGAGATCTCGCAGGATGAGTTCCGTCGCCGCTTCGAGCAGGCGCGCCAGCAGGCGCGCGAGGCCGGTGGCGAGGGCTTCGACAGCGCCGCCTTCGAATCCATCGACTCCAAGCGCAACGTGCTCGACGGCCTGGTCGACGACGCGCTGCTGGCGATGGTCGCCGAGCGCGAAGGCATCACCGTGCCGGAACAGGAAGTGGCGGAGCAGCTCAAGGCGCTGCCCCAGTTCCAGGTCAACGGCGCCTACAGCCCCGACCAGTACCGCCTGGCGCTGGCGGGGCAGGGCACCACGCACGCCCAGTTCATGGCGTCGGTGCGCGCCGACCTGGCGCGCCGCACGCTGCCCAACCAGATCGCCACCACGGCCATTGCCGGCAACAGCGAGCTGGAAGCCTTCCTGCGCCTGAGCCAGCAGACCCGCACGCTGCGCCTGATCGACCTGCCGACGCCGTCGCTGCCGGCGGAGCCGCCGACCGAGGCCGAGCTGCAGGCCTGGTACGACGCCAATGCCTCGCGCTATCGCACCGAAGAGCAGGTCGCGATCGAATACGTCGAGATCGACGGCGCCGCGCTGGACGTTCCGGCCACGGTCGACGAAGCGACCCTGCGCGCCCGCTACGACGAACTGCGCGCGCGCTACGTCACCGAGCCGCAGCGCGTGGCCTCGCACATTCTCATCGCCGTGCCCGTCGACGCCGATCCCGCGGCGGTCGAGGCCGCCCGCGAGCGGGCCGCCGCGCTGGCCGCGCAGGCGCGCGAACCCGGCGCCGATTTCGCGGCCCTGGCGCGCGAGAACTCCGACGACCTGGGCTCCAAGGCCGAGGGCGGCGACCTGGGCGTGGTCGAGGCCGGCCTGTTCGACGCCGCCTTCGAGCAGGCGCTGTTCGCGCTCGACGCCGCGGGCCAGGTCACCGATCCGGTGCGCACGCCGGACGGCTGGCACGTGATCCAGCTGCGCGAGCTGGTCCCGGGCAGCGAGCGTCCGTTCGAGGACGTCCGCGCCGAGATCGAGCAGGAATTCCTGCAGAACGAAGCCGAGCGCCGGTTCAGCGATCTCAGTGGCCGCCTGGTGGAGCGCATCTACAAGGATCCGACCGCGCTGGCGCCGTCGGCCGAAGCCGTGGGCCTGCCGGTGCAGCGCACCGCGCTGTTCGGCCGGGGCGGCCTGCCGCAGGGCCTGTCGGCGATCGAAGCGGTCCGCGCGGCGGCCTTCAGCGATGCGCAGAAGGTCGAGCGCCAGGTCAGCGACGCGATCGAGATCGGCCCGAGCCATGTCGTCGTCATCCACGTGGTCGACGTGGTGCCCGAGGCCGCGATCCCCTTCGACGAGGTCAAGGACCGGGTGCTGTCGGACTTCAACGCCGATCGCCTGGCCAAGGGCTCGCAGGCGCAGGCCGAAGCGCTGCTCGAGCGCGCCCGCCAGGGCGAGACGCTGGACGCGCTGGCCACCGACGTCGGCCGCACGGTCGCCGACATGCCCGACGTGGGTCGCCGCGGCCCGCTGCCGCCGGCGCTGCTGTCCGAGGTGTTCCGCGTGGCGCCGCCGGAGGCGGGCAAGCCCTCGTTCGGCATCGCCAAGGTGGCGAACGATCGCCACATGCTGTTCGAAGTCACGGCGGTCACGCCGGGCGACCTGGCCGACCTGGACGATGCGACCCGCGGCCTGCTCGTCGACCAGTTCGCGCAGGCGCGCGGCCAGGCCGAACTGCTCGAGTACCTGCGCGCACTGCGCAAGGTCTACACGGTCAAGGTGTCCGAAGAGCGTCTCTGACGCTTCTTTGGCAACGAAAAAAGCCCGGGTTTCCCCGGGCTTTTTTTTATCCCGCGCCTGGCCCTTGGCCCGGCGGGATCCCGTCCCGGCTCAGTCGATGGTGATGCCCGTCATGCCCAGGATGCTGTAGCCGCAGTCGACGTAGGTGACCTCGCCGGTCACGCCCGCCGCCAGGTCCGAGCACAGGAACGCGCCCACGTTGCCCACGTCCTCGATGGTCACGTTGCGGCGCAGCGGCGCCGTCTCGGCCACGTGGGTGAGCATCTTGCGCAGGTTGCCGACGCCCGAGGCCGCCAGCGTCTTGATCGGGCCGGCCGAGATCGCATTGACGCGCGTGCCTTCCGGGCCCAGGTTCATGGCCAGGTAGCGCACGTTGGCCTCCAGGCTGGCCTTGGCCAGGCCCATCACGTTGTAGCTGGCCAGCGCCCGCTCGGCGCCCAGGTAGCTCAGCGTCAGGATGCTGCCGCCGCGGCCCTTCATCATCGGCCGCGCCGCCTTGGCCAGGGCCGCCAGCGAGTAGCTGGAGATGTCGTGCGCGATGCGGAAGTTCTCGCGGGTGAGGTTGTCCAGGAAGCCACCCTCGAGCGCTTCGCGCGGCGCGAAGCCGACCGAGTGCACCAGGATGTCGAAGCCGTCCCAATGCTTGCCCAGCTCGGTGAACACCGACTCGATCTGCGCATCCTCGGCGACGTCCAGCGGCAGCACGATGCTCGAACCGCAGTCGGCGGCCGCGGCCTCGACCCGGGACTTGAGCTTGTCGTTCTGGTAGGTGAAGGCCATTTCGGCGCCCTCACGATGCATGGCCTCGGCGATGCCGCTGGCGATGGAGCGTTGGCTGGCGATACCCACGATCAGGGCCCGCTTGCCGGTCAAGAATCCCATGGTGTCCTCCCGATGGCCGCGCGTGTCGGCGGCGATGGCCCGTAGTTTGAACCGCGGCAGGCCATACCGCCAAGCATGGTCGCGGCGCTCAGGGGTCGATGCGGATCCGCTGGCCCGGGCGCAGGATCGAACGGCCGTCCAGCTGGTTGAGTTCGAACAGCGAGCGCAGCGTCACGCCGTAGCGTGCGGCGATGCGCGACAGCGTGTCGCCGGGCCTGACCGCGTGCACGCGCCCGGTCGCCGCGGGCAAGGGCAGGCCGGTGTCCGCGTCGGCCGAAGGCCCGGCCTGCGCCAGCGCCGCCAGCCGCGACAGCGCGCTCGCCGGCGCCAGCACGTCGCGCGGCACGCCGGCGACCACCCGGCCCTGGCGGTAGGCCGGGTTGAGCGCGCGCAGCGCCGACGCATCGACGCCCAGCTGCACCGCGGCCTGGTCGAGGCTGGCCACGCCCGCCGGCAGCGCAATCCGCACCAGGGGCGTGAAGCGCGCCTCGCGCGGCAGCACCAGGCCGTGGCGCTCGGGCTTGTCGAACAGGCAGGCCAGCGCATGCAGCTTCGCGACGTAATCGTAGGTGGTGTTCGACAGCCCGCGCGGCAGCCGGTGCTCGCCCGAGACGCGCTGGTCGCCGCTGGCCTGGAACGCCCGCAGGATGCGGTACTCGCCGGCGTTGTAGCCCATCGCCATCGCCCGCCATTCGCCGCCGAACTTCTCGTCCAGCGACTCGAGGTAGGACAGCGCGGCGTCGGTCGACGCCACCGGCGAAAGCCGGCCGTCGTAGCCCGGTTGGATGCGGACCCCGTGGTTGCGCGCGGTACTGGCGATCATCTGCCACATGCCGGCCGGACCGCCGGGTCCGATCGCGGCCGGGCGATACCAGCTCTCGACGATCGGCAGCAGCGCGAACTCGCCCGGCAGGCCACGCCGCTCGACGTCCTCGACCACGTAGCCCATCAGCGGCAGGATCTGCTCGACGTGGCGGGCGAAGCTGTCCGGGTAGCCGGCGTAGCGCTTGCGCCAGAGCTGGTTGCGCTCGCCCTTGACGCAGACCGGGGCGGAGAAGCGGGCGCGCATGCGGTCGAAGACCTCGGCGCCGGTGTCGATCGGGTCCGGCGCCGCCGGCGGTGCCGGCTTCGGCGGCGCGGCGGGCGCGATCGCGGCGGGAGCGGCGAGGGCCACCGGCGTCGCCGGCTCCTCGGGCTCGAGCGGGTCCGGCCGCACCGACGGCTGGCAGGCCGACAGCAGCCCGAGGGCGACGATCAGCAGGAGCGGCAGGGCACGGCGGAGGTCGCTCATCCGGTGAAGCCGTCCTTCCATTCGCGCAGCGCCGCGAACGCCGCGGCGCGATCGGCGGGCGCCTGGCCCAGCCGCTGCGCCAGGGTGGCGCGCACGGCCGGCGTGTCCACGCGCAGGAAGGGATTGGCGTCGCGCTCGACCGCCAGCGTGCCCGGCAGGCTGGGCAGGCCGGCGCGCCGGCGCTCGCCGACGCGGGCCAGCCAGGCCTCGCGCGCCGGATTGTCGGGCTCGACGGTGCGCGCGAAGCGCCCGTTGGCCTCGGTGTATTCATGGCCGCAGCAAAGCGCGGTGTCGCCCGGCAGCGCGGCCAGGCGCTCCAGCGAGGCCAGCATCTGTGCCGGCTGGCCTTCGAACATGCGCCCGCAGCCGAGGCTGAACAGCGTGTCGCCGCAGAACAGGTGCCCGGCGCCGTGGAAGGCGACGTGGCTGCGCGTGTGCCCCGGCACCGCCATCACGTCGAAGCCCACGCCCAGCGCCGGCACGTCGACCCGGTCGCCGTCGCCGACCCGCTGCACCTCGCCCGGGATGCGGTCGTCCACGGGCCCGTAGGCGGGAATGTCCAGCGCCGCCTGCAGACGGGCCGCGCCGCCGACGTGGTCGGCGTGGTGGTGGGTCAGCAGCAGGGCCACCGGGCGGATGCCTTCGGCCATCGCGGCCCGCACCGGGGCGTCATCGCCCGGGTCGACGACGACGGCGGCGCCGTCCGCCCCGCACAGGAGCCAGATGTAGTTGTCCTGGAAGGCGGGCAGGGCGACGAGACGCAGCAACGGGGTGACCTGGGACGCGCTTATGACGCAGAATCGCGACCATGCCCCCGGCTCCCGCCCGACGTCAACCCGACTCGCCCGCCGCTGCCTGGTTCAAACGCGAGGCCAGCCTGCGGATGCTGCACGAGGTGCAGCGCCAGGCCATCCCCGAGCTCACCCGCGTCTTCGGCCATACCGGCCTCTACCTGCGGCCGACGCCGGCCCTGGCCCCGGTGCTGTCGGGCAACATGCTGGCCAACGTGGTCAGCCTCCACCGCGACGGCGACGGCCTGGCCGGCGACCTGGCCTGCCGCGACGACCAGCTGCCGATCTGCAGCGGCTGCGTGTCCCTGGTCTACGGCCTGTTCGTGCTCGAGACCTCGCCGGCGCCGGTGACCCTGCTCGAGGAGATGGCGCGCGTGCTCAAGCCCGAGGGCGTCGCGATCCTGCTCACGCTCAATCCCTGGAGCCCGGCGCGATTGCGCTGGGGCTTCCGCGGCCTGGCGCCGCGCGACCCGCTGGCGGTGGTCGCCGATGCCCAGGCCGCCGGCCTCGAGGTCCAGCGCCGCCGCTGCCTGGGGCCGGTGTGGTCCAGTGCGCCGGCGGTGGACCTGGCGCCGCGCGAACGCGATCATCCCTGGGCCGGCCTGCGCATGGCCAGCCTGGTCGTCGCCCGTCGCCGCGACCCGGCCCTGACCCCGGTGCGCGCCGGCACCGCCGCCCTCAAGTTCCGCCCCGGCATGAGCGCCGGCTGACAAGAACCCCGCATGGATGCCCGAATGAAATCCGTAGAAATCCACACCGACGGCGCCTGCCTCGGCAACCCCGGCCCCGGCGGCTGGGGCGCACTGCTCCGCCACGGCGGCACCGAACGCGAGCTGGCCGGCGGCGAGGCCGACACCACCAACAACCGCATGGAGCTGCTGGCGGCCATCATGGCGCTCGAAGCGCTCAAGTCGCCCTGCGAGGTCGTGCTGTCGACCGACTCGCAGTACGTGCAGAAAGGCATCGGCGAATGGCTGCCGAACTGGATCCGCCGTGGCTGGAAGACCGCCGGCGGCGACCCGGTCAAGAACCGCGACCTGTGGGAGCGCCTGCAGGCCGCCGCCAAGCCGCACAAGGTGCAGTGGAAGTGGGTCAAGGGCCACGCCGGCCACGTCGAGAACGAGCGCGTGGACCAGCTGGCCCGCGCCGCCGCAGAAAAGTTCCGCTGAGGCCCGCCATGCGCCAGATCGTGCTCGATACCGAAACCACCGGCCTGTCCTGGGAAAAGGGCAATCGCATCGTCGAGGTCGGCTGCCTGGAACTGGTCGAGCGCCGTCCCACCGGCCGCCAGTTCCAGCGCTACTTCAATCCCGGCCGCGAGATGGAGCCGGGCGCGCAGGAAGTGACCGGCCTGAGCCTGGACTTCCTGCGCGACAAGCCGCGCTTCGAGACGGTGCTGGACGAACTGCTGGAATTCATCGCCGGCGCCGAGCTCATCATCCACAACGCCAGCTTCGACGTCGGCTTCCTGAACTACGAGCTGTCGCTGGCCGGCAAGCACTACGGCCGGCTCGAGGACCACGCCAGCGTGCTCGACACGCTGGCGATGGCGCGCGAGCGCTTCCCGGGCCAGCGCAATTCGCTCGACGCGCTGTGCAAGCGGCTGGGCGTCGACAACGGCCACCGCAAGCTGCACGGCGCCCTGCTCGACGCCGAGCTGCTGGCCGAGGTCTACCTGGGCCTCACCGCCGGCCAGGGCGACCTGGGCCTGGCGCCCGCCGGTGAGCCGGAAACCGCGGCCCGCCCGGTCGGCGGCATCGCGCTGCCCGCGGCGCCGCGCCGGGTGCTGCGCGCCAGCGACGCCGAGCTCGCCGCGCACGAGGCCCGCCTGCAGAAGATCGCCGGCAAGGCCGGCAAATGCCTCTGGCCCGGGCCGGCGGCCTGAGCCGTTTGGTGGATAATCGGCCGGCGCCACCGGCCAGGGGATCGACTTGAACGCCACCGTCCTGCTCACCTCGGTCGACATCAACATCCCGGGCTACCGCATCCTGCGGCCGATCGGCGAGGGCGGCATGGCCTCGGTGTTCCTGGCCATGCAGGAGTCGCTGGACCGCGAGGTGGCGCTGAAGGTGATGTCGCCGGTGCTGGCGGCCAACGCCGAGTTCGCCGGCCGCTTCGTGGTGGAAGGCAAGATCACCGCCAAGCTGCAGCACCCGAACCTGGTGACGGTGTACGACATCGGCAGCCACAACGGCGTCTACTACCTCGCCGCCGAGTACATCCCGGGCGGCACCCTCAAGGAGCGCATCGCCGAGGGCGACCTGAGCGTCGCGCACGTGCTCGACATCGCCACCGATATCGCCCTGGGCCTGGATTTCGCGCACGAGAAGGGCTTCGTGCACCGCGACGTGAAGCCCGGCAACGTGCTGTTCCGCAAGGACGGGCGGGTGGTGCTGGCCGACTTCGGCATCGCCAAGGCCATGGACGGCAGCAACAGCTCCACGGTCGCCGGCGCCTCGATCGGCACGCCCGACTACATGAGCCCCGAGCAGGCGCGCGGCGAACCGGTGGACGGGCGCTCCGACCTCTACAGCCTGGGGACCGTGCTGTACGAAATGCTGGTCGGCGCGCCGCCCTACCAGGCCGCCGATCCGTTCACGGTGGCGCTGATGCACGTCACCCACCCGGTGCCGACCCTGCCGGCGCCGCACGCCTGGCTGCAGCCGCTGATCGACGGGCTGATGGCCAAGCTGGCGGGCGAGCGGTTCAACACCGGCGCGGCCTTCATCGAGGCGCTGCATCGATTGGTTTCGACCGCACCGGAAGCGGTCGCCATCCAGGAAACGCGCGCCCGCAAGCCCGGCACCGGCCAGCGCATCGCCAACGGCGCCGCCACCCAGCAGCGCACCCGCGTCAGCGTCGCCCGCGACCAGGCGCGGCCGGCCTGGCTGCTGCCCGCCGCCGGCCTGGCCGCACTGTTCGCGATCGCGGTGCTGGCCTGGTGGCTGCTGTCGCCGGCGGCCTCGCCGACCGCCGATCCGGCGCGGGCGGTGGACGCGGCGCCGCCGGCCACGGCCACGACCGGCGATGCGCCGGATCGCGACGCCTTGCCCGCTGATTTCCAGATGCCCAAACCGGTCGATGCCGCCGATGCCGACGAAGTCGCGCGCCTGCTCAATGCCGCCGACCAGCTGTTCGAATACGGCACCCGCACGGAGCCGGGCCGCAAGCTGACCCTGCCCGACGACGACAGCGCGCTGGGCTACTACCGCCAGGCGCTGCGGCTGGACCCGGAGAATGTCCGCGCAAAGGCCGGCATCGCCGGCATCGTGGCCTTCTACCGCAGCTTCGGGCACAAGGCCTGCGCGGCCGGGCGTTGGGCGCAGTGCGGCGTGATCGTGCGCGCCGGCCTGGCGGTGGATCCGGGGGATGCCTACCTGCGCGAGCTGCAGGACGCGGTCGCCACCGCCGAGTCGGGCGACGCGCCGACGCTGCCGCCGGCGCCGCCGGCCGGCTGACGCGGGCTCAGCGCCGGCGCAGCAGGATGACGGTGACGTTGTCCGAGCCGCCGCCGTCGAGGGCCGCGGACACCAGGTGGTCCACGCACTCCTGCGCCGACAGTTCGGCCTGGCCCAGCAGGCCGGCGATGTGGGCGTCGTCGACTTCCTCGGTGAGGCCGTCGCTGCACAGCAGCAGCTGCTGGCCCGGGCGCAGTTCGCCCGATAGCGTTTCCACCTTCAGGCTTTGCGGGTCGGTGACGCCCAGCGCCTGCGTGACCACGTTGCGGTGGGGATGCGCGCGCGCCTGTTCGGCGGTGATCGCGCCCTGGTCGATCAGTTCCTGCACGTAGCTGTGGTCGGACGAAAGCTGGCGCAGCTGGCCGTTCCACAGGTAGGCGCGGCTGTCGCCGACCCAGGCCAGCTCGAAGCGGTGGTCCTGGATGCGCAGCGCCACCATCGTCGTGCCCATCGGCAGGCTCTCGGCGCGCTGCTTGCTGTGCCGGATGATGTCTTCGTCGGCCCGGCGGATGGCGTCGGCCAGCGGCCGGCCGGCGCGGACCTCGCGCACCACGGTGTCGCGGGCCAGGGCGCTGGCGACTTCGCCGAACTCATGGCCGCCCATGCCGTCGGCCACCAGCCACAGGCCCAGTTCGGAGTCGCCGAAGTAGGTGTCTTCGTTCAGCTCGCGGCGCAGGCCGACGTGGCTGAGGTGGCCGAACTCGATCATGCTCAGAACTCCATGCGCAGGCCGAGGGCCAGGTTCCACTGCGATTCGCCGTCGCGTCCGGCCAGGCGCTCGTAGTAGAAGAAGCCCGAGCGCCCGCCGGTCAGCACCATCGACAGGCCCAGGCCCAGGCGGAAGTAGTCGGTATCGAGCGGGTCGCCGGTGACCAGCATCGGCGTCGCCAGCGGGTCGTTGAGGAAGCGGGCCTCCATCGCCTGCGGGTCGTCGCGGAATTCATGCTCCCACTCCAGCTGCAGGTGCGGCATCAGCACGCCCCAGTTCGTGCCGTGGGTCCAGGTGAACTTGGTGCCCAGCACGCTGGCCAGCGAGGTCAGGTCCCGGCTTTCGATCGCCAGGCCCAGGCCGCTGCCGGGTGCGCCGGCAACGGTCTGTTCGCGGATCTCGTCGAAGCCCAGTCGCGTGTACATCAGTCGGCCGTACGGACCCACGCCGAAGGCGCCGCGGTTGAAGTCGCGGCCGAAAGTGAAGGCGGTGGCGAACAGGTCGCCCGAGGCGTCCGCGATCGCGGTCTGGTCGATGCTGGTGCTGCCGCCGCCCGCCAGCGGCAGGGTGTACTGGATCCGCCGCAGCATCTCGTAGTCGTTGCGGCCCCAGGTCAGCACGCTGTCGAGGTACCAGCTGTCGGCCTGGTAGTAGGTGCTGTAGGCCGACACGCTCCAGCCGGTGGTGTCCAGGCCGCCGCGGTCGCCCGGCAGGTCGGTGTCCTGGCGGGTGTAGCCGAGCGAGCCGCCGATCACCCAGCGATCGCTCCGGCGGTAGTCGAGGCCGGCGGTGAGGCCTTCGACGTCGTAGTCGAAGGCGGGGTCGACGCTGCCGCCGTCGGACTCGCCGCGACCGATGGTGCCGGCCGCGAAGAAGCCCCAGCGGCTGAAGTCGGCGCCCACCTCGGTGGCCTCGCCGTCGGCCCCGAAGGCGCTGGAGAGCGTGCCCAGCGAAATCGGGCCGGCCGGCGTGTTCAGCGCCAGGCCGCCGAAGCGCGTGCCGCCGGTACCGCTGCGCAGCGCCGCGATGCGGGTCTTGAGGTTCTGGAACTGGGACTGCACCGCGCTCAATGCGGCATTGGCCTGGGTCAGCGCGACGCCGGCCATCAGCTGGTCGAGGGCGTCGACGGTGGCGGCGGGATCGAGGCCGGCGGCGGCGCCCAGTTCGCGGCAGCGCGCCAGCAGGTCGGCCTGCTGCGCCGTCGGGGTCGGCAGCGCGGCCAGCGCGGGGCAGAACGTATCGATGGCTTCGGCCACGGCGCGCTGGGTGCGCGAGAGGCCGGCCAGGTTGCGCAGCGCGCCGTTGAGCTGGAACACGGCCGGGGCTGCCGCCAGCGGCGAGCTGGCGGTGACGTCGACCGCGCCGGCCGAAGCGACCGTGACGGTGTTGCTGGCCACGCCGGCGCCGTTGGTCAGGGTGGTGGCGGCGCCCAGCGTGCCGGCCGAGGCGGTCCAGGCCACCGGCGAGCCGGCGATGGGATTGCCGGCGGCATCGCGCAGCTCGACCTGCAGCGGCGCCGAGGTGGCGCCCGCCGCCAGCGTCTGGCCGTCGCCGCCGATCACGTCCAGGGTGCCCAGGGCATCGACGGTGAGGTTGAACACGGCGATGGCGGTGGCATCGTCCTGGCGCACGGCGGTGATCGTGACCGGGCCGGGCGTGTTGCCGGCGGTGGCGGTGACGCTGGCGTTGCCGAAGTTGTCGGTGTTGCTGGTGGCCGCCGACAGCGTGGCCGAGCCGCTGGTGACGGTCCAGGACACGGGCACGCCGACGGCGTTGAGGCCGTTGTCGGTGGCATTGGCCTGCAGCGGCGTCGGGAAGGCGACGTTGGGCAGCACCGTCTGGTCGCCGCCGTCGACCGCCGTCAGCAGCCGCACCACGGTGGCGTCGGTGTTGAAGGTGAACACCAGCGAGCCCGGGGTGCAGAACGTGGGCACGCAGCTGGCCTGCACGGTGCCGGTGCCGTTGGCGAGCGGGCCGAGGGCGACGGTGAAGGTGTAGTCGGTGTCGAGCACCAGGGTCGGCGCGGTCGGCGGCACGATCGCGGCGCCGCCGGTGGTGTCGGCGGTGATCGCCAGCACGATGTCCACCGTGGGCGTGCACGCCACTTCGGCGCGCAGGGTGAAGCTGACCTGGGTGCCGGCGGGCCCGGTGGCGGCGGTGGCGCCGACTGGGACGAAGTCGCAGCTCTGTGCGCGGGCGCCGCTGCTCCAGGCCAGCGCGGCGATCGCGACCAGCCCCCAGGTGAGTGCCTTGACGACGTGGCTTGCCGCCCGTCGGGCGTCGACCGCAACCTTGCCTGAGTCCATCGCTTTTCCCCTGGAATGCGGCTATAACTTCGCCTCGAGTATAGCGGCTGGCGCGCCGCTGCAAGGGCCTCCGCGCGAGCCGCATCGCTTCCCAACGGAGCCGTGCCCATGAGCCTGCACAACCCTTGTCCGCTCCTCTCCCGAATGTCCGTTCTTGCCGCCGGCTGCCTGTTGGCGGTGCTCGCCGGCTGGCCGGCGGCGCCCGCGCAGGCCGCGGTGCGCAACGCCGAGGACCTGCTGATCGTCGACTGCCTGTTGCCCGGACAGATCCGGCGCCTGGGCCGGCAGGCCACCTTCCTCAGCGCCCGGCGGCCGGTGCGCACCACCCAGTCCGACTGCCAGATCCGCGGCGGTGAATATGTTTCCTACGACCGCGCCAATTACCAGACCGCGCTGAAGGTCTGGCTCGAGGGCGCGATGTCGGGCGATGCCGAGGCCCAGAACAACGTCGGCGAGATTTATTCCAAGGGGCTGGGTACCGCGCCCGACTACGGCATGGCCTTCCAGTGGTTCAAGAAGGCGGCCGAGCAGGGCTACGGCCGCGCCAGGATCAACCTGGGCTACCTGTACGAACAGGGGCTGGGCGTCGAGCGCGACCAGGCGGCGGCGCTCAATCTCTATCGCGAGGCCTCGGGCATCGAGGACGAACTGATGTACGCCTCGGTGGTGCAGGTCGAGATCAAGGCGCGCGACGAGAAGATCAGTGGCCTCGAGCAGGACGTGCAGGCCAGCGAAGCCGAGTCCGCCGCGCTGCGCGAGCAGGTGCAGGCGCTGCAGCGCGAGCTGGCCCAGCGCCGCGGCGCCCTGGCCGAGGCCCGGCGCCAGCTGTCCGAGACCCAGGCCAAGCTGGCCCAGGCCCGCCAGCAGCAGGACGACGACCTCACCCGGCTGCTCGAGAACCAGCTGCTGGCCCAGGAAGAACAGATCAACAGCCAGCGCACCCAGCTGGCGTCGCTGGAGCAGCGCGCCGGCGCGTCGGCGGGCGGGGCCTACGCGGCCGCACCGATGCTCGAGATCCTCGATCCCGTCTTCGTCGCCACCCGCGGCCGCAACACCGCCGTCTATCGCGGCGGACCCGGCAAGCGCCAGGTCGTCGGCCGGGTGACCGCGCCCGAGCGGGTCGGCGCCATCACGGTCAACGGCCAGCCGGCGCCGCTCAACGCCAGCGGCGGCTTCAGCGCCGAGGTCGACGTGCCGGCCGGCGGCACCCAGGTGCAGGTCGCGGCGACCGGACGCGAGGGCGGTCGCGCCGAACTGGCCTTCACCCTGCTGCCGCAGGCGGGCACGTCGCCGGCCGCGGCATCGGCGCCCGCCGGCGACGGCAAGCTGCCGCGCGGCGTCAAGCTCGGTCGCTACTACGCGGTGGTGATCGGCAACAACAGCTACCGCGACCCGGCCTATCCCACGCTCACCAGCGCGGCCAACGACGCCAACGCGGTGGCGGCGATGCTGCGCGAGCGCTACGGCTACCAGGCCAGCCTGGTGCTCAACGGCAGCCGGCTCGAGATCCTCACCGCGCTCAACGAGATGCGCGAGACGCTCAAGCCCGAGGACAACCTGCTGGTCTACTACGCCGGCCACGGGGAGATCGACGCCAGCGGCCGCGGCTACTGGGTGCCCAGCGACGGCGCCGCCGGGGCCGACAAGACCTGGATCTCGAACGCCGCCATCAGCGACATCCTCAACACGATCCCGGCCCGGCACGTGCTGGTGGTGGCCGACTCCTGCTACTCGGGCACCATGACCCGGGCCTCGGTGCCGACCTTCGACCCCGGCACGATGGCGGCGGGGCAGTGGGACGAATGGGTCCGGGCCATGGCCGACGGCCGCTCGCGCACCGCCCTGACCTCGGGCGGCGTGCAGCCGGTGCCCGACACCGGCTCGGGCCGGCACAGCTACTTCGCGCGGGCCTTCCTGAACGTGCTCCAGGACAACAACGGCCTGCTGGAGGGCCAGCGCCTGTTCCGGGAGGTGTCCACCTCGCTGGCGCTGGGCGCCATCGACGCCCCGGTGCCGCAGGTGCCCCAGTACTCGCCGATCCGCTTCGCGGGCCATGAAAGCGGCGAGTTCTTCTTCCTGCCGCGGGGGGCCGCCAGCGGGTCCGGCCCCTGAGGCTGGCGGATCGGCTCGCGCCGCCCTATAATTCGCGGCCCCGGCGGTGCGACCGCTACGCCGGGGTCCGGAGAGGTGGCAGAGTGGTCGAATGTACCTGACTCGAAATCAGGCGTAGGTGTGAGCCTACCGTGGGTTCGAATCCCACCCTCTCCGCCATTCCCACGCCCTCGCATTCAGCCGAGGCTTTGGCCCTACTT
>NZ_DASTNG010000086.1:0-7132 GCF_035721105.1 Arenimonas sp. | reverse complement strand
CTGGGTGGTCACCGGCGCCACCGGCGGCATCGGCCGAGCCATCGCGCTGGGAGCGGCGGCGCGCGGCGCTACCGTGCTGGCGCTGGCGCGCGACCCGGCCAAGCTCGAAGCGTTGGCGCGCGAGGCGCGCGGCCCGGGCCGGATCGAGCCAGTCGGCGTCGACCTCTCCCTGATGCGCGACATCCAGCGCGCCGCCGCCGGCATCGCCGCCGCGGGGCCGCTGGACGTGCTGGTGCACAACGTCGGCGTGATGCAGCACGACTTCGCGCGGACCGCCGAAGGCGTCGAGCGCAGCTTCGCCACCAACGTGCTGGGCCACTGGGTGCTGGACGCGGCGCTGCGCCATGGCGGCGCGCTGGTCGCGGGTACCGCCATCATCTCAATGAGTTCGGGCGGCATGTACGGCGCCGCGCTGGATCTGGACGCGCTGGAAGCCGGCGACGCCGCGCACCACGATGGTTTCACCGCCTACGCCCAGCACAAGCGCGCGCAGGTCGCGCTGACGCACTACTGGAACGCGCTGGGCCCGTCTGCGCCGCGGGCCTGGGTGATGCATCCGGGCTGGGTCGACACCGATGGCGTGCGCACGTCGCTGCCCGGGTTCCGCAGGCTGTTCCGCGCCGTGCTGCGCAGCCCCGAAGAGGGCGCCGACACCGCCCTGTGGCTGGCCGCCACCCGCCCGCCGGTCGGCGAGGGCATCTGGCTGGACCGCCAGTGCGACGACGAACATGCGTTCGGCTTCACCCGCCAGGGCGTGGGCGCCGAGGCGCTGGCCGGCCGCCTGGCCGAGCGGGTGGCCGCCGCGCTCGAGCGCCGTCGCTGACTGTCATCCGCGGGTGCCAAGCTGGGGCCATGCCCGGCGCCCCGTCCTGCCGCCTGCGCCTGCTGACCGCACTGGTCGTCGCGCTGGCGGCCTGCGCCGGCTCGCCGCGCGCTACGCTGGCGCCCATGCCCGCGCCGATGACTGCCCCTGCCGAACACCGCCCGTGGCTGATCGCCCACCGTGGCGCCAGCGCGCATCGGCCGGAGCACACGCTGGCCGCCTACGCGCTGGCGATCGAACAGGGCGCCGACGCCATCGAGCCCGACCTGGTGATGACCCGCGACGGCGTGCTGGTCGCCCGCCACGAGAACGCGCTATCCGACACCACCGACGTGGCCACGCGGCCGGCGTTCGCGGCGCGCCGCACGCGAAAGCAGATCGATGGCGCCTGGGTCGAGGACTGGTTCAGCGAGGACTTCACGCTGGCCGAGCTCAAGAGGCTGCGCGCGCGGGAGCGACTCCCCGGCTTGCGCTCGACCGCATGGGACGGCCAGTTCGAGGTCCCGACCCTGGAAGAAATCATCGCGCTGGCCGCCGCCGAATCCGAACGACGCGGCCGCCTCGTTGGACTGGTGCCAGAGATCAAGCATCCCACTTACTTCGCGGCCCTGGGCCTGGCGATGGAGGCGCCGCTGCTGGAGACCCTGGCCGCGCACGAGTACACGCGCACGGCCCCGGTCATCATCCAGTCCTTCGAAACCGCCAACCTGCGCGCGCTGCGCGAGCAGCTGCCACGCGGTGGCCACGTGCGCCTGCTGCAGCTGCTGGGTGGTCCGCGGGATGCGCCGTTCGACACCGTGCAGGCCGGTGCGCCGCGCACTTACGCCCAGCTCGCCACCACGGGCCTGCGCGACATCGCCACCTATGCCGATGGCATCGGCCCGCACTACCGCATGCTGCAGATCCAGCGTCGGGACGACGCGCCCGGCTATCGCAGTGCGCTGGTCGAAGCGGCCCATGCCGAGGGCCTGTCGGTCTTCGCCTACACCTTCCGCCCGGAGCACCGGTTCATTGAAGCGGCGTTCCGCGACGATGGCCTGCCGCAGGCTCGCAACGAGCCGGCGGCAATGCGCGAACTGCAGGCCTACGCCTCAACCGGCGTGGATGCGGTCTTCGTGGATGACCCGGCGCTCTCGCGGCGAGCGCTGGATCACTCCAGGACTTCCAAGGCGTCCACCACGCGCATGTCGCTCATCAGGCCCAGGTAGGCGTCGAGCCACGGCTTGTGGGCGGAGCCCACCACGACCAGCACACGGCCACCGGGCACGGCCGCCGAGGCCTCCCGGATGTTCGCGGCCATGCGCAGGTTGCGCGACTCCCATTCCGCCATGCGGACGCGGCCGGTGGCCATCGGGAATTCGCGGTCCAGCATCACCAGCCACTGGCTGTAGGCATCCAGGACGCCGGATTCGGGGCGATTGAGTTCACGCATCGTCGCCAGGGTCCGCGCCGGGGTGTCCAGTCGCTCCACGGCCGTGCCCAGACGGACGAATTCGGGTCTTGCCAGGCGTGCTGATATCTCGGCATCCGCCTTCACGGCCTCGGCCAGGGCCTCGAACACGGGAAGCACCACGTCGACGGCGGACTGGTCGTCCATCGGATGGACCCGTTCCAGGCCGCGGCGCGCCGCCAACCGGGCACCGATCATCCTGCTTTCATTGCGGCCGGCGGCGAACCGGTCGAGGGCCGCGGCCAGTGCCTCGGGCATCTCTTCCCCGGGTTTGCGCTCGGTTTCCGGCAGGCGCCACCACTGGACGACGGCCGAGTTGGGGTCGCCCGAGGCCAGGAACAGCAGCGCCAGGCGCCGACGCTGGCTCGGGCTGGGATCCGCGCCCGCCTCGCCCAGGGCCCTGCGGACGGCCGCCTCGGCTTCGGGCAGCGAAGCGATGCCCGCAACTGCGCGGGCGTCGGCCGCCAGCGTCAGGAAACGGGAGCCGAACATATCCGCCACGTCCGGATACACCGGGGCATAGGCCTGCAGCGTGAACAGGCTCTCGCCGGACAGGTTCTCGATCGCGATCAGGTCGGGGGCAAACGCCTGCAGACGATCCAGCAAGGGCTCGAGCACGGCCGGATCGAAATCCTCCGGCGTGCCCGACAGATGCGGAACGCCCAGCACCAGCACCTGCGTGAGCGGGCCGGCAACCTTGTCCTGGTAGGTCCGCGGATCGAAGGCCTGGGCGTGCGGAACCGCTCGCACGTCCTTGGCCACTTCGCCGGCAGCGGACGCCTGAGCAGGACCCGGATGGGCCGCCTGGGTGAACGGGCTGGCGAAGAGCCCAACGCATGCCACCACCACGATCATCAAGTCGCGACCCACCATGACGAAGTTCCTGCTTCCGATCCAGCGCTGAACGTAGCGCGCCGACTTTCCGCCGCCTCGTGCCGATGGTCACAGCACTTTCCACCCGCTTGGGTTCACGCGCCGGCCGTACCCGCCGGCCGCTTGGGCAGCGCGGTGTCCTGCCCCAGCTCGCGCAGCTGGCGCAGCAGCAGCGCTACCTCCAGGTGGTTCCAGACGCGCAGCAGCACTTCCAGCGGGTCGAAGGGCTTGGTGATGAAGTCGCGGGCGCCCAGGCCGAGCGCGCGATGGCGCGTGCGACGCGTGGCGTCGGCGGTGAGCACGATCACGGGGACCGGCAGCTGGCCGGGGGCGGGGGCGTTCAACTGCGCCAGCAGCTCGAAGCCGTCGACGCCGGGCATCCACAGGTCGAGCAGCAGCAGGTCGGGCTGGAAGGCCTGCACCAGCTCGACGCAGCGCTCGGGCTGGGTGGTGCCGAGTACCTGGGTGAAGCCCTCGCGGCCGAGCAGGTCTTCGAGCAGGGCGACATTCGCCGCGCCGTCGTCGACCACGAGGATGCGCGCCGACAGCAGCGCCTGTTCGTCTACCGCAAGCATCGGGCCAGCTCCTGGTGGAATTGCCGCAGGTCCAGCGGCTTGGTCAGTACGGCGGCGGCGCCGGCGCGCAGCGCGCGCTCGCGGGCCTGGGCGGTGGCGTCGGCGGTGAGCACGATGGCGGGCGGCAGCGCCACGCCTTCGGCCGACAGCTGCGCCAGCAACGCGGCGCCATCGCCGTCGGGCAGGTGCAGGTCGAGCAGCACCAGGTCGATGCCGCCCGCGCGCAGCGCGCGTTCACCGCCGGCGGCGTCGACCGCGGTGGCGAGCTGCCACTGCGGGTAGCGCTCCAGCAGTGTGTGCACCAGCGCGCGGTTGGACGCGTTGTCTTCGACCAGCAGCAGCTGGCGCGGCCCGGTGGCCGGCGTCGCCAGCGTGCGGCCGGCGTCCACGTCCTCCGGCGCTTCGGCCGCCAGCGGCAGGCGGAACCAGAAGCGGCAGCCCTGGCCGGGCGCCGTGTCGACGCCGATCTCGCCGCCCATCGCTTCGACCAGGCGCTTGCTCAGCGCCAGGCCCAGGCCCGTGCCTTCGACGCCGCGCGCGGTGCTGTCGATGCGTTCGAAGGGGCGGAACAGGCGGGCCACGGCCTCGGGCGCGAGGCCGGGGCCGTCGTCCTTCACCGAGATCTCGACGCAGCGGCCGTGCGGCACGGCCGCCAGCTGCACGCGGCCGCCGGGCGGGCCGTACTTGGCCGCGTTGCCCAGCAGGTTCAGCAGCACCTGGCGCAGGCGCTTGGCGTCGGCGTGCACGGCCAGCGCGGTGCCGGCGGCATCGGGCGGCACCAGGGTGATGCCGCGGCCCGCGGCCTGCGGCTGCACCAGCGACAGCGCTTCCTGCAGCGCCGGCGCCAGCCGCAGCGGGCGCGGCTCCAGGCCCAGGCTGCCGGCTTCGATCGCCGCGACGTCGAGCATTTCGGTGATCAGGCCCAGCAGGTGCCGGCCGGCGACTTCGATGTGGCCGCCGTAGCGGCGCGCGGGCGTGGCGTCGGGCGTGTCGGTCAGCAGCTGGGCGTAGCCAAGCATGGCGTTGAGCGGCGTGCGCAGCTCGTGGCTCATGCGCGAGAGGAATTCGTCCTTGGCGCGGTTGGCGGCCTCGGCCTGCTGGCGGGCGTCGTCGAGCTGGCGGGCGC
Source organism: Arenimonas sp. (assembly GCF_035721105.1). Taxonomy (GTDB): domain Bacteria; phylum Pseudomonadota; class Gammaproteobacteria; order Xanthomonadales; family Xanthomonadaceae; genus Arenimonas. Next base: position 2,285 of record NZ_DASTNG010000086.1, on the reverse strand, counting down.
GCGCCTGCAGCAGGGCGCCGGCCTCGCGCAGGCGCTGGTCGACCTGGCCGATTTCGTCGCCGGCGACGCGGCCTTCGCGCGGCGGCAGGCCTTCGCCCAAACGATTGGCTTCGGCGGCCAGCCGGCGCAGGCGGCGCGACAGGCTCGCGGCCAGGCCCGCCGCCGCGGCCACGGCGCCCAGGCCGCCCAGCAGCGCCACCGCCAGCGTCACGGCGGTGTTGCGCTGGCGCAGCACGGCGGCAGCGTCGGCGCGGGCGTTGAGTTCGTTGCGCTCGAGTGCGCCGAGCTCGCGCAGTTCGGCGCGCAGGATGTCCAGGGTCTGCTTGCCTTCGACCAGCTGCGCGCGCACGCCGGGGTCGTCGGGGTCGACGCCTTCGCGCAGCAGCTCGCGCCAGCCGGTGAGCTTGAGCTGGAACAGCGGCAGCAGCCGCGCGTAACGCTCGGCGCGCGGGCCGTCGCGGGTGCGCTCGGACAGGCGCGACACGGTGGCCAGCAGCTGCGGCTCGGCGATGCGGTAGGGGTCGAGGAAGTTGTCGCGGCGCACGAGCAGGAAGCCGCGCACGGCGGCGGCGGTTTCGGCGAGCTGGCTGTGCGCTTCATGCAGGTCGGACACGAGCGCGAGGGTGGCGCGCACGTCGGCTTCGGCGCGCGCGGTCTGGCGCTCGAGCAGGTAGATCGCCAGCACCGAGCCGAACAGCAGCAGCAGCGGGCCGGCGACGACGGCCACGGTCTTGCGCGGCAGCGACCAGTCTTGCCAGGGGCGGGTCATGCCGACAGGCCTCCTTCGACGGCCATCACCGCGGCCTGGGTGCGGTCGCGGCATTCGAGCTTGCGCAGGATGCGTTCGACGTGGGACTTGGCGGTGCCGGGCGCGATGCCCAGCGCTTCGGCCAGGCCCTGGTTGCTCAGGCCGCGCGGCAGCAGGGCCAGGACCTGGCGCTCGCGCGGGGTGAGCTGGCGCAGGGCGCTGTCCTGGCGGCGGCGCGGGCGACGGGCATTGGCCGTGGGCGCCAGGCAGGCGGCGAGCAGGCCGGTGAAGGCGGGCAGGGCTTCGTCGAGGCCGGCCGCGTTCGGGTCGGGCAGGCGCAGTACCAGCGCGCCCAGCGGCTGGCCGGCGAGGCGGACGCCGCCGCGCCACTCCTGCCCGGGCGCGGCGGCGCCGGGCAACAGCCATTCGTCGAAGCCGGGGCCGCTTTCCTGGGCCAGGCCCAGCGTCGGCGAGAACAGCTTCCAGCCGGTGCCGCCGGGCACGGTGGCGCCGGCCGGCCGCGCCGCGCCGAAGCCGGCCACCAGCCGCACGCCCGCCGCGGTGCGCACCAGCACCGCGCCGTGGCTGGCGCCGGCCACGTCGCCGGCCAGCCGCAGCACGGCCTCGGCGGCGCGGGTCGGATCGTCGGCCTGGGCCAGGGCGTCGGCGGCGCGGGCCAGGGCCCGGCGCTGGCGCGCGGCCACGGTGTCGTCGCGCAGTTCGGCGCGCCAGTCGGCCAGGCGGGGGCGGGTGGATTCCATGGCAACAGTCTCGGCAGGTCGGGGCGGGGGCGGCTCTGCCGGACGGCAGAGCCAGCGCTCTGCCGTCCGGCAGACGGCGCCGGGGGCATCGGCGGCGAGGATGCCTCCACTGGCGTGAGCCGCATGACAACCCCAACCCGGAGACACGAGATGACCCGCACCCTGCTTTCCGCCGCCCTGGTCCTGGCCCTGGCCGGCACCGCCCAGGCCCGTGAATACACCCAGAAGGCGCCGGTCCCGACCGACCCGGCCGAGCGCGAGATCGCCGCCCTGTTCGACACCTGGAACGCCGCCCTCGCCACCGGCAAGCCCGAGAACGTGGCCGCCCTGTACGCCGAGGACGGCGTGCTGCAGCCCACCGTCTCGAACTGGATGCGCGAAGGCCGCGACGAGGTGCAGGACTACTTCGTCAAGTTCCTGGCCCTGCAGCCCGTGGGCGTGATCAACACCCGCAACATCCAGAAGGTGGACGAGGACACCGCCATCGACGCCGGCATCTACACCTTCACCCTGACCGAGGCGGGCAAGAGCCGCCAGGTGCAGGCCCGCTACACCTACGTGTACGAGAAGGTGGACGGCGAGTGGAAGATCGTCCTGCACCACAGCTCGGCGATGCCGGAGCCGGTGGCGCACCTGGCCGGCAACTGATTCGCGTTGGACCCTGGCCGGGGCGGTCAGGCGGCGGGAGGCCCTCCGGTAGGTGGGCTTCCCGCCTTTTTATTCCCTGCAAAGCCCCTCTCCCGCCCGCGGGAGAGGGGTTGGGGAGAGGGCACCCC
>NZ_DASTNG010000085.1:0-19368 GCF_035721105.1 Arenimonas sp. | reverse complement strand
TTCGGATGAGACGCTGTCTCACCCGAAATGAAATTGAACCCGGTACCGCTTGTTCATCTGTCGTCCTGGGTGGCGCGGTCGGCTTCGGACAGGGTCCAGGCGACGAGGTCGGTGGTGAGGGCGGACATGGCGTCGCCGAAGGCGGCGACCATGTCGTCGACCTCGGGCGACGTGCCGGGAACGGCCTGGCGGAAGCGCTTCGAGGCCACCGGGCCGCCGCCGCGGAACTGGACCAGGCGCGCCTGCACTTCGATCACCGCCTCCGGGCGACCGTCGACGTAGATCGTCTCGAAGGCGCGCACTTCCACGAGCAAGCCGGCGTCGCCGCGCGCGCCGCCGCCGAAGCGGCCGACGGCGGCGAACTTGCCGGCGTCCTCGAAGCCTTCGACCAGCGCCGTCTGCAGCAGTTCCGGCGCGTCGTCGGCCCAGGCGGCGCCCTTGTAGACCTGGAAGCGGTCGGGCGTCGGCCGCACCGCGATGCGCGAGGAGTCGAGCATCTGGTTGGCGGCGCTGGTGGCGATCGACAGCTGCCAGTCGACCGCGGGCCAGGCCGGATCCACCGTCACCGACGAGGCCGGCGCGTACACCCGCACTTCGGTCTTGGGTCCGCCGATCGCGGCGCAGCCGGCCAGCAGCAGGGTGGCGGCGAAGGGAAGGATGGCGCGGCTCATGGTTCGAACTCCTCGGGTTGTTCGCGGCCGAGCAGGAAGCCGGCGGGATTGCCCTCGAGCTTCTCGGCCAGGTCGTCGAGTTCGCGGATCAGGCCGCGCAGCTGGCGCATGGTTGGGCCGACCTGGGCCAGGCCGTCCTGGCTGAAGTCGGCGATGGCGTCGCGGTTGTCGGTGAGGATCGCATCGGCGCTGGTGCTGGCCGACTCGAGCTTGGCCAGCGTGCGGTCGAGCCGTGCGACCAGGGCCGGCAGTTCCTTCACCAGGCCCTGGTCCAGCCCGTTGATCGTGCGGTCGGCGCTGGCCAGGGTCTTCTCGAGCTGCTCGCTGGCGGCGCGGGCGTTGCTGATCAGCGCGGCGATGTCCTCGCGCTCGCTGGCGACGGCGCCGGTGATCTGGTCGAGCTGCTCGAGGGTGCGGGTCACGCGCGCCACGTTCTCGTCGCTGAGCAGTTCGTTGACGCGGTTGACGATCTCGCTGGCGTTGGCGGCGATGTTCTGCAGCGCCGAGGGCTCGGTCTGGATCACCGCCACCCGCTGCCCCTCGCGCGGCTGCAGCGGCGGGCTGCCGGGGCTGCCGCCGCCAAGCTGGATGATGGCCACGCCGGTCAGGCCGGTGAGCGCGATCTTGGCGCGGGTGTCGGTCTTGACCGGCGTGTCGGCGGCCAGGCGGATGCGGGCGATCACCTTGCGCGGGTCGTCGCGGTCGAGCGACAGCCGCCGCACCGCGCCGACGCTGATGCCGTTGTAGAGCACCTGGCTGCCGACGCTCAGGCCGGTGACCGCCTCCTCGAACACGACGTCGTATTCGGTGAAGGATTTCTCGGTGGTGTACTTCGCGGCCCACAGCGCGAACAGCACCGCTAGCAGGCAGACCGCGAGCGTGAACGCACCGATGAGCACGTGGTTGGCACGGGTTTCCATGGTCAAGCCTCCTTGGCCCGGGCGGCCTGCGCGGCGCGTCCGCGCGGGCCGTGGAAATATTCCTGCACCCAAGGATGGTCGAAGCGTTCGACTTCGGCCAGCGGGGCGTTCACCAGCACGCGCCGGTCGCCGATGACGGCCACGCGGTCGCAGATGGTGTACAGGGTGTCGAGGTCGTGGGTGATCAGGAACACGGTCAGGCCCAGCGCGCGCTGCAGGGTCTTGATGAGCGCATCGAACGCGGCGGCGCCGATCGGGTCCAGGCCGGCGGTGGGCTCGTCCAGGAACAGCAGCGCCGGGTCCAGGGCCAGCGCCCGCGCCAGCGCCGCGCGCTTGCGCATGCCGCCGGACAGCTGTGCCGGCAGCTTGGCGCCGGCGTCCTCGCCCAGCCCGGCCATGCGGATCTTGAGCATGGCCAGGTCGTGGATCATGTCCTCGGGCAGGGCGCCGTAGTGCTCCTTGAGCGGCACGGCGACGTTCTCGGCCACCGTGAGCGAGGAGAACAGCGCGCCGTTCTGGTACAGCACGCCGGTATTGAGCTCGATGACGCCGCTGGCGCGGGCGCGGTCGGACAGGGCGTCCACGCCCAGCACCTCGATGTGGCCGCCCTGCGGCTCGCGCAGGCCGAGGATGGCGCGCATCAGCACCGACTTGCCGGTGCCCGAGCCACCGACCACGCCGATGATCTCGCCCCGGCGCACGTCCAGGTCCAGGTCCTCGTGCACCACCTGGCTGCCGAAGCTGTTGCGCAGGCCGCGCACGCGGATGGCCAGGTCGTCGCCGGCGACGGCGTTCACCAGTCCATCTCCATGAAGAACAGCGCCGCGAAGGCGTCGAGCAGGATCACCAGCGAAATCGTCTGCACCACGCTGGACGTGGTGCGCTCACCGACCGATTGCGCGGTGCCCTGGACCTGGAAGCCCTCGAGGCAGCCGATCAGGCCGATGATCATCGCGAACAGCGGCGCCTTCACCACGCCCACCCAGAAGTGCCGGACTTCGATCGTCTCGTGCAGGCGGGTGATGAACATCTCCGGCGTCATGCCCAGGCTGGCGACGCTGACCGCCAGGCCGCCGGCGATGCCCGAGACCATGGCCAGGAAGGTCAGCAGCGGCAGCATCACCAGCAGGGCCGCGAGCCGCGGCAGCACCAGCAGCTCGATCGGGTCCAGGCCCAGGGTGCGGATGGCGTCGACTTCCTCGCCCGACTGCATCGCGCCGATCTGCGCGGTGAAGGCGCTGGCGGTGCGGCCGGCCAGCAGGATGGCGGTGAGCAGCACGCCGAATTCGCGCAGGAAGGCGATGCCCACCAGTTCGACCACGAAGATCTCGGCGCCGAAGTCGCGCAGCACGGTGGCGCCGAGGAAGGCGATGACGGCGCCGACCATGAAGCTCAGCAGCATCACCAGCGGCACCGCGTCCAGGCCGACCTGCTCCATGTGGTGCACGGTCGGCGTCAGCCGGAAGCGCGCGGGCCGCAGCAGCACGCCCAGCGCGGTCTTGAGCGTGAGCCCGAGGAAGCCGACCAGGGCCAGGGTTTCGCGCGTGTAGTCCTCGACCGCGAAGCCCATGCGGGCCAGCATCTGGCGGAAGCCGTAGTCGGTGCGCGGCACCCGGCGCGGGTTCTCGCAGATGGCCTGCACGGTGCCGGTGAGCGGCTGGTAGGCCGGCTGCACTTCGACCGTGGCCAGGCCCAGGCCGACCCGCACGGCGTAGCGCGACAGCATCATGGCGCCGGCGGAATCGAGCCGGCCGATGTCGCGGCCGTCGATGTCCTCGGCGGCCTCCGGGGCCGCGTCGAGCAGGTCGAGCAGGATCGCGGCATGCGCCAGGGTCCAGTCGCCGCGGGCGACGAGGATGCCGGGGTGGCGCTCGCTGGGGGCAATGCTGGGGGGTTGGCTCATGCCTGGGGCGGTTCCTCAGCCGTTGCCCGAGGATAGCCGCCAGCGGGGGCTCGTGCCATGCTTCGTGCCCGATGAACGCGCCCGTCCTCAACAGCCAGTCGATCTACGAGGCGCAGGCCAGCTTCGTCGCCGAGCTGGCCACTCGCCTGCACGCCTACGGCACCACCTCGCAGCGACTCGAGGGCGCGGTGATGGGCGTGGCGCAGCGGCTGGGCCTGGAGTGCGAAGTCTGGTCCAACCCCACCGGCATCATCCTGAGCTTCGCCGATCCGGTGCGCGGCCAGCAGAACGGCATCACCCGGGTCCTGCGGCTGGCGCCCGGCGACCAGAACCTCGGCCGCCTGGCCGCCACCGACGCCATCGCCGAGGACGTGCTGGCCGGCCGCATGGATCCGGGGGCGGGCCTGGCGGCGCTCAAGGCGCTCGACCGCCCGGCCAGCCGGACCGCCCAGGCCCTGAACGCCTTCAGCTTCGGGCTATCCGCGGCCGCGGTGGCGGCGCTGCTCGGCGCGGCCTGGGCGGGCGTGGCCACGGCCGGCGTGATCGGCATCGTGATCGGCGTGATGTTCGTGCTGGGCGCCGGGCGGCCGCGGCTGTCGGAGGCGCTGGAGGCGATCGCGGCGCTGGTGGCGACGCTGCTGGCGGCGGCGGTGGCGACCTGGATCGCGCCGCTGTCGCTCAACACCGTCATCATTTCCTCGCTGATCGTGCTGATGCCGGGCCTGATGCTGACCAATGCCGTCAGCGAGCTGTCCAGCCAGCAGCTGATGTCGGGCACCGCGCGCTTCGCCGGGGCGCTGATGATCCTGATGAAGCTCACCTTCGGCACCGTGGCGGCGATGCAGATCGTCGGCCTGCTGGGCTGGGTGCCGCAGGAAGCGCCGGCCCAGCCGCTGGCGCCGTTGGCGGCGCTGGCGGCGCTGGGCGTGGCGGCGTATGCCTTCGCGGTGCTGTTCCAGGCTTCGGCGCGCGACTATCCGCTGGTGATGGCGGCGGTGCTGCTGGGCTACGGCCTCACCCGCGTCGGCGGCGAGATGCTGGGCCTGGCCTCGGACAACTTCGCGGGCGGGGCCTTCTTCGCCAGCATGGGCGTGGCGGTGATCAGCAACCTCTACGGCCGCTGGCGCAACCGCCCCGGCGCGTTGATCCGGGTGCCGGGCATCATCCTGCTGGTGCCGGGCAGCGTGGGTTTCCGCAGCCTCAACTTCGTGATGGAGCGCGACGTCTGGCTGGGCCTGGACACCGCCTTCGTCCTGCTCTCGGCCCTGATCGCGATCGTTGCCGGGCTACTGTTCGGCAACCTCATCATTCCGTCGCGGCGGAACATCTGAAGTTTTTTGCCACGGATGAACACGGATAAGCACGGATAGAGCCAAGGAAAGTGGCGTCCGGCAGGAATGCAGTCGCCTGGCCCATGCCCACTGAATCGGTTCGCCCTATCGGCTCTTATCCGTGTTCATCCGTGGCCAAAACAGGCTTTGGGTTACTTCGCGATCGCGAAGTCTTCGAGCTTGCGGCCGCGGGCGAGTTCGGCGGCGAGCCACTTCGGGGGCATGCCGCGGCCGGCCCAGGTCTGGGTGGCGTCGGCGGGGTTGCGGTACTTGGGCTCGACCTTGACGCCCTTTTGCGAGGATTTCTTGCCGGTGGCCTTCTTGGCCGGGACGCCGGACTTCTCGCGGACCATGCGGGCGGTGCCGAACAGTTCGTCGACGGTATAGCCCTCGGCCTTGGCCAGCGACACCAGCTTCTTGCGCACGGCGGCGATCGGCTTGCGCTTGGCCAGCGACTTCTTGCGCTGGTTGGCCTTGGCGATCAGGGCCTGGAGTTCCTTCGCCGACAGGCCTTCGAGATTGATGCTCATGGGGTTCCTTGGGTTGCCTGAAAGGGGGGGTGGGTTTTGTGCGGGTTAATCCCGACAAACCCCGATGTTACTCCCCGTCCGGCATCCGCTGGAACCCGCGCGGAGTATCGCGCGGGGTTTGAGCACCTCGCCCCGGGTGGTTTTCTCAGGCCAGGCCCAGGCGCGCCCGCAGCGTCGCCTTGTCCAGGTTCTCGCTGTCGGCGGCGCGGCGGGCGCGGTATTCGAACTGGCCCGACTCCAGGCCGCGGCCCGAGACCACCACGCGGTGCGGGATGCCGATCAGCTCGATGTCGCCGAACATCACGCCCGGGCGCAGGCCGCGGTCGTCGATGACCACGTCCAGGCCGGCCTGCTGCAGCTCGGCGTACAGCGCGTCGGCGGCTTCGACCACGGCCGGGTCGTTCTTGGGGTTGATGATGCACACGGCGACCTGCCAGGGTGCCATCGGCGCCGGCCAGCAGATGCCGTTGGCGTCGAAGTTCTGCTCGATGGCGGCGGCGACGATGCGCGAGACGCCGATGCCGTAGCAGCCCATGTGCATCACCTGGGCCTTGCCTTCCGCGTCGAGCACGGTGGCCTTGAGCGCCTCGGCGTATTTCTGGCCGAGCTGGAACACGTGGCCGACCTCGATGCCGCGGGCGATCTTCAGCACGCCCTTGCCGTCGGGCGAGGGATCGCCCTCGACGACGTTGCGCAGGTCGGCCACGAGCGCGGGCTCGGGCAGGTCGCGGCCCCAGTTCACGCCGGCGAGGTGGAAGCCCTTGCGGTTGGCGCCGACCACGAAGTCGGCCATCGCGGCGACGCTGCGGTCGGCGACGATCGTGATCGCCTTGGCCGGCTTCACCGGGCCGATGAAGCCGGGCTCGCAGCCGAGGTGGTCGTTGATCTCGGCCTCGGTGGCGAGGCGGAAGTCGGCCAGGCCCGGCACCTTCGACAGCTTGATCTCGTTGACCATGTGGTCGCCGCGCACCAGCGCCAGCACCAGGCCCTGTTCGCCGACCACGGCCACCGACTTCACGGTGCGATCGAGCGCGAGACCCATCAGCTTGGCGACTTCCTCGCAGGTGCGCTGCCAGGGCGTCTCGACCTCGCGCATCGCCTCGGTGGCCGCGGCGCGGGCGCCGGGCGCCATTGCCTCGGCCATTTCGACGTTGGCGGCGTAGTCGCTGCCGTCGGAGAACGCGATGGCGTCCTCGCCCGAGTCGGCCAGCACGTGGAACTCGTGCGAGGCGCTGCCGCCGATGGCGCCGGTGTCGGCGTTCACTGCGCGGAACACCAGGCCCAGGCGGGTGAAGATGCGGGTGTAGGCGTCGTACATCGCCTGGTAGGTGACGCGCAGGCTTTCGGCGCCCAGGTGGAAGGAGTAGGCGTCCTTCATCAGGAACTCGCGCGCGCGCATCACGCCGAAACGCGGGCGGATCTCGTCGCGGAACTTGGTCTGGATCTGGTAGAAGTTGAGCGGCAGCTGCTTGTAGCTGCGAAGTTCATTGCGCGCGAAGTCGGTGATGACCTCTTCGTGCGTGGGGCCGTAGCAGAACTCGCCGTCCTTGCGGTCCTTGATCTTGAGCAGCTGGCCGCCGAACTTCTGCCAGCGGCCGGTCTCTTCCCACAGCTCGCGCGGCTGGATCGAGGGCATCAGCATCTCGATGGCGCCGGCGCGGTCCATTTCCTCGCGCACCACGGCCTCGACCCGGCGCAGCACCCGCAGGCCCAGCGGGCTCCAGGTGTACAGGCCGGCCGCCAGCTTGCGGATCATGCCCGTGCGCAGCATCAGCTGGTGGCTGACGACCTCGGCGTCGGCCGGGGTTTCCTTGCTGGTGTGGAGGTGGAAGCGGGAAAGACGCATGCGGAGGCCGGAATCTGGGTGGGTCGGCCATTGTAGCGGCCGTCCGGCCCCGCGGGGCGCGCTTAGCCCTCGTCGACCGGTTCGCAGTAGGCGCGGACCTGGCGCTGGGCGTTGGCGCGGTTGGTGGTCAGCTCGTCCTCGGTCATCGGCTCCTGGGTGCCGTCGCCGTCGCGATCGAACTGCACCGGCCGACCGGAGGTCAGCACGGCCAGGTTGGCCTGGGCCATCTCGCAGGCCTTCTGGGCCGGGGTCGCTTCGGGGGCGGCGGCTTCGGCCGCCTGGGCTTCGGCCGAGTCGGCGTCGACCTGCATGGCCTGTGAGCTCGCGACCTGGACCTGCGAATAAACGGTTTCGCCGTTGGCCCCGGTGGACTTGTAGACGGTGACCTTCTCGGCGGCGCTCGCCAGGGGCGCCAGTGCAAAGGCCAGGGCGAGGATCAGGATCGGGCGGGACATGGCGTGACTCCGGGGGCGGTGGCGAGGCCCCGTGATACCACCCCCTCCGCCGGGCCGCAAGGCGCGGGCTATGGGGCGAATCCGGGAGCCGCTACACTTCCCGCATGGACCCCCAAGACGAACCCGCCCCGGCCCGCGGCCGCGGCATCTACCTGCTGCCCAACCTGCTCACCACGGGCGGCCTGTTCGCGGGTTTCTACGCCATCCTGGCCGCGGCCAGCGGCAATTTCGAGAACGCCTGCATCGCGGTGTTCGTGGCCGGGCTGTTCGACGGGCTCGACGGCCGGGTGGCGCGCATGACCGGCACCAGCAGCGAATTCGGCGTCCAGTACGACTCCCTGGCCGACCTGGTCAGCTTCGGCATGGCGCCGTCGCTGGTGATGTACCACTGGGCCCTGGTGGGCTTCCGCGCCGACGGACCGGTGCTGGCCAAGGTGGGCTGGGCCGCGGCCTTCCTGTACGCGGCCTGCGCGGCGCTGCGCCTGGCCCGCTTCAACACCCAGGTCGGCTCCACCGACAAGCGCTGGTTCATCGGCCTGGCCAGTCCCGCCGCGGCCGGCCTGATGGTGTCCTTCGTCTGGGCCATGAACACCTTTGGCTACGGCGGCCAGGGCCTGCGCTGGCTGGCCTTCGCGGTGACGGTGGCGGCGGGCCTGCTGATGGTCAGCCGCATCAAGTACTTCAGCTTCAAGGGCTTCCCCAAGGGCGGCCGGGTGCCGTTCTTCGTGATGGCGCTGGTGGTGGTGACGATCGCGGTGCTGTTCATCGCCCAGGCCAAGGGCCTGTTCGCGATCGCACTGGTCTACGTGCTGTCCGGCCCCGCGTGGTGGGCGTGGACCAAGCTGCGCCGCAAGCCCGCCGCATGAGCTGGCGCCCGGACCAGCAGGCGATGCTGTCGGCGATGGGCTACACCCTGTATCGCCCGGCGCCGGCGCCCGTGGCGCCGCCGGTCGTGGTGGCCCGGCCGGCCGGGATCCCCGAGCGGCTGTGGGATGCGCTGGTGCGCGCGGCGGGCGGGCGCGATCCGTCGCCGCTGCTGCCGCCGGTCGAGCAGCTGCGCGCCGGGGCCGACGCCAAGCGCGCGCTTTGGCCGGCCCTGCGGGCCCTGCGTCGCCCGCACTGAGCCATGAACGCCCGGCCCGCCCCCGGCAGCCAGGTCCGGCCGATGCGCCAGACCGACCTCGAGGCGGTGAGCGAGATCGAGAATCGCGCCTACGTGTTCCCGTGGACGCCAGGCATCTTCCGCGACTGCCTCCGCGCCGGGCACCAGTGCTGGGTGCTCGAGGCCGGGACGACGCTGCTGGGCTACGGCGTGCTCAGCGCCGCCGCGGGCGAGGCCCACATCCTCAACCTCTGCATCGCCCCCGAGTACCAGGGCCGCGGCCACGGCCGCCGGCTGCTGCGCCGGCTGGTGGACCTGGCGCGCTGGCACCAGGCGGCCCAGGTCTTCCTCGAAGTCCGGCCCTCGAACCCGCGCGCCATCCAGCTTTATCGCGAGGAAGGCTTCAACGAGATCGGCCAGCGGCCGAACTACTACCCCGCCGAAAAGGGCCGCGAGGACGCCATCGTCATGGCCATGGAACTCCTCCCCCCTGAATGAGCGGTACCGGGTTCAATTTCTTTCGCCGCTGAGACTCGGTCTCAGCGGCGAAAGAAATTGAACCCGGTACCGCTTGTTCAGCCGAGCTTGGCGCGTTGGGCTTGGAGGGCGGCTTGCTGTGCGGTCCAGTCGGCCAGGCGGGCGCGCTCCTGGTCGACCACGGCGGCGGGGGCGTTCTGGACGAAGGTTTCGCTGGCCAGCTTGCCCTGGCACTTGGCGATCTCGCCGGCGATGCGCTTGAGTTCCTTGTCCAGGCGGGCGGTTTCGGCGCCGAGGTCGATCAGGCCTTCCAGCGGGATCATCAGCTTGAGCGAGCCGACCAGCGCGGCGGCGGCGGCCGGGGCCTCGCCCTCGAGCCAGGTGACGGACTCGAGCTTGGCCAGGAACTTCAGCGCCGCGGCGTGGCGGGCCAGGCGCTCGCGGTCGCGGGCGTCGCCGTCCTGCAGCAGCAGCGGCACGGCCCGCGCGGGCGCGATGCCCATCTGGCTGCGGATCGAGCGCAGCTGGGTCACGGCATCCTTGAGCCATTCGATGTCGGCGGCCGCGGTGGCGTCCTGCCGCGCGGCGTCGGCGGCCGGGTAGGGCTGGGTGCTGATGCTGTCGCCGGTGATGCCCAGCTTGGGCGCGACCGAATGCCAGATCTCCTCGGTGACGAAGGGGATGATCGGATGCAGCGCGCGCAGCAGCTGTTCCAGCACGTACAGCAGGGTGTGGCGGGTGCTGTCGGCGGCGGCCGCGTCATCCCCCATCAGCGCCGGCTTGGACAGCTCCAGGAACCAGTCGCAGAACTCGTTCCAGGCGAACTCATACAGCGCCTGCGAGGCCAGGTCGAAGCGATAGTCGGCGTAACCCTTCTCGACCTCGCGCAGGGTGTGCTGCAGGCGGTCGAGGATCCAGCGCTCGGCGTCGGTGCGCGGCGCCGGCACGCCCGAGGCCGAGAAGCCCTCGCAGTTGAGCAGGCCGAAGCGCGCCGCGTTCCACAGCTTGTTGCAGAAGTTCTTGTAGCCCTCGCAGCGCTGCAGGTCGAACTTGATGTCGCGGCCGTGGGTCGCCAGCGAGGCGAAGGTGAAGCGCAGCGCGTCGGCGCCGAAGGGCGCGATGCCGTCCGGGAATTCCTTGCGGGTGGCCTTCTCGATCTTGGGCGCATCGGTCGGCTTCATCAGGCCGGTGGTGCGCTTGGCCACCAGGGCGTCGGCGCTGATGCCGTCGATGATGTCGATCGGGTCCAGTACGTTTCCCTTCGACTTGGACATCTTCTGGCCGTCGCGGTCGCGCACCAGGCCGGTGATGTAGACGTCCTTGAACGGCACTTCGCCGGTGAAGTGGTCGGTCATCATGATCATCCGGGCGACCCAGAAGAAGATGATGTCGAAGCCGGTGACCAGCACCGAGGTCGGCAGGCGCTTGTCGAAGCCGCGCGCGGCCATGGCCTGCGGGTCGGGCCAGCCGAGCGTGCTGTGCGACCACAGCGCCGAGGAGAACCAGGTTTCCAGCACGTCGCTGTCGCGGGTCAGCGCGACGTCGGCGCCCAGGCCGTGCTTCGCGCGCACTTCCGCCTCGTCGCGGCCCACGTAGGCCTTGCCGGCGGCGTCGTACCAGGCCGGGATGCGGTGGCCCCACCAGAGCTGGCGGCTGATGCACCAGTCCTGGATGTTGCCCATCCAGTGGCGGTAGGTGTTGATCCAGTTCTCGGGCACGAAGCGGACCTTGCCGCTCTCGACCAGCGCCAGACCCTTGGCGCCGAGCTTCTCCATCCGCACGAACCACTGGTCGGTGAGGTAGGGCTCGATCACCTGGCCGGTGCGGTCGCCGCGCGGCACCTGCAGCTTGTGTTTCTTCTCCTCGACCAGCAGGCCGGCGGCCTCGAGGTCGGCCAGCACGGCCTTGCGGGCGGCGTAGCGGTCCAGGCCGCGGTACTTGGCCGGCGCGTTGTCGTTGATCGCGGCCTCGGGCGTGAGGATGTTGATCAGCGGCAGGCCGTGGCGCTGGCCGACGGCGTAGTCGTTGAAGTCGTGCGCCGGGGTCACCTTGACCACGCCGGTGCCGAAGACGCGGTCGACGTAGTCGTCGGCGATGATCGGGATCTGGCGATCGGACAGCGGCAGCGCCACGGACTGGCCGACCAGCGCGGCGTAGCGCGCGTCCTCGGGGTGCACCATGGCGGCGGTGTCGCCGAGCATGGTCTCGGGGCGGGTGGTGGCGACGACCAGGTAGTCGCGGGTCTCGCGCAGGGTTTCGTGGCCGTCGGCGTCGTGCTCGACGTGCTCGTAGGTGGCGCCGTTCGCCAGCGGATAGCGGATCGACCAGAGCTTGCCGTCTTCTTCCTCGCTCACGACCTCGAGGTCGGAGATCGCGGTCTTCAGCACCGGGTCCCAGTTCACCAGGCGCTGGCCGCGGTAGATCAGGCCTTCCTCGAACAGCCGCACGAAGGTCTCGACCACGGCCTGGCTCGGGCCGGCGTCCATGGTGAAGGTCTCGCGGCTCCAGTCGCCCGAGGCGCCCATGCGGCGCATCTGGCGGGTGATGGTGTCGCCCGACTCCTGCTTCCAGGCCCACACCTTCTCGATGAACTTGTCGCGGCCCAGCGAATCACGCGTCTCGCCCTTGCCCTCGAGCGCGAGGTTGCGCGACACCACCATCTCGGTGGCGATGCCGGCGTGGTCGGTGCCGACCTGCCAGAGCGTGTCGAAGCCCTTCATGCGGTGGTAGCGCACCAGCGCGTCCATCAGCGTGTGCTGGAAGGCGTGGCCCATGTGCAGGGTGCCGGTGACGTTCGGCGGCGGCAGCATGATGGTGTAGGCCGGGCCCTTGCCCGAGGGCTTGAAGCAGCCGCTGGCTTCCCAGTGGGCGTACCACTTGGTCTCGAAGGTCTGGGGCTCGAAGCTCTTTTCCATGGGGGCTGACGGCTCGGTGCCCGGCGCGGGGCCGGGTCTTCATGGGCGGGGAGGGTCGCAAAGCCTAGCAAATCAGGCGTTTGGCCGCGACCGGGAAACCTGTGGGAGGGCCTTCAGGCCCGAAGCTTTTCGCCGAAAAGCTTCGGGCCTGAAGGCCCTCCTGGGTTGTGAGGTGCAGGGAATCAGGCTTCGGCGAAGGCGTCGCGGCTGAGGTTCTCGGGTGCGCCGTCGGTGCAGTGCACTTCGTCCTCGATGCGCACGCCGCCGAAGGTCGCCAGGTGCTCGACCTTGCGCCAGTCCACGGCCTTGCCCTGCGGGCTGGCCTTGAGCTTCGCCAGCAGCGTCGGGATGAAGTAGATGCCCGGCTCGATGGTGACCACCATGCCCGGTGCCAGCGTGCGGGTCATGCGCAGGTAGGGATGGCCGGCGGGGCGCGGGATCAGCTGGCCGGCCTCGTCGGTGAAGCCGGCCACGTCGTGCACCTGCAGGCCGATCGGGTGGCCCAGGCCGTGCGGGAAGAAGGTCGTGGTGAGGCCGGTTTCCAGCATCTGGCCCGGGTCCATGTCGACGATGTCTAGCGTGCGCAGCACGCCGCCCAGGCGCAGGTGCGCCTCCAGGTGCAGGTCGCGGTAGTCCACGCCGGCCTTCACGCGGGCGCAAAGGGCCTGCTGTTCGTCCTCGACCGCGGCGACCAGCGCCTCGAAGTCGGCGTCGCCGTTGCCCCAGGTGCGGGTGATGTCGGAGGCGTAGCCGTCCACTTCGGCGCCGGCGTCGATCAGCAGCGAGCGGTGCTGCGCCGGCGCCTGGACCTGCTTGTACTGGTAGTGCAGCACCGCGCCGTGCTCGTTGAGGCAGACGATGTTGGAGTAGGGCAGGTCCAGGTCGGTGTGGCCGGTCGCGGCCAGATAGGCGGCGTGGATGCCGGCTTCGGACCGGCCCGCCTTGAACGCCTCGCGCGCGGCCAGGTGGCCGGGCACGGCGCGGCGCTGGGCCTGGCGCATCACCGCCAGCTCGTAGGGCGTCTTGTAGGCGCGGTGGTAGTGCAGGGCGGCCAGCAGGCCTTCGGGATTGTTCGGCGTGAAGCCGGGCAGGGCCGCGTCGGCCTCGCCGAGGATGGCGGCCTTGCCGGTCGTCGGCAGGTGCCGGATGGCGTCGGCCGGGTTGGTGATGACGCGGATGTCGAAGTGTTCGACCCAGGCGCCCTCGGGCGGGCTGGGCGGCACGTGCCAGTAGTCGTCGGGCTGGTAGTAGGCCAGCACCGGGCGCTGGCCGGGGGTGTAGGCGATCCAGCAGTGCGGATGCCGGGTCAGCGGCAGCCAGGCCTTGAACTGGGCATTGGGCTTGAAGGGGTAGGGGCGGTCGTCGAGGAACTCGTGCTTCTCGATGCCGGACGTGACCAAAAGGTGATCGAAGCCGTGCTTTTCCAGCAGCCGGTCCACCCGCGCCTTGATCGCGGACAGGTGCGCGGGATATAGAGTGGAGGCGTCACGTGGGGTCATGGCCGGTCCTTCTGGGGCGATGGCCCGATTTTGCCGCATCCGGCGCAGCCGCAGGAGAAGGGATTGGAAAGTCGGCGCAAAGACGGCGGATTCCTGGGGCAGCCGGCCTGGCTGTGGAGCCTGGCGGCCCTGCTGGTCGGCCTGGCCCTGAGCCTCGTCGCCGCCGGCCTGCACCGTGACGCCCTGGCGCGCTCCGAGCAGGTCCGCCTGGAGCGGCTGGCCGAGCGCAGCTTCGACGCCGTCGACAGCCAGCTCGAGACCTGCGGCCTGCTGGTGCGATCGGTGCAGGCCCTGTTCCTGGCCTCGGACGAGGTGACCGAGGTCGAGTTCGAGGCGATGTACTCGAACCTGCGCCCGCGCGAGCAGTTCCCCAGTCTCCAGGCCATCGCCTACGCGCGCAGGACCGACCGCCCCTCGCCCGACGCGCCGCCCGACGGCCTCGTGCACTATCCGACCGAGCTCGTCGCGCCGCTCCAGGGCAACCGCATGCTGCTGGGCCTGGACATCGCCACCCAGGCGCCGAACCTGGCCGCCGCGCAGTTCTCCCGCGATGCCGACCAGCCGGTGATGTCGGCGGCCTTCCGCCTGGTCCAGCGCACCGGCATGCCGGGTGGCGACGACGGCCTGACGATCCGGCTGCCGGTGTTCACCCCGGGACCGCAGCCGCGCGACCTGGCCGAGCGCCGTGCGCGCGAGATGGGCTCGCTGGCGGCGTCGTTCCGGATCAACCGGCTGATCGAGGACGCGCTGCCGCGCGAAGCGCTGGAGCGCTTCGACATCGAGGTCTTCGACATCAGCGACGGCGAAGCCTCGCCGCGCCTGCTCTACACCAATCCGCTCGAGCTCACGCCGGGGCAGGGCATCGCGTCCGCCACCTTCGTGCGTGACCTGGCCTATGGCGGGCGCACCTGGCGGATGATGGCCGACGCCGAGCTGCTCGACGAACAGGCCGGCTGGCTGCCCCTGCTCACCTTCGGCATCGGCTGCCTGGCCAGCCTGCTGCTGGCGACGCTGGCCTGGTCGATCGCCTCCACGCGCGCCCGCGCGCTGGCGCTGGCGCGCGACATGTCGGCGCAGTACCGCGAGAGCGAGGAGCGCTTCCGGGCCCTGAATGAGCTGCTGCCGGCGCTGGTGCTTCTGGCCCGCGTCGATGATGGCCAGGTGGTCTATGCCAACCAGGCCTGCCGCGACCGTTTCGGCATCGGCGACGACGGCCCGGCGCCGTCGCTGGCGGCGATGGTCGAGGATCCCGAGCTTCGCGACCGGGTCGCGGCGATGGGCGTCGAACCGGACGCCATCCTCAACGAGTCCGCGCGCCTGCGCGGGCCGGGGCAAGAGCCGTTCTGGGCGACGCTGTCGGTGTCGCGGATCATGCTGGCCGGGCAGCCGCACCTGCTGGCGGTGGCCAACGACATCACCGAGCTGCGGGTGCTCAGCGAGGAGCTCAGCTACCAGGCCACCCACGACACGCTGACCGGCCTGCTGAACCGGCGCGAGTTCGAACGCGCCCTCGACGCCACCATCACCGCGCTGGACGCCGGCGCGCCGCACGCGGCGCTGCTGTACATGGACCTGGACCAGTTCAAGCTGATCAACGACACCTCGGGCCACTATGCCGGCGACCAACTGCTGGCGCAGCTGGCCGGACTGTTCGCCGGCCTGCTGCCGCGCGATGCGATCGTGGCGCGGCTGGGCGGCGACGAGTTCGCGATCCTGCTGGAGAAGACCGACGAATCGCGGGCGATGGCGCTGGCCGAGCGGGTCCGGCTCGAGATCGACGGCTACGTGTTCGGCTGGGAGCAGCGCAACTACACCATCAGCGCCAGCATCGGCGTGGTGATGCTGCAGGGCCCGGGTCTGAGCCAGCGGGTGCTGCTGGCGCACGCCGACACGGCTTGCTACATGGCCAAGGAGCGGGGCCGCAACCGCGTGCACCTGTTCTCCGAGGACGACCTGGAAACCACCCAGCGCCGCAGCGAGATGGAGTGGGCCGGGCGTATCCGCCAGGCCCTGTCCGACGGCCGCTTCCTGCTGCATTTCCAGGAGCTGGCGCCGCTCTGGTACGGCGACCAGGCCGAGGGCGTGCACATGGAGATGCTGGTGCGCCTGCGCGACGAGAACGGCTCGCTGGTGCCGCCCGGCGCCTTCATCCCGGCGGCCGAGCGCTTCGGCCTGATGCCGCAGCTCGACCGCTGGGTGGTGGACACGGCGCTGGCCAACTTCAATCGCCTGCATCCCTCGGGCAAGCCGGTGAAGCTGTGCGCGATCAACCTGTCGGGCCCGACCTTCGAGGACGACAGCTTCGCCGACTTCGTGCTGCAGCGGCTGGAGGACTACGGCGTGCCGCCGCAGCGCATCTGCTTCGAGATCACCGAGACCGCCGCGGTCAGCAGCATGGCCCGGGCGGTGGCGTTCATGCAGAAGCTGCGCGCGGCCGGCTGCAAGTTCTCGCTCGACGACTTCGGGTCGGGCATGGCCTCGTTCGGCTATCTCAAGAACCTGCCGGTGGACTTCATCAAGATCGACGGCAGCTTCATCCGCAACATCGAGACCGATCCGGTGAGCTATTCCATCGTCCGTGCGGTCACCGACATCGGCCACCAGCTGGGCCTGCAGGTCGTGGCCGAGTGGGTCGCCGACGAGCGCGCGCGCGACCTGCTGCGGGGGCTCAGCGTCGACTACGCCCAGGGCTTCGCGATCCACAAGCCCGAAGCGGCGCTCTGCTTCCGCACCTGAGGTCGTCGGTCAGTCGGCGGCCGCCGGGTCGCCGGCATCGCAGTCCGGGC
Source organism: Arenimonas sp. (assembly GCF_035721105.1). Taxonomy (GTDB): domain Bacteria; phylum Pseudomonadota; class Gammaproteobacteria; order Xanthomonadales; family Xanthomonadaceae; genus Arenimonas. The sequence goes on along the minus strand of NZ_DASTNG010000085.1, from coordinate 2,933 downwards.
CCAGGTCCAGCGGCGCACCCAGCGACACCGGGTGCCGCACCAGGTCCACGCGCGCGGCCATGGCGACGCTGACCAGCATTTCGTTTTCCTCGGTGACCATCAGGACGCAGCCCAGGCCGAGGCGGCGCGCCGTGTGTTCGAACCCCGAGGGCCCGGCGACGAACAGCGCCGTGGCGGCGGCGTCGGCCCGCACCGGGTCCGGGTGCAGCACCACCACCGACGCGGCGCCGCGCGCCGGTCGCCCGGAGCGGGGGTCGAGCAGGTGTGGCCAGCGTGCCCCGGTCGGGGATTCCCGGAACTTGTTGTAGTTGCCGGTGCTGAACAGGGCCTCGTGGCCCGCCAGCGCGACGCTGCCCAGGGCGCCGCCGAACGGGTCCTGCAGGCCTACCCGCCAGGGCCGGCCGCCGCCGTCGCCCAGGGCGACGATGTCGCCGCCCAGCCCGACCAGGGCGTGGCGGATGCCGTGGCGTTCGAGCACCTCGAGGATGGTTTCCGAGGCCAGGCCTTCGGCGATGGCGCCGAAGTCGAGCTGCACCGCCGGGTTGCGGCTCGAGACCCGGTCGCCGTCGACCATGACCTGGTCCAGCCGCGGCCGGTGCTCGCGCCAGTTCGCCAGCCACGCGTCGGTCGGGGGCGCGGTCAGCACCGGGAAGCTGGAGGTGTGGAAGCCCCAGGCCGCCACCAGTCCGCCCAGGGCCGGGTCGAACAGGCCTTCGCTGGCCTCGGTGAGCGGCCGTGAGCGTTCGATCAGGGCGATGACCGAGGCCGGCGCCGGGGCCGACTCGCCGGCCGCCAGCGCGGCATTGATGCGGGTGAGGTCGGAGGGTTCCCAGGCGTGCCACTCGGCCTGGCGCTGGTTGAGCAGCGCTGAGATTTCGGCCAGCGCGGCGCCGGACGTGGCCGCGTCGGCCCCGCGGATCTCGACGTCGGCCAGGGTGCCGAAGACGTAGAGCCGCTCCATCCGCGCCGGCGGTTCGCCGCGGCAGCCGGCCAGCACGCACAGCGCCACGGCCAGCGCCGCCAGCCGCGGGCGCCGCCGGGGCTCAGACGTACTGGCTGCCCGGCGCATCCACCCACTCGCGGATGAAGGCCACGTCTTCCGGGGCGACGTCGATGAAGCGGAAGCCGGTCCAGACCTGGCCGGGGGCGGCGGCTTCGTCCGACCACAGTTCGTGTGCGCCGACCTCGACCTGGCGCGAGCGGCCGGCATCGTCGGCCAGCGTGAAGCGCAGCTGGAACAGCGCGTCGCTGGTCACGGCCTGGCCCAGGATCAGCAGCATGCCGGTTTCCGAAAGATTGCTGAGCTTGCCGATCAGCTCGCCGGTCATGGTGTCCAGGACGTCGATGTTGCCGACCTTGCGGCGTTTGGCGCGGCGGTATTCGTTCATCGGGCGGGCGCCTCGGCAGGCGACTGGCCGGCGAACGAGCGCAGGGCGCTCATCACCGTGTTCCAGGCGCGGTCGATCAGGGTGCCTTTCTCTTCCTCGACCACTTTCACCTGGCCCTGGACCATGGCCTTGGCCAGGCCTTCGAGCGTGTTCTCGCCGACCTTCTGGCCGCGGTGGTTCACGAACAGCACGTGGCCGGTGACGGTGGAGAACCAGGACAGGCGGCGGCGGACCTTCTCGCCCTGCTGGTTGAGCGAGAACTCGAACCAGGTGCCGAAGGGCAGCTGGCGGATCTGCTCCAGGCGCTTCTGCTCGTCGGGCGTGAGGGTGGATTTCTTGCTCTTCTTGGCCTGCTGCAGGTCTTCACCGAGGCGCGCGCGCGCCTTCAGGCGCATGGTCAGCTCGGTGCGGCTGGCGGCGGAGTCGTCGTCGGCGTTGGCCTGCGGGTCCACCAGGCGCTGGGCGATCGCCGACGCTTCCTCGGCGTGGTAGCCGACCTGGGTGAGCGAAGCCTGGATGTCGGTGCGCAGGACCTGGGCGTCGTCGCTGGAAATGGGGGCGGCGCCGGGGGCGGCCTTGGCGACCTGGATCAGGCGCTCGGCGGTGTCCAGGTGCTGCTTCCACTGCTCCGAGTCCTCGCCGTGGCGCAGCGAGGTCAGCGCCATCACGTCGGTCCAGGCCTGGCTGAGCAGGGTGTGGGTGAAGCGCGGCAGGTTCTGCTTCTTCAGCATGCCCTCGACCACGCTGGCCGCGCGTTCGCGCGCCAGCGCCAGCTTTTCCTTGCCGCGGGCGGCCTCGACGTGGCGCTTCTCGGCCACCTCGGCCTTGCGCGTCACGGTCTGCAGGTGGCCGCTGAGGTCCTCGAGCAGGTTGTTGAACAAGCCCAGGTCACCGTCGAACTCGCGCACGGTGCGGTCGACCACCGACTGCATCTTGCCCACCAGCTGCTGGTCGGCGTCGTCCTCGCCCAGCCAGTAGGCGCCGGTCTCGGCGATCGTGTTGAGCATCTGCCGCGCCGGGTGCTGTTGGCGGGTGAAGAAGGCCTTGTCCTGCAGCGCCACGCGCAGCAGCGGCACCTGCAGCTTGGCCAGCAGGGCGGACGCGGCGCTGTTGGGCCGGACGTCCTTCATGATGTGGTCGAACAGCATGCCGACCAGGTCGATGGCGTCGCCGTCTTCCTCGGCCAGGGCCGGCGGCTGGTTGCCCGGGGTGTGCTGGCGCAGCTGGGCCAGCAGGTCCTGCTTGAGGTGGGTGACGGTGCGCGGCGTCGGCTTGCCGTTGACCATCATCGTTGGCGTGGCTTTCTGCTGCAGCTGGCCCAGCACGTCCTGGACCTGCTCGGTGCTGACCGGGACGCCGGTGCTGGCGTTGCCGGGCTGGCCGCCCACCAGCTTGCCCAGCAGCTGGCGCCGCCCGGCCAGCAGGTGGCGCATCTGCTGGAAGCTGTCTTCGCTGCCGCCGCCCTGGCCGCCGGTGCCCAAGCCGCCGCGGCGGGTGCCGGAGGCGTCCTGGCCGCCGCCCGTGCCGCCTGGGCCGCTGCCGCCG
>NZ_DASTNG010000084.1:0-35305 GCF_035721105.1 Arenimonas sp. | reverse complement strand
GACCTTCCAGGCCGCCAGGAAGTCCTCCTGCAGGCGGGCCGGCCAGCTCACCGACTCGAGCAGGCGGATGCCGCGCACCGCCGCCACCAGGCGCGCGTCCAGCACGGCGTGGTGTTCCAGCGATCGGGCGGCGGCGCTCATCGGCGGCCCAGCTTGTCCTTGGTGCGGCGGTGCTTGTTCTTGAGCGCCAGCGCCTCCTCGGCGCGGCGCGCGGCCTGGGTGACCGCGGCCGCCTCGGCCTCGTCGCGCAGCTTGACGAAGTTGAGGTAGCGCGATTCGTCCAGGCTGCCGTCCTCGATGGCGGCACGCACCGCGCAGCCGGGCTCGTTGCCGTGCACGCAGTCGCGGAAGCGGCAGCCGGCGCCCAGCGCCTCGATGTCGTCGAAGGCGTCGACGATGTCTTCCTCGCCGCTGAGCTTGACCTCGCGCATGCCCGGCGTGTCGATCAGGCAGCCGCCCTGCGGCAGCGGCGTCAGCACGCGGAAGGTGGTGGTGTGGCGGCCGCGCGAGTCGTTGCCGCGGACCGTGTTGGTCTTCATCTTCTCGCGGCCCAGCAGCGTGTTGGTCAGCGTCGACTTGCCGGCACCGGAGCTGCCCACCAGCACCACGGTCTGGCCCGGGCCGAGGTAGGGATGCAGGGCGGCGACGCTGGCGGGGTCCTTGGCGTTGATGGCGTGGATCGGCACGCCCGACTGCTCCACCTCCATCAGCAGGTCGATGCAGTCCTCGACGATCTCGCACTCGTCGGCCTTGGTCAGCACCAGCACCGGGTCGGCGCCGCTGGCGCGGATGACCACGAGGTAGCGCTCGATGCGGCGCGGGTTGAAGTCCTGGTCCAGCCCGACCACCACCAGCACGTGGTCGACGTTGGCGGCGATCAGCTGCTGGCGGTGGTGTTCGCCGGCGGCGCCGCGCTTGAGCAGGGCGTGGCGCGGCAGCAGCGCCAGGATGTTCTTGCCGGCCTCGTCCAGGGTGACCCAGTCGCCGACCGCGGCGCGCTGGTCGGGCGGGCAGCGCGGCCGGGTCCAGGGCAGCGGCGGCTGCACCTTGAGCACCTCGTCGGCGCGGGTGGCGACGTCGTAGGCGCTGCGGTGCTGGCCGACCACGCGGGCCAGGCGGGCCCCGGGGGCGGCGGCGAGGGCCTCGCGGCGGGCGGCGTCATCGGGCCAGCCGATGGGGCGCAGGAGGTCGAGGGCTTCGGGGGTGGGCTGCATTGCCGGGGATGATAGCGCTACCTTGCACACATCCCGGTCACCGCCCGGCCGGCAGGATCACGCCATGGAACGTTTCGGTACCGCTGTGCTCGTCCTCGCCGCCCTGGGTTTCCTCGGGTTCGGCATCGCCATCGTGGCCGCCCCGGAGGCGGTGTTGGCGCCGGTCGGGATCAGCGGCACCGCGGCCGGCCTGGTGGAGCTGCGCGCCTTCTACGGCGGGCTGGAGCTGGGTCTGGCCGCGTTCCTGTTCGCCTGCGCGGCGCGGCCCGCGTGGCGGGCGCCCGGCCTGCTGGCCGTGGCCCTGTCGAATGGCGGCATCGCCGCCGCCCGCCTGCTCGGCATCGCGCTGACCGGCGAATTCACGACCTTCTTCGCGTTCGCCCTGGTCTGGGAGATCGGGTTCACGCTGGCGGCGCTGGTCGCCCTCCGCGGCCGGAGCCGCTGAAACCGCGTCAAGATTCCGTTAATCTCGGCCCAGATCCCCGGTCCGAGCCCGCTGCACCATGCCCCACACGCCCCTGCCGACCCGCGAAAGCCTGCGCGAGGTCCGTTACGACATCCGCGGCGAGCTGTCCCGCCGCGCCCGCGAACTCGAGGGCCAGGGCCGGCAGCTGATCCGCCTGAACATCGGCAACCCCGGCGCCTTCGGCTTCCGGGCGCCCGAGCACCTGCAGGCCGCGCTGGCCGCCCACGTCGACCAGTCCGACCCCTACACGCACCAGCAGGGCCTGCCCCTGGCCCGCGAGGCGCTGGCCGCGCTGCACCGCGAGCGCGGCACCCCCAACGCCAGCGCCGAGCGCATCTTCATCGGCAACGGCGTCAGCGAGCTGATCGACATTTCGCTGCGGGCCCTGCTCAACCCCGGCGACGAAGTGCTGCTGCCCTCGCCCGACTACCCGCTGTGGAGCGCGGCCACCATCCTCAACCAGGGCCGGCCGGTGTATTACCGCTGCGCCCCGGGAAACGGCTTCCTGCCCGATCCGGACGAGATCGAGAAGCTGGTGACGCCGCGCACCCGCGCGCTCGTGGTCATCAACCCCAACAACCCCACCGGCGCCAGCTACCCGCGCGCGCTGCTGGAAAAACTGGTCGCGATCGCGGCGAAGCACAAGCTGCTGCTGATGGCCGACGAGATCTACGACGGCATCCTGTACGACCAGGCCACGTTCACGCCGCTGGCGCCGCTGGCCGGCGACGTGCCCTGCCTGAGCTTCGGCGGCCTGTCGAAGGTGTGGCGCGCCTGCGGCTGGCGCGTGGGCTGGGCGGTGCTGTCGGGCGACCCGGTGACGGTGGGCGACTACCACCACGCCATGGACCTGCTCAGTGCGCTGCGCCTTTGCGCGAACGTGCCCGCGCAGTACGCGGTGCCGGCGGCGCTGGCCGGCCCGGAAACCATCCTGGCGCTCACCTCCCCCGGCGGCCGCCTGCACGAATCGCGGCGCGCCGTGGTCGAGTGCTGCGCGGCCAGCGAGCACCTGTCGCTGGTGGCGCCGGCCGGCGCGCTGTACGCCTTCCCGGAAGTGATCGGCGACGCCGCGCTCGACTTCGACGACCAGGCCTTCGCGCTGGAGCTGCTGGAAACCGAGGACGTGCTGGTGGTGCCGGGCAGCGGCTTCAACGTGCCGGGGTCGCGCCATTTCCGCGTGACCCTGCTGCCCGAGGCCGGGCTGATGCGGGAAGTGTTCGCGCGCATCGACCGGGCCCTGGCCCGGCACGCCGCCCGGGCCCGCGCGCGCCACGTGGCCTGAGCCGCGATGCCCGGCTCCCTGCCCTACCTGGCGCTGGGCGACTCCTACACCATCGGCGAGTCGGTGGCCGAGGCCGGGCGCTGGCCCTGCCAGCTGGCCGCCGCCCTGCGCGCACGGGGCGTCGCGCTGAGCGACCCGCGCATCATCGCCACCACCGGCTGGACCACCGACGAACTGTGGGCGGCGATGGACGCGGCCGAACCGCTGGGCCGGCATGAGCTGGTGTCTCTGTTGATCGGGGTGAACAACCAGTACCGCGGCGGGAACCTGGGCGAGTACCGCGTCGAGTTCGCCGACCTGCTCGATCGCGCCATCGCCCTGGCCGGCGACCGCCCCGGCCGCGTGCTGGTGCTGTCGATCCCGGACTGGGGCGTCACGCCCTTCGGCCAGGCCAGCGGCCGCGACCCGGCGGTGATCGCGCGGCAGCTGGACGACTTCAACGCCGCCGCCGCCGATGAGTGCGCGGCCCGGGGCGTCGCCTTCGTCGACATCACCCCGGTCAGCCGCGAACGCGGCGCCGAGCCGGGCATGGTGGCCGAGGACGGACTGCATCCTTCCACCGCGATGTATGCCGAGTGGACCCGCCTGGCCCTGCCTGTGGCTGCGCGCTTGCTGGGCTGAGGCCGTGGGTGGCAGGTGCGGCGGTTTTCCTTTTGACGCGGATCAGAGCGGATGAACGCGGATAAAAGCGGATAGATCATTAGTTGAAAGCAGGGCGGCAGTCGGGCGATGCCCGGCGTCACGCCAAGCAGCCGCCCGATGCCCGCGCCCCACGAAAAAGAATCCGCTTTTATCCGCGTTCATCCGCTCTGATCCGCGTCAAAAAGCCCTTGCCACGGCCACGACGCCAACCCCTGGACCCCGGACCCCAAGCCCCCCGGCGTTCATGCGACAGGGGTAAAATGCGGCATTCCCCGTTGGAGCCGGCCATGTCCCTGTCCCCCGAAACCCGCGCGCGCATCGAGTCGATCCTCGCGGCGAACCACGTCGTGCTCTTCATGAAGGGCGAACCGCGCGCCCCGCAGTGCGGGTTTTCGGCCAAGGCCGTCGGCATCCTCGGCGGCCTGCTGCCGTCCTTTGGCCACGTCGACGTGCTGGCCGACCCGGAGATCCGCGAAGGCATCAAGGCCTACGGCCAGTGGCCGACCATCCCCCAGCTCTATGTCGGCGGCGAGCTGCTGGGCGGCAGCGACATCATCGAGCAGATGCTCAACAGCGGCGAGCTGCACGAAGCCCTGGGCCTGCCGGCCCCCGACCGGACCCCGCCGGCGATCGAGGTCAGCCCGGCCGCGGCCGAGGCCATCGGCCGCGCCATGGACGGCGCCGATCCCGGCACCGTGCTGCACCTGTCGGTCGACCCCCGTTTCAACGCCCGCTTCGAACTCAAGCCCGCCTCCGGCCAGGAGATCGTGGCCGAGGCCGCGGGCCTGCGCATCCACCTGGACCTGGCCAGCGTGCCCCGCGCCAACGGCCTGCGCATCGACTGGGTCGAGGACCCGCGCGGTGCCGGCCTGGCCATCCACAACCCGAACGCGCCGCCCCCCGTGAAGGCGATGTCGGTGCAGCAGCTGCACGACCACGTCATCGCCGGCACCCTGGACGTGATCGACGTGCGCCCGGCCCACGCCCGCGCCATCGCCCCCTTCCCGCACCCGCACGAGGTGCTGGACGAGGACAGCCGCGAGCGCCTGGAGGCCCTGCCCAAGGACCTGCCCATCGCCTTCCTCTGCCACCACGGCCAGTCCAGCCGGCAGGCGGCCGAGTACTTCCGCGGCCTGGGCTTCCACGACCTCTACAACGTCGAGGGCGGCATCGACGCCTGGTCGGCCGAGATCGACCCCTCTGTACCGCGATACTGAACACGTTAGTAAAGCTAACGTACGCCCCGTGGCGTCCATAGAGCAATTACGCTAATTTACGGCCATCTGAAGGCCCACCCGGCCCAGGGCGCGCAAATCCGGGTCCGGCCTCGACCGAGGAGAGGATGGATGCGTAACTGGATGGTGGTGCCGATCTCACTGGCGCTGGTCGCCTGCGGCGGCGAAGGCGGCACGGCGGGGACGCCGAACGACCTCGCGGCCGAGGCCTGCAAGCTGGCCGCGGAATCGCGCCTCGAAGGCAAACTCTACGAGCTCGATGTCGCCGCCCTCGGGGCCAGCATGCGCGACGCGCCCAACGGCGAGAAATTCCTGACCGCGCCGATCGTGATCGAGCCCGGCCTGACCTCGGAAGTGAAGCAGATCGTCGAGTGCACCGTCCGCTTCAGCGACGGCAAGCCCTCGCCCGACGTGGTCGGCTTCGTCTTCAACTGGTAACCCGCCCGACCGCTCCATGTAGGAGCGCCTTCAGGCGCGAATCTTTTCGCCAAAAAGCTTCGCGCCTGAAGGCGCTCCTACAGAAGCGCTTCGCGGCTTGGGGCGGTGCTGCGGTGTTTATTCGTCGAAGCGCAGGTGCTTGACCGACTTGCCGTGGCGGCGGATCAGGCGCAGTGCCTCGATGCCGATCTGGATGTGGCGCTCGACGAAGTGTTCGGTGACCACGCGGTCGGAGGCTTCGGTCTTCACGCCTTCCGGGATCATCGGCTGGTCCGAGACCAGCAGCAGCGCGCCGGCCGGGATCGAGTTGGCGAAGCCGGCCGAGAAGATGGTCGCGGTTTCCATGTCGATGGCCATGCAGCGCAGCTTGCGCAGGTATTCCTTGAAGGCCTCGTCGTGCTCCCAGACGCGGCGGTTGGTGGTGAACACCGTGCCGGTCCAGTAGTCGTGCTCGAGGTCGCGGATCATGGTCGAGACCGCGCGCTGGAGCGCGAAGGCCGGCAGCGCCGGCACTTCCGGCGGCAGGTAGTCGTTGCTGGTGCCTTCGCCGCGGATGGCCGCGATCGGCAGCACCAGGTCGCCCAGCTGGTTCTTGCGCTTGAGGCCGCCGCACTTGCCCAGGAACAGCACCGCCTTGGGGCTGATGGCCGACAGCAGGTCCATCACGGTGGCGGCGTTGGCGCTGCCCATGCCGAAGTTGATCATGGTGATGCCGTCGGCGGTGGCGCTGGGCATGGGCCGGTCGGCGCCGACGATCGGGGCCCCGGTGAGGCGGGCGAAGGTGTTGAGGTATCCGCCGAAGTTGGTCAGCAGGACGTGCTCGCCGAAGTCGGCCAGGGGTACGCCGGTATAGCGGGGCAGCCAGTTGCTTACGATTTCACTCTTGTCTTTCACTAGTCGTTGTCCTTGTTGTTGTTTTTCTACGCCTTGCCGGGCCATTCTGCCACGCGGTCCTTGAACCGTGACCGGATGGGCTTGGCAAGCGCCGGGCCCGACGGCTAGGGTGGCCGAATCCTTGGGGGAGACCATGATGTCGATCAGAACGAAGGCCAGCCTGCTGGCCGCTGCGCTGCTTGCTTTGCCCATGCTGTCGGCCGCCGCCGACCCGCCCTACGCCAGCACCTACCAGCCGGTCGCCTCGGGCCCGGTGCTGATCCGCAACGCCACCGTGCTGACCGGCGACGGCCAGCGCCTGGAAGGCGCCGACGTGCTGATGCGCGACGGGCGCATCGCCGCCGTCGGTCCCGGCCTGGACGCCTCCGGCGCCACCGTGGTCGACGCCAGCGGCAAGTGGGTCACGCCCGGCATCATCGACGTGCACTCGCACCTGGGCGTGTACCCCAGCCCGGGCGCCGCCGCGCATTCCGACGGCAACGAGATGAGCACGCCGGTGACCGCCCAGGTCTGGGCCGAGCACGCGGTGTGGCCGCAGGACCCCGGCTTCCCGACCGCGCTGGCCGGCGGCGTGACCTCGATGATGGTGCTGCCCGGCTCGGGCAACCTGATCGGCGGCCGCGGCGTGGTGCTCAAGAACGTGCCCGCCACCACCATGCAGCAGATGAAGTTCCCGGGCGCGCCGCACAGCCTGAAGATGGCCTGCGGCGAGAACCCCAAGCGCTACTACGGCGGCCGCGGCCAGTCGCCGATGACCCGCATGGGCAACATGGCCGGCTACCGCGCCGCCTTCATCGAAGCGCAGAAGTACCGCGCCGCCTGGGACAAGTACGAAGCCGCCAACGGCGAACAGGGCCGCGGCAAGTCCAAGGGCAACGGCGCCGAGAAGCCGACCCAGGACCTGCGCCTGGAAACCCTGGCCGGCGTGCTGCGCGGCGACATCACCCTGCAGATCCACTGCTACCGCGCCGATGAAATGGCGCTGATGATGGACCTGGCCAAGGAGTTCGGCTTCAAGATCTCGGCCTTCCACCACGGCGTCGAGGCCTACAAGCTGGCCGATGAACTGGCCGAGCAGGGCATCTGCGGCGCGCTGTGGGCCGACTGGTGGGGCTTCAAGATGGAGGCCTACGACGGCATCCAGGAGAACATCGCCCTGGTCGATCGCCCGAAGAACAGCTGCGCCGTGGTGCACTCCGATTCCGCCGAAGGCATCCAGCGCCTGAACCAGGAGGCCGCCAAGGTGATGGTGCGCGGCGAGCGCATCGGCCTGAAGCTGCCGCCCGAACACGCCATCCGCTGGCTCACCACCAATGCCGCGCGCGCCATCGGCATCGCCGACCAGACCGGCCTGCTGGCCGAGGGCAAGATGGCCGACGTGGTGGTGTGGAACGGCAACCCGTTCAGCGTCTACGCCAAGGCCGAGCGCGTCTACGTCGACGGCGCCCTGCTCTACGACCGCGCCGACCCGTCGAGGCAGCCGGTCTCCGACTTCATGCTGGGCCAGGAGGTGTCGCCGTGAAGCGCCTGCTCGTTACCCTCGTCCTCGCCGTCGCCCTGCCGGCGGCCGCCCAGGACCTGCTGATCCGCGACGCCACCGTGCACACGGCCGGCAGCCGCGGCACCCTCAAGAACACCGACGTGCTGGTGCAGGGCGGCGTGGTCCGCCAGGTCGGCCCCGGCCTGGTCGCCCCGGCCGGCGTCACCGTGGTCGAAGCCAAGGGCCGGCCGCTGACGCCGGGCCTGTTCGGCGGCCTCACCGGGCTGGGCATCGAGGAAGTGTCGGGTGAGTCGGCCACGGTCGACCACACCCTGGCGATGTCGGCGACGCCGAATTCCCACGAACACACCTGGCGCCCGGAGTTCGACGTCGACGTCGCCTTCAATCCGAACTCGGTCGCGATTGGCGTGAACCGGGTCGAGGGCATCACCTTCACCGTGCTCTCGCCCAGCAGCACGATGGGCGGCAGCTTCGTCGCCGGCCAGGGCAGCGCGGTGCTGCTCGACGGCCGCTACGACGCGGTACTGCCCGGCAGCCGCAGCCTGTTCGTGAACCTGGGCGGCGGCGCCTCGCCGCTTTCGGGCGGCAGCCGCGCCGGCCAGTGGATGCTGCTCGAGCAGGCGATCGCCGAAGCCCGCGCCGGCGCCGCGACCGGCGACGACGGCCTGCTGACCCGCGCCGGCCGCACGTCGCTGGCGCGCTACCTGGCCGGCGGCCGGGTGGTGTTCCAGGTCGACCGCGCCGCCGACATCCGCCAGGTGCTGGCCTTCGCCCGCAAGCACGGCCTCAAGCCGGTGATCGTGGGCGGCGCCGAGGCCTGGATGGTGGCCGACGACCTGAAGGCGGCCAACGCACCCGTCCTGCTCGACGCGCTGGCCAACCTGCCGTCGACCTTCGACGCGCTGGGCTCGACCCTCGAGAACGCCGCGCGCCTGCATCGCGCCGGCGTCGCGGTCGGCTTCACCCAGTCCGGCGATGCCACCCACAACGCCCGCAAGGTGCGCCAGCTGGCCGGCGTCGCCGTCGCCAACGGCCTGCCCTGGGAAGCCGGCCTGGCCGCGCTGACCGCGGTGCCGGCCCAGGTGTTCGGCGTCTCGGCCCAGCGCGGCCGGATCGAACCGGGCCAGGTCGCCGACCTGGTGCTGTGGTCGGGCGATCCGCTGGAGGTGAACACCGTCGCCGAGCAGGTCTGGTTCGACGGCCGCGCGGCCAGCATGCGCTCGCGCCAGACCGAGCTGCGCGACCGTTACCTGCAGGCCCCGGGCACGCTGCCGCGCGCCTACTCCGGCCGCTGATCCGCGCGTTTCCCTGCGCCCTCCCCGGGACCCCGGGGAGGGCGTAGTCTTTTGGGGCGGGCACGGCGGGGAGCCGGGCCGGCGTCCATCCACACGGGGAGACGTGCGATGCCTGAGTTCAATGTCTGGGCGGTTCTGGTGGCCGCGTTGTCGGGGTTCGTGCTCGGCGGGCTCTGGTATTCGCCGGTGCTGTTCGGCAAGGCCTGGCAGCGCGAGACCGGGCTGAGCGACGAGGTGCTGGCCAGGGGAAACATGGCCCTGATCTTCGGCACCGCCTTCGTGCTGTGCGTCATCGCCAGCCTGGTGTTCGCGATGTTCCTGGGGCCGCGGCCGAGCCTGGCGCTGGGCCTGGGCGCGGGCTTCTCGGCGGGCCTGTGCTGGGTCTCGGCCAGCTTCGGCATCAACTACCTGTTCGAGCGCAAGTCGCTGAAGCTCTTCCTGATCAACGGCGGCTACCACACGCTGCAGTTCACCCTGATCGGGCTGGTCCTGGCGCTGTGGCCGGACGCGCGGGCCGGCTGATGGCGACGCACTGGTACTTCGACTTCATCTCGCCCTTCGCCTACCTGGCGTGGCCGCGGGTGCGCGCGCTGGCCGCGCGGCATGACATCGCGCTGCGGCCGATCATGTTCGCCGGCCTGCTGGGCCACCACGGCCACAAAGGCCCGGCCGAGATCGCCCCCAAGCGCACCTTCACCTATCGCCACGTGCTGTGGCAGGCCAAGCAGCGCGGCGTGCCGCTGGCCTTCCCGCCGACGCATCCCTTCAATCCGCTGCTGGCGCTGCGGCTGTGCGTGGCGGCTGGCACCACGCCGGAAGCGATCACCGCGATCTTCGACTGGATCTGGGCACAGGGCCGCGCGGCCGATGACCCCGAAGCCATCGCCCCGCTTGCGGCCGCCCTGGGCGTCGACGACGCCTCGGCGCTGTCCTCGCCCGCGGTGAAAGAGACGCTGCGCGCCAACTACGACGCGGCGCTGGCCGAAGGCGTGTTCGGCGTGCCCACCCTGGTGATCGACGGCGAGGTGTTCTGGGGCGATGACGCCATGGACTTCGCCGAAGCGTTCCTGGCCGACCCGGGGCTGCTGTCGACGCCGGAAATGCAGGCCGCCGCGGACTGGCCAGTGGGCATCCGCCGCGCGTAGCCCCGCGGCCGGCGACGCATCGCCTCGGCGTCCGGCGGACGACAGCCTTCCCCGCGCCCCTCAGTTCGGGCCGAGGCTGCCTTCGGACGCCACCACCATGTTGCGGCCGGAATCCTTGGCGACATACATCGCCCGGTCGGCGCGGTCGACCAGCGCGTCCAGCGGCTCGGCTTCGCCCAGGTATTCGGCGACGCCGATGCTGACCGTGAGCTCGACCACTTCCTCGCCGACCACCTGGCAGTGCTGCTGCACGGCCATGCGGATGCGCTCGCCGACGGCGATGGCGTTGACCCGGCGCGCGCCGGGCAGGGCCACCGCGAACTCCTCGCCGCCCATCCGGCCCAGGATGTCGCCACCGCGCAGCTCGGCCGCCACGGTCGACGCCACCGCCTTGAGGCAGTCGTCGCCGACGTTGTGGCCCAGGCTGTCGTTGATCAGCTTGAACAGGTCGATGTCGAAGAACAGCACCGACAGCGGCCGCGACGGCTGCGCCTCGCGGGTGTCGGAGGCCAGCTGCTCCAGCCGGCCGCGCCAGGCGCCGCGGTTGAGCACGCCGGTCAGTGCATCGCGTTCGGAGCTTTGCTGCACGCGCTTGGCTTCGGCGCGGGCGTGGTCGCGCTCCTCCAGCAGGCGGCGCATGCGGCCCAGCAGTTCGCGCACCAGCAGCAGGCCCCAGGCCACCAGCGGCAACGCCAGCGCCAGGCCCAGCAGCGGCCAGCGACCCGCCAGCCACGCGCCGAGCCCCAGCACGACCAGGCTGGTGCTGGCGAACGGCAGCCAGGCGGCGCGCGGGATCATGCGTTCGCTGAGGATGCGCCAGGCCAGGGCCAGCGCGGCCACCAGCGCCAGCGAGAAACCGAGCGCGAACCACAGCGCGGTCACCGGTCCCTGCGCGGGCGCGGCCCACGCCGGGCCGGCCGCCATCGCCAGCAAAAGCGACGGGAGCGAGAGACGGGCGATCCGAGGGCGGGGGGCATTCCTCATGCCCCTACTCTCCTGCACCCGGCGCCGCGAAACAAGCGACTGTTTCTCTTGGGGTTTGGATATAGCGACCCGGCGCACGGTTTCACCTGGCCATGACCTTCGGCCTAGAGTCGCCGGGGGTGCATCGCCTAGCATCGGCAGGTCCCCTTCCCGGAGTTGCCCATGTCGTCCCGTCCGCTCGCGCTTGCCGTCCTGATCAGCCTCAGCCTCGGCACCGCCGCGGTCCATGCCGCGGAAGCCAAATGGGACGTCAACGCCGCCCATGCCAAGGGCAAGGTGGTGAGCTTCAGCACCGACGAAGGCACCTGGCTCGACCTCGACGTCAGCCCCGACGGCCGCCGCATCGTGTTCTCGATGCTGGGCGACCTCTACACGCTGCCGATCGCCGGCGGCCAGGCGCAGCGCATCACGCGCGGCGCCGCGTGGGACATCCAGCCGCGGTTCTCGCCCGACGGCACTGAAATCGCCTACACCTCCGACCGCGGCGGCGGCAACAACCTCTGGCGCATGAAGGCCGACGGCAGCGGCGCGGTGCAGGTGAGCAAGGAGGACTACCGCCTGCTCAACGCGCCGGCCTGGACGCCGGACGGCCAGTACCTGGTCGGCCGCAAGCACTTCACCTCGCAGCGCTCGCTGGGTGCGGGCGAGCTGTGGATGTACCACCGCGACGGCGGCGCCGGCCTGCAGCTGACCAAGCGCAAGAACGACCAGCAGGACCAGGGCGAGCCGGTGTTCTCGCCCGACGGCCGCTACCTGTATTTCTCCGAGGACATGAGCCCGGGCGGCGGCTTCGACTACAACCGCAACGTGCACGACATGATCTACGCGATCCGCCGCCTGGACCGCGAGACCGGCGAGATCGAGAGCGTCGTGTCCAGCGCCGGCGGCGCGGTGCGGCCGCAGCCGTCGCCGGACGGCAAGTCGCTGGCCTTCGTCAAGCGCGTGCGCGACAAGTCGGTGCTGCACCTGCTGGACCTGGCCTCGGGCGAAGTGCGCGCGGTCTGGGACGGCCTCTCGCACGACCAGCAGGAAGCCTGGGCGATCTTCGGCCCCTACCCCAACTTCGACTGGCTGCCGGACTCGAAGTCGGTGGTGATCTGGGGCCAGGGCAAGTTCTGGAACGTCGACATCGCCAGCGGCGAGGCGAAGAACGTGCCGTTCACGGCCGAGGTCTCGCAGACCGTGCTGCCGGCGCTGCGCGCCGACCAGTCCGCCGCCTTCGACGGCGACAGCTTCGCGCCGCGCATGATCCGCGACGTCGCCACCAGCCCGGACGGCCGCACGATGGTCTTCCACGCGGTCGGCCAGCTCTGGACCAAGGCGCTGCCGGGCGGCGCGCCCAAGCGCCTGACCCAGGACGCGGCGAACTTCGAGTACCAGCCGGCCTTCAGCCCCGACGGCCGCAAGCTGCTCTACACGGCCTGGTCGGATGAAAAGATGGGCGCCATCCGCGAACTCGACCTGGCCACCGGCCAGTCGCGCACGCTCACCACCGAGCCCGGCTTCTACTACGGCCCGCGCTACTCGCGCGACGGCAGCCGCATCGTCTACTCGCGCCAGGGCGGCGGCGGGCTCACCGGCAGCCTGTGGAGCGGCACCCGCGGCGTGTTCGTGATGCCCGCGGCCGGCGGCGACGCCGTGCAGGTCGCGAAGAACGGCGCCGACCCGCAGTTCTCCGCGGACGGCAAGCGCGTGTACTTCCTCACCGGCGGCGGGCTCGAGAAGAAGCTGATGAGCGCCGGCCTCAACGGCGAGCAGCCGCGCGAAGTCTTCAACCTCAAGTACGTCGACCACGTGGCGATCAGCCCGGACGGCAAGTCGGTGGCCTTCACCGAGCTGTTCAACGGCTACGTGGCGCCGCTGCCGATGACCGGCGGCGCGATCGAGCTGAGCAAGGACACCAAGGCCATCCCGGTGACGGCGCTGGGTACCGACATGGGCAGCTACCTGCACTGGGGCGCCGATTCGAAGTCGCTGCACTGGATGGTGGGCGAGCGCTACCACAGCCGCACGCTGGGCGAAGCCAAGGCCGACGCCGGCGTGGCGGTGGGCCTGCGCCTGCCGACCGACCGGCCGGCCGACACCTTCGCGCTGGTGGGCGGGCGCGTGGTGACCATGCGCAGCGCCAACGACACCCAGGAAGTGATCGAG
This sequence comes from Arenimonas sp., assembly GCF_035721105.1. GTDB lineage: Bacteria > Pseudomonadota > Gammaproteobacteria > Xanthomonadales > Xanthomonadaceae > Arenimonas. The sequence goes on along the minus strand of NZ_DASTNG010000084.1, from coordinate 22,058 downwards.
GACGGCGTGGTCGTGGTCCGCGGCGAGCGCATCGTGGCGGTCGGCAAGCGCGGCGACGTGGCCATCCCGGCCGGCGCGCGCGAGATCGACGTGGCCGGCAAGACCGTGTTCCCGGGCGTGGTCGACGTCCACGCGCACGCGGCGCACTTCGGCCAGGGCGTGGTGCCGCAGCAGAACTGGGCCTACTACGCCAACCTCGCCTTCGGCATCACCACCATGCATGACCCGTCGGCGACCACCGAGTTCGTATTCTCGCAGTCCGAGCTGGTCAAGGCCGGGCGCATGGTCGGCCCGCGCGTGTTCTCGACCGGCACGATCCTGTACGGCGCCGACGGCGACTTCAAGGCGGTGGTGAACTCGATCGACGACGCCCGCGGCCACCTGCGCCGCATGCAGGCGAACGGGGCGTTTTCGGTCAAGTCCTACAACCAGCCCCGGCGCGAGCAGCGCCAGCAGATCAACCAGGCGGCGCGCGAGCTGGGCATGCTGGTGGTGGAGGAAGGCGGTTCGACCTTCCACCACAACATGACCATGATCCTCGACGGCGTCACCGGCGTGGAGCACAACATCCCGGTCGCGCCGCTGTACCGGGACGTCACCGAGCTGTGGCGCAACACCCAGGTCGGCAACACCCCGACCCTGGTGGTGAACTACGGCGGCCTCAACGCCGAGCGCTACTGGTACGCCCGCGACAACGTCTGGGAGAACGAGCGCCTGCTGCGGTTCTTCCCGAAGAACTCGCTCAACGGCCAGACCATCCGCCGCGAAACCGCGCCGGACTGGGACTACTACCACGTCGAAGTCGCCAAGGCCGCGAAGAAGCTGCGTGACAACGGCACCCCGATCCTGGTCGGCGGCCACGGCCAGCTGCAGGGCATGGCGACGCACTGGGAGATCTGGTCGCTGACCCAGGGCGGCTTCTCGAACTGGGAGGCGCTGCGCGCGGCCACCATCGACGGCGCCGGCTACCTGGGCCTGTCGAAGGAAATCGGCTCGCTCGAGGCCGGCAAGCGCGCCGACCTGGTGGTGGTGGACGGCAACCCGCTCGAGGACATCCGCCGGAGCGACGACACCGCGATGGTGATGGTCAACGGTCGCCTGTTCAACGCCGCCGACATGTCCGAGATCGGCGGCCTGCAGCGCCCGGCCCCGACCTTCTTCTGGCAGCGCCACGGCAACGGCGTGCAGATGGGCGTCGAGTACGGCCCCACCGCCCCCTGCCACTGCCCGAAGTCCGGCACCCAGCACGCCCACTAACCGCCGGCCCCGAAAAGCGGGGTCAGAGTACATTAGCGTTTGAAACGCTAATGTACTCTGACCCCTTTTTCTTGGAGTACGCCATGGCCAGCCGATTCATGATCCGCCTGTCCGATCCCGCCCTCGCCCGGGGCGATGAGCCCGGCCTGTCGTTCCAGTCGTCGGGGGCCGAGGGTTTCGCCGGTGAGCTGGAGGCGGCCCTGCGCACCCCGGCGCTGTTCGAACGCTGGAAAGGCATGCAGGACGAGCCCGACGACGTCGAGGACGCGCTGGGCGTGGTGGATCCGGACGCCCGCGTCACCGGCCAGCAGCGAGACCTCAAGATCGAGCTCGAGGCACGCACGTCCCTGCCCGGCAGCGTCTTCCGCCACCGCATGCGGCTGCTCGCCGGCAGCCATTGGGAGCTGGTGGACGTGCGCGCCGGCTAAGTCGGGACGACCGACCGCGCCGCCCGGCGGAATGCACGATAATGGCGCCCTGTCCCGGGAGGCGCCATGCACTTTTTTGGAATCGGCATCCACATCCTGGTCGCGGTGTTCTTCGCGATCCACGCCGTGCGCACGAACCAGCCGCTGTACTGGCTGCTGATCCTGTTCCTGTTCCCGCTGCTGGGCAGCATCGTCTACGGCGTCGCCATCTGGCTGCCCGAGATCCGCCAGCACCGCGGCGTGCGCCGGGCCGGCAGCGCGGTGCGCCGCATCCTCGACCCGGCCCGCGAGCTGCGCGAGGCCAACGAGGCCATCGCCCGCTCGCCCAGCGTGGGCAACCAGCTCCGCCTCGCCGATGCCCTGCTCGACGCCGGCCGGCCCGCCGAAGCCGTGCCGCACTACCGATTGGCGCTGCAGGGCCTTTACGCCCGCGACCCCGACATCCAGGCGCGCCTGGCCCGGGCGCTGGTCGACAGCAGCCAGCCGAAGGAGGCCCGCGAACTGCTGGATCGCCTGATCGCCGACAACCCCGACTTCCGCTCGCCCAGCGCCCACCTCACCTACGCCCGCGCCGTGGCCGACTGCGACGACCGCGCGCGCGCCCACGAAGAGTTCGGCGTGCTGGTCGAGTACTACCCGGGGCTGGAAGCCCGCGCCCGCTACGCCACGCTGCTGCACGAATGGGGCGAAACCGCGCGCGCCCAGCAGCTGGCCGCCGACACCCTGCGCGACGCCAGGCAGCTGCCGGCCCACACCCGCGAGAACGAGCGCCAGTGGCTGGCCCTGCTGCAGAAGGCCGACCGCGCCGGCTGAGGCCCGCGCGCGGCCCGGCCCGCGCCGGGGCCGCGCAACTCAACCGGTGTTCTGCACGCCCGCGGCGATGCCGTTCACCGTCGTCACCAGCGCATGGAACAGCGCGTCCTCGGGCCGCCCCGCCCCGCGCCAGTGCGCCAGCAGGTCCACCTGCAGCAGGCTGATCGGATCCACGTAGGGATTGCGCAGGCGGATCGACTGGCGCAGGCGGAAGTCGTTCGCCAGCAGCTGGTCGGTGCCCTTGAGCGCGAGGATGGTGTCGCGGGTCCGCGCGAACTCGGCGGCGATGCCCGGGAAGAAGGCATCGTGGGCGTCGCCGGCCAGGCGCGAGTAGCGCTCGAAGATGCCGAGGTCGGATTTCGCCAGCACCATCTCGACGTCGTCGACCAGGGTGGCGAAGAAGGGCCAGTCGCGCGCCATTTCCGCCACCGCGTCGCGGCCGTGTTTTTCCACCGCCTGCGACAGGCCGCTGCCCACGCCCAGCCAGGCGGTCAGGCCGCAGCGGTTCTGCGACCAGGCGAACACCCAGGGAATGGCGCGCAGCGACGACACGCCGCCGGCGTTGCCGCGCTTGCTGGGACGCGAGCCGATGCGCAGGCGCTCGATCACGTCGATCGGCGTGGCGGCGCGGAAGTAGTCCACGAAGCCGGGCGTCTCGTACACGAGCCCGCGATAGTGCGCGCGCGCCGCGGCCGCGGCCTCCGCCGCCATCGCCCGCCAGGCCGCTTCGCGCGGCTCGGGTGCGCGCGGCCGCAGGCTGGCGCGCAGCACGGCGCCGCTCATCTGCTCGAGGTTGCGCAGCGCGATGGCGCGGATGCCGTACTTGCGATGGATCACCTCGCCCTGCTCGGTGAGGCGCAGGCTGCCGTCGACCGAGCCGCGCGGGGCGGCGATGACCGCGCGCTCGGTCTTGCCGCCGCCGCGCGACAGCGAGCCGCCGCGGCCGTGGAAGAAGGCGATGCGCACCCCGGCCTCGGCCGCCAGCGCGGTCAGCTGCACCTGGGTCTGCTGCAGCGCCCAGCGCGAGGCGACCAGGCCGCCGTCCTTGGCGCTGTCGGAATAGCCCAGCATCACCACCTGGCGCTCGCCGCGGGCGTGCAGGTGCGCGCGGTAGACCGGATCGGCGAACAGCGAGCGCAGCGTGTCGGCCGCCGCCTGCAGGTCGTCCACGGTCTCGAACAGCGGCGCGACGTCGAGCGGCACCGCGCCGTCGTCGCCCACGCAGCCGGCGATGCGGGCCAGCGCCAGCACCGCCAGCGCATCGGCGGCGCTGCGGCTCATGCTGATGATGTAGGGACCGAAGGCGCGGGTGCCGTAGCGCGGCAGGGCATCGGCGACGGTGCGGAAGACGTCGAGCACGCGGGTGGAAACGGCGTCGCCCGTCGGGGCGCTCGGGCCTGAAGGCCCTCCTACCGTTGCTCCCTGCAGGAGGGCCTTCAGGCCCGAACCGCCGACGCCGATCATTTGGCGCAACCGCGCCGCCCGATCCTCCCACGCCCGCTCGGGCCACCCGTCATCACCGAGCAGCTCGGCCAGCGCCAGGTCGTGCTGCGTGGATTCCTGCCGCAGGTCGAGCGTGGCGAGGTGGAAGCCAAAGGCCTCGGCGCGGCGACGCAGGCGCCGCACGGCGAAGCCGCCGGCGTGTTCACCGCGATGCGCGGCCAGGCTGGCCTCCATCAGGCGCAGGTCGTCGAGGAAGCCGCTGGCGTCGTCGTAGCCCTCGCGCTTGTCCTGGGCCGTGGCCGCCAGCCGCGCCGACACCAGCGCCGCGAAGCGTCGGTAGGGCATGTCGGCATGGCGCGCCTTGATCTTCTCGGCGGCCTTGGGGAAGCGGCGCGCGTACTCGTCGCCCCGCCGCACCAGCGCCGGCGCCACGTCGACCCGGCCGGCGGACTGGCTGAGCAGCTCCCCCAGCCGCGCCAGGTCGCGCCGGTAATTGGCCAGCACCAGCGCGCGCTGCCCCGACAGCGTGGCTTCGATGGTGGCGGCGCCGACGTTGGGATTGCCGTCCATGTCGCCGCCGACCCAGGAGCCGAAGCCCAGCAGCGGCGGCAGCGGCGGCGCGTCGTCGCCGTACACGGCCTGCAGCGCGTCCTCGAACACTTCGTGGAAGACCGGCAGCACCCGGTACAGCACGTCGGACAGATAGAAGGCGACGTGCTCGAACTCGTCGGCGACGCTCGGCTTCTCGGGCGGCGTCTCGTCGGTCTGCCAGCTGGCGGTGAGCGCCAGGCGCATGCGCTCGAGGTCGGCGCGGCGCTCCTGCGGCGTGAGGTTGCGGTCGATGTCCTCGACCAGGCAGCGCACGACTTCGCTTTCCTTCTCCAGCAGCGCCCGGCGCACGGCCTCGGTCGGGTGCGCGGTGAACACCGGCTCGACCCGCATCCGTCCGACCAGCGCCGACAGCGTGGCGGCGTCGACACCCTCGGCCTTGAGCTGGCGCAGCGACGCCTCGAGGCCGCCCGGCTGCGGCGACGCGCCCTGGCGCTGGTAGTCGCGGCGGCGGCGGATGCGGTGCACGCGCTCGGCCAGGTTCACGGCCTGGAAATAGGCGGCGAAGGCGCGCACCAGCAGCTCGGCGCGATCCAGCGGCAGCGCCTGCAGCCGGTCGGACAAGGCTTCGATCGGTGCCCCGGCCTCGCGCCGGCGGATGGCGGCGACGCGCAGGGCCTCGACTTCGGCCAGGAACTCCGGCGAGACCTGTTCGGCCAGGATTTCGCCGACCAGGGCGCCGAGGCGCTTGACGTCCTCGCGCAGCAGGACGTCGGTGGGCGGCAGGTCGATGTCGCGGAGGGATTCGCTGTCGGCGCTGTTGCTGTTCATCCCCAAAGCCTACCAGCCGCGCCTTGCCTCTGTAGGAGCGCCTTCAGGCGCGAAGCTTTTCGCCGCAGGGCTTCGGGCCTGAAGGCCCTCCTACAGGGGGAGGTTCAGGCGCCGCAGCACTTCTTGTACTTCTTGCCGCTGCCGCAGGGGCAGGGATCGTTGCGCTCGGGGGTGGCGGCGCGGCGCACGGGCTCGCGCGGGGTCAGGGACTCGATGCGGTGCACGTGCAGGTCGTGCAGCATGTCGGGCAGGCCGGCGTGGATCTCCAGGCGCTCGCTGTAGGGCAGCGGGGTCGGGGCGCCGCCCTCGGTTTCCGGCGGATAGCTGCCGACGGCCAGGGCCTCGACGTAGCCTTCGACTTCGCCGATCCAGTCGTCCTTGGCGATCCATTCGTCCCAGGCCGCCGAGCGCAGCTCCATGCCGTCGAGGAAGCCGCCGCCCCAAGCCGCGCCGATGTCGACGTCATCGCCGTGCTCCGCGTCCGGGTCCTCGGGCAGCCACCAGAACAGCGCGCCGTCCACGGTCATGTCGTCGGAGTTGAAGCGCACCCGGCGCGCCGCGGTGTTCCAGGCCAGCATCAGCAGCGCGCGGGCGGCGGCCTCGTCGGCCTCGCCTTCCCAGCGCGGCGGCGCCTTGCCCCAGACCCGCGGCAGCCATTCCTCGACCGGGACGACCTCGCCCGGGCTGACCACGAGCGCGCTCAGGTAACCATCGAGCTGCTCGAGGCCGTAGCCGCCGAAGGGCACGGCGCGCTGCTCGAGCAGACGGTCGAGTTCGTCGATGCGCGGGTCGTTGGCGCGGAACCAGTCGGCTTTCGGCGTGGACATGTCAGTAGGCAAACTCTTTGAAGACCGGGTCGACGCTGCCCTTCCACGGACCGTGGAACAGGGCCAGCTTGCGCTCGGCGGGGGTTTCGTTGGCCAGCGCGAACTCCAGCAGCGGCTCGAGGAACACGGCTTCGCTGGCGCCGGTGGCGTTGAGGCGGTTGCGGCGCTTGAGGCCGTTGCCGGCGATCTTGAGCGCCTCGAGCGCCAGCTCGCGCACGGTGGCGCCGCGGAACGGCAGCTTCAGCGCCTGCCTGGGCACGCCGTCGCGCAGCGCGTGGCGCTCTTCCAGGGTGAAGTCCTTCACCAGATCCCAGGCCGCGTCCAGCGATGCCTGGTCGTACAAGAGGCCGACCCAGAACGCCGGCAGCGCGCACAGGCGGTTCCAGGGGCCGCCGTCGGCGCCGCGCATCTCGAGGTACTTCTTCAGCCGCACCTCGGGGAAGGCCGTGGTCATGTGGTCGGCCCAGTCCTTCATGGTCGGCAGCACGCCCGGCAGCGCCGGCAGCTCGCCGCGCAGGAACTTGCGGAAATCCTGGCCGCTGAGGTCGATGTATTCGCCGTCGCGGTAGCTGAAGTACATCGGCACCTGCAGCAGGTAGTCGACGTAGCGCTCGAAGCCGAAGCCATCCTCGAACACGAAGTCGAGCATGCCGGTGCGGTCGGGATCGGTGTCGGTCCAGATGTGCGAGCGGTAGGACAGGTAGCCGTTGGGCTGGCCGTCGGTGAACGGCGAATCGGCGAACAGCGCCGTGGCGATCGGCTGCAGCGCCAGCGAGACGCGGAACTTCTTCACCATGTCCGCTTCGCTGGCGAAGTCCAGGTTCACCTGCACCGTGCAGGTGCGGGTCATCATGTCCAGGCCCAGGTTGCCGCGCTTGGGCATGTACTCGCGCATGATCTTGTAGCGGCCCTTGGGCATCCACGGCATCTCGTCGCGGCGCCACTTGGGCTGGAAGCCCATGCCCAGGAAGCCCAGGCCCAGCTCTTCGCTGACGGTCTTGACCTCGCGCAGGTGCTGGTTGGTCTCGCGGCAGGTCTGGTGGATGTCGGTGAGCATCGCGCCCGACAGCTCGAGCTGGCCGGCCGGCTCCAGGGTCACCGAGGCGCCGTCCTTGGTCAGCGCGATCAGCTTGCCCTTCTCTTCGAACGGCACCCAGCCGAAGCGCGTGAGGCCGCGCAGCATCGCCTCGATGCCCTGGGGGCCGTCCCAGGTGGGCGGGCGCAGGTCGTCGAGCCGGAAGCCGAACTTCTCGTGCTCGGTGCCGATGGTCCACTCGGCTTCGGGGCGGGCGCCCGTGGCCAGGTACTCGACCAGCTGGTCGCGACCGGTGAGGGGGCTTTCCTTGACGTTGCTGGGTCCGGACACGGGGCGCGCCTTGCAGGGGTGGAGGCGATGTGCGGGCGCTGGCCTACAATCGCAAGGATGGCGATCTTATCCCGCAACCCGTGAAAGCTGGCGTCCTGCCGGTGCTGCTGCTGTGTTGCGGGCCGGCCCTGGGCCAGGGGCTCGAGCGCGGCAACGGCCCGGAGCCCTCGACCCTGGACGCGCACCGCTGCCCCGAGGTGGCCTGCGCCAACGTGCTGCGCGACCTGTACGAAGGCCTGGTGGCCGAAGACGGCGGCGGGCGGCTGGTGCCGGGCATGGCCGAGCGCTGGGAGGTTTCCGGGGACGGCCGCACCTGGACCTTCCACCTGCGCCCGGACCTGCGCTGGTCCAACGGCGAGCCGCTGACGGCCGACGCGGTGGTGGCCAGCTTCCGGCGCGCGTTCGCGCCGGCCACCGCGGCGCCGTTCGCCGGCCACTTCGACGCCATCGCCGGGGCCACCGCGGTGCAGCGGGGCGAGCTGCCGCCGGCGCGTCTGGGCGTGACCGCGCCCGACGACCGCACGGTCGTGTTCCACCTGGTCCGCAGCGCCGACCTGCCGCGGCTGCTCACCCTGCCAACCGCCTTCCCGGTCTACCTGCCGGCGCTGGCCGAGCACGGGGCGCAGCACACCCGCCCGGGCCGGCTGGTCAGCAATGGCGCCTACCGGCTGGCCGACTGGCTGCCGCAGGCCATGATCACGCTGGAGCGCAATCCGGAATTCCACGCGCCGGCAGCGATCCCGCGGGTGCGCTTCCACGTCACCGAGGACGCCAGCAGCGAGCTGATGCGCTTCGAGGCCGGCGGGCTGCACATCACCGAGACCGTGCCGCCGCAGCCGCTGCCGGCGCTGCGCGCGCGCTTCGGCGACCAGCTGCGGATCAGCCCCTACCTGGGCAGTTTCTGGCTGGGCTACAACCTCGACCAGCCGCCGTTCCGCGACGCCCCGGCGCTGCGCGAGGCGCTGTCGCTGGCGATCGACCGCGACATCCTCACCCGCCACGTCACCGGGCTGGGCGAGCAGCCGGCCTACGGCCTGGTGCCGCCGGGCGTGGCGGGCTACACGCCGCCCCGCCTCGGCTGGGCGCGCGCCACCCAGGCCGAACGCGAGGCCCTGGCGCGCCGCCGCTATGCCGAGGCCGGCTACGGGCCCGACAACCCGCTGGAAGTCGAGCTGCGCTACAACACCTCGACCCCGCACCGCCGGCTGTCGCTGGCGGTAGCGGCGATGTGGCGCGAGGTGCTGGGCGTGCACGTGCGGCTGCGCAACGAGGAATGGAAGGTGTTCGTGGGCAACCGCAAGCAGCGGGTGATCACCCAGGCCTTCCGCGGCGGCTGGATCGCCGACGTGGACGACCCGCGCAACTTCCTCGACAACTTCCGCGGCGACAGTGTCGCGAACTGGACCGGCTACGACGACCCGGCGTTCACCGCCCTGCTCGACGCCGCCGACGCCGCGCCAACGCTGGCGGACCGCGCCGCGAAGCTGCGCGAGGCCGAGGCCCGGCTGCTGCAGGCGCACGCGATCCTGCCGATCTATTTCTACACCTCCAAGCACCTGGTGCGGCCCGAGGTCGGCGGCTTCGAGGCCAACCCGCTCGACCGCCACCCCAGCCGTTTCCTGACGCTGTCGCCGCCGGCGCCGTGACCGGCCGCGCGTGACAGCGCGCAGGCGCTTGGGCAAAGTCGCGGCATGTCCCGCGCCCGCCTGTTCGCCAGCCGCAGCCTCGAAGCCCTGCTGACGCTCTGGCTGCTGGCCACGCTGTGCTTCGTGCTGCTGCGGGCCGCGCCCGGCGGCCCCTTCGACAGCGAGAAGAGCGCGCCGCCCGAGGTCGAGGCCGCACTGGCGGCGCAATACCGGCTGGACCAGCCGCTGCTGTCGCAGTACGGCCACTGGCTGGGCGACGTGCTGCAGGGCGACCTGGGGCCCTCGTTCCAGTACCCGGACTACACGGTGAACCAGCTGATCGCGGCCGGCCTGCCGATCTCGCTGGTGAACGGCGGCCTGGCGCTGCTGCTGGCGCTGGGCATCGGCCTGCCGCTGGGCATAGGGGCGGCGCTGCGCGCGGGCCGCGGGATCGACCGGGTGCTGATGTTCGGCGCCGGCCTGGGCCTGGCGATGCCGAAGTTCGTGGTGGCGCCGCTGCTGATCCTGCTGTTCGCGGTGACGCTGCAGTGGCTGCCCGCGGGCGGCTGGGACGGCAGCTGGCGCAGCGCGGTGCTGCCGGTGATCGCGCTGGCGCTGCCGAACCTGGCCTACTGCGCACGGCTCACGCGCGCGGCGATGCTGGAGGTGCTGGACGCCGACTACCTGCGCGCCGCCCGCGGCCGCGGCCTGTCGGAAACCCGCCTGCTGTTCGTCCACGCCCTGCGCCCGGGCCTGCTGCCGGTGGTGGCCTGGCTGAGCCCGGCCCTGATCAACGTCGTCAGCGGCTCGGCGGTGGTCGAACAGGTGTTCGGCATCCCCGGCATCGGCCGCTACTTCGTCCAGGGCGCCCTGAACCGCGACTACACCCTCGTGCTCGGCGTGGTGCTGGTGATCGGCGCCGCCATCGTCCTGATCAACGCCCTCGTCGACGCCCTGCGCGCGTGGCTCGATCCTCGTCTTCGGGATTCGGCGGTGTGAGGGTTTTTATTTTTAACGCGGATAAGAGCGGATAAACGCCGATCAAAGCGGATAAAGCAAAAAGTCGAATTGGCTTCTCGCGCGGGGCGGCGACATCGCCAAGACCCAATCCCTCTTTGGCTCTATCCGCTTTTATCGGCGTTTATCCGCTCTGATCCGCGTTCAAATTCCTGGCCCCGGAATGCGACGCGGCCCTCAGTCACGCGCGATCAAAGCTCCAGCCAGCGGGCGACGACGGCGCGGGCTTCGTCGACGCCGAGCTTGGAGTCGCCGGAGAAGACCTGGGCCGTGGCGCGGTCGCCCAGCTCCTTGCGGACCTTGAGCAGGATGTTGCCCTGCTCGCCGCGGCCAAGCTTGTCGGCCTTGGTCAGCAGGCAGTGCGCCGGCAGCTTGCGCTCGACGGCGTAGTCGAGCATCTGCAGGTCGTACTCGCGCAGCGGGTGGCGGATGTCCATCACCACCACCAGGCCGGCCAGCGACTGGCGGGTGTGGAAGTAGATGTTGATGAACTCCTTCCAGCGCTCGCGCATCTCCTCGGGCACCTTGGCGTAGCCGTAGCCGGGCAGGTCGACCAGGTGCTTCCTGGGCGCGACCTCGAAATAGTTCAGGGCCTGGGTGCGGCCGGGCGTCTTCGAGACCCGGGCCAGGCCGTGCTGGTTGGTGAGGGCGTTGAGCGAGGTCGACTTGCCCGCGTTCGAGCGGCCGGCGAAGGCCACCTCGCGGCAGTCGTCCGGGGGCAGCTGCTTCAGGGCGTGGGCGGAAAAGGTGTATTTGGCGCGGGCCAGGGGGTTTGCCATCGAATTGGCCGGTGCGGGAAAGGCCACTAGCTTGGCCTGCCCGGGCCGCCCTGACCAGCATCCGGGCCTTCACGGGCCGTCTTGATTGACCCCCCACGGCGCAGGCTGGGATAATCCGCGCCTTCCCGCGCGTCGTTCGCGCTGAGCCCCATCCACCCGAATTCCAGCGTTCCGGAGCAGTCCATGAAGTTCACGCGCATCCTCGGTGTCGCCGCCCTGCTGGCCGCCGGCTCGACCCTGGCCCAGGAAGCCGCCACCGTGACGCCGGCCCCGGAGCCCGACGTGGCCCCGGTCGCCGTCCTCGAAGCCGACAACACCCCGGCCACCTGGGGCGACGCCCAGGCCGGCGCCGGCAAGGCCGCCGCCTGCGCCGCCTGCCACGGCCTCGACGGCAATTCGGCCGACCCGCAGTACCCGAAGCTGGCCGGCCAGCACGAGCGCTACATCGCCCGCCAGCTGTCCCTGTACAAGTCCGGCGAGCGCAACAACGCCATCATGCTGGGCTTCGCCAGCACCCTGAGCGCGCAGGACATGCGCGACATCGGCGCCTACTTCGCCAGCCAGAAGACCGTGCCGGGCGTCGCCGACGACTCCGCCATCACCTCGGGCCCGAACCAGGGCCTGGCGTTCTACGAAGTCGGCGAGCGCATCTTCCGCTACGGCAACCCCGACCAGGGCGTGCCGGCCTGCCAGGCCTGCCACGGCCCCACCGGCCGCGGCAACCCGGGCGCGGCCTGGCCGCAGCTCGGCGGCCAGCACGCCGGCTACACCGCCAACGCCCTCACCGCCTTCCGCGACGGCATGGTCTGGGGCAAGGGCGGCAACGCCAATGCGCTGATGGCCGGCGTCGCCGGCAACCTCAGCGACGAAGAGATCCAGGCCCTGGCCACCTACATCGAAGGCCTGCACAACGCCGACGACACGCCGCCGGCCGACGCCGCCGCGCCGCAGGGCTGAACCCTGCCTGCCGCAGGCGGCGTCCGCGCCGCCTGATTGAACCTTGCCGGCCGGGCGTGGTCTGGTTGGCTGTCCCCTCAAGGAGCACGACCCGATGAAGCGCCTGCTGTCCCTCCTGCTCGTCCTCGCCCTGGCCGCCTGCAGCCCGGCCCCGTCCGAGCCGGTCGCCCCCGCCGAGCCGGCCGCCGCGCCCGTGACCGAAGCCGCCGCCGAGCCGGCCGCGCCCGAAGCCGTCGAGCCCGCCACCGAGGCCACGGAGGCTGACACCGCCGCGCCGGCCGAGGCCGAGCCGGCCCCGGAAGCCACGCCGGAAGCCACCGAGGCCCCCGAAGCGTCCGGCGACACCGCCGCGGCCGAAGCCGCCGCGCCGGCCCCGGCCGCCGAGCTCCCGGCCATGCCCGACCCGGCGAACGCGCCGCGCGAAGGCCGTGACTACAACGTGCTGGCCGAGCCGCAGCCGACCTTCTCCGGCGGCCCGGGCATCGAAGTGGCCGAGGTGTTCGCCTACACCTGCATCCACTGCGCCAACCTGCAGCCGACCATCAACCAGTGGAAGCCGACCCTGGCGCCGGACGTGAACTTCGTCTACGTCCCGGCGGCCTTCGGCGGCCCCGGCGACAACTTCGCCCGCGGCTACTTCGCGGCCGAGGCCATGGGCCTGCTGGACAAGACCCACAACGAGACCTTCAAGGCCTTCTTCGTCGACCGCAAGTTCCAGACCGCGGCCCCCGAGGAAGTCGCCGACCACTACGCCAGCCTCGGCGCCGACCGCGACACCTTCCTGTCGACCATGCAGAGCTTCGCGGTGACGGCCAAGCTCAACCGCGCCCGCCAGTTCGCGCTGCGCACCGGCGTGCAGGCCACGCCGACCCTCGTCATCGCCGGCAAGTACACCGCCCAGGTCACCGGCGACCGCGGTCCGGAAGGCCTGATCCAGACCATCGAGTGGCTGGTGCAGAAGGAACGCGCCGAAGCCGCCCGCCGCTGATCGCGCGGCACCGGCAGCACACCCACGGGGCCGCGAATGCGGCCCCGTTCAGTTTCGGCCTTGTGGCGGCGGGCGCGCGGCCGCACCATTCCGGCATGGCCGCCAAGCCCAAGCCTGCCCCGCGCAAGACCCTCCGCCTGCTCAGCGCCAACATCCAGGCGGGCTCGAGCACGCGCGCGTATCGCGAGTACGTCACCCGCAGCTGGTCGCACGTGCTGCCCAACGGCAAGCGGCTCAACCTCGACAGCCTGGCCACGCTGGCCGAGCCCTTCGACCTGGTGGGCCTGCAGGAAAGCGACCCGGGCAGCCTGCGCTCGGGCTTCACCAACCAGGCCGACTACCTGGCCGAACGCGGCGGCTTCCCGTTCTGGAGCCACCAGCCCAACCGCCGCATCTCGCGCATCGCCGGCAGCGGCAACGCGCTGCTGAGCCGGCTCGAACCCACCGAGCTGCTCGACTACGCCCTGCCCGGCCGCATCGCCGGCCGCGGCGTGCTGCTGGCGCGCTTCGGCGAGGGCGATGCGGCCTGGGACCTGGCGGTGACGCATCTGTCGCTGGGGGCGAAGTCGCGCCAGCTGCAGCTGGGCTTCCTGGCCGACCTGCTGTCGGAATCGCCGCGCCTGGTGCTGATGGGCGACTTCAACTGCGACTTCGACGCACCCGAGATGCGCGCGCTCTACCGCGAAACAAGGCTCGAGCCCCCCAGCGAGCGGGTGGCGACGTTCCCGAGCTGGGCACCGCGCCGCTGCCTGGACCACGTGCTGGTCGGCGGCCTGAAGATCACGAACTACCAGGCCATCCCGGCCGCCGGCTCCGACCACATGGCCGTCGCCGTCGAGCTGGAAGTTCCGGGTGGGACGGGTAGCAAGGGCCAAAGCGTTTAACACGGATGAACGCGGATAGACACGGATAAAAGCGGATAAGGCAACCGCTTGAGTGGGCTGTCGCCAGAGGTTGCTGCGCGCGAGAACCCAACTTCTACCGCTCCTGCTCTATCCGTGTTTATCCGTGTTTATCCGCCCTTATCCGTGTTGAAAATCTTTTGACTCCACGCCAACCGAAGCCAAGAGAAAGGCCGCCCGGAGGCGGCCTTTCGGGGTGACGCGGGGGAGCGTGGATCAGAAGCTGACTTCGGCGCGCAGGTAGAAGAAGCGGCCACCCGGGATGTCGTAGGTGGACGCGTCGTAACCGTTGAGCGAGCAGGACACGCAGATCGGCGGGTCCTTGTCGAAGACGTTGTTGGCGCCGAAGGTCAGGCGCAGGTTCGCCATCTCCTCGAACTGGTAGCCCAGCTGCACGTCGCTGTAGGTGATCGCATCGAGCACATTGGTGTCCGTGGCCGGATCCGAGCAGACCGAGAACGAAATCACCCGGCCGCAGGACTCACGCAGCTCCGAGATGTGGCGCAGCGTCCACGACGCCGACCACGGGCCATTGGCCCACTCCGTCACGAAGTTCGAGGTCCAGTCCGGGATCGCACTGTCCACCACCTCGCGGCCCGGGCCCTGCGGCTGCGGCTGGCCGGCGGCGCCGACCGCCTCGTACTTGCCGACGAAGGTGTTGCGCCAGGCCATCTTCAGCTGGCCCCAGTCCTGCATCGGGAAGGCCCAGGACACGTCCACGTCCCAGCCGTTGGTCTTGATCGAACCCAGGTTGCTCAGGCGGTTCGCGAAGCCGTTGATGCCGCCGGTGGACGCGCGGGTGATGCCCGAGCAGTACAGCGGGTCGAGCGTCTGCACGCAGAGGTCGAGCTGGGTCTGGGCGTCGATGGCCTGGATGGCGCCTTCGATGTCGTGGCTGTACCAGGTGAACTCGATGTCCACGCGCTCGGCGACCGACGAGTCCTCCAGGAACGACGGGCTCCAGACGAAGCCGGCGGTGAAGCTGTCGGCGAACTCGGGCTCGAGCTGGTCGTTGCCGCCGGTGGTGACCGAGATCTGCGGGTTCGGCTGCACGTAGTTGTTGGGCACGCCCAGCGCCGCGCAGTTGCCGGCCAGCGAGGGATTGAGCAGCGGCGTGGTGCAGGGATCGTCCAGCTGTGCGTCGAAGCGGCTGGCCGAGCCGAACAGCTCGCCGATCGACGGCGCCCGGAAGCCCTCGGCGAAGCTGGCGCGCAGCACCAGCTCCTCGGCCACCTGCCAGCGCATGCCGTACTTGGGCGTGAACTGCGAGATGCCGGTGCTGTAGTCGGAGTAGCGGCCGGCCAGGGTCAGGTCGAAGCGGCTGCCCTTGTCCTCGTTGGCGAACAGCGGGACGTTGACCTCGAGGTAGATTTCGCTGACGTCGTACTTGCCGGAAGTCGGCAGCGACGGCACGCCGTTGTAGAAGCCGGCCACCGTCAGCGGGTCAGGCTGGTAGCTGCCCTTGAGGCGACGGTGCTCGAAGCCGGTGGCGAAGTCGACCGAGCCGGCCGGCATCTCGAACAGGCTGCCGGACAGGTTGGCGGTGACCAGGGCCAGCTTGTTCTGGCTCTCGTCGCGCACGATCGGCGAGATGAAGGCCAGCATCTCCGGGGTGATGGTGCCCGGGCCGCCGAAGATGTTCAGCGGCGTGCAGCCGGCGACGGCCGCGCAGGCCGCGGGATCGCCCAGCGCCAGCGCGATGTTGCGGATGTCGTAGCTGCCGTAGTTGGTCTGGTCGGCCTGGTTGTCGCTGAAGGCGACGTTGGCGTCCCAGTAGTAGCTGCGGCTGCCGGCGTCGAACACGCCCTCCAGGCCGGCGCCGACGTACCAGGTGTCGACCTCCTGCTCGAAGATGCGCGGCCCGCCCTCGACCGGGCGACGGCCGATCAGGATCAGGTTGCGGTCGGCCTCGGGCGTGGTCAGGCGGCCATCGAGGTCGAAGCCGAACGGATTGAACGGGTTCAGGCCGGAAATGAAGATGTTGTCGGCCAGCGGGTTGCCGGTGCCGGCCTCGGGGCCGAGGAAAATCGGCTCGGGCGCGGCCTGGTTGTTCGACTCGCGGCGGTTGAAGAGCACCTTGGCGTAGCCGCTGACGGCGTCGCTGAACTCGAACCGCGCCTGGCCGAACACGCCGGTGCGCTTGGACGGGGTCAGCAGAAGGTTGTACTGCGAGAAGTTGAAACGATCGGCGGTGGTGAAGCAGTGGTAATCATCGGTGCGCACGCAGCCGACCTGGGTCGGGTCGTACACCGGGCTGGTAACGCCGGTGTTGGGCGTGACGTCGATGGTCTCGCCGGTGTTCGGGTCGGTGATGATGAAGCGACCAGTCGGCGTGCCGGAGCTGCCGAAGGCCAGGCCGGTGCCCGGCACCGGGAACGCCGACTGCTGGCGATCGCGGGCGTAGATGAGGTCCTGGTCGGTATGGCTGATGCCGACGAAGAAGTTGGCGCGGTCGGTGCTCTTGCCCCAGGCGAAATCGATGCTGGAGGTGGCGCCGTCGCCTTCGCCGTACTCGCCGTACTGGGCGTTGATCTTGATGCCGTCGAAGTCCTTGCGGGTGATGATGTTCACCACGCCGGCGATGGCGTCGGAGCCGTACAGCGAGGACGCGCCGTCCTCGAGCACTTCGATGCGGTCGATGATGGCCAGCGGGATGGTGTTGAGGTCGGTGGCGGCACCGACGCCGGAGGCCGAGGCCTCGTTGACCCAACGGATGCCGTCGACCAGCACCAGCACGCGCTTGGCGCCGAGGTGGCGCAGGTCGGCCTGGGCGGAACCGGCGCCGACGCCGCTGCCGTCCGGCGGGAAGCCGAAGTTGCCGCTGGAGTTGAACTTGGTGTTGAGCGCCGAGCCCGAGCCGGTGAGCGACTGGATCAGGTCACCGACCGAGGTCAGGCCGCTGCGGTCGATGTCGGCGCGCGTGATGCGCTGCACGGGCACCAGGCCCTCGGCTTCGGCGGTGCGGATGCGGGTGCCGGTGACTTCGATGCGGTCGAGGGTGGTGACGCCCTCTTCGCTGCTTTCCTGCGCACTGGCGGCCAGCGGCAGCGCGGCGAGCAGCAAAGCGCTGCGGACCGCCAGGCTAAGGCGGGAGGTTCGGTTGCTCTTCATGGTGATCCCCAAGGGTTGGTGGGACCGGCGCCTTGCCCCCAATGCGCCGGCTGGGACCAGATGTAAAGAGTTTGTGACAGCCCAACAAGCCGCGAAATCACTAACAATGTTAGCGTTTCAGGCCGCCCCGCCGCCCCAGGCCAGGCCGCTGCCCACCAGCACCAGGAAGCTAGCGAACAGGCGCTTGAGGGCCTGCCCGCTGATCCGGTGGGCCAGCCGCGTGCCCAGCGGCGCGGTCAGCACCGAGGCCAGGGCCAGGGCCACCGCCGCCGGCACGAACACGTAGCCCCAGCTGCCCGCCGGCAGCACGCCGGGCGCCGGGCCGTTGAAGGCGTAGCCGGCGGCGCTGGCCAGGGCGATGGCGACCCCGCAGGCGCTGGACGTGCCCACGGCCCGCACCGGCCGGACCCCGCGCCAGACCAGCAGCGGCACCGTCATGCTGCCGCCGCCGATGCCCACCAGGGCGGAAATCGCACCGATCACGCCGCCGGCGGCCGAGTACCCAGGGCCACGCGGCGCATCCGGGCGCTCGGGGCGCGAGCGCGGCCAGTCCAGCGCCAGCTGGGCCGCGGCGATGAAGCAGTAGGCGGCGATGCCGACCCGCAGCAGGTCGCCGTCGAGGCGGGTGGCCAGCAGGCTGCCGAGCCAGCCGCCGGCCAGCACGCCGGGCACCAGCCAGGCCACGGTCGGCCACAGCACGCTGCCGCGCCGGTGATGGGCGCGCGCCGAGGACAGCCCGGTCAGCACGATGCTGGCCAGCGCGGTCGCCAGCGCCACGTGCACGGCCAGCGCCGGCGGCACGCCCTGCGCCGGCAGCAGCCAGACCAGGGCCGCCACCAGCACCAGGCCACCGCCGATCCCCAGCAGCCCGGCCAGCACGCCGGCCAGCGCCCCCAGCGCCAGGTAGATGCCCCAGTCCAGGCTCATCGGGCCACCGGGCGCTCAGGCGCCATGGGCTAGACTTGCCGGCATGTTGAAGTACATTTTCATGATTTTCCTGCTGCTGGGGCTGCCCGCGACCGCCTGGTCGAAGGTGGCGCCGGCCGATCTGTCGGCGCAACGCCCGCTCATCCTCGGCGGTTTCCAGCTTGCCGATCAAGGCCGCTTGAATGCCAGCGATGCCGCGCGCCTGGCCAGCCATCCGCTGCACGGCTGGGTCGAGGCCACGCTGTGGCGCAAGCGCATCGCCACGGCGACGCCGGCCGAGGTGCGCGCGGTGCTGGCGCGGCATGACGGCCAGCCCGCGGCCGACTGGCTGCGCGAGGCCTGGCTGCTGGAGCTGGCGCGCCGCAAGGAATGGACGCCATTCCGCGCCGACTACCGCCCGTCCGCGTCGGTGGAGCTGCGCTGCGCCGAACTCGCGGCGCGACTCGCGACCGGCGCGTCCGACGCTGCCTGGACCGCCGACGTGCAGGCGATCTGGCTCAGCGGCAGCGGGCTGCCCGCGACCTGCGACGCGCCGTTCGCGGCCCTGCAGGCCCGCGGCCAGCTCGGCGAGGACCTGCGCTGGCAGCGCATCGAGCTGGCGCTGGGCCAGGGCCAGGTCGCGCTGGCGCGCTTCCTCGCGCGATCCCTGCCCGCGAACGCGGCGACGCTGGCCGCCAGCTACGCCGACTTCGTCGAAGCCCCGCACGCGCGCACCGCGACCTGGCCGCGCGACGCCCGCAGCCGCCGCATCGCCGCGCTCGGCCTGGCCGGGCTGGCCCGCCGCGACCCCGAGGCCGCGCGCACGCAGCTGGCGACGCTGGGGCCGGCGCTGGACCTGGACGAGGCCCAGCGCGGCCAGGTGCTTTACCAGGTCGCGCTGTGGACCGTGGCGTCCTACCTGCCAGGCTCGGCCGACCGCCTGGCCGAAGTGCCCGAATCCGCCTACGACGAGCGCCTGCACGAATGGCGCGTGCGCGAGGCCATGAACCGGCGCGACACCGCCGCCGCGCTGGCCGCGATAGCGAAGATGCCGCCGGCCCAGCGCGCCGATTCGCGCTGGCAGTATTTCGAAGCCCGCCTGCGCGAACGCAACAAGGAAAGCGAACTCGCAAGCGCGCTCTACACCCAGGCCGCCAACGCCGCGACCTTCCACGGCTTCCTCGCCGCCGACCGCCTGAAGCTGCCCTATGCGCTGTGCCCGCTGCAGCCCTCGGACGACGCGGCGCTGCGCCAGCGGGTGGCCGCCAACCCCGGCCTCGTGCGTGCGCTGGAGCTGTTCCGCATCGACCGCACCGGCCCGGCCATCCGCGAGTGGGCGGCCCTGCTGCGCGGCCTGGGTGAGCAGGAGCGCTACGTCGCCATCGACTTCGCGCTCGACGCCGGCTGGCACGACCGCGGCGTGTTCACCATCGGCGACGCGCCCGAGGCGATGCAGTACTACGCCCTGCGCTTCCCGCTGCCGCACGAGCGCACGATCCGGCGCGAGGCGAGGAAGCACGCGCTCGACCCGGCCTGGGTCGCGGCGCAGACGCGCGCCGAAAGCGCCTTCATGGCGCACGCCCGCTCGCCGGCCAACGCCCGCGGCCTGATGCAGCTGCTGCCCACCACCGCCGACCTGACCGCCAAGCGCCAGGGCATCGCCTACCGCGGCGTCGAGAGCCTGTACGACCCGGACGTGAACATCATCCTGGGCACGGCACACCTGCGTTTCGAGCTGGACCAGCAGGGAGGCCTGCCCTACCAGGCCATCGCCGCCTACAATGCCGGCCCGGCCCCCGTGGCCCGCTGGAACCGCGACCGCCCCGGCTTCGAGCCCGATTTCTGGATCGAGACCGTGACGTACAAGGAAACCCGCGACTACGTGGCCCGGGTGCTGGCCTTCAGCGTCATCTACGATTGGCGCCTGGACGGCGACGCGGTGCCGGTGACCGAGCGCATGCTCGGCCGCACCGTCGATGCGTCGTCCCGGCGCAAGTTCCGCTGCCCCACTCCTTCGAGCGCATCGAGCACGCCATGATTTCGCAAAACATCGTCATCCTCGGCGGTACCGGCTTCGTCGGCCGGCACCTGGTGTCCCGCCTGGCCGCCGACGGCCACGCCATCACCCTGCTCAGCCGCAACCTGGCCAGCCACCACGACCGCCTGCTGCCGCCGGGCGTGGTGCTGCGCGAGGTCGATGTCTACGATCCCACCGTGCTGCGCCAGGCCTTCACCGGCGCCGACGCGGTGATCAACCTGGTCGGCATCCTCAATGAAAACGGCGACAGCGGCCGCGGCTTCCGCCGCGCCCACGTCGAGCTGACCAAGCTGGTGCTGGCGGCGATGCAGCTGGCCGGCGTGCGCCGCCTGCTGCAGATGAGCTCGCTCAACGCCGGCCGCGGCCAGAGCCACTACCTCAAGTCGCGCGGCGAAGCCGAGGCGGCGGTGAAGGCGTCGGGCCTGGACTGGACGATCTTCCAGCCCTCGGTGATCTTCGGCCACGGCGACGGGCTGTTCTGCCGCTTCGCGCAGCTGCTCAAGCTGGCGCCGGTGCTGCCGCTGGCGCGCGCGGGCTGCAAGTTCGCGCCGGTCTACATCGGCGACGTGGTCGAGGCCTTCCTGCGCGCGCTGGGCAATCGCCGCAGCATCGGCGAGGTGTACGAGCTGTACGGGCCGGAAGTGTTCACCATGGCCGAGATCGTGAAGATGACCGCCAAGGCGCGCGGCCTCAGCCGGATCGTGCTGCCGCTGCCCGACGTGCTGGGCCGCCTGCAGGGCTTCGTGTTCGATTTCGTGCCGGGCAAGCCGTTCTCGTCCGACAACTTCCGCTCGCTGGCCACCGATTCGGTCGGCGGCATCGACGGCCTGCACCGCCTGGGCATCGTGCCCACGCGCGTGGGCGCCAAGCTGCCGGAAATCCTGGGCCACGTCGACGACCGCCAGACGCGCTACGCGCGCTACCGCGCCGCCCGCTGAGATGAAGGCCTACCGGGTCGGCGGCGCGGTGCGTGACCGGCTGCTGGGCCTGCCCGGCGGCGACCGCGACTGGGTAGTGGTGGGTTCGACGCCCGAAGCCATGGTGCAGGCCGGCTTCCTGCCGGTGGGCAAGGACTTCCCGGTCTTCCTGCATCCGGTCACGAAGGAAGAGCACGCGCTGGCCCGCACCGAGCGCAAGACCGCGCCGGGCTACCGCGGCTTCACCTTCCACGCCGACGCGTCGGTGACGCTGGAAGAAGACCTGGCGCGGCGCGACTTCACCATCAACGCCATCGCCGAGGACGACGACGGCGCGCTGGTCGATCCCTTCAACGGGCGCGCGGACCTCGAGGCGCGCGTGCTGCGGCACGTGTCGCCCGCCTTCGCCGAGGACCCGGTGCGGATCCTGCGCGCGGCGCGCTTCCTGGCGCGGTTCGCGCCGCTGGGCTTCACGGTGGCGCCGGAGACGCTGGCGCTGATGCGCGACATGGTCACCGCGGGCGAAGTCGACCACCTGGTGCCCGAGCGCGTCTGGCAGGAACTCAAGAAAGCCCTGGAGATGCCGCGCCCGTCGGCCGCGATCGCCCTGCTGCGCGAGTGCGGCGCGCTGGCGAAGCTGCTACCGGAAGTGGACGCGCTCTACGGCGTGCCCCAGCGCGCCGAGTACCACCCCGAAATCGATACCGGCCTCCACGTGCAGATGGTGTTGGACATGGCCGCGCGGCTGGCGCCCGGCGATGCGCTGCTGGGCTACTGCGCGCTCACCCACGACCTGGGCAAGGCGCTGACGCCGAAGGCCGAGCTGCCCAAGCACATCGGCCACGAGCACAGCGGCGCCCGCCCCCTGCGCGCGGTATCGGCGCGCTACAAGGTGCCGGCGGAGTACGCGGCGGTCGCCGAGATCGTCTGCCGCGAGCACCTCAACGTGCACCGGCTGGCTGAGCTGCGGCCCGAGACCGTGCACGACCTGATCGCCCGCTGCGACGGCTTCCGCAAGCCCGAGCGCATCGCCCAGCTGGCCCTGGCCTGCGAGGCCGACAAGCGCGGCCGTCTGGGCCGCGAGGAAGAGCCCTATCCGTCGCGGGACCTGCTGCTGCGCCTGCATGCGGCGGCGCAGGCGGTGTCGGCCGGCGCGGCGATTGCCAGCGGGCTCAAGGGCGTGGCGGTGGGGGATTGGCTGCGGCAGGCGCGCATCGCGGCGATTGCCGCCGAAAAGATTCGCGCCTGAAGGCGCTCCTACAGGGCGGGGCTGAGGCGGGGCAAAGAAAAAGCGGGCCGAAGCC
>NZ_DASTNG010000083.1:0-19447 GCF_035721105.1 Arenimonas sp. | reverse complement strand
GTCGTAGAGCTGGATGACGCGGTTGAGGTTGACCGGGCCGTTGATGCGGTAGACCGCGTTCTCGCCCAGGCCGAAGTTGAGCAGCAGCGTCTTGACGATCGCCTTCGGGCAGCTCTCGGCGATCTCCAGCCGCACCGCCGGGCGGAAGCCGCGGCTGACCAGCTCGTTCTTGAGCGCGCTGGCGAGGTTCTCGACCTCCTCCTCGTCCACGAACAGCTCGGAGTTGCGGGTCACGCGGAACTGGTAGGCGCCCTTGACCTTCATGCCGGTGAACAGGTCGTCGACGAAGGCGGTGAGCACGGCCGAGAGCAGCACGAAGTCGTGCTGGCCGCCGGACACCTCGGGCGGCAGCTGGATGATGCGCGGCAGCGAGCGCGGCGCGCGCACGATGGCCATGCCGCCGCTGCGTCCGAACGCGTCCTTGCCCTCGAGCACCACCACCACGTTCAGCGACTTGTTGAGGATGCGCGGGAACGGATGCACCGGGTCGAGCCCCAGCGGCGACAGCACCGGCAGCAGTTCGTCCTGGAAGTACTTGTGCAGCCACTTCTTCTGGCGCGCGTTCCAGGACGAGTGCGCCAGGATGCGGATGCCGGCGGCGTTGAGCTCGGGACGCAGGGTGTCGTTCCAGTAGCGGTACTGTTCCTCGACCAGGCTGGCGGCCTTGTCGTGGATCAGCTCCAGCGCCTGGTTCGGGGCGATGCCGTCGGGCGGCAGCGGGCCGCCGAACTGCTGCGCCGTGCGCACGGTGGCGGCGCGGATCTCGAAGAACTCGTCGAGGTTGGTGCAGCTGATGCACAGGTACTTCAGCCGCTCCAGCAGGGGCACCGCCGGGTCCTGCGCCTGCGCCAGCACCCGGAAGTTGAACTCCAGCTGCGAC
This sequence comes from Arenimonas sp., assembly GCF_035721105.1. Lineage (GTDB taxonomy): Bacteria > Pseudomonadota > Gammaproteobacteria > Xanthomonadales > Xanthomonadaceae > Arenimonas. The sequence continues at coordinate 18,567 of NZ_DASTNG010000083.1, read as the reverse complement.
AGCTCGCGGTTGAGGTAGAGCCCGGGGGCGTGCAGGTCGATCGGTTCGGGCAAGTCAGGGCTCATGGTGGCTCGGAGGCGGGAACGGCGGCGTGCGATGACGGGAGGCCTAGCTTACGCCGGAAGGCCGGCCGGCAGGCCGTCAGGCGCCGGGCTGGGCGTCGCGGGCCCGCACCCGCGCCGGCCCGAACACGCAGGCGAAGGTGCTGCCGCGGCCGACCTCGCTGTCGATCTCCAGCCAGCCCTGGTGCAGGCTCAGCACGTGCTTGACGATCGACAGGCCCAGGCCGGTGCCGCCGGATTCGCGCGAGCGGCTGGTCGAGACGCGGTAGAAGCGCTCGGTGATCCGCGGCAGGTGCTGGGCCGGGATGCCCTGGCCGGTGTCCTGCACCGACAGCTTCACGCCGCGGTCGGGGGTGCGTTCGAAGCGGATGCGGATCTGGCCGTCGGTGGGCGTGTAGCGCACGGCGTTGCTGACCAGGTTCGAGAAGGCGCTGTGCAGCTCCTTCACCGAGCCGGTGAGGTCGCAGCCGGCGGTGTCGTCCACGGTGATGCGGTGGCGGCCCTGGCTCAGGGCCTCGGCCTCGCGGCGCAGGGTGACCAGCATCGGCGCCATCGCCAGCGGCTCCTCGGGCAGGTGTTCCTGCGCTTCAAGCCGCGACAGGGTCAGCAGGTCCTCGACCAGCTGGGTCATGCGCTGCGACTGCCGGCGCATCTCCTCGACCATGACCGCGAGATCCGGGTGTTCCTCGGGTTCGATCATGTCCAGGTAGCCGTGCACCACCGTGAGCGGCGTGCGCAGCTCGTGCGAGACGTTGGCGACGAAGTCGCGGCGCACCTGCTCGAGCCGCATCAGCTTGGTGACGTCGCGCACGACCACCAGCCACTGGGTCGCGGAGTAGGGGATCAGGCGCAGGCTGATGCGCACCATCGGGTCGGCCGGGCTGGCCAGGTCCAGCAGCGGTTCGTCGGTCTGGCCGGCGGCCAGCCACTCGCGCACGCGCGGCTGGTCCGGGAAGCACTCGAGCAGCGGGGTGTCCAGGCTCTGCGGGTAGTGCAGGCCCAGCAGCCGGCGCGCGGTCTTGTTGAACCAGACCAGGCGGCCGTCGCGGCGCTGGATCACCAGCGCGCCGTCCGGCATCGCGGTCGCGGCATGGCGGTAGGCGCGCAGCAGGCGCACCAGGCGCCGGCCACGGTTGCGGTTCTCGGTCTGGCGGCGGTGGATCAGGGTTTCCAGCGCGGCCCACAGGCCCTGGCCATCGACGGTGCGCAGCTGCTTGCGCCAGTCCAGGAAGCGCAGCACCCGGTACAGGCGCCAGTAGGCGCGCGCCGCCAGCGCGGCGGTGGCCAGGCCCAGCGCCCACCAGGGCTGGCCCAGCGCCAGGCCGATGCCGAGGGCGAAGGCGTAGAACAGCAGCAGCCGGATCAGGGACTGGCGCCAGGCCAGCCGCAGCAGCATCGATACGCTCATGTCCGGCGGTCGCCCATCCTCAGGCCGCCGCCGCGGAGAAGCGGTAGCCGGAGCCGCGGACGGTCTGCACCATGTCGTCGAGCCGGTAGGGCTCGAGCGCCTTGCGCAGGCGGCGGATGTGCACGTCCACGGTGCGCTCCTCGACGTAGACGTTGCCGCCCCAGACGTGGTCGAGCAGCTGGGTGCGCGAGTAGACGCGCTCGGCGTGGGTCATGAAGAAGTGCAGCAGCCGGTATTCGGTCGGACCCACGTGCACGGGTTGGTCGCCGGCGAACACCCGGTGGGCGGCGCCGTCGATGCGCAGGCCGCCGACGGTCACGGAACCGTCATCTTCGTCTTCGCGCGAACGGCGCATCACGGCGCGGATCCGGGCCAGCAGTTCGCGGGCCGAAAAGGGCTTGACGACGTAGTCGTCGACCCCCGATTCCAGGCCGCTGACCCGGTCGTTCTCCTCGCCGCGGGCGGTGAGCATGATGATCGGGACGTCGCGGGTGAGCTCGTCCTTGCGCCAGCGCCGGGCCAGCTCCAGGCCGCTGGCGCCGGGCAGCATCCAGTCGAGCAGGATCAGGTCGGGCACCTTCTCGGCGATGGCGTGCTGGGCCTCGCGGGCGTCGCCGGCATGCACGGGGTCGTAGTCGCCCTTGCGCAGGGCGTAGGCCACCATCTCGCGGATGGCGGGTTCATCGTCGACGATCAGGATGCGTTTCTGCACGAGGGGTACCGTGTCACCGGGTGGGCCGTGGTGCAAGTAGATAAAACTTTTGTGACCAGCCGGTGACAGGCCGGCGGGCGGCCTACTGGCGGTCCGGGCGCTGCTGCTCGGGGCGGATGCCCTGCCGCTCCATTTCCAGCACCACCGGGGTGATGGCCGCCATCCGGGCCTCGATGCGGGCGCGCTGGTAGTAGTCCAGGTCGTCCCGGCGCTTGAGTGCGTCGAGCTGGTTCAGGGCGTCCACGGCCCGGCCGTTGAGGTAGGCGGTTTCGGCGTAGGCCTCGCCGGCCCGGATGGTGTCGCCGGCCAGCTCGCTGGCGCGGGCGAAGGTGCGCTGGAACAGCGGGTCGTCGCCGCTGCTGGCCATCAGCGGCCGCAGCACGGCCTGGGCGCGGCGTCCGGACGCCGCCGTGGCCTGCTTGCCCAGCGCCTCGGCATAGGCCAGGCGCACGGCCCGGTTGTCGGGATGGCGGCTGACCAGGATCTCGAAGCGCTCGGCCGCCAGGGCGTGGCGGCCCCCGACCGAGGCGGCCTCGGCCTGGGCCAGCTCCAGCCAGAGCTGGCCGGGGTGGCGCTTGAGCAGGGCCTCGAGGGTGGCCTCGGCTTCCGCCGGGTAGCCGCCGCGCAGCTGCGCCAGGGCCAGGCCGTAGCGTTCCGCATCAGTGGCCTGGGCGCCCGGGGCGGCGGCCAGGGCGCGGTATTCGCGCAGGGCGGCGGCCGGGTTGTCGGCGCTGAAGACGCGCAGGCGCTCGCGTGCCCACGGGAAGGCATCGCTGCCGCCGCGCAGGGCGGCGTCGCCGAGGCTGAAGCCCTCCGGCAGCAGCAGGCTGCTGCGACCCGGCGCGCGCACGGGCGCCGCCGCCGGCTTCTCGCCCAGGGCGCGGGCGCGCTGGCGGGTTTCACTGATGCGGGTGGTGGTGACCGGGTGGCTGCGCAGGTATTCGGGCAGCTGGTAGCCGCCGCTGTTGCCGCGGTTGCTGCGCTGCATGCGCTCGAAGAAGTCGGCCATGCCGTCCGGGGCGTAGCCGGCGCGGGCGAGGGTCTGGATGCCCACGCGGTCGGCCTCGGACTCGTTCGAGCGGGTGTAGTCGATCTGGCGCTGCTGCATCAGGGCCATGGCGCCGGTGATGGCCGCCGCGGTGGCGTCGCCGGACTGGCTGCCGCCGCTGGCGCGCGCGGTGTCCGAGCCGGCCGCCTGGGACAGCGCGATCGCGCCCAGCATGGCCAGCAGGATCGGCACCTGGTCCTTCTGGGCGCGTTCGACCGCGCGCAGCACGTGGCGCTGGGTAACGTGGGCGATCTCGTGCGACAGCACGCCGGCGACCTCGTCCTCGGTCTCGGCGGTGACGACCAGGCCGGCGTTCACGCCGATGTAGCCGCCCAGGGTGGCGAAGGCGTTGATCTGCCGGTCGCGCATCATGAAGAAGGTGAAGGGCTGGCGCGGCGTGTCGCTGGCCGCGGCCAGCCGGTAGCCCATGGACTGCAGCCAGCCATCGATCAGCGGATCGTCGAGCACCAGGCCCAGGCGGCGCAGCTCGTAAAGGGTGTAGGCGCCGTAGCGCGCCTCCAGGCCGGGGTCGATGACTTCGCCGGCGGACGAGCCGATGTCCGGCAGCGCGGTGTTCTGGGCGCGGGCGCTGCAGGCCAGGGACAGGGCCAGGCTGAGGGCGGCGACGGGGAGCAGGATGCGCACGGCGACTCCGGGAAAGCGATGCCCGAGGATACCGGTTGGCCCGGGCGCGGGGCGTGAATCGGGAGTTAACGCGCCGGGACGGGCTTCAGCGTTGCGGGGCGCAGGCTGGCAAAGCCGGCCCGCGGCCCCCAAACTTGCCGGGTCAACGGAGGACCGACGTGCCCAACATCACGATGTACACCACCGCGATCTGCCCCTATTGCGTGGCCGCCAAGAACTTCCTGAAGTCGCGCGGCGCCACCTGGGAGGAAGTCCGCATCGACCTCGACCCGGCCGCCCGCGAGAAGATGATGTCGCTCGCGCGCCGCACCTCGGTGCCGCAGATCTTCATCGGCGATACCCATGTCGGCGGCTACGACGACCTGGTGGCGCTGGACCGCGCCGGTGGCCTCAAGCCGCTGCTGGAGGCGCAGGCATGAGCGACGCCGAGAAGGACCGCGTCAAGGAATTCACCGAATTCCGCCAGCGCATGAACGAGCGCATCCTGGGCCAGGACAACCAGGTCGTGCGGCGCTTCTTCGCGCTCGACACCCAGACCTACAAGGCCGGGAAACTCGACCTCAAGACCAAGGAGCTGATGGGCCTGGTGGCGTCGATGGTGCTGCGCTGCGACGACTGCATCAGCTACCACATCGCCCAGTGCAAGGAAGCCGGGGTCGACCGCGACGAACTGTTCGAGGCCTTCAGCGTCGCGCTGGTGGTGGGCGGTTCGATCGTGATCCCGCACCTGCGCCGGGGCGTGGATTTCCTCGACCAGCTCGAGGGGCAGGGCGTGCATGCGCCGGCGGCGCCCGATCACGAGCACTGAAAAGCCCCGGGCCTGAAGGCCCTCCGGCAGGCGCCTGCGCTTGACCCCAGGCGCGCTTCCAGGCCCGGACCGCCCCCTGCGACCAAGGTCCAGTGGGCGAGGGGTCAGCTTGTTCTGGCATAATACGGCGCCTTCGGGGGCCGTCCGGCCGCCCGTACCTCTTGGAAGAACAAGCACTTATGACCCAGACGATCGCGGTGATCCGTGGCGACGGCATCGGCCCGGAAATCATGGACGCCACCCTGCAGGTGCTCGACGCGCTCAAGGTCGGCCTGACCTATGACTTCGTCGACGCCGGCCTGAGCGCCTACGAGAAGCAGGGCGAACTGCTGCCCGCCGCCACCCTCGACGCCATCCACCGCCACCGCGTGGCCCTGAAGTCGCCGCTGACCACGCCGGTCGGCGAAGGCTTCAGCTCGATCAACGTCGAGCTGCGCAAGCGCTTCGACCTGTACGCGAACGTGCGCCCGGCGATCAGCTTCCCGAACACCAAGTCGCGCTACGAGAACATCGACCTGATCACGGTGCGCGAGAACACCGAGGGCGCCTACATTGGCGAGGGCCAGAACCTCACCGCCGACGGCGAGACCGCCACGCTGACCCAGCGCGTCACCCGCCGCGGCTCCGAGCGCATCGTCCGCTACGCCTTCGACATGGCCCGCCGCATCGGCCGCAAGAAGGTCACCGTGGTGCACAAGGCCAACATCCTCAAGTCGACCTCGGGCCTGTTCCTGAAGGTCGCGCGCCAGGTCGCCACCGAGTACCCGGACATCCAGTGCAACGAGATGATCGTGGACAACACCTGCATGCAGCTGGTGATGCGCCCCGAGCAGTTCGACGTGATCGTGACCACCAACCTGTTCGGCGACATCATCTCCGACCTCTGCGCCGGCCTGGTCGGCGGCCTGGGCCTGGCCCCGGGCGCCAACATCGGCACCGAGGCGGCGATCTTCGAGGCCGTGCACGGCTCGGCGCCGGACATCGCCGGCAAGGGCATCGCCAACCCGGTGGCCCTGCTGCTGGCCGCGGTGCAGATGCTCGAACACCTGGGCAAGGTGGCCGAGGCCGGCCGCCTGCGCCAGGCGATCATCGACACCATGAACGCCAAGGACAACCTCACGCCCGACCTCGGCGGCACCGGCACCACGCAGTCGTTCGCGGCGGCCATCGCGGCGCGCGCCGCCGGCTGAGGCATCGCCGACGGCGGAACGAAGAAGGGCGCCCCGGGGCGCCCTTTTTTTCGCCGGTGATTGGGACTTGCCCGGGCCGGTGCGCCGCCGGCTGGCCAGCGCTCAGTCGCTGCGCTGGCCGCCCGCCTCGACCGGCGTGCGGGCGAGGCGCTGCGCCAGGGCCGACAGCACCGCGCCGTACGTTTTCGTCTCGTCCAACAGGGCCTCGTGGCCCGCGTCGTCGAGCAGGAGGCAGGCGCGCCGGGTGCGCCAGGAATACCTTTAGGCGCGCGTCCCGGGTCCGGGGGTGACCGGCGCGGGGTGCGTCATGGGCGCTCCCAGCGGTGCCCGCCATCCAGGCAGGCCCCGGCGCGTTCGAAGGCGCGTGCCACCGTGACCGTCATCGGCCCGGCGCCGTGTCGTGAGGGGGTGGCTCCGACGAGGGCAGCGGCGGGGGCGGCGGTGGGTCACTGCAGGCGGCGGCCGGCCCGCTGAACAGGAATGCCGCCGCCAGCCCCCGGGCCATCAGCCGCCGCATCTCAGCGCACCACGACCGTCGTGGCCTTGTTGGCGACCAGGTAGGGCTTGAGGTCTTCCACCTGGCGCAGCTTGCCGATCGCGCGCTGGGCGAACTTGGCGGTGGTGATGCGTACGTGGCAGTTCTGGAATTCCCGCTCGGGGTCCTTGCCGCGCGAGCTGTAGACCACGCGGCCGTCGCGGTCCCAGCCCAACACGAGGCGCTCCTGCAGGTGGCTGGTGCGGTAGATCCAGCCTTTCTGGATGTCGGATTCGGCCATGGCCATGCGGGGGCTCCGGGAGGGTTCGTGCGGGGCGATAAGGGAAGCCGCGAGCGGCCGGGGACGCACCAAGGATAACCGGGGTGGCGGCCCCGGTCCGCGCCGACGGCCCCGGCATCCCGCGCAGGCGAATTTTTCGCAGCGGCATAACGAGGCCCGGCTACACTCCGGGCGTCGGGGAGGCGGAGCGCGAAGCATGGCGAACAGACTTCACGGGCGCAGTCGCGGGCGGCGTGTTTTCGTTGGCCTGGCCGCCGGCGTGGCGCTGCTGGCGCTGGCGGTATGGCTTGCCTTCCAGCTCAGTCCCTGGCCCTCGGTGCTGCTGGTGCGGCACGCATTTGGCCAGGGCAGCGAGCAGGCGTCGGCGGCGCTGGAGAAGCACGTCCCCGCCGGGGTGAGGGAATGGCGCGACCTGCGCTACGACCCGGCCGATCCCGACGGCTTCATTGATGTCTACGCGCCGGCCGATGCGCGCGGGCCGCTGCCTACGGTGCTGTGGATCCACGGCGGGGCCTTCATTTCCGGCGACAAGGCGGACGTCGCCAACTACGCCCGGATACTGGCGGCGCAAGGCTTCGTCGTGGCCAGCGTGCAGTACACGCTGGCGCCGGAGGCGCGGTACCCCACGCCGCTGCGGCAGGTAAACCGCGCGCTGGGCTGGCTGGCCGGCGCGCCCGACGGGCTTCCGGTGGATCCGTCGCGGCTGGTGCTGGCGGGCGACTCGGCCGGTGCCCAGCTCGCGGCGCAGCTGGCGGCGGCGCTGTCGGAGCCCGGCTACGCGAAGCGCATCGGCCTGGTGCCCTCGCTGCCGCCCGGCCAGCTGGCGGGGACGCTGCTGTTCTGCGGGCCGTTCGATGCGCGGTTGGTGGCCGGCGAGGGGGCTTTCGGCGATTTCCTGGCCACGGTGTTCTGGTCCTATTTCGGCGAGCGCAATTTCGCCAGGGTGCCGGCGGCGGCCGAGTTCTCGGTGCCTGCGCACGTCACGCCGGCCTTCCCGCCCAGCTTCATCTCGGCCGGCAACGCCGACCCGCTGCTGCCGCACTCCGAGGCGCTGGCCGCGGCGCTCGCGCAGCAGGGCGTCCGCGTCGACACGCTGTTCTTCCCCGCGGACCACTCGCCGGCGCTCGGCCATGAGTACCAGTTCGACCTCGATGGCGAGGCGGGGCGCGAGGCGCTGGCGCGCAGCGTGGCCTTCCTGCGCTCGCTGGGCGCGGGCGACGCCGCCGCGCCGCCGGCGATTAGTTCGCCGGAAGCCAGCCCAGCGTCGGCGCGTGCAGGCTCTGGACGTAGCGGCGCGCCGGCGTCTCGGTGACGGCGGTGGTTTCCGGGTAGGCGCCGGACGGGTCCTGCAGGTCGGCGAGGATCGCGCCGGATTCGTCGAAGGCGATCACATGGCCATAGGCCGGCGGCACCGGCCAGAGCGCGCGCGGCAGGCGCAAGGTGAGCTGGCGCAGGAAGGGATGCGGCGCCATCGCATCGACCGCGGCGCTGCGCGGCTTGGTGAAGCCGAGCCAGATGCGTCCGTCGAGGCCGTGCACCAGGTTGTCCGGGTAGCCGGGCAGGTTGTCCAGCAGCACGCGCGCCTGCGGCGAGGGCTGACCCACGTCCACCGCATTCGCCGCGGCATCGATGCGCCAGACCCGGTAGCGCCCGGTTTCGACCACCAGCAGCGCGCGTTCGTCGGCGGTCAGCACCAGGCCGTTGGCGAAGCTCAGTCCCTGGGCCACCAGGCGGACCGTGCGCCGCGACGGGTCGTACTCGAACACCCGGCCCGTGGCCGACTGCTCGAGGATGTCGAGCACGCTGGCCTCGAAGGTCCCGCCGCGGGCGGCCGGACCGAACCGTTGGGAGGCATCGGTGAAGAAGATGCGGCCGTCGCGGGCGATGGCCACGGCGTCGGCGTAGCGGATCGGCTGGCCTTCGAAGACATTGAGCAGGACCCGCGTTTCGCCCGCAGGCGAGATCGCCAGCAGGCCCCGGTAGGCGTCGGCGGCGATGAGTTGGCCACCGGCGTCGAAGGCGAAGCCCAGCACCCGGCCACCGGTATCGGCGAACACTTCGCGGTCGCTGCCGTCGGGCGCGAAGCGCAGGATCCGGCCGCTGGCGACGGCCGCGTACAGCCGGCCGTCCGGCCCGAGGGCGACGTGTTCCGGCCCGCTGTCGCCGCCCAGGTCGATGTGCCGCAGGTTCGCCAGCCGCTGGTTGGGACGATGCGGGCCGGCGTAGCCGGGGGCCTCGGGCGCCTGCCAGGCAACGGGCGCCACGGGCACCGGCCAGGCCGCGAAGTAGGCCAGCGTGAGAACGGCGGCCACGCTGGCAAGTTTGCGGCGGTGGCGCGCCGCGGGCGGTGGCGTGCGCGTCATGGCCGGCGGTCCCGGAGCGCGATGGGCGGGGCTCAGTCGCCGGTTTCGGCTTCCGCTGCGGACCCGGCTTCGGTCTCGGCCGCATCGGCGGCCGGCGGCGCCGGCGGCACGTAGATCGCGACGGCGGTGGCCTGCTTCTGCGTGGTGGGAATGCCGATGCCGACGCCGACCGCGCTGTTGCCGCCGTAGCGGCTGCCGCCCACCGACATGCCGACCGGCGAGCGCGAATTGCCGCGGCCCAGGATCAGCAGGCCGTTCGCGCCCAGCGCCGCGGCCTCGGCGCGCAGGCGATCCATCACGGCGGCGTCCTGGCCCTTGGTGCCGAAGCCAATGGCGCTGGACGCATCGATCTCGGCGATGTCGATCGCGCCCGGCGGCGGCGCGCGGTAGATGCGCACTTCGGACGGATCGATCGGGGCGCGGGCTTCGCCGAGCATCAGTTTGTCGGTGCTGGCGCAGCCGGCGAGCATCGCGGCCACCAGCAGGGCGAGGGGAAGCATCCTGGACATCGTTGACTCCTGAAGGTTCGAGTGGCGATCCCGGCGTCAGGGGGAAGGGGTGATCTCGATGCTGGCGTAGGTATCGCTGGCACCGCGGGCGACACGGCAGCTTACCGCGACATCCCGGCCGCCGGCGCGCAGCTTGCCTTCGACGTGAAGGTTCCTGCCGCGGGAGAAATGCGAGGCCGTCCACTGGTAGACGTCTTCGCCCTGGCCGACGAAATAGGCCTCGGCCTGGTTCCGGCACCAGGGCACCAGCTCGCTGGCGTTGCGAAAGAGGATCTCGTGCGGATGCTCGTGGGCGGGCAGGACGTCCTGGGCGGCCAGCGGCGTGGCCGCGAGCAGCGCGGGCAAGAGCAGGGCGGGGGACATGGCGGCTCCGGTCGGCGGTGGGCTCGGGCCAGTCTGGCCTCGTCCGGCTGGCGGGCGGATGAACGGCCCTTCAGTCGATCCGGTCCGGCGCCAGGCCGCCGGGCCAGCCGCGCGGCAGGTAGTGGGCGACGTCCGCCATCAACAGCATCGGCCGGTCCTCCGGCGTGTCGCCGTAGGCGTGGACGCGATCGAAGGCCGACGGGTCGGTCTGCGCGCGGATGCGCAGCACCTTTTCCTCGAGCACGCACTGCGGGCCCAGGTAGCGCCCGGTCAGCCGGCCTGCGCTGGCCTCGAGGCGGGAGCCGAGGGCGAGTACGCCTTCCGACGCGGCCCAGGGCTGCACCAGGGCTTCGAAATTGCCCGAGACCACCAGCACGGTGTCGCCGCGGTCGCGATGGGCGCGCAGTCGGGCCAGGGCTTCCGGGCGCAGCCGGCCGGGCAGTTCCCGGGTCGCCCAGGCGCGGGCGGCGGCAGCGAACCCGGCTTCGTCCAGGCCCGCCAGCGCGCGGCGCACGACCTCGGCGCGGATGCGAAGGCCGCTGACCAGGCCGAGCCGGTAACCGGCTACCCAGGGCGCCAGCGCCCAGCGGCCCCGGCGCTGGCGCGCGGGCGGCGCCACGCTGCGCACGAAGGGCGGGAAGGTCTCGCCCGCGGTCAGCGTGCCGTCGAAGTCGAACAGGGCAAGGTCAGGCATGCCGCGCCGGGCTCAGGACGTCGCGAACCGCGCGAGGTCGCGGATGCGCTGCACCTGCGCGGGCAGCGGCAGCCGGGCTTCGGCCAGCCGCAGCGCGTCGCGCGCCTGGTGTCGCGCGCAGCGCGCCAGCGACTCATCCCCGAACGAGGCGATCGCCGCCAGGGCCTTGAACAGCCGGCACATCACTTCGATCGAGCCGGCACCGTCGCGGACGATGGCGGTGAAGGCGTCCTCGACCAGGGCTTCGGCCGATATCTCCGGCACCTGCACCCGCGGGTAGCGCGGCACCGCGGTCGGCGACGCGGGCAGCGTCCGGCACCACAGGTCGAACACGCGCACCAGGCGACCGATGACGTCGATGGCCGTGCCGGGATCGTTCACCGCCGGCGACAGCGCCCGGCCCGCGATTTCGGACAGCACCACCAGGCCGAAGCGCGGGTCGCCGCCGAACTGGCGCGCGCGATCGAGGTGGAAGGCGTGGCGCAGCCGGGCCGGCACGCCGGGGTCCAGGTCGGTCGGTCCCGCCTGCACCCGCAGCAGCACGTCGCCCGTGGCCACGAAGCAGCCGGGCACCGCCACCACTTCCAGCAGCAGGCCGTGCGCTTCGGCGCAGTCATCCAGCGTGGCCAGGTCGACGCGGCAAACGTAGCCGACGTCGTTGGCGCTGACCTCGCTGGCATGGTCGGCCAGGCCGGTCACGGGCGCGCCGCCGAGGCGCGGGTCCTGCCGCCGCTCGCGGATGGCCGCCAGGGCGGCTTCCTCGGCCCGGTCGACGGTGTTCGACAGCCGGCCCAGGCGCGCGATGCGATCAACCCAGCGCACGAAGGTCAGGATCACCAGCGCGAACACGGCCACGGTTTCCAGGAACAGGGCGAACCGGCCGACGGTGCCGAAGCTGCCGTTCTGCAGCGCCACCAGCCCGACCACGCCGAAGATGAAGGCGGCGACGAACATCGAGTAGGCGTTCTGGGAAACGTCGTCCTCGAGCACCAGCGGGAACGAGCGCGGCGAGGCGGTGTTGCTGGCCGAGGCGTAGGCCGCGACCATGGCGCCCGCCGCGAAGATGGCGATCACCAGCATGCTCGAGGCCATGATCGAGAGCAGGGATTCGATCGATTCGGCCGAGACCTCGGGCGGATCCTCGAGCCGCCAGCTGCCGTCGAGCGCGGCCGCCAGCGCGACCGCGACGATCGACAGCAGGCAGGCCGCGAGCGGCCTGGCCCACAAGCGCTGGCGCAGCGACTGCGCCAGGGTCATGAGCCGGTGCGACATGGCCTCAGTCGCGCGACTGCAGCTTGGACAGCAGGCGCAGGATCTCGAGGTAGAGCCAGACCAGGGTGACGGTGAGGCCGAAGGCGCCGTACCACTCCATGTACTTCGGCGCGCCGGCCTCCACGCCCGACTCGATGAAGTCGAAGTCCAGCACCAGGTTCAGCGCGGCGATCACGACCACGAAGCCGCTGAAGGCGATGCCCATCGCGCTCGATTCGTGGATGAAGCCGATGCCGTCCATGCCGAAAAGGCGCATGCCCATGTTCACCAGGTACAGCAGGGCGATGCCGCCGGTGGCCGCGACCACGCCAAGCTTGAAGTTCTCGGTGGCCTTGATCAGGCCGGAGCGGTAGGCCAGCAGCAGCGAAGCCAGCACGCCCATGGTCAGCATCACCGCCTGCATGACGATGCCGGGGAAGCGCGCTTCGAACATGGCCGAGACGCCGCCGACGAACAGGCCCTCGAGCGCGGCGTAAAGCGGCGCGGTGACCGGGGCCCAGGTCTTCTTGAAAACCGTGGTGATCCCAACGATCAGGCCGCCTACGCCGCCGACCAGCAGGAAGGGCACGACCGCGCCCGGGTTCTCGGGGCTGTAGAAGCTCCAGGCGAAGGTGGCGGTGGCCACCAGCAACAGCAGCATGAAGCCGGTCTTGTTGACGGTGCCGTTGAGTGTCATCGCACCGCTGGCGGCGCCGTCGGAGACCAGCTGGCCGCTGGCGACGTCGAGGAAGGTGTTCTGGTTCAGGGCGGGATTGCCGCTGCGCATGCCTGGCTCCGGAGCGTGAAGGGACTGCCGGGATGCTAGCCGAGCGGCGCGAACGGCGCCACCGCGGGCGGAGCGGTCTCAGGGCGCGATGTCGCCCCGCAGGCGCCAGAAATGCTGCAGCACCGCCACGCTGGAGTGGCCCGGCCGGTAGGCGTGCCGCAGGGCGCCGTGGACGTAGTCGGTGGCGTCGGCGCAGGCCTCGCGCAGGGACAGCCCCAGGGCCAGGTTGGCGGCGATGGCCGAGGCCAGGGTGCAGCCGGTGCCGTGGCCCTCCAGCGCCAGCCGCGGATTGACGAAGACCGCGCGGGCGTGGCCGTGGCCGAACCGGTCGGTCATCTCGCCGTCGCCCGGCAGGTGGCCGCCCTTGAGCAGCACGGCGCTGGCGCCTTCGGCCAGCATCTGCGCCAGCGCGGCCTCGGCCTCGGCGTCGGTCTCGATCCGGCGGCCCAGCAGCAGCTCGGCCTCGGGGATGTTCGGCGTCACCACGGTGGCCAGCGGCAGCAGCCGCGTGCGCAGGGCGTCGAGCGCGTCGTCGGCCAGCAGCTTGGCGCCGGAGGTGGCGACCATCACCGGGTCGAGCACGACGTGCGCCGGGCGGTGCGCTTCGAGGGCGTCGGCGACGCCGTGGATGATTTCGGTGCTGGCAAGCATGCCCAGCTTCACCGCGGCGATGTGGAAGTCGGCGAAGCAGGCGTCGATCTGCGCGCGCAGGAAGTCCGGCGGCGGCACGTGCACGGCGGTGACGGCGCGGGTGTGCTGCGCGGTCAGCGCGGCGATGGCGCTCAGGCCGTGCAGCCCGTGCGCGGCGAAGGTCTTGAGGTCGGCCTGGATGCCGGCCCCGCCGCCGCTGTCGGAGCCGGCTATCGTCAGTACGGAGATCGGGCGCAGGTTGGGCATGGTGGGTTTTGTGGGGCTTTTTAAAAGTTAACGCGGATCAAAGCGGAAACCGCCGATAAAAGCGGATTTTTCATTCAAGAAGCAGGGACGCCGCCCAAGTTATACCGCGCGGCACCCCTTCGAATCCCAAAGCGCTCTATCCGCCTTTATCGGCGGTTTCCGCTCTGATCCGCGTTCAATTTAACGTGCTTCCATGCAGCGTATGACAGCCCGGTCACGCCTGTCAGCACGGCGGGGAAATAGAGGGCGCGGTAGTCGACGGCGTGGAAGGCCAGGGCGCCGAGGATGCCGCCGGCGAGGAAGCTGGTGATGATGACCAGGCACAGCCACAGGCGGCGGCGGGCGACGGGCAGGCCGCGGAGGGCGTGGCCGAGGGTGATGCCCAGGTCGGTGAACATGCCGCTGACGTGCGAGGTGCGGATGATGGCGCCGCTGTAGGTGGTGGCCATGGCGTTCTGCAGGCCGATCGCCACCGCGGCCAGCACCGGGCCGGCGAAGCTGCCGCGGGTGAAGAGCGGCACGGCCAAGGCCAGCAGCACGGCCTCGATCGCCAGCGCCACGCCATAGCGACGGCCCAGGCGCAGCACGCTGTCCTGCACCAGCAGGCCGCTCAGCGTGGCGCCGCCGACGAAGGCCAACAGCATCGCCGCCAGCTGCCCGGCGGCGTGCAGGTCGCCGCCGGCCAGCGCCGAACCCAGCAGGGTGGTGGTGCCGGTGAGGTGGGTGATGGCCTGGTGCTCGAAGCCCAGGTAGCCGACCACGTTCACCATGCCGGCGACCAGGGCCAGGGCGGAGGCCCCGACCCAGACCCAGGTCGCCAGCCGCTCGGCCATGGCCCTAGAGCACTTCCGACGCGTAGTCGGCCAGGCGCGAACGCTCGCCGCGACGCAGGGTGATGTGCGCGCTGTGGGCCCAGTTCTTGAAGCGGTCCACCGCGTAGGTCAGGCCCGAGGTGGTCTCGGTGAGGTAGGGCGTGTCGATCTGCTCGACGTTGCCCATGCAGATGATCTTGGTGCCCGGGCCGGCGCGGGTGATCAGGGTCTTCATCTGCTTGGGCGTGAGGTTCTGCGCCTCGTCCACGATCACCCAGCGGTTGAGGAAGGTGCGGCCGCGCATGAAGTTCATCGAGCGGATCTTGATGCGGCTGGCGAGCAGTTCGTTGGTGGCGCCGCGGCCCCAGCTGCCGTGGTCCTCGGTGTGGGTCAGCACCTCCAGGTTGTCGGTGAGCGCGCCCATCCAGGGCGTCATCTTCTCTTCCTCGGTGCCGGGCAGGAAGCCGATGTCCTCGCCCACGCTGACCGTGGCGCGGGTCATGATGATCTCGCGGTAGCGCTGGATGTCCATCGTCTGGGTCAGGCCCGCGGCCAGGGCCAGCAGGGTCTTGCCGGTACCGGCGGTGCCGAGCAGGGTGACGAAGTCGATCTCCGGGTCCATCAGCGCGTTGAAGGCGAAGTTCTGCTCGCGGTTGCGGGCATTGATGCCCCAGACCTGGTGCTGCGGCGCCCGGAAGTCGTCGACGATCTGCAGCACCGCGCGCTCCTCGTCCAGGCGCGCCACCTTCATCTCCACGTCCTCGGTGCCCGGCATGTACAGGAACTGGTTCGGGTACCAGCCGTCGTCGTCGCGGCGGCGCACTTCGTAGAAGGTGCGGCCTTTCTCGGTCCAGCTGCGCAGGCTGCCCTCGTGCTGGTCCCAGAAGTCGGCCGGCAGCTCGGTGGCGCCGGTGAAGAGCAGGTTGAAGTCGTCGATCGCGCGATCGTTCTCGTAGTCCTCGGCCTTGACGTTGCAGATCGAGGCCTTGATGCGCAGGTTGATGTCCTTGGACACCAGCACCACCGGCACGCCGGGGTGGTCCTCGATCAGCTGCAGGATCGAGCCCAGGATCTGGTTGTCGGGCAGCACGGTGCCGAAGCGCTTGCCCACTTCCACCGGCTTGAGCTGGAACAGCAGGCGGCCGACGCTCTCGCTGGCGCGCAGCTGCAGGCCCTTGGGCTGCACCAGGCGCACGCCTTCGTCGATCCGGTTGCCGGTGCCGTGCGCCTCGATGATCTCGTTGAGGAAGCGGCTGACCTGGCGCGCGTTGCGGCTGGCCTCGCTGTGGCCTTTCTTGCCGTTGTCGAGTTCCTCCAGCACCATCATCGGGATGAAGACGTCGTGCTCCTCGAACTTGAACAGGGCGGTCGGGTCGTGCATCAGCACGTTGGTGTCCAGCACGTAGATACGCTTGCTTCTCGTCATGGGATTCTCATGTTGGGAAGGGACACGGATGCACGTCCATGTGCCATGCGACGCGCCGCCGTGGCTCGCGGGGCGAGACGGCGGGGCGGGTTTGCTCGGGGGTGGCTCACTTGGGCTTGCTGGCCTTCTTCAGGGCTTCGAGCACGGCCTCGGCATGGCCGGGGACCTTCACGCCGCGCCAGCTCTCGGCGATGCGGCCGTCGGGATCGATCAGGAAGGTGCTGCGCTCGATGCCCATCACCTTCTTGCCGTACATGTTTTTCTCCTTGATGACACCGAACGCGCGGCAGACCGCTTCGTCGGCGTCGGAGACCAGGTCGAAGGCAAACCCGTGCTTGGCGCAGAAGTTCTGGTGCGACTTGACCGAGTCGCGCGACAGGCCCAGCACCTCGGCCTTGAGCTTGCGGAACTTCGGGTACAGGGCGTTGAAGTCGATGCCCTCGGTGGTGCAGCCCGGGGTGTTGTCCTTCGGGTAGAAATAAAGCACCAGCCACTGGCCGCGGTAGTCGGCGAGATTGGCGTCGCCGCCTTTGCCGAGCGCGATGGGCAGGTCGATGATGCGATCGCCGTTGTTCACGCGTCCTACTCCGTGGTCAGAACTTCATGGGGTCCATGATGGCGTCGAGGTTCAGGTGGTCGCAGAACTCGAGGAAGTCGTCGCGCAGGGCGGCGATGTGCATGTTCGAGGGAATGCCGATGGTGACCTGGGCCGAGAACATGTCGGCGCCGGTCTGCATCGCCCGGTAGCGCGAGCTGTGCAGGCTTTCGATGGTGATGCCCTGGCGGTCGAAGAAGTCGGCCAGCTGGAACAGGATGCCGGGCTTGTCGGCCGCCACCACCTCGACGATGTAGGGCAGCAGGTTCGACTGCAGGGCCTTGGGGCCGGTGCGGTACCAGACCAGCTTGTAGCCTTCCTCGCGCTCGAGCCGGGTGAGCATGGCCTCGAGCTTGGCCACCGCGTCCCAGGAGCCCACGGCCAGGGCCGTGACCGAGACGTCGCGGCCGACGGTGGACAGGCGGGCATCGACCATGTTGCAGCCGCTGTCGGAAATGCGCCGGGTGACCGCCAACAGGGGAGACTGCGGATGCGTGGTGTAGGCGCTGATCAGCAGGTGGTTCTCGTTGGCAGCGGGGCGTGCGGCAGGGTCGGTCAATGCGGTGTTCCGTGGCGGCGCGGATGAACCCGCGCGTAAGTGTCCCGGCCAGCATACTTGCCGCCGCTTTGAAGCCGCAAGTAACATCGGACCACCCTCCCGCAAGGCCGTCCCTTTGCACCTTTCCGGCAGCATCACCGCCCTGGCCACGCCGTTCACGGCGGCCGGCGACCTCGACCTCGACGCCTGGGCCCGCCTGCTGGACGCCCAGCGCGACGGCGGCAGCCACGGCGTCGTCGTCGCGGGCTCCACCGGCGAAGCCGCCGCGCTCACCGACGATGAATACATGACGCTGCTGCGCACCGCAGTCGCGCGCGTCGGCGGCCGGATGAAGGTGCTGGCCGGCACCGGCCAGTCCAACACCGCCAAGACCATCGCCCAGACCCGCCTGGCGCGCGACGGCGGTGCCGACGCGGCCCTGGTGGTCACGCCGCCGTACGTGCGTCCGACCCAGGACGGCCTGGTCGCTCATTACGAAGCGGTGGCCGCCCAGGGCGGGCTGCCGGTGGTGCTCTACAACGTGCCGGGCCGCACCGGCTGCGACCTGCTGCCGGAGACGGTGGCCAGGCTGTGCCGCCACCCCGGGATCATCGGCCTGAAGGAAGCGCGCGGCGACGAGGCGCGCTGGAACGCGCTCTATCCGCTGGCCGGCGACGATTTCGCCCTGCTCAGCGGCGACGATCCCACCTTCGTCCGCGCCATGCTGGGCGGGGCCGCGGGCGTTGTTTCGGTCGCCTCGAACGTGCTGCCGCGCGCCTTCGCCCGGCTTTGCGCGCTGGCTGCGGCCGGCGAGGCCGACGCCGCCCGTGCGCTCGATGCCCGCCTGCAGCCGGTCTATGACTTCACCGGCATCGAATCCAACCCGATCCCGGTCAAGGCCCTGCTGGCCCGGCAGGGCATCGGGCACGGCCTGCGCCTGCCGCTGCTGCCGCTGTCGGCGCCGCACGCCGCCCTGGCCGACCAGATGGCCGCGCTTTGCCGCCAGGTCGAGCAGGAACTGGCCTGAACCGCTTACCATTGGCGCCTGCCGCAGCCTGTCCGCAGCGCCCTCCAGGAGATCCCGAATGACCGTGTCCCCGCTTTCCCTTCGCCCGCTGCTGTTCGGCGCCCTGGCCGTGGCCCTGGTTTCCCAGTCCGGCTGTGCCTGGACCCGCGGCAAGCTGGGCATGGACGTCGAGTACCAGGAAAGCCGGCAGGGCGAGCCGCTGGAGGTCCCGGCGGGCCTGGACACGCCGCCCCTGGGCGCGGCCGTGGTGGTGCCCGACGCCACCAGCAACGCGCCCCTGGTCACCTCCGACGTGCCGCCGAGCAGCCTGGGGGGCGCGGCGCCCGCGGCCGACGACCTGCCGCCGACCGGCGTCGCCGGCATCGGTGAGTTCGCCGTGGCCGGCGGGGCCGACGACACCTGGCGCCGCATCGGCGAGGCGCTGCCGGCCATTGCCGGCGTCACCGTCGGCGACCGGGCCAAGCTGCTCAATAGCTATGAAGTGACCTATCGCCGCACGACCTTCCTGCTGCGTGCGGAAGCGACGGCGGACGGTTCGCGCGTCGTGGCGCTGGGCGCCAACGGCCAGCCCGTCACCACCGGCGCGCCGGCCGAGCTGCTGGCCCTGCTGCGCGACCAGCTCGCCCGCTGACTGCGCCACGAAAATGGGGTCAGCG
>NZ_DASTNG010000082.1:0-43653 GCF_035721105.1 Arenimonas sp. | reverse complement strand
GGTGGGGGCTTTGCCTTAGGGGGGGGTGGCTTGCCCATGGGGAAAGCCGTACCAGGTACCTTTTCATGGACGATGAGACCGGACGGCCAAGGCCGGCCAGTCTCATCGTCCATGAAAAGGTAACTGGTACGCGGCTTTGCGCGGGGCTGCTTGGGGGCTTGGGGGGCGTTGGTGCGGGTTTTCGGGGCTTTGCCGGTACAATTTGGGGGTCCCCGCTGCCTGGAAAGCCCCGAATGTTCGCCAAGGATATGCAGATCGCTGGTTACGACGACGCCCTGGCCGAGGCCATGGCCCAGGAGCGCCAGCGGCAGGAAGACCACGTCGAGCTGATCGCGTCCGAGAACTACGCCAGCCCGCGGGTGCTCGAGGCCCAGGGCAGCGTGCTGACCAACAAGTACGCCGAGGGCTATCCGGGCAAGCGCTACTACGGCGGCTGCGAATACGTCGACATCGCCGAGAAGCTGGCGATCGAGCGCGTGAAGCAGCTGTTCGGCGCCGACTACGCCAACGTGCAGCCGCACTCGGGCTCTTCGGCCAACATCGCCGTCTACATGGCCCTGCTGTCGCCGGGCGACACCGTGCTGGGCATGAGCCTGGCCCACGGCGGCCACCTCACCCACGGCGCCAAGGTCAACTTCTCCGGCAAGACCTACAACGCCGTGCAGTACGGCGTCGACGAGAACGGCCTGATCGACTACGACGAAGTGCAGCGCCTCGCCGACGAGCACAAGCCCAAGATGCTGATCGGCGGCTTCAGCGCCTACTCGCAGGTGGTGGACTGGGCGCGCCTGGCCGCGATCGCCAAGTCGGTCGGCGCCTACTTCTTCGTCGACATGGCCCACGTCGCCGGCCTGGTGGCCGCCGGCGTGTACCCGAGCCCGGTGCCGCACGCCGACGTGGTCACCTCCACCACCCACAAGACCCTGCGCGGCCCGCGCGGCGGCATCATCCTGGCCAAGGCCAACGAGGCGCTGGAGAAGAAGTTCCAGTCGCTGGTCTTCCCCGGCACCCAGGGCGGCCCGCTGATGCACGTGATCGCGGCCAAGGCCGTGGCCTTCAAGGAAGCGCTGGAGCCGGGCTTCAAGGACTACCAGGTGCAGGTGGTGAAGAACGCGCAGGCGATGGCGAAGACGATCATGGCGCGCGGCTACAAGGTCGTCTCCGGCGGCACCGAGAACCACCTGATGCTGATCGACCTGATCGGCCGCGACGTCAGCGGCAAGGACGCCGAGGCCGCGCTGGGCGCCGCCCATATCACCGTGAACAAGAACTCGGTGCCCAACGACCCGCGCTCGCCCTTCGTCACCTCGGGCCTGCGCATCGGCACCCCGGCCGTCACCACCCGCGGCTACGGCGAGGCCGAGTGCATCGCGCTGGCGAACTGGATCTGCGACGTGCTCGACGCGCCCGCCGACCCGGCCGTCATCGCCCGCGTCCGCGACGCCGTCACCGCGCAGTGCCGCGCCTTCCCGGTATACGGCTGACCGGATGCACTGCCCCTTCTGCCAGCACGAAGACACCCGCGTGATCGACTCGCGCGTGTCCGAGGATGGGGCCACCATCCGGCGCCGGCGCGAGTGCGAGCAGTGCAACGAGCGCTTCAACACCTTCGAGGTGGCCGAGCTGAAGCTGCCGGCGATCGTCAAGAGCGACGGCCGCCGCGAGGCCTTCGACGAACGCAAGCTGCGCACCAGCTTCGACCGCGCGCTGCAGAAACGGCCGGTGTCGTCCGAACAGATCGATGCCGCGGTGCGCAATGTCATGCACGCGCTGCGCCTGACCGGCGAGCGCGAGCTGCCCTCGCTGCGGGTGGGCGAATTCGTGATGGCCGAGCTCAAGCCGCTCGACCAGGTGGCCTACGTGCGTTTCGCCTCGGTCTACCGCAAGTTCGAGGACGTGCAGGCCTTCCGCGAGGAAATCGAGCGCCTGGAACGCGACCTGCCGGGCCTCGAGGGCCTGCAGCTGCCCCTGCTGGATGCGGTGGTGGACAAGGCCAAGCGTTGACGGCCGTGGCCATCCGTTTCCTGGCCGACGCCCCCGGCCATGCCGACACCCTGGCCGGCTGGCACCACGCCCAGTGGCAGCATCTCTACGAAGGCTGGACGCTGGAACAGACCCGCGAGGAGCTGCGCGACCACGCCACCCGCCGCACCCGCCCCACGACGCTGGTGGCGCTGGAAGGCGAGCGATTGCTGGGTTCCGTGAGCCTGGTGGACGAGGATGCACCGGAGCTGCGCGACCAGGGCGACGCCTGGCTGGCCAGCCTCTACGTGGTGCCCGAAGCCCGCGGCACCGGCCTCGGCAAGCAGCTGGTGCAGGCCCTGGTGGACTTCGCGGCGGGGCAGGGGGTGGCGCGCCTTTGGCTGTTCACGCCCGACCACGCCGACTACTACGCCCGCCTGGGCTGGCGCCCGCAGGGCGAGGCCAGCCTGCGGGGCACCCGCGTGCATTTGATGGATATCCTTCCGGCATGACCGACTTCACCGCCCGCGACCACGCCCACATGGCCCGCGCCCTGCAGCTGGCCGAGCGCGCCGCGTTCACCACCCAGCCCAACCCGATGGTGGGCTGCGTCATCGCCGACGGCGACCAGGTGCTGGGCGAAGGCTGGCACGTGCGCGCCGGCGAGCCGCACGCCGAAGTGCACGCGCTGCGCGAAGCCGCCGGCCGCGCCCGCGGCGCGACCGCCTACGTCACGCTCGAACCCTGCGCCCACCACGGCCGCACGCCGCCCTGCGCCGACGCCCTGGTGGCCGCCGGCGTCACCCGCGTGGTCGCGGCCTGCCGCGATCCCTACCACCAGGTCTCGGGGCAGGGCTTCGCCAAGCTGCAGGCCGCCGGCATCACCGTCGAGTACGGCCTGATGGAGGCCGCGGCGCGCCACCTCAACCGCGGCTTCTTCTCGCGCATGGAGCGCGGCCGGCCCTGGGTGCGGGTGAAGCTGGGCATGAGCCTGGACGGCCGCACCGCGCTGGCCAGCGGCGAGTCGAAGTGGATCACCTCCGAGGCCGCGCGCGCCGACGTGATGCGCTGGCGTGCGCGCGCCGGCGCGCTGATGACCGGCATCGCCACCGTGCTCGCCGACGACCCACGCCTCACCGTGCGCCTGCCCGAGGGCGTCGATTTCGTGCCGCCGCTGCGCGTGGTCCTGGACGAACGCGGCCGCCTGCCGGCGCTGTCGCAGGTGCTCACCGACGGGCTCGCGCCGACCCTGGTGGTGCACGGCGACGACGTGGTGCCCGACTACGACGATGACGTGCGCGCCTTCGCGGTGCGCCGCGTCGACGGCGGCCTGGATCTTTCCGCCGTGCTGTCGCAGCTGGCCCAGCGCGGCGTCAACGAACTGCAGGTCGAAGCCGGCGCCACCCTCAGCGGCGCGCTGCTCAAGGCCGGCCTGGTGGACGAACTGCTGCTCTACATCGCCCCCGTGCTGCTGGGCGAACGCGCCCGCCCCCTGTTCGCCGGCATCGACCCGGCCACCATGGCCGAGCGCATCGGCCTGAAGCTCGTCGAATCCCGCCAGGTCGGCCCCGACCTGCGGCTTTCACTGGTGCCGCAGTGAACGCACCGAGGCCGCAGCGCGGCAGCCCTTCGGGCATGGAAAGCCGCACGGGACGGCTCCTGATCCTGCTGGGAATCCTGCTGGCGGGCGCCGGCGCGTGGTACTGGCGGCATCTGCAGTTCCTTGACAAGCGCGGACTGCTCTACTAGTTCAGCCCGGAGTACGGCGGCCATATCCTGCTGGCGGGCTGCATCATCGTGACGGCGGCCGTCCTGTTCGTGGCCTGGCGGGAACTCTTTCCCGGCAAGCAGCAAGACGTCGACAGGACGTCTTCCAAACCGTTGGATGAGGACCCGAAGGCGCCGTAGCCATCGGAAGCCACCGGGTGCCCTGCGCGAGCTTCTGTACTAGGATCGCGGCATGAAAAAATTGCTGGTCGCGCTCATTGCCACGCTGGTCCTGGCACTCGGTTACCACCACGCGTGCATGGACCGTCTGCGCTCGCTTGAACCGCTGACCCTGGCGCTGATGGGGATGGTCGAGTTCGACGACGCTGCCAATGATGTGGTCGAGCTGCCGATGCCCGTCGCACTCAAGCAGAGGTTCTGGGTGTCCGAAGGCCGGCCGCGTCTCGCCGGGGCACTTCGGCTGTCGCCAGAGTTGCGCATACTCGTGCTGAACGCGATCGAGGAGCGGATCGCGCTGGGCGTGGCCCTGCATTCCGGCCGCCTCGCCGAGATCCGCGAGGACATCGCGCGCGCACAAGCCCAAGGGGTGAAGGTGATCCGGCCGTTGCAGGGCCCGCCGCTGTCCGCCGCAGGACACGCGGGCGTGGCCGACCGCTGTTCGCCGGCATCGACCCGGCCACGATGGCCGAGCGCATCGGCCTCAGGCTCGTCGAAACCCGCCAGGTCGGCCCCGACCTCCGCCTCCTGCTGACGCCCTGAGTGTAGGTGGGCCGGCCATGGATGACTTGGATGACGTGACGCGCCGAGCCTGGAAAGCCGACGATCGGAGAGACAACCGGACCGTCGTCTCACTGGCAACCCAGCTCATCCAGGCGGGGGGAGATCGAGCCGTGGCCGGCTACATGCTCCGGGCCGCGGCCTACGAGTGGGGCGTCGAAGACGGTGTGCAGGATCTCGCCCTGGCGGTGCAGGACTATCGCCAGCTGACGATCCTCGCGCCTCATTCCATCAGCTATTCGAACCTCGCACGGGCGCTCCTGAAGCAGGGCCACGATAGCTACCCCTCGGCGCTCAAGGCGCTCCGCGAAGGAGAGCGGCTCGGGAACACCCCCGAAGTGAGCCTGGGCTTCGCGTGGTACCTCAGCCGCGGTCCGGAGCCGGATCCCGCGCTCGCCAAGCATCATTACCTCAGGGCGGCCACCCACGGTCGGTTCGCGGGGTTCTTCGGCTACTCCCGGATGGCGCGCCAGCTTGGCCAGCCCGGGCGAGCGCTGGCGATGGATGCCGTGAGGCTGCTGCTTGGGCCCTTCATCTGGCTCCTGTTCGGCGCCAAGGCGCGCTACCCGGGTTAGCGTCCGGGCCGGTGGCCGACGTCCGCAACCCAGCGTTCCCGGCCCGCCCCCGGTTGCTGACGCGGCGTTCGCCCGGGGGACTTACAATGGCGCTCTTTTCCCGGGCCTTTCCCCCATGTTCACTGGCTTGATCCAATCCGTCGGCCGCCTGCTGGCCCGTGAGGTCCGCGGCGGCGACCAGCGCCTGCGCATCGGCTGGGGCGGGCTGCCGCACGGCGATATCGCCCTGGGTGAGTCGATCGCGGTCAGCGGCTGCTGCCTGACGGTGGTCGAATGGGACGCCGAGGGCTGGTTCGCCGATGTGTCGAACGAAACGCTGGCCCTGACCACGCTGGGCGGGCTGCCGATCGGCGCCGCGGTGAACCTGGAGCGCTCGCTGCTGCCGACCGACCGCCTGGGCGGGCACCTGGTGTCGGGCCACGTCGATGCCGTGGGCCGGGTCGAGAAGGTCTGGGACGACGGCCGCAGCCAGCGCTGGCGCTTTGCCGCGCCCGGCAGCGTGCTGCGCTACATCGCCAACAAGGGCTCGATCGCCGTGGACGGCACCAGCCTCACGGTGAACGCCGTCGACGACGCCGGCTTCGAAGTGAACCTGGTGCCGCACACCGTCGCCCACACCGCCTTCGGCGACACCGCCGTCGGCGCCGCCGTCAACCTCGAGGTCGATACCGTGGCCCGCTACGTCGAGCGCCTGCTGGCGACTCGCGAGGAATCGAAATGAGCTTCGCCACCGTCCCCGAGCTGCTCGAGGAAATCCGCCAGGGCCGCATGGTCGTCATCGTCGACGACGAGGACCGCGAGAACGAGGGCGACCTGATCATGGCCGCCGAGCTGGTCAAGCCCAGCGACATCAACTTCATGGTCACCCACGCCCGCGGCCTGGTCTGCCTCTCGCTCACCCGCGAGCGCTGCCGCCAGCTGGGCCTGGGCCCGATGGTGCGCGACAACAATTCGCCCTACCACACCAATTTCACCGTCAGCATCGAGGCGGCGGAAGGCGTCACCACCGGCATCAGCGCCTACGACCGCGCCCACACCATCCGCACCGCGGTGCGGCCGGACGCCAAGGCCGAGCACCTCACCCAGCCCGGCCACATCTTCCCGCTGATGGCCCAGCCCGGCGGCGTGCTCACCCGCAGCGGCCACACCGAAGCCGCCAGCGACCTGTCGCTGCTGGCGGGCCTGGAGCCGGCCGGCGTGCTGGTGGAGATCCTCAACCCGGACGGTTCGATGGCGCGCCGCCCCGAGCTCGAGGCCTTCGCGAAGGAGCACGGCCTGAAGATCGGCTCGATCGAGGAGCTGATCCGCTACCGGCTGGAAACCGAGAACACGGTCGAGCGCGTGGACGCGCGTGACATCCAGACCGCGCACGGCCCGTTCAAGCTGGTGACCTACCGCGACCGCGTCACCCACGACCTGCACTTCGCCCTTGTGCACGGCCAGCCGGCCGCCGCCACGCCGACCCTGGTGCGCGTGCACGTCAAGAACCCGCTGTCGGACGTGCTGCAGTGGCGCCGGGCCGACTTCGGCGTCAGCGTGAACGACGCGCTGGCCGCGGTGGCCGGGGCGGGCGAGGGCGTGGTGGTGGTGCTGGCCGAGCCGGTAACCCCCGACGACCTGCTGGCCCGCATCACCGAGGCCGACGCCAGCGAGGCCCCCAAGACCCGCGAATGGCGCCGCAACGGCGCCGGTGCCCAGATCCTGGCCGACCTGGGCCTGGGCAAGCTGCGGGTCCTGGGGACGCCGCGCCGCCAGGTGGGCCTGGCCGGTTACGGGCTGGAAGTGGTCGAGTACGTTTCGCCCTAGCCCACAGCGCGGGAAGAAGAGAAAAAGGGATCAGTGTCACTTCGTGCCAGGACCGGGGCGAACCGCCGGGTTCCGGGACGAAGTGACACTGACCCCTTTTTCTCTTCTTCCCGGCCGGGGCGCGGTAAACTGGCCGCCCTTTCGCCCGGCAGTCCCCGATGAGCCACTTCGAAGGCGACGTCCAGAGCCCCGGCTCGGCCCGTTACGCCATCCTCGCCAGCCGCTGGAACCCGCGCATCACCGACACCCTGGTGGACGGCGCCCGCAAGGCGTTCATCGCCAACGGCGTGGCCGAAGCCGATGTCGACGTGATCCGCGTGCCCGGCGCCTGGGAGCTGCCCGTGGCGGCCGCCAACGCCATCGACCGCATCGGCTATGCCGGCATCGTCGCCCTGGGCTGCGTGGTGCGCGGCGACACCCGCCACTTCGAGCAGGTCTCGGACGAATGCGCCCGCGGCCTGATGCGCGTCGCCCTGGACACCGGCGTGCCGGTCGCCAACGGCGTGCTGGCGGTCGACGACTACGCCCACGCCGAGGCCCGCGCCGGCGGCAACCACGGCAACAAGGGCGAGGAAGCCGCCCTGGTCATCATCGAGATGGCGAACCTGATCGGAAAACTCGCATGAAGCAGACCCGCCCCGACGGCGTCGACCCGCACGCGCGCTCGCGCGCCCGCCGCCGCGCGCTGCAGGCCGTCTACGCCTGGCAGATGTCGCACACCGCGATCAACAAGGTCATCGACCAGTTCCAGAACGAGCAGGACATGGAAGTGGCCGACACCGAGTACTTCGAGGACCTGGTGCGCGGCGTCGAGGCCAACCTGGCCACGCTCGACCAGGCGCTGGCGGCCTACCTGGACCGCGATATCGCCCAGGTCGATCCGATCGAGCGCGCGGTGCTGCGCATCGCCGCCTACGAGCTGCGCCACCGCATCGACGTGCCCTACCGCGTGGTGATCAACGAAGCGATCGAGACCACCAAGCGCTTCGGCTCCGAGCACGGCCACACCTTCGTCAACGGCGTGCTCGACCATGCCGCCGCGGCCTGGCGCCCGGCCGAGGCCCAGGCCCCGCGTCGCGGCTGATGCCGGGCGAATTCGCCCTGATCGACCGCATCCGCGCCCGCGCGCGGCGGCGTCCCGACGTGGCGGTGGGCATCGGCGACGATGCCGCCGTGCTGCGCCTGCCGCCCGGCCACGAGCTGGTGGTGACCAGCGACACGCTGGTGGCCGGCGTCCATTTCCCGCTCGAAACCGCCGCCGCCGACCTCGGCTGGAAGGCGCTGGCGGTGAACCTGAGCGACCTGGCCGCGATGGCCGCCGCGCCGGCCTGGTGCACGCTGGCGTTGACGCTGCCGGAGGCCGACGCCGGCTTCGTCGAGGCCTTCCTCGATGGCTTCCTGGAACTGGCCGACGCGCACGACGTGAGCCTGGTCGGCGGCGACACCACCTCGGGGCCGCTGTCGATCACCGTCACCGCGCACGGCCTGGTGCCTGCCGGCGCGGCGCTGCGCCGGGACGGCGCGCGCGTGGGCGACGAGGTCTGGGTCACCGGCACGCTGGGCGATGCCGCGGGCGCGCTGTCGCAGTGGCGGGCGCGCGGGCCGGCCTCGGCCAAGCTGCGCTACCGGCTCGACCGCCCGACGCCGCGCGTCGCCGCCGGCCTCGCCCTGCGCGGCCTCGCCACGGCCGGCATCGACCTCAGCGATGGCCTGGCCGCCGACCTGGGCCACGTGATGCGCGCCAGCGGGCGGGGCGCGCGCATCGACCTGGGCCGGCTGCCGACGTCGCGCACCCTGGCCGATCATTTCGAAGAAACCCAGCGCTGGCCGCTGCAGCTGTCCGGCGGCGACGACTACGAGCTGTGCTTCACCGCGCCGCCCGCGGCTGCGTTCGCGATCGAGCAGGCGCTGGCGGCCTGCGACACCGCCGCCACCGTCATCGGCCAGGTGCAGGCCGGCGAAGGCCTGGCCTTCGTGACGCCGGAGGGCGAGGACTACGTGCCGGCGCGGGCCGGCTTCCAGCATTTCCAGGGAGTGCACTGATGGCCGTGCTGCCCGTCGGCACCCGCCGGCGCCTGATCAAGCACCCGCTGGGCTGGGTGGCGGCGGGCTTCGGCGCCGGCTTCTCGCCGCGGGCGCCGGGCACCGTGGGCAGCCTGGTGGCGCTGCTGCCGTGGTGGTTCTTCCTGCGCCACCTGCCGCCGGCGGCTTACCTGGCGGTGCTGGTGGCGGGCTTTGCCATCGGCGTGTGGGCCTCGCACTGGGCCATTCGCGAGACGAAGATCGAAGACCCGTCGCTGGTGGTCTGGGACGAGTACATCGGCATGTGGATCGCCCTGCTGCTGCTTCCGGCCGGCTGGCCGTGGGTGCTGGCGGCCTTCGTGCTGTTCCGGATCTTCGACATCGCCAAGCCCTGGCCGGTGGGCTGGGCCGATCGCCGCCTGCACGGGGGCTTCGGCGCGATGCTCGACGATGCGCTGGCGGGCCTGTGGGCCCTGGGGCTGCTGCAGCTGGCGGCCTTCCTGCTGCGCTGACGCGCGGCGTCCGAAGAATCGCACGCGTCCCCGGGGCCGTGGCCGATGGGCCGCGTGGTCGTCGCGTGGGAAAAAAGCGCCTTGGCCGGCACGGCTGATCGGGCAATGCCGACACGGCGTCGGCGGCTGCCGTGATCGCGGGACGCGGGGCGCTACCCGCCGCCGCGGCGTCGACCGACGCCCGGCGACGGCAACGGCCGGCATCCCCGCCGCCCCGGTGCTGCTGAGATGGCCTTGCCTGCAAACCGCAGGCATTCCGGGAGACACCCATGAACGTTTTGACCCCTTCGCAAACGGCCCAGGTCAGCGGCGGCAGCGCCACCCTGCTCAAGGTGGCGGCCTTCCTCTGGAGCAACCGCGAATCCCTGGCCAACATCGCCTCGGAAGCGGCGCTGGAAATGGCCGACCGCAACGCCGAATGCGGCGACCACTGAGGAGACCGCCATGGACATCCTCAGCATGCACGCGTGCACCCAGGTCGCCGGTGGCGACGGTGAGTCGTCGGGCGGCGGCGGTTCGGGCAGCGGCCCGACCCCGGTGGAAGAAGCCATCGGCGAAGCCCTGGGCTCGGCCCTGCACGACCTGTCGTCGAAGGAAGCCCTGGTCGGCGCCGTGCTGTCGCCGGTCGGCGTGATCATCGGTGCGGTGATCCACCACCACAACAACCATTGAGCGGGCGCGGGATCCGGTGGCCGACCCCGGCCGCCGGACTCCCCGGGCCAAACCCGGGAGAAAGACATGGAAAAGCATTCGAATCCGGCGCGCCGACGCGCGCCGTGGCTGGGCGCGCTGCTGGTGCTGGCGGCCTTGGCCTGGCTGGGGCGTGATGCGCTGGTGCAGGTGGCGGCGGCGGCCTCGTCCGAGGCGGCGAGGCTGGCGGCGGAGTGCACCAAACGCTGAGCCGCCGGGTTGGTCGACGCGCGGTGCAAGCCGGCGGCGTCGCCCGGTAGCGGGACTGTCCGCCCGCGCGGGGCCGGCCACGGCTCAGGCGGGCGGCAGCACCTTGCCGGGGTTGAGGATGCCGTCCGGGTCGAACTGCGACTTGATGGCGCGCATCAGCGACACCGTGGCCGGCGTCAGCGCGCGCACCAGCAGCTCGCGTTTCACCAGCCCGATGCCGTGCTCGCCCGAGACCTGGCCGCCGAGCGCGATCACGGCGTCGAACACCGCCGCCAGCGCCGCTTCGGCGCGCGTGCACTGGCTGGCGTCGGCGGGGTCGTACAGGATGTTGACGTGCAGGTTGCCGTTGCCGGCATGGCCGAAGCTGACGATGGCCAGCTGCTGCGCGCTGGCGGCCGCGCGCACCGCCGCCACCAGGTCGGGGATGCGCGACACCGGCACCACCACGTCTTCGTTGATCTTCCCCGGGGCCAGCGTGCGCAGGGCGGGGGACAGCGCCTTGCGGGCGGCCCACAGTTTCTCGCGCGCGGCCGGGTCGGGCGCGCTGGCCACGTCCAGGCAGCCGGGGCCCTGGGCGGCGGCCGACAGCGCGGCGACCGCGGCGTCCAGCACCGCGTCTTCGCCGTCGGCTTCGATCATCAGCAGCGCCCCGGCCGGCGGCAGGTCGGCGCCGCCCACCTCGCGCGCCAGGCGGACGCAGTCGCCGTCCATGAACTCGAGCATCGACGGCGTCACCGGCTGCGCCATCAGCCGCGCCACCGCGGCCGCGGCGCTTTCGACGTCGGCATACAGCGCGCGCAGGGCGCGGCGCTGGGAGGCGATCGGCGTCAGCTTCAGGGTGGCCTCGACGACCAGGGCCAGCGTGCCTTCGGAGCCGATCAGCAGGCGCGACAGGTCGTAGCCGCTGGCGCCCTTGGTGGTGCCCGCACCGAAGTGCACCAGGTCGCCGGCGCCGGTCACCGCGGTCAGCGCCAGCACGTTGTCGCGGGTGGCGCCGTATTTCACCGCGCGCGGGCCGCCGGCGTTGCAGGCCAGGTTGCCGCCGACCGTGCAGAAGCCGGCGCTGGTCGGGTCCGGCGGCCAGAACAGGCCGTGCGGCGCCAGCGCGGCCTGCAGGTCGCCGTTGAGCAGGCCGGGCTCGACCACGGCCACGCGATCGCCGGGCCGGATGTCGAGCACCCGGTTCATGCGTTCGAACGAAACCACCAGCGCGTCCTCGCCCGGCACGCTGGCGCCGGTGGTGTTGGTGCCGCGCCCGCGTGCCACGATCGGCAGCCGTGCCTCGCGGCAAAGGCGCACGAGGGCCTGCACCTGCGCCGCCGTGGTCGGCAGCGCCACGGCCAGCGGCAGGCCCTGGCGGCGTGAGTTGTCGTAGCCGTAGGCCAGGCGCTCGGACGGATCGAGCAGCAGCCCGCCCGGGCCGAGCAGTTCGGCAAGGCGGGCGGCCAGTTCGGCGGGCAGGGAAGCGGGCATCGGCGGATTCTAGCGCCTGCGGCCGCACGGGCCGGCGAGCGGGCCGGTGGCCGGCCGCGCGTCGGCTACACGTCGGCGAGGGTGAAGGCGTCGCGCTGCCAGTCCAGGGCGTGCGCCCCGTCCTCGGCCCGGGCCGACACCACGTCCAGTCGGCAGGGGTGCCGCGCCAGCGCCGGACGCGCCGCCAGCCAGGCCTGTGCCGCGCGCACCATGCGCTGCCGCTTGCGGCGGTCCACCGACGCGAAGCCGTCGCCGAAGTGGGTGGCGTTGCGCAGGCGCACCTCGACGAACACGACGGTGTCGCCGTCGCGCATCACCAGGTCGAGTTCGCCGACCTTGAAGCGGGCGTTGCGGGCCAGCAGCACCAGGCCCGCGGCTTCGAGGTGGCGCAGGGCCGCGGCTTCGGCCGCGGCGCCCAGGGCTTGCCGGTCAGGGCGTGCCGGCATCGGGCAGCAGCGCGCCGTCCAGCGCCGGGCGCGAGCGACCGCCGCTGAAGACCGCCCAGGCCGGCCGGCGCTGCACCAGTCCGAAGCCGTCGACCTGCAGTTCGCCGGTGGCGCCGCGCAGCTGCGCCGCCGGGTCGCGCGCCAGCAGGTCGGCGAACGCCGCCAGCTGCCAGGCGTCCATGCCAAAGGCGAACAGCCGGGCGCCGCCGCCCTGGGCGCTGGGCAGGCTGCGGCCCAGGCTGTCGGCATCGGGCATGCCGCCGCGCAGGCCGAGCAGCCAGGGCAGTTCGGGGTACTCGATGCCGTCCAGCTCCACGTCCATGCGCAGGTTGGCGCCGGAGAGGATGAGCGAGGTCGCGACCCGCGCCACGCCATCCAGGCCGGCGGTGTCCATCTGGCTGGCCAGCAGACGCGCCTGGGCCGCGCGCAGCGGCTGGAATACCGCGTCGGGGCGGGCGCCGGCCAGCGCCTGCTGCAGCGCCGGCACGTAGTCCGGGTTGTCGTCGGTGACGGTGACCTCGGCGATGATCTCGCCGCCGCCGGCCCGCAGCCGTTCGCGGAAGGCGCCGAGCGCGCGGCTCGCATTCTCGTCGGCCTGGGTGACCACCAGGATGCGGCGCATGCCGCGATCGAGCAGGCGTTCGGCCGCGGCCACGCCTTCGTCCTCGGGCGCCAGCGCGAAGGTGGTGCTGCCCGGCGGCGGCGCGATGCCGCCGCGGTTGAGCGCGACCACCGGCAAGTCGAGTTCGGGCAGGCTGAACAGCGCGTCCACCTGGTCGCGCGCCAGCGGGCCGACGATCATCTGCGCGCCGTCGGCGTGGGCCTGGGCCAGCGCACCGCGCACGCCTTCGGGACCGGCGGTGTCGTAGAAGCGCAGCTCGGGTCGGCGGCGCAGCTCGCCGTAATAGCCGGCCAGCAGGCCGTCGCGCACGCTCTGGCCGGCCGGACCCAGTGGGCCGGTGAGCGGCAGCAGGGCCGCCAGGCGCTCGGGCGGGCGATAGCCGTCGCGTTCGGCCGGCGGCAGGTCCTGCATGCCCGGCGCCGAGGCGCTGCGGTCATACGGGCGGGGCAGGGGCAGGCCGCGCTGGGTCAGCGCGCGACCGGCGTAGAGGTAGAGCGGGTGGCCGACGGGCAGCGCGGCGCTGCCGGCCGCCAGGGCCGGGTCGGGCACCGTCCGCAGCAGGGCGTCGATGCGGCGCAGGTTGTCCAGGCGGGCTTCGCGGTCGAGTGCATCCTGCATCCAGGCACGCTCACCGGCGGCGTCGAAAGCGCGGCCGGCGGCTTCCATCGCCGCGGCGCGGGCGGCGTGCCAGCGCGCCTTCAGGCGGTCCGGCACGGCGTCGCGGGACTGGCCGAGCCGGGCCAGCGCCGGGGCGTGGCGGCCGGCAGCGACATCGAGCTCCGACGCGAGCAGGTCGTGCAGCAGCGCGTCGCGGCCCTCGAGCCGGCGGGCGTTGGCCTGCGCCAGGGCCTGCGCGGCGGCGCCCGGGTCGCCGGCCAGCAGGTACTGGTCGGCCGCGTACAGCCAGCTGCGGTCCCGGGCGCTGCCGCGGGCGCTGCCCGCCTCGGCGGCGTAGGCGCGGGCCGCCTCGAGGTGCTGGCCGTCGGCCGCCAGGCGTGCGGCGGGGGTGGCGGCCGCCCCGGCCACCGGCGCGGACGGGGAGACGGCCACGCTGGCACAGCCCGAAATCAGGGCCAGGGCCAACAGGAAGGAAGCGGATCGCAGCATGGTCGGGGGTCCGGGAAGGTGATGCCGCTAAGATGATACCCCGGTGCACAAGGAGGGCGCGGTCATGGCAACGACCCAGGCAGGAACGCTTTACGTGGTGGCCACGCCCATCGGCAACCTCGGCGACCTCGGCGCGCGGGCGCGCGAGGTGCTGGCGTCGGTGGACGCGATCTGTGCCGAAGACACCCGGCACACGCGCCAGATGCTGGTGGCCCTGGGCATCGATCGGCCGCTGCTGGCGCTGCACGAACACAACGAGGGCGAGATCGCCTGGAAGCTGGTCGAGCGCCTGCGCGCCGGCGAGCGGCTGGCGCTGGTGTCCGACGCCGGCACGCCGCTGGTCAGCGATCCGGGCTACCGCCTGGTGCGCGAAGTGCGGGCCGCCGGCCTGGCGGTGAGCCCGATCCCCGGCGCCTGCGCCGCCATCGCCGCGCTGTCGGTGGCCGGCGTCCCCAGCGATCGCTTCTGCTTCGAGGGCTTCCTGCCGGCCAAGGGCTCGGCGCGACGCGAGCGGCTGGCGGCGTTGGCGCGGGAATCCCGGACGCTGGTGTTCTACGAAAGCTCGCATCGCATCGAGGAAAGCCTCGCCGATTTCGTCGCGGCATTCGGCGGCGATCGCGAAGCCGTCCTCGCACGCGAACTGACGAAACTGTTCGAAACGGTGCTGGGCGACACCCTGGCTGCGATCGCGGCCAAGGTCGCCGCCGACGACAACCAGCGCAAGGGCGAGTTCGTGCTGGTCGTGCGCGGCTGCGAAGACGACACCGCCGCCCGCCTGATCGAAGGCCAGCGCCTGTACGCCAAGCTCGCCGAACACCTCAAACCCTCCGTCGCCGCCAAACTCGCCGCCGACCTGAGCGGCGCGCCGCGCAAGTCACTGTATGGCGGTGGTGAGGGATAGAGCGATTCAGCCACGGACGAACACGGATAAACACGGATATTGCTTTCAGGAACATTGAACTGGGTAAGGCGTCGGAGGATGCGGCGCGGCGCATCGGGCATGAATCTCCCAGTCGATCGTTTGCTCTATCCGTGTTCATCTGTGTTCATCCGTGGCTGACTTGCCTTTCGCCCCAGACGTCGAAAGCGTGCGAGAATCCGTCCCGGCGGAGTCGGTCAAGGCAGTCGCGTCGCAGCAATGCGCCGAGGAAAGTCCGGGCTCCACAGAGCAGGGTGCCAGGTAACGCCTGGGCGGCGTGAGCCGACGGAAAGTGCAACAGAAAACAAACCGCCGAACGGCCCGCAAGGGTGCGTGGTAAGGGCGAAACGGTGGGGTAAGAGCCCACCGCCCGAGGGGACAACGCCTCGGGGCACGGCAAACCCCACCCGGAGCAAGACCAAATAGGGGTGCTATGGCATGGCTCGTGCCGCACCCGGGTTGGTTGCTTGAGGCCTGCGGCGACGCAGGTCCCAGAGGAATGACTGTCCACGACAGAACCCGGCTTAACGACCGGCTCCGCCACTTCCTCGTCCCCATTCCCCGTTTGCGCAGATTCTCCGGGCGGTCCGCCCGGGGCGGGCGCGTTGGCCCCGCGGGCCGGGCCGGGGGCCGATCTGTGGACCAGCGCACAGGTTCGGATCAAATCCATGTGAAACAACACTTGCCCAATGGTTCTTAAACAAGACTCTCAAGTTTCGCGCAAAGTCTTGATCCGCCTAGCGAAATTGCTCTCGTTTTGTCCTTGACAGCCCCCGGGGGCAGGACTAACGTGGGCTTCCGAGGGAAATCCGGGTTTTTCGTGGGTTTCGGTGGATAAGGGTTGATCCGAACAGATGTTCCAGGGCGAAACCGCAATCACGATCGACGACAAGGGCCGTCTGGCGATTCCCACCGCCTACCGGGACCTGGTCGCGCGCGCCTGCGCCAATCGCCTGGTGGTCACCTACAACCCCTACGAAGCCGGCTGCCTGTGGCTGTACCCGGAAGCGGCCTGGGAAAAGGTCCGCGACCAGGTCAACGCCCTGCCCAACGCCAAGCGCGTGCACCGCAACCTGCAGCTGAAGCTGGTCGGCGCCGCCACCGTGGTCGAGCCCGACGGCAACGGCCGGCTGCTGCTGCCGGCCAGCCACCGCAACGCGGCGGCGATCGAGAAGAAGGCCGTGCTGCTGGGCATGGGCGGCAAGTTCGAATTGTGGAGCGAGCAGGCGCACCTCGCGCAGATCCGTCAAACCATTGGTGAAGACGAGATCAGCGAGGACATGCTCGACCTCAGGCTGTGACGGGCATGGCCGGGATGCGGGAAGCCACGCAGCCCAGCCATCTCCCGGTGATGTTCGGGCAGGCCCTGGACGGGCTGCGTGTGCTCAGGGATGGCAGGTATCTGGATGGCACGTTCGGGCGTGGTGGCCACGCACGCGGCGTGCTCGACCGGCTGGGGCCGGATGGACGGCTGTTGGTGATGGACAAGGACCCGGAAGCGATCGCCACCGCCCACGCGCTTGCCAGCGCGGATGCGCGCGTCCGCGTCCGCCGGGGTTCCTTCGCCGGGCTGGCCGACTGGGACGAGACCGCCGACGGCCTCGATGGCGTGTTCATGGACCTGGGCGTCTCCTCGCCCCAGCTCGACGTCGCCGAGCGCGGCTTCAGCTTCTCCAAGGACGGCCCGCTGGACATGCGCATGGATCCGGAGTCGGGCGAGAGCGCAGCCAACTGGCTGGCGCGCGCCGACGAGCGCGAGATCGCCGACGTGCTGTGGACCTACGGCGAGGAAAAGCTCAGCCGCAAGATCGCCCGCACCATCGTCGCCCGCCGCGACGACGAGCCGCTGCTGCGCACCGCCCAGCTGGCCGAGCTGATCGCCTCGGTGGTCGGCCGCGGCGACAGCAAGATCCATCCCGCCACCCGCAGCTTCCAGGCCATCCGGATCTTCATCAACCGCGAACTCGAGGACCTCGAGCGCGGCCTGGACGCGGCGCTGGCGCGGCTCAAGCCGGGCGGCCGGCTGGTGGTCATCAGCTTCCATTCGCTGGAAGACCGCATCGTCAAGCAGTTCATCGCCCGCCACGCCAAGGCCCCGCCCGGCAACCGCCGCATGCCGGTGGCCGTGGCCTTCGACCCGGTGCTGCGCGACCTGTCCGGCGCGCTGCGCGCCGACGCGTCCGAGACCGCGACCAATCCGCGCGCCCGCAGCGCCGTGATGCGCGTGGCCGAGAAGCTGTCGCCGGCGCACGACGCCGGGGAGCGCGCGGCATGAACCCGCGCCTGTTCGCGCTCGCCCTGATGGTGGTGGCCGTGCTCGCGAGCGCGGTCGCGGTGGTCTACTCGCGCCACCTGCATCGCCAGGCCTACATCTCGCTGACCATGCTCGAGCACGAGCGCGACGAGCTCAACATCGAGTTCGGCCGGCTGCAGCTCGAGCAGGCCACCTGGTCCGAGGCCAACCGCATCGAGCAGGTCGCCGGCAACCGCATCGGCATGAAGTACCCGACCGATGCCGACATCGTGGTGCTGCAGCCATGAAGCTACAGCGCAGCAGCTACAGCCTGCGCCACCGCCTGGTGGCGGTCGGCGTGGTGATGGGCCTGTTCGGCGGCGTGCTGGTGGCGCGTGCCGCCCACCTGCAGCTGATCAATCCCGAGTTCTACCAGCAGCAGGGCGACGCCCGCTTCCTGCGCGAAGTGCCGATCCCGACCTCGCGCGGCATGATCAGCGACCGCAACGGCGAGCCGCTGGCGGTGTCCTCGCCGGTGGAGTCGGTGTGGGTGAATCCGAAGGAGCTGCTGCAGCATCCCGATCGCCTGCCCGAGCTGGCCGATGCGCTGGGCATCCCGCGCGACGTGCTGATGCAGAAGGTCAGCGAGCGCGCGCACAAGGAGTTCCTGTACCTGCGCCGGCACATGAACCCGGACCTGGCCGCGGAAGTCACCGACCTGGGCATCCCGGGCGTTTATTCGCAGCGCGAGTTCCGTCGCTTCTATCCGCACGGCGAGGTGATGGCGCACGTGCTGGGCTTCACCAACATCGACGACCACGGCCAGGAAGGCCTGGAGCTGGCGTTCGAGGACTGGCTGACCGGCACCGAGGGCGCGCAGCAGGTCATCCGCGACCGCCGCGGCCGCGTGGTCGAGAACGTGGACCTGATCCGTCCGGCCGAGCCGGGCCACGACCTGGTGCTGTCGATCGACCGCCGCATCCAGTACCTGGCCTACCGCGAGCTGAAGTCGGCGCTGATCGAACACGGCGCCAGCGCCGGCTCGATCGTGGTGCTGGACGTGCCCACCGGCGAGATCCTGGCGATGGTCAACCAGCCGTCGTACAACCCGAACGCGCGCGAGTCCGCGACCACCGACGCCCAGCGCAACCGCGCGGTCACCGACGTGGTCGAGCCGGGCTCGGTGATGAAGACGCTGACCTTCGCGGCAGCGCTGGAGAGCGGCAAGTTCACGCCGGAAACGCCGATCCAGACCGCGCCGGGCTACATGACCCTGGCCGGTGGCCACCCGATCCGCGACTTCCGCAACTACGGCACGCTCACCCTCACCGGCGTGCTCACCAAGAGCTCCAACGTGGGCGCCACCCTGGTGGCCCAGCAGCTGAGCAACGAGCACCAGTTCGACATGTACCACCGCCTGGGCCTGGGCCAGGTCAGCGGCAGCGGCTTCCCGGGCGAGTCCTCGGGCGTGCTGCGGCCGCCCAACACCTGGGGCCCGGCCGAGAAGGCCACCATCAGCTACGGCTACGGCCTGTCGGTGACGCCGCTGCAGCTGGCGCGCGCCTACGCCGCGATCGGCAACGGCGGCCGCATCAACGAGGCGACCTTCGTCAAGGGCGGCAGCAAGGCCAGCCAGCAGGTGCTGGATCCGGCCATCGCCGAGCAGCTGATGCAGATGATGGAAACCGTGACCGGCCCGGAAGGCACCGCCCGCCGCGCCGCGGTGCTGGGCTACCGCGTCGCCGGCAAGACCGGCACCTCGCGCAAGGCCAGCGGCGGCGGCTATGCGGCCAAGCGCTATGCGGCGGTGTTCGTGGGCCTGGTGCCGGCCAGCCATCCGCGCTTCGCCATGGCCGTGGTCATCCACGACCCGCAGGGCGAGGAATACGGCGGCGGTGCGGTGTCGGCCCCGGTCTTCCACCACGTGATGGAAGGCGCCCTGCGGCTGATGGACGTGCCGCCCGACAACATCGAGCAGTGGTTCGCCGAACAGGCGGCCAAGAAGGCGCCGCAGACCGCCGCGGTCCGCCCGGCCGGCGCCGACGGCACGGGGGCGCTGCGATGACGCGCGCGATGTCGCTCAATGACTTGCTCCAGGGCCAGCCGGCGCTCCCCGCCGGCTTCGATCCGTTGCTGCGCGGCCTGACCGCGGACAGCCGCGCGCTGCGCGAAGGCGATGCCTTCATCGCCCTGGCCGGCGCCAGCACCCACGGCCTGCGCCACGCCGGGCAGGCGCGCGCCGCCGGCGCCAGCGTGATCCTGTTCGAACCGCCGGCCCCGGCCGACCAGATGCCGGGCGACGCCGCCGTGGCCGTCCCCGGCCTGCGCCAGCGCCAGGGCGAACTGGCCGATCGCTTCTACGGTGCGCCGTCGCGGGCGCTGGCGGTGGCGGGCGTCACCGGCACCAATGGCAAGACCTCGACGGTGCAGCTGCTGGCCCAGGCGCTGACGCTGGGCGGCGGCGTCGCCGGCAGCATCGGCACCCTGGGCGCCGGCCTGCACGGCCAGCTGGTCGCCGGCGAGCGAACCACGCCCGACGTGATCGCCGTGCACCGCCTGCTGGCGGAAATGCGCGACGCCGGCGCCACCCACGTGGCGATGGAAGTGTCGTCGCACGCGCTGGTGCAGGGCCGGGTCGACGCGGTGGCGTTCCGCATCGCGGTGTTCACCAACCTCACCCGCGACCACCTGGATTTCCACGGCACCATGGAAGCCTACGGCGCCGCCAAGGCGCGCCTGTTCGCGTGGCCGACGCTGCAGGCCGTGGTGGTGAACCTGGACGATGCCTTCGGGCCGGCGCTGCTGGCGCGGGCGCCGGCCGCGGCGCGCCGCATCGGCCTGAGCTCGCGCGGCCACGCCGACGCGACGCTGCGCGCCGACCGGGTGGCGCTGGCGCCGGCCGGCCTGCGCTTCGACCTGGTCGAGGGCGACGCGCGCCAGGCGGTGGCTTCGCCGCTGCTGGGTCGGTTCAACGTCGACAACCTGCTGGCGGTGGCCGGTGCGCTGCGTGCGCTCGACTGGCCGCTGGACGCCGTCGCCGCCATGCTGCCGCGGCTGGCGCCGGTCGACGGCCGCATGAGCCGGGTCGGCGGCCGCGATGGCCGGCCGCTGGTAGTGGTCGATTACGCCCACACGCCCGATGCGCTGGAACAGGCGCTCTCGAGCCTGCGCGCCCACACCCCGGGCCGCCTGACGTGCGTGTTAGGCTGCGGCGGCGAGCGCGACGCCGGCAAGCGCCCGCAGATGGCGGCGATCGCCGAGGCCGGCGCCGACCGCGTGGTCGTCACCGACGACAACCCCCGCCGCGAGGACGGCGATGCCATCGTCGCCGGCATCCTGGCCGGCTTCGTCCGTCCGGATCGCGTGCAGGTACAGCGCGACCGGGCGCAGGCGATCGCGCTGGCGCTGGCCGACGCCGGCCCCGGCGACGTGGTGCTGGTGGCGGGCAAGGGCCACGAGCCCTACCAGGAAGTGCAGGGCGTGAAGCATCCGTTCGACGACCTCAAGGTCGCGCGCGCCGTGCTGGAGGCCCGCGCATGAGGCCGGTGCTGCTGTCGCAGATCGCGCGCTGGGTCGAAGGCCGCCATCTCGGCGCCGACGTCGAGATCACGTCGGTCGGCACCGACGGCCGCAAGCTGGCGCCGGGCGGCCTGTTCGTGGCGCTGCGCGGCGAGCGCCACGACGGCCATGACCACGTCGCCCAGGCGCTCGAGCGCGGCGCCGCGGCGCTGCTGGTCCAGCGCGAAGTCGACTGCGCGCTGCCGCAGGTGCTGTGCGCCGACACCCAGGACGCGCTGGGCGAGTTCGCCGCCGGCATGCAGCAGGGCCGCCCCGCGGTGGTGGTCGGCATCACCGGCAGCAACGGCAAGACGTCGGTGAAGACGCTGCTGCTGGGCATCCTGTCGCGCGCCGGCAAGGCCTACGCCAACCCGGGCAACTTCAACAACGAGATCGGGCTGCCGCTGGCGGTGCTGGATGCGCCGGAAGACGCGCGCTTCGCCATCTACGAGATGGGCGCCGGCCAGCCGGGTGACATCGCTTACCTGGCCTCGATCGCGCCGCCGCAGGTGTCGCTGGTCAACAACGTCATGGCCGCCCACCTCGAGCGCATGGGCAGCCTGCTGGGCATCGCCGAGACCAAGGGCGCGATCTACGAAGCGCTGCCCGACGACGGCGTCGCAGTGGTGAATGCCGACGACGCCTTCGCGCCGTGGTTCATGCAGCGCATCGGTTCGCGCCGGGTGCTGCGCTTCGGCCTCGAGAACGATGCCGAAGTGCGCGCCACCCAACTGCAGGCCGGCGCCGACGGCACCCGCTTCCGGCTGCACACGCCGGCCGGGCAGGCCGAGGTCGCCCTGCCGCTGGCCGGCCGCCACAACGTGATGAACGCGCTGGCCGCGGCGTCGCTGGCGCTGGGGGCGGGGGCGTCGCTCGACGACGTGGTCGCCGGGCTCGGCGTCGCCGCCTCGGTGCCGGGACGCCAGGTCCCGCACACCTTGGCCAACGGCGCCGTGCTGGTGGACGACAGCTACAACGCCAACCCGGGCTCGGTGGCCGCGGCCATCGCCGCGCTGGCCGCGACCGGCGGCGAGGCCTGGCTGGTGCTGGGCGACATGAAGGAGCTGGGCGAGGGCGGCGAAACCATGCACGCCGACATCGGCACGCAGGCGCGCCGCGCCGGCATCGCCCGGCTGTGGACGGTGGGCGGGCTGAGCGCGCACGCCAGCCGCGCGTTCGGCGACGGCGCCCGGCACTTCGCCGACCAGGCCGCGCTGGTCGCGGCGCTGGCACCGGCGCTGCGCTCGGCCGGCGCGGGGCTGCGCTGCGTGGTGAAGGGTTCGCGCTCGAGCGCGATGGACAAGGTAATGGCCGCGCTGCTGGCCGCCGACCGGCAAGGAGACGCCGACCATGTTGCTTGAACTGGCCCGCTGGCTGCACGAGATGGGCCTGATGCCGCCGCTGTTCGGCTACATCACCTTCCGCGCCATCCTGGGCGCACTGACCGCCCTGCTGCTGTCGCTGTGGCTCGGCCCGCGCGTGATCGCGCGCCTGGCCCAGCTCAAGGGCGGCCAGCCGATCCGCACCGACGGTCCGCAGAGCCACTTCTCCAAGGCCGGCACGCCGACCATGGGCGGCACCCTGATCCTGATGACGGTGTCGCTGTCGACGCTGATGTGGGCCGACCTGCGCAACAAGTACGTGTGGGTGCTGCTGGCGGTGATGATCGCCTTCGGCGCCATTGGCTGGCTGGACGACTGGATCAAGATCGTCAAGCGCGATCCCAATGGCCTCAAGTCGCGACACAAGTACGCGCTGCAGTCGATCTTCGGCCTGGCCGCGGCGCTGTACCTGTACTACACCGCCGACAATGCCAACGCGACCACGCTGTTCCTGCCGCTGCTCAAGGACTTCGCGATCCCGCTGGGCGGGATGTTCGTGGTCATCGCCTACTTCTGGATCGTGGGCTTCTCGAACGCGGTGAACCTGACCGACGGCCTCGACGGTCTGGCGATCATGCCGACCGTGCTGGTGGCGGCGGCGCTGGGCATCTTCGCCTACGCCTCGGGCAATGCGGTGTTCTCGCAGTACCTGCAGATCCCGGCGATCCCGGGCGCGGGCGAAATCACCATCGTCTGCGCGGCGATCGCCGGCGCCGGCCTGGGCTTCCTGTGGTTCAACACCTATCCGGCCATGGTGTTCATGGGCGACATCGGTGCGCTGGCGCTGGGCGCCGTGCTGGGCACCATCGCGGTGATCGTGCGCCAGGAAGCGATCCTGGTGCTGATGGGCGGCATCTTCGTGGTCGAGACGCTGTCGGTGATGATCCAGGTCGCCAGCTTCAAGCTCACCGGCAAGCGCGTGTTCCGGATGGCGCCGATCCACCATCACTTCGAGCTCAAGGGTTGGCCGGAGCCGCGCGTGATCGTGCGCTTCTGGATCATCTCGGTGATGCTCGTGCTCGTCGGCCTCGCCACGTTGAAGGTGCGTTGAGATGGACGCCTCCGACCGCAGCCGCCAGGCCACCCGCCTCGACGCCATCACCGGTCGCTACGATCCGGTGCTGCTGCTGTTGACGCTGGCGCTGGTCGGGCTGGGCGTGGTGATGGTGGCCTCGAGCTCGATCGCGATCGCGGAAGGGCTGTCGGTGGGTCCGTTCCACTTCCTGATCCGGCACCTGGTGTTCCTGTGCGTGGGCGGCGGCCTGGCCTGGACGCTGATGCGGATCGAACTCAAGATCGTCGAGAAGTACAGCCACCTGCTGCTGGCGCTGTGCTTCGTGATGCTGCTGCTGGTGTTCCTGCCCGGCATCGGCCACACCGTCAACGGCGCGCAGCGCTGGCTGAACCTGGGCGTGTCCAAGTTCCAGGCGGTCGAGGCGGTGAAGCTGATGTTCATCATCTGGCTCGCCAGCTACCTCGTGCGCTACCGCGACGAGATCGCCCAGCAGTGGATGGCGCTGATCAAGCCGCTGGCCATGGCCGGCATCATCGTGGTGTTGCTGCTGCTGCAGCCGGACTTCGGCTCGGCGGCGCTGCTGCTGGCGATCACCGGCGGCATGGTCTGGCTGGGTGGCGCCCGCATCCGCAACCTGCTGATCCCGGCGCTGGTGGCGCTGCCGCTGCTGGCGATCGTGGCGATCGCCGAGCCCTACCGCGTGCGCCGGCTGACGTCGTTCCGCGATCCCTGGGCGGATCCGTTCAACGACGGCTTCCAGCTCACCCAGGCCCTGATCGCGATCGGTCGCGGCGAGTGGTTCGGCGTCGGCCTGGGCGGCAGCGTGCAGAAGCTCTTCTACCTGCCCGAGGCGCACACCGACTTCATCTTCTCGGTAACCGCCGAAGAGCTGGGCTTCGTGGGCTCGTTCGGCATCATCGCGCTGTTCGCGGCGTTCACCTGGCGCGCCTTCGACATCGGCTTCCGCGCCGTGAACATGCGCCGCCACTTCGCCGGCTTCTGCGCCTTCGGCGTCGGCCTGTGGGTGAGCCTGCAGTCCTTCGTCTCGATCGGCGTGAACCTGGGCCTGCTGCCAACCAAGGGCCTGACCCTGCCGCTGATCTCGTCGGGCGGCTCGAGCGTGCTGATCACCTGCATGGCGATCGGCCTGCTGCTCCGCGTGAGCTACGAGCTCGACCGCGCCGAACGCCAGGTCGCGCGCCTGCGCAGCGGCGACGGCCTGCCCGAGCCGGGCGAGCCGAGCCTGGACGCGACGCTGCCGCCGCAGTCGCCGGCGGCGCTGGCGCCGGCCGTGGGCCCGCGGGGTTCCCGCCATCGCATCGAACCCAAGATCGGAGCGGTGGCATGACCGGCCCCGTCCTGATCCTGGCCGGCGGCACCGGCGGACACATCTTCCCGGGCCTGGCCGTGGCCCAGGCCCTGCAGCAGCGCGACGTGCCGGTGCTTTGGCTGGGCGCCGCCGGCGGCATGGAAACGCGGCTGGTGCCGCAGGCGGGCGTGCGCATCGAAACCATCGCCATCGGCGGCCTGCGCGGCAAGGGCGCGATGACCCTGCTCAAGGCGCCGTTCGTGCTGCTGCGCGCCTGCGCCCAGGCGCTGGGCGTGCTGCGCCGGGCCCGGCCGCGCGCCGTGCTCAGCTTCGGCGGCTACGCGGCGGGGCCGGGCGGCTTCTGCGCCTGGCTGCTGCGGCGCCCGCTGCTGGTGCACGAACAGAACCGCGCGCCCGGCCTCACCAATCGCGTGCTGGCGCGGGTCGCGCGCCGCGTGCTGTGCGGCTTCCCGGGCAGCTTCCCCGGCCGCGAGACCGTGGACGTGGGCAACCCCGTGCGGCCGGCGATCGCCGCCGTGCCGCCGCCGGCCGAGCGCTTCGCCGGCCGCAGCGGCCCGGTGCGCCTGCTGGTGCTGGGCGGCAGCCAGGGCGCCTACGCCCTGAACACCGCGCTGCCCGCGCTGCTGGCGCGGCTGCCGCAGGACCAGCGCCCGGCCGTGCGGCACCAGTGCGGCGAACGCCACGCCGAGGCCTCGCGCCGCGTCTACGAACAGGCCGGCGTGCCGGCCAGCGTTGAACCCTTCATCGCCGACATGGCCGAGGCCTACGCCTGGGCCGACCTGGTCGTGTGCCGCGCCGGCGCGCTGACCCTGGCCGAGCTGTGCGCCGCCGGCGTCGGCTCGCTGCTGGTGCCCTTCCCCAAGGCGGTGGATGACCACCAGACCCGCAACGCCGAGTACCTGGTCGAGCGCGGCGCCGCGCGCCTGCTGCCGGAAGGCGAGGGCTTCGAAGCGCGCCTGCTGTCGGCGCTGTCGGCGCTGCTGGCCGACGCGCCGGCGCGCCTGGCCATGGCCGCGGCGGCGCGTGCCGCCGCCCGTCCCGACGCCGCCGAGCGCGTGGCCGACCTGGTGCTGCAGGAGGCCCGCGCATGATCCGTCGTCGCCTGCAGGACACCGGTGACCTGGCCCGCGCCTTCCCGCGCGTGCACTTCATCGGCATCGGTGGCGTCGGCATGAGCGGCATCGCCGAGGTGCTGGTGACGCTCGGCTACCAGGTCTCGGGCTCCGACCAGAATGAGTCGCCGGCCACCCGCCGCCTGCTCGCCCTGGGCGCCAGCATCCACCGCGGCCACGTCGCTGCCAACATCACCGGCGCCGACGTGGTGGTGGTCTCGAGCGCCATCCGCGCCGACAACCCGGAGCTGGTTGCCGCCCGCAGCGAGCGCATCCCGGTGGTGCCGCGCGCCGAGATGCTGGCCGAACTGATGCGCTTCAAGCGCGGCATCGCGATCGCCGGCACCCACGGCAAGACCACCACGACCTCGCTGGTCGCCAGCGTGCTCAGCGAAGGCGGGCTGGACCCGACCTTCGTGATCGGCGGCCAGCTGCTTTCCGCCGGCGCCAACGCGCGCCTGGGCAAGGGCCAGTGGCTGGTGGCCGAGGCCGACGAGAGCGACGGCAGTTTCCTGCGCCTGAACCCGCTGGTGGCCGTGGTCACCAACATCGATGCCGATCACCTCGAGAACTACGGCGGCGACTTCGAGCGCGTCAAGGCGGCCTTCAATGAGTTCCTGC
Source organism: Arenimonas sp. (assembly GCF_035721105.1). GTDB lineage: Bacteria > Pseudomonadota > Gammaproteobacteria > Xanthomonadales > Xanthomonadaceae > Arenimonas. The sequence continues at coordinate 17,553 of NZ_DASTNG010000082.1, read as the reverse complement.
ACCGGCTGCCGTTCTATGGCCTGGCCGTGCTCTGCGTCGACGACGCCGAGGTGGCGGCACTGGCGGCGGAGACGCCGCGGCACCTCGTGACCTACGGCATCGACCAGCCGGCCGACGTCACCGCCCGCGACGTGCGCCAGGACGGCGCCTGCATGCGCTTCACCCTGCACCTGCCGGAAAGCGCGCCGCAGGCCGTGACCCTGAACCTGCCCGGCCGCCACAACGTGCTCAACGCGCTCGCCGCGGCCGCCATCGGCTGGCAGCTCGGGGTCGAGCCCCGGGCGATCGCGGCCGCGCTGGAGAAGTTCCAGGGCATCGGCCGCCGCTTCAACCTCAAGGGCGAACTCGACTTCGGCCGCGGCAAGGCGCTGCTGGTCGACGACTACGGCCACCACCCGAAGGAGCTCGAAGCCGTGTTCGCCGCGGCCCGCGGCGGCTGGCCGTCGCGCCGCCTGGTGGTCGCCTTCCAGCCGCACCGCTACACCCGCACCCGGGACCTGTTCGACGATTTCGCGGCGGTGCTCTCGAGCGCCGACGCAGTGGTGCTGACCGACGTCTACCCGGCCGGCGAAGCCCACATCGCCGGTGCCGACGCCAAGGCACTGGCGCGCGCCATCCGCGCCCGCGGCCGGCTCGACCCGGTGCTGGCCGGCGCGGCCCGCGAACTGCCGAACGTGCTGGCCGACGTGCTGGCCGACGGCGACCTGCTGCTGGTGATGGGCGCCGGCGACATCGGCCACGTCGCCGCCGAACTGGCGGCCCACGGCATCCCCGGAGAACCCAAGGCATGACGCCGATCCCCGCCCCGCGCCTGACCGACCCCAAGGCCTTCGGCCGCGTCGCCGTGCTGATGGGCGGCACCAGCGCCGAGCGCGAGGTGTCGCTCGAATCGGGCCGCAACGTGCTCGAGGCCCTGCGTGCGCGCGGCATCGACGCGCAGCCGGTCGACGGCATCCCGGCGCTGGTCGAGGCCCTGGTGGCCAAGCGCTTCGACCGTGTCTTCAACATCCTGCACGGCAACAAGGGCGGCGGTGAAGACGGCACCCTGCAGGGCCTGCTGGAGGCGCTGGGCGTTCCGTACACCGGCTCCGGCGTGCTCGGTTCGGCGCTGGGCATGGACAAGATCCGCACCAAGCAGGTCTGGCTGTCGGTGGGCCTGCCGACGCCGCGCTACGCCCGCATCGCGCCGAATGCCGATGCCGCCGCGACCGAAGCCGCGGTGCGTGCCGCCGCCGCCGACCTGGGCCTGCCCGTGATCGTGAAGCCGTCCTGCGAAGGCTCCAGCGTCGGCGTCTCGCGCGTCTTCGACGCCGCCGGACTGGCCGCCGCCGTGGCGCTGGCGGCGCGTTACCCGGGCGAACTGCTGATGGAGCAGCTGGTGGTGGGCGGCGAGTACACCGTCGGCATCCTCGGCGACGTCGCCCTGCCCAGCATCCGCATCGTGCCGGCCGGCGAGTACTACGACTACCACGCCAAGTACCAGGCCGAAGACACCCAGTACCTGTGCCCGGGCCTGGACGGCGAGGCCGAGGCCACGATCCGTGCGCTCGCACTCGCGGCCTTCCGCGCCGCCGGCTGCACCGGCTGGGGCCGCGTGGACGTGATGCGCGACGCCGCCGGCAACAACTACCTGCTCGAGGTGAACACGGCCCCGGGCATGACCAGCCACTCGCTGGTGCCGAAGGCCGCCGGCCAGGTCGGCATCGACTTCGAGGCGCTGTGCTGGCGCGTGCTGGAAACCAGCCTGCCGCGGGAGGCCGCGACGCCGTGAACGCCCTGCTGCGCATCATCGCCTGGTCCCTCGCCATCCTGCTGGTGGCGCTGCCCGTGGTCGCCGTGCTCAACGGCTGGATCGCCGGCGAGCGCTGGCCGATGCGGCGGCTGGCGGTGACCGGCGAGTTCGCCCAGGTCGACGAAGCGGCCGTCCGTGCGGCGGTGATGCCGCAGGTGCAGCGCGGCTTCTTCGCGGTCGACCTGGACCAGGTGCGCGAGGCCGTGGCGGCCCTGCCGTGGGTGGAGCGGGTGGAGGTGCGCAAGCGCTGGCCCGACCGCCTCGAGGTCAGCCTGACCGAGCACACGCCGGTGGCGCGCTGGCCCGACGGCCGCCTGCTGTCCGAGGACGGCAAGCTGTTCGCGGCGCCCGCGGGCGCCGGCGCCGGCCTGCCGCTGTTCGAGGGCGCCGAGGACCGCGCCAGCGAACTGATGTCCTTCCACAGCCTGGCGCGTCCGCTCTTCCTCACCGTCGGCGCCAAGGTCGCGACGGTCCGGCTCAGCGCGCGCGGCAGCTGGAGCCTGACGCTGGACGACGGCACCGAAGTGGAAGCCGGTCGCGGCGATCCGCAGGCGCGCCTGGCGCGCTTCGCCCGGCTGCTGCCGCGCCTGCGCGACGACGAACCACGCGTGCTCGTCCGCGCCGACCTCCGCTACACCAATGGCTTCACCCTGGTCTGGGGTGATCCGCCGCCGCCGGCCGCCCCGGCGCCGGCCCCGGCAGGCCCGTCGCTCCGCGACGCCGCCGGCAATCCGCAGGAAGGAAACGCATGAACCGCAAAGGCGACAAGTCGCTGATCGTCGGCCTCGACATCGGCACCTCCAAGATCACCGCGCTGGTGGGCGAGTACTCGCCCGGCCAGGAAATCGAAGTGATCGGCATCGGCTCGCACGAGTCGCGCGGCATGAAGCGCGGCGTGGTGGTCGACATCGAGTCCACCGTGCAGTCGATCCAGCGCGCGATCGAGGAAGCCGAGCTGATGGCCGGCTGCGAGATCCGTTCGGTGTATGCCTCGATCACCGGCAGCCACACCCAGTGCCGCAATTCGCCCGGCATCGTGCCGGTGGCGGGCGGCGAGGTGACGTATGCAGACCTCGACCGCGTGCTGGAAGCGGCCAAGGCCGTGGCGGTGCCGGCCGACCAGAAGATCCTGCACGCCATCGCCCAGGAATACATCGTCGACAACTCGCAGGAAGGCATCCGCAACCCGGTCGGCATGTCGGGGGTGCGGCTCGAGGTGCGCGCGCACCTGGTCACCGGCGCCCAGTCGGCCGCCAGCAACGTGATGAAGTGCGTGCAGCGCTGTGGCCTGCAGGTGGATGACCTGATCCTGAGCTCGCTGGCCTCCAGCACCGCGGTGCTGACCACCGACGAAAAGGAACTGGGCGTGGTGCTGGTCGACATCGGCGCCGGCACCACCGACATCGCGGTGTTCGTGCAGGGCGCGATCCGCCACTCCGCATCGCTGCCGATCGCCGGCGACCAGGTCACCAACGACATCGCCCACCTGCTGCGCACGCCGACGCCGGAGGCCGAGCAGATCAAGGTCCGCTACGCCTGCGCGCTGGCCCAGCTGGCCACCGCCGAGGAGTCGATCCAGGTGCCCAGCGTCGGCGACCGCCCGCCGCGCCGCCTGGCGCGCCAGGCCCTGGCCGAGGCGGTGCAGAACCGCTACGAGGAAATCTTCGAGATGGTGCAGGCCGAGCTGCGCCGCTCCGGCTTCGAGGAGCTGGTGCGCGCCGGCCTGGTGCTCACCGGCGGCGCCTCGCGGATGGAGGGCGTGGTCGAGCTCGCCGAGGAAATGCTGCACATGCCGGTGCGGGTGGGCATCCCCCAGCACGTGTCCGGCCTGGGCGAAGTGGTGGGCAACCCGGTGCACGCCACCGGCGTTGGCCTGCTGCTGTGGGGCAGCCAGTTGGAACACCCGCGCCGGCCGACGCTGTCGGCGGGCAAGGCGGGGACGATTTGGACGAAGTTCAAGAACTGGTATCGCGGTGAGTTCTGAACGACGTCATTGAGGTAGCGGCAAACGCAACGAACAAGAAAACACAAACCCCTGGATTCGAATCACGGAGGACGCGGACATGGCACATTTTGAACTGATCGAGAAGTTGGCACCCAATGCGGTAATCAAGGTCATCGGCGTCGGTGGCGGTGGCGGCAACGCCGTGGCGCACATGGTCAACGCGGGCGTGGAAGGCGTGGAGTTCATCACCGCCAACACCGACGCGCAGGCGATCAAGCAGTGCGGCGCCAAGCTGCAGCTGCAGCTCGGCGGCAACGTCACCAAGGGCCTGGGCGCCGGCGCCAACCCGGAAGTCGGCCGCCAGGCCGCGCTGGAGGACCGCGAGCGCATCGTCGAGGCGCTGGAAGGCGCCGACATGGTCTTCATCACCGCCGGCATGGGCGGCGGCACCGGCACGGGCGCGGCCCCGGTCGTGGCGCAGCTGGCCAAGGAGATGGGCATCCTGACGGTCGCCGTCATCACCAAGCCGTTCCCGTTCGAGGGTCGCCGCCGCATGCAGGTGGCGCTCAAGGGCATCGAGGAGCTGAGCCACCACTGCGACTCGCTCATCACCATCCCGAACGAGAAGCTCATCACCGTGCTCGGCCGCCAGGCCACCATGGTCCAGGCCTTCCGCGCCGCCAACGACGTGCTGCTGGGCGCAGTGAAGGGCATCGCCGACCTGATCGTCAGCCCGGGCCTGATCAACGTCGACTTCGCCGACGTCCGCACCGTCATGTCCGAAATGGGCCTGGCGATGATGGGTACCGGCGTGGCCCGCGGCGACGACCGCGCCCAGGCCGCCGCCGAGGCCGCGATCTCCAACCCGCTGCTGGACGAGGTCAATCTCTCGGGCGCCAACGGCGTGCTGGTCAACATCACCGCCGGCCCGGACTTCACCATGGCCGAGTTCGACGAGATCGGCCGCACCATCGAGGACTTCGCCTCCGAGGACGCCACCGTCGTCATCGGCACCTCGCTGGACCCGGACATGCAGGACGAAGTGCGCGTCACCGTGGTGGCCACCGGCCTCAACCGCGGCGCCGTGCGCCAGGCCGCCCCGCGCGCCCCGGAGAAGGAGGCCTACCGGGCCCCGGTCAAGCTGGTGCGCAATGCCAGCACCGGCCAGGTGGACTACGACGCGATGGCCAACGTCACCGCGGCGCCGCCCCAGGCCAACGGCCACCTCGGCCTGCGCGCCGGCCGGTCGCACGAGCCGGCGTCGGGGGCCACCAGCGCCCTGGCCGAAATGCCCAACGACCACAGCTACCTGGACATCCCGGCCTTCCTGCGTCGCCAGGCCGACTGAGTTGAGTGGCGGTCCGGTCGCGGGCACCCGACCAGGTGCCCCCGGCGCGGACCGCAGCCGGCCGGCCTGGATGGCCGCGCCGGTCAGGGTCCAGCCCTGCTTCCAGGGTTAGGCCTGCTGTCCCCAGGGGGTCAGGAAACCTTGGCCCGCCGGCCCTGCCGGCGGGTCCTTTTCCGGCCGGGGGGTGTGTCGGTGGCGACCGTAAAGCCGTGAACTGGCTCACAATTGTTGCTGTAACGAGACGCTGGGAATAATGTTAGGTTTTCGTTCATTGCGCCCTGTGCTATGGTTCGAGCGGTTTTGCGCGCTCCTGAGCGGAGAACGCCACAAAAATGATCAGACAAAGAACCCTCAAGAACGTCATCCGCGCCACCGGCGTCGGCCTGCATAGCGGCGAGAAGGTCTACATGACCTTGCGCCCGGCTGCGCCCGATACCGGCATCGTGTTCCGGCGCGTTGACTTCGAAACCCCGGTGGAAATCCACGCCAAGGCCGAGAAGGTCGGCGACACCAGCCTGTGCACCGCGCTGGTGGAAGGCAACACCCGGGTCATGACCATCGAGCACCTGCTGTCGGCCATGGCCGGGCTGGGCATCGACAACGCCTACGTGGACCTGTCGACGGCCGAAGTGCCGATCATGGACGGCTCCGCCGGCCCCTTCGTGTTCCTGCTGCAGTCCGCGGGCATCGAAGAGCAGGCCAAGGCCAAGCGCTTCATCCGCATCCTCAAGCCGATCAAGGTCGAGGACGGCGACAAGTGGGCCCGCTTCGAGCCGTTCGACGGCTTCAAGGTCGGCTTCACCATCGATTTCCAGCATCCGATCTTCAACAAGTCGACCTCCAGCACCGAGATCGACTTCTCGACCACCTCCTTTGTCAAGGAAGTGAGCCGGGCCCGGACCTTCGGCTTCATGAAGGACATCGAGTTCCTGCGCGAGCGCAACCTGGCGCTGGGCGGCTCGATGGACAATGCCATCGTGCTCGACGACTACCGGGTGCTGAACGAGGACGGCCTTCGCTACGAGGACGAGTTCGTCAAGCACAAGATCCTCGACGCCATCGGCGACCTTTACCTGCTCGGCCACAGCCTGATCGGCGCGTTCTACGGCTACAAGTCCGGCCACGCGCTCAACAACCAGCTGCTCCGGACCCTGCTGGCCGACACCTCGGCCTGGGAAGAGGTCACCTTCGAGGACCCGGCGCTGGCGCCGATTTCCTACGCCCATCCCGCCCAGGCGGTGTGAGGAGGGCGTCTCGTTTCGCGACAGCGAAACGAGACCCGGGTCACAAAGGCTGACCCCCGTTTAACGTTCGGTTAACGACTTGGCCGGGAAAGCCGGGGCATCATGCCCCGTCGGTCCCCGACCGGGATGACGAGGCCAGCCTCAGAAGCTGTGCCCGGAGCTCCGGATCGGAAACCGATTGGGCGGTGGCCCGCAGTGAATCGCGGACTGCCTCGGAAAGTGTCCTCGTTGGACCGGTCCCCGTGGGGACGGGCGTCACCGGAGCGGACACCTTCACCACGAGCGTCCGGGCCTTGAGGCCGGCCGCGGCCGCCGCGTCCAGCAGGGCGTCGGCATGCAGCCGCAGCTTGGCTTTCCAGACCGGCGCGCTCACCAGGAACACCAAGTGCTTGTCATCCACGTTGGCCAACTTGCATTGGTCGGCCAAGGTGGCGGGGAGACTCTGGCGCAGCAACGGATCGAGCGTGGCCAGCCATTTGGCGCGTTCGACCACGTTGGCCAGCCCGGAACCAGCCAGCGCTTCAAGCGCCAGCGGGGGCAGGGCAGGCGACGACGCGGCGCCGCGGACGCGGGTTTTAGGTGGTTCAGACATGATGAATGTCATCATCGCAGCAAAATTCCTCCGGGCGCCAAAAAAACTGGCGTTCGACCAACCGAAAGTAGCCGGCATCGCCCTGGGCGCCATCTTCCTGGTGCTCGCGACGGCCTTCGGCGCGGGTTACCTGGCGCGGGGCGCCAACGGCGCCGCCCTCGAGGAAATCGCCCGCATGCAGGCGCAGCTCGACCTCCAGGCGCAGGAGCTGGTGCAGGCCCGCGACGAGGCCCAGCGCGAAGTCAACGCCATCGCAGCCCGCGTCGGCGAACTGCAGGCCCAGGCCAACCGCCTCAACGCCCTCGGCGATCGCCTCACCCGCGTGGGCAAGCTCAAGGACGGTGAATTCAACTTCGGCGAGCTGCCCGGCCAGGGCGGCGGCGAGTCCGCCGGCGACGTGCCCTCGGGCGACCTGCTGGCCAGCCTCGACCAGCTGCAGACGCAGTTCGACCGCTCCGGTCGCCAGCTGAACGTGCTCGAGGCGCTGCTCTTCGACCAGGCCCTCGACAGCAACAGCACCCCGGCCGGCATGCCCGCCCCGGGCTACATCTCTTCCCGCTACGGCGGCCGCAACGATCCCTTCGGTCGCGGCCAGGCCCACCATCTCGGCATCGACATCGACGCCAACAGCGGTGACCCGGTCACCGCGGCCGCCGAGGGCGTGGTCAGCTTCTCCGGCGTGCGCGGCGGCTACGGCAACGTCGTCGAGATCGACCACGGCAACGGCTACAAGACCCTGTACGCGCACAATTCCGCCAACCTGGTGAAGGCTGGCGACGTCGTGCGTGCCGGGCAGAACATCGCCCGGGTCGGCTCCACCGGCCGATCCACCGGCTCGCACCTGCACTTCGAGGTCAAGCTCAACGGCCGCCAGGTCAACCCGCGCCAGTACCTGGAAAAGGTCCGCGGCTGAGCCTCCGGGCCGGGGCTTGATAGTCCCGACCCCGTCCCCAAGTTAGACTAGACGGCCGCGACGCCCCCCGAGGGCTGCCGCGGCCGTTTCATTTCGCGCCCTGCGCGGTCCTTTCCCCTACCGGTTTTCCCCATGCTCAACAGCTTGCTCACCCGCATCTTCGGCAGCCGCAACGATCGACTGCTGCGCCAGTTCCAGAAGAACGTCGCCGCGATCAACGCCCTGGAGCCCGAGCTGGAGCGCCTGAACGACGCCGCCCTCAAGCGCAAGACCGAGGAGTTCCGCGAGCGCGTGGCCAACGGCGCCAGCCTCGACTCCCTGCTGGTCGAGGCGTTCGCGGTCTGCCGCGAGGCCTCCCGGCGGGCACTGGGCCTGCGCCACTACGACGTGCAGCTGATCGGCGGCATGGTGCTGCACTCGGGCCGCATCGCCGAGATGCGCACCGGCGAAGGCAAGACCCTGGTCGCGACCCTGGCGGTCTACCTCAACGCGCTGGCCGGCAAGGGCGTGCACGTGGTCACGGTGAACGACTACCTGGCCAAGCGCGACTCGGCCTGGATGGGCAAGCTCTACAACTTCCTGGGCCTGACCGTCGGCGTCGTCTACCCCGGCATGCCGCACTCGGACAAGAAGGGCGCCTACGCCGCCGACATCACCTACGGCACCAACAACGAATACGGCTTCGACTACCTGCGCGACAACATGGCGCTGTCGAAGGACGATCGCTTCCAGCGCGGCCAGTTCTTCGCCATCGTCGACGAAGTCGACTCGATCCTGATCGACGAAGCCCGCACGCCGCTGATCATCTCCGGCCCGGCCGATGATTCCCCGGACCTGTACGTCAAGACCAACCGCATCGTCCCCAAGCTGGTCCGCCAGGAGAAGGAAGACGGCGAGGGCGACTTCTTCGTCGACGAAAAGGGCAAGCAGGCGCACCTCTCGGAGCAGGGCATGGTCCACGCCGAGGCGCTGCTGCGCCAGGCCGGCATCATCGCCGAGGACGACACGCTCTACTCGGGCAACAACCTGGCCGTGGTCCACCACCTCAACGCGGCGCTGCGCGCGCATGCGCTGTTCCAGCGCGACGTGGACTACATCGTGCGCGACGGCGAAGTCATCATCGTCGACGAGTTCACCGGCCGCACGCTGGCCGGCCGCCGCTGGTCCGACGGCCTGCACCAGGCCATCGAGGCCAAGGAAGGCGTGCCGATCCAGCGCGAGAACCAGACCCTGGCCTCGATCACCTTCCAGAACTACTTCCGCATGTACGCCAAGCTGGCGGGCATGACCGGCACGGCCGATACCGAGGCCTTCGAGTTCCAGACCATCTATGGCCTGGAAGTGGTGGTGATCCCGACCCACCGCCCGATGGTCCGCAAGGACCATCCCGACCTGGTCTACCTGGCCCGCCCGGCCAAGTACGACGCCGTCGTCGAGGACATCAAGGACTGCTTCGGCCGCGGCCAGCCGGTGCTGGTCGGCACGACCTCGATCGAGACTTCCGAACTGCTGTCGAACCAGCTCAAGCAGGCCGGCATCCCGCACGAGGTGCTCAACGCCAAGCAGCACGAGCGCGAGGCGCAGATCGTCGCCAACGCCGGCATGCCCAAGGCCGTCACCATCGCCACCAACATGGCCGGCCGCGGTACCGACATCGTGCTGGGCGGCTCGCTCGAGTCCGAGCTGCACAAGCTCGGCGAAGAGGCCAGCGACACCGACAAGGCCCGCGCCAAGGCCGAGTGGCAGAAGCGCCATGACGAAGTGAAGGCCCTCGGCGGCCTGCACATCATTGGCACCGAGCGCCACGAGAGCCGCCGCATCGACAACCAGCTGCGCGGCCGCGCCGGCCGCCAGGGCGATCCGGGTTCGTCCCGCTTCTACCTGTCGCTGGAAGACAACCTGATGCGCATCTTCGCCGCCGACTGGGTGCAGCGCGCCATGCGCGGCATGGGCATGAAGGAGAACGACGTCATCGAGTCGGGCCTGGTGACCAAGCAGATCCAGAACGCCCAGCGCAAGGTCGAGGCCCACAACTTCGACATCCGCAAGAACCTGCTCGACTTCGACGACGTCGCCAACGACCAGCGCAAGGTCATCTACCAGCAGCGCAACGAGCTGCTGGAGTCGGAGTCGGTGGAAGAGTCCGTGCTCGCCATCCGCGAGGACGTGGTGTCCGAGATCGTCCGCCGTTACGTGCCGGTCGAATCGATCGACGAGCAGTGGGACCTGCCGGGCCTCGAGCGCGCCCTGGCCGACGAGTTCGGCCTCGAGGTCGACCTGCAGGGTCCGGCCGCCAAGGAAGAGGCGATCGACGACGAGCGCATCCACGACCTGGCCCAAGAGGCCGCGACGCGCCTGTTCGAGGCCAAGCAGGCCCAGCTCGGCCCCGAGATGATGCGCACGCTGGAAAAGCACCTGATGCTCAACGTGCTCGACCAGAACTGGAAGGAGCACCTGGCGCGCATGGACTACCTGCGCCAGGGCATCCACCTGCGCGGCTTCGCCCAGAAGCAGCCCAAGCAGGAGTACAAGCGCGAGAGCTTCGAGCTGTTCGGCGACATGCTGTCGAAGGTGAAGCTGGAGGTGGTGTCGCTGCTGGCCCGCGTCCGCATCCGCAACGAGGAAGAAGTGGCCGCGATGGAGGCCGCCGAGCGCCAGCGCCTGGCCGCCAAGTCGCAGCAGATGCAGTTCCAGCATCCCGAGACCGGCGGCTACGGCGCCGACGAGGAAGCCGCCCAGGCCCAGGCGCAGGCCGCCCGTGGCGAAGGCGTGCTGGCCTCCCCGCAGGTCCGCGAGGAGCCGAAGATCGGCCGCAACGATCCCTGTCCCTGCGGCAGCGGCAAGAAGTACAAGCAGTGCCACGGCCGCCTGGAGTGATCCCCACGCATGCCCGGCGACCGACCTAAGCCCCCGGTGCATGTGGTCGCGGCCGTCCTCCGGGACGCCCGCGGCAGGATCCTGTTGGCCCGCCGCACCGCCGGCCGTGACCTGGCCGGCGCCTGGGAGTTCCCGGGCGGCAAGGTCGAACCGGGCGAGACCGCCCTGCAGGCCCTCGATCGCGAGCTGCACGAAGAGCTGGGCATCCGCGTGGTGTCGGCGCGGCCGCTGGTGGCGGTGCCCCAGGCTTACCCGACCAAGCGCATCGTGCTCGATGTCTACGAGGTGACCCAGTTCGAAGGCACGGCCCACGGGCTGGAGCGCCAGGCCCTGGCCTGGGCGCCGCTGGAAAAGCTGGCCAGCTACCCGATGCCGCCCGCCGACCGCCCCGTCGTGGCGGCGCTGACGGCCCCCGATCGCTACCTGATCACGCCCGAGCCCGAGGACCGTCCCGGCTGCCTGGCGCGACTGGACAAGGCCCTGGCCGCGGGCGCCCGCCGCATCCAGCTGCGCGCCCGCGGCATGGCCCCGAAGGAACTCGCCCTCCTGGCCCGCGACGCCCAGATCCGCTGCCGCGCCAAGGGCGCCCAGTTGCTGCTCAACGGCGAGCCCGGACTGGCGGCCGACCTGGGGCTGGGCCTGCACCTGCGGGCCAGCCAATTGATGGCGCTGGCCGAGCGCCCGGCGCTCGCCGCCGGCCAGCCGGTGGCCGCGTCCTGCCATGACGCCGGGCAGTTGGCCCAGGCCGAGCGGTTGGGCCTGGATTTCGTCGTGCTGGGCCCGGTGCGCGCCACCGAATCCCATCCGGAGGCCGTGCCGCTGGGCTGGGAGGCCTTCGCCGAACTGCGCGAGGCGGTGTCGCTGCCGATCTATGCGCTGGGCGGGATGAAGCCGGCGGACGTCGCCGTGGCCCGCCGCCATGGCGGGCAGGGCGTGGCGGGCATCCGAGGCCTCTGGCCGCGGTGAAGCCAGCGGTTCGGGCCTGAAGGCCCCTCCTACGGGGGCGCGTGCAGGCGGGCCTTCACGCCCGAAGCGCTTCGGCCAACGCGAGGTACCGCGGATGCAGCCGGCCTACCGCGGCCTCCAGGTCGGCCAAGGTCCCGTCGTTCACGATCACGTCGTCCGCGATCGCCAGCCGCTCGGCGCGGCTGGCCTGGGCCGCCACCATCCGCCGGGCCAGGTCCGGATCCATGCCGTCCCGGGCCATCAGGCGGGCGGTCTGCACGGCCTGCGGCACGTCGACCACCAGGATGCGGTCCAGCCACGGGTAGCGCGCGCGCCCCCCGCCTTCGGCCAACAGCGGGATCGCCACCACCACGTACGGCCCGGTCGCCGCATCGCAGGCGGCCTGCAGCCAGGCGCGGATGGGCGGGTGGAGCAGGGCTTCGAGGTCGGCTTTCGCGGTCGGGTCGGCGAACACCCGCCGGCGCATGGCCGCGCGGTCCAACTGGCCGTCCGGCAGCAGGCTCTCGCTCCCGAAGCGGGCCGCGATCCCGGCAAGCGCCGGTTGGCCGGGGGCGACGACTTCGCGGGCGGCGATATCGGCGTCGACCACGCTGGCGCCCAGGGCTTCGAACGCGGCGGTGACCGCGGATTTGCCCGACGCGACGCCCCCCGTCACGGCGACCCGGGTCGCGGCCATCGCGCTAGTCCAGGCCGGAGAAGCTGCGGTAGGCCTGGATCAGCTGTGGACCCCAGAGCAACTGGACCCAGCCGGCGGCGGCCAGGTAGGGGCCGAACGGGATCGGGGTGGCGCGATCGGCGCCGCGCCAGGTGATCCAGAGCGTGCCGACCACGGCGCCGATCAGGGACGAGATCAGCACGATCGGCAGGATGGCGGTCGCGCCGCACCAGGCGCCCAGCGCGGCCAGCAGCTTGAAGTCGCCATAGCCCATGCCTTCCTTGCCGGTCAGCCACTTGAACAGCTTGTAGACCGTCCAGAGGCTGAGATAGCCGGCGATGGCGCCGAAGATGGCCTGGGTGGGCGAGCTGAACAGGGTGACCGTGGACAGGCCCAGGCCGATCCACAGCAGGCTCAGCGTGAGCTGGTCGGGAAGCAGGGTGGTGCGCAGGTCGATGCCGGCCAGGGCGACCAGGAAGCCGGTGAAGACCATGGCCGCCAGCGCCTCGGGGCCGGCGCCGAAGCGCAGCACGCAGGCCGCGAACAGCAGGCCCGTGGCCAGCTCGACCAGCGGGTACTGGATCGAGATGGCGCCGCCGCAGCCGCGGCAGCGCCCGCGCAGGGCCAGCCAGCTCAGGACCGGGATGTTTTCCCAGGGCGCCAGCTTGTGGCCGCACTTGGGGCAGGCCGAGCCCTGGACCACGATGCCAGGCGGGGCCGGCTCGTACGGCTCGGGAAGCTCGAGCATCTCGCGGCTGGTCTTGCGCCAGTCCCACTCCAGCCAGGGCGGCAGGCGCAGGATCACGACGTTGAGGAAGCTGCCGACCAGCAGGCCGAAGATGAAGGCCAGGCCGGGCGCGAGGCCCGGCGTGGACTGGATGAGCTCAAGCATCCGGATCAGCTGATGGTGGAGGCGAGCTTGAAGATCGGCAGGTACATGCCGATGACCATGCCGCCGACCAGGACGCCGATGATGACCATGATGAAGGGCTCGATCAGGCTGGCCAGGGCATCGACGGAGTTGTTGACTTCCTGCTCGTAGAACTCGGCCACCTTGAGCAGCATGGTGTCGAGCGCGCCGGCCTCTTCGCCGATCGCGGTCATCTGGACGACCATGTGCGGGAAGATGTTGACCTGCTTCATCGCCACGTTGAGCTGGTAACCCACCGAGACGTCGTCGCGGATGCGCATCACGGCTTCGTTGTAGATGATCGAGCCGGTGGCGCCGGCGACCGTTTCCAGCGCCTCCACCAGCGGCACGCCGGCCTTGAAGGTCAGGGCGAGGGTGCGCGCGAAGCGGGCGATGGCCGACTGGTGCAGGATCTGGCCCATCACCGGGATCTTCAGCATCAGGCGGTCGACGTTGCGCTCAAGGGCCGCCGAACGCTTGTAGGCGAACATGAAGGCGAAAATGCTGCCGGCGACCACGGCCAGGACCAGCCACCACCAGGCCGTCAGGAAGCGCGAGGCATTGACGATCATCTGGGTGAAGGCGGGCAGGTCGGCGCCGAAGCCCTTGAAGACCTCCTCGAACTGCGGAACGACGTAGATCAGCAGGATGGCGCTGACCAGGATGGCGACCGCGATGACGGCGGCGGGGTAGAACAGCGCCTTCTTGATCTTGCCCTTCAGGGCCTCGGTGCGCTCCTTGTAGGTCGCGACCGTGTCGAGCACCGTGTCGAGCACGCCGGCGCCTTCGCCGGCGCGGGTAAGGTTGCGGTAGAGGGCGTCGAACTGGACCGGATGCCGCGCCATCGCCTCGCTGAGCGAGCTGCCGCCGGCGATCGAGTCGCGGATGTCGAGCAGCATGTCGCGCATGCGCGGGTTCTTCTGGCCGCCGGCCAGGATCTCGAAGCTCTGCACCATCGGTACGCCAGCCTGCAGCATGGTGGCGATCTGGCGGCTGAAGACCGAGATGTCCTGGGCGCTGATGGTCTTGCCGGCGTTGCCGAACAGCGGCTTGGACTTGGTCCGCACCACGGTCGGATTGATGCCCTGCTTGCGCAGTTCGGCGCGCAGCAGGTTGGCGTTCTTGGACGTGGTCTCGCCCTTCATCTTGACACCGCGCTTGTCGGTGCCCTCCCAGATGAAGTTCTCCATCGCGTTGGTGCGCTGTTGGGTGGTTTTGGCAGCGGTCGTCGCCATGGCTTAATCCTTCGTCACGCGGTTGATTTCAGCCAGGCTGGTGACGCCTTGCCGGGCCTTGTAAAGGGCGGATTGCCGCAGGTCGCGGACGCCGGCATCCTGCGCGGCCTGGGCGATCTGCAGGGCATTGCCGCCCTCGAGGATGATGGACTGGATGTTCTCGGCCATCGGCATCACCTGGTAGATGCCGACGCGGCCCTTGTAGCCGTCGTTGCAGTCTTCGCAGCCACCCGGTTCGTACAGGTTGATGCCGGCCTTGATGTCGTCGGCCGTGAAGCCCTCCGCCAGCAGCGCGTTCTCCGGCAGGGTGATCGGCCGCTTGCAGGCGTCGTGCAGCCGGCGCGCCAGGCGCTGGGCGATGATGATGGTGACCGACGAGGTGATGTTGTAGGGCGCGATGCCCATGTTCATCAGGCGCGACACGGTCTGCGGGGCGTCGTTGGTGTGCAGGGTGGACAGCACCAGGTGGCCGGTCTGGGCGGCCTTGACCGCGATCTCGGCGGTCTCCAGGTCGCGGATCTCGCCGACCATGATCACGTCCGGGTCCTGGCGCAGGAAGCTGCGCAGGGCCGCGGCGAAGGTCATGCCCTTCTTGACGTTCATCTGCACCTGGTTGATGCCCGGGACGCGGATTTCGACCGGGTCCTCGGCGGTGGAGATGTTGCGCTCCTCGGTGTTGAGGATGTTCAGGCCGGTGTACAGGGACACGGTCTTGCCCGAGCCGGTGGGGCCGGTGACCAGGATCATGCCGTAGGGCTTGGCCAGGGCGTCGAGGTAGAGCTGTTTCTGGTCTTCCTCGTAGCCCAGCTTGTCGATGCCCAGCTTGGCCGCGCTGCCGTCGAGCAGTCGCAGCACGACCTTCTCTCCGAACAGCGTGGGGCAGGTGGACACGCGGAAGTCCATCTGCTTGGTCTTGGAGATGTTGAGCTTGATGCGGCCGTCCTGGGGCAGGCGGCGCTCGGCGATGTCGAGCTGGGCCATGACCTTCAGGCGCGCGGTGATGCGCGGGTGCAGCTTCACCGGGGCCTTGGCGACGCCGCGCAGGATGCCGTCCATGCGCAGGCGGACCCGGAACTCGGTCTCGTAGGGCTCGAAATGGATGTCGGAGGCGCCGCGCTTGATGGCATCCAGCAGCACCTTGTTGACGAAGCGCACCACCGGGGTGTCGTCGCCACCCTTGGAGTCGGCGATGTTGTCGTTGGCATCATCGTCGCCACCGGTGGACTCGAGGTTCTCGAGGCCCTCGTCGTCGCCCATGCTGTCGCCCATGCTGTCGCTGGCGGTCAGGGCCTGTTCGATGCTGCGGCGGAGCTTTTCCTCGTCGACCAGGATCGGCTCGACGGTGAGGTTGGCGGCGAACTTGATCTCGTCCAGGGCCCGGGTGTTGGTCGGGTCGGCGATGCCCACGAACAGCCGGTTGCCGCGCTTGAACAGCGGCAGCGCCTGGTGCTTGGTAATCAGCTCTTCGCTGACGAGCTTGGTGGCGGCCTGGTTGAGGTCCAGGGCGGCGCTGTCGAACAGCGGCATGCCGAACTCGACGGCATTGGCCCCGGCGACGTGGGCGCTGGTGACCAGCTTCTTCTCGAGCAGGTACAGGTGGATGGGCCGCTTCTGCTTGCTGGCCTCGTCCAGGGCCTTGCGCGCATCGGCTTCGCCCAGCACGCCGTCCAGCACCAGGCGCCGGGCGATGCCGGTGATGCCCACCAGGTTGGCGGTAGCGTTGGCGTTCACTCTGCTCCCCAGAGACGCGCGGTTGGGCCAACTGTACCCGAAAAATGGCCGCTGGCCAGCCTCTTGCAACACCTTCTTATAGTCAGGAGGGGGGTGGGATCAAGTAAGCTTGGGGTCGGGTCCATTCGGGGGTGGCCATGAAGGTCAGTGTGGTGTTGCCTGCCAAAAACGAGGCGGAGGGCCTGCGCAGGACACTGCCCGCCCTGGCGGCGACCCTGCCCGGGGCCGAGGTCATCGTGGTGGACGACGGTTCCACGGACGACACCGCGGCCGTGGCGGCCTCGCTGGGGGCCCGGGTGCTCTCCGCGCCTTACTCCATGGGCAATGGCGCCGCCATCAAGCGCGGCGCCCGGGCGGCGACCGGCGAGGTGATCGTGTTCATGGACGCCGACGGCCAGCACGACCCCGCCCTGATCCCCCAACTCCTGGCCCGCCTCGAGGCCGGCTTCGACATGGTGGTCGGTGCACGCGACGGCAGTGGCCAGGCCAGCGTCGGCCGCGGCCTGGCCAACCGCCTGTACAACCGGCTGGCCAGCTGGATGACCAACCACGAGGTGAAGGACCTGACCTCCGGCTTCCGGGCGGTGCGGGCCGACAAGTTCCGCGAGTTCCTGCACCTGCTGCCCAACGGCTTCAGTTACCCCACCACCAGCACCATGGCCTTCTTCCGCAGCGCCTATGCCGTCGCCTACCTGCCGATCAAGGCCGCGCAGCGCGTCGGCAAGAGCCACATCCGGCCGCTGCGCGACGGCCTGCGCTTCCTGGTCATCATCTTCAAGATCGCCACCCTGTATGCGCCGCTGAAACTGTTCCTGCCAGCCAGTGCCGTGTTTTTCCTGCTTGGCTGCGCCAACTATGCCTGGACCTTCCTCCACACCGGCCGCCTGACCAACATGAGCACGCTGCTGTGGAGCGCCGCCGTCATCGTCTTCCTGATCGGCCTGATCTCCGAGCAGATCACCGCGCTGACGTACCGCCGCGATGCCTGAGGCCGAGCGCCGCCTTCCGCATGCTGCCCTCGATCCGGCAGGGCGTCTGCCGAAAGCGGAAAAGGTTGCAGCACTCCTGAAGCTCGGCGCGATGGCGGACAGGCGGTTGCGGTTGCTGGAGATCGGGACCGGCTCCGGAGTGATCGCCCACTATTTTGCGACCCACTCAGCGTATGACGAGTACTTCGTCGACCATGCTGATTCTGGCATTCGTGTATCCGAGCTCGCCGCTAGAGCCAGAACCCCGGCTTGTCCATGATGAGTTGCGCAGGTGTTTCACGGAAGATCTCCATGTCATCACCATCGTGCCAACTGTCCCCGAGGCGATGCCTGGCAGCATCCTCGACAACGCAGAA
>NZ_DASTNG010000081.1:0-21541 GCF_035721105.1 Arenimonas sp. | reverse complement strand
CGAGCATGGCGACCAGCAGCAATGGCAGCAAAACCTTGGCCAGGCGCGGGACGGCGTTGAACGGATGCTTGTGCATGTCAGCGTTCCCCCTTCCCGGCCGCGGCCTTTTCCTGCTCGACGGCTTCTTCCTCGTCGAGGTAGCGGTAGGTCTTGACCGTACCGGCCAGCTCCAGGGGGATGTCGGCGCGGATGCCACCGGCGGACTTGTTCTTGGGCTGCAGCGAGATGTCGTGCATGGTCAGGATCACCACGCGCGGGAGCGAGGCCACGCCGCTGACGAAGGCGCCGAACTGGTGGTAGGTGCCCACCATGCGCAGGGCGATCGGCTTCTCGGCGTAGAACTCGAGCTGGGTCTCGGCACCGGGCTGGAACAGCTCGTTGTTGATGCCGCTGGCCAGCGCCGTCTGGGAGACGTCGACGATCAGGTCGGGCATTTCGTTCTTGCTGGGCAGCTGGCGCAGCATCTGCTGCAGCATCACTTCCATCTGGGCCAGCTGCTGCTTGAGCGGCTCGAGGTTGGCGGCGCGGCCCTGCTTGCCCTGGAACTCTTCGCGCAGGGTCATTTCGGTGCCTTCCTCGGTCTGCAGCTGCAGGCGCTGGTCGCTCACCTTCAGGTACCAGACCAGGCCCACCACGACCACGATCAGCAGGATGCAGGCGCCGATCTTGACCTGGATCGGCCAGGCACCCGAGTTGTTGAAATCAAGGTTTCGGAGGTCGACTTTCTTGCTGCTCACAGCGCACCTCCGGCGGCGGCGGCCGGTGCCGGGGCGGCCGCGGCGGCCTGGTCCTCGACGGCACTGGGATTCATGAGGGTGACCTTGAGCGCGAACATGTTGGGCAAGCCCTTGTCGCCGCCCTTGGCCTCGATGATGCTCAGGTCGGGACGGGTGATCCAGCCCGAAGCCTCGAGGTTGCGCATGTACGAGCTGACCCGGGCGTTAGACTGCGCGCGGCCCTCGAGCGTCAGGGTCTGGCCGTTCTGCTTGATCGAATCAAGCCGGACGCCTTCCGGGATGGTGCGCACCAGCTCGTCGAAGAGATGGACCATCTGCGAGCGGCTGGCCTGCAGCTGCTCGATCACCTGCTTGCGGGCGAGCAGGTTGGCCTTCTTCTTGTCCAGCTCCTCGATTTCCTTGATCTGCTGGTCGACGATGGTGATCTGCTGGCGCAGGTACTCGTTGCGCGCCTGCTGGCCCTCGATCTGGCCACCGTAGTACATGACGATCAGGGCGCTGATCAGCAGGGCGACCACGGCCGCGAGGCCGAGCATGCTGACGAATTCCTTCTGGCGCTGCTTGCGCCGCTCTGCGCGCCAGGGAAGTAGGTTGATTCTGGCCATCAGTCGAAGCTCCTCAGGGCCAGGCCGCAGGCGATCATGAGCGCCGGGGCATCCTGCGCCAGGGCATGGGCCTGGACGCGGGGGCCGAGCGCCATGTTGGCGAGCGGGTTAGCGATGACGGTGGGCACGCCCAGTTGCTCCTCCACGAGGTTGCCGATGCCGGCGATCGACGCACAGCCGCCGGCCAGGACCACCTGGTCGACGCGGTTGAAGTCGCTGCCGGCGTAGAAGAATTGCAGCAGGCGGCTGACCTGCTGGACCAGCGCTTCCTTGAACGGCTCGAGCACCTCGACCTCGTAGCTTTCCGGCAGGCCACCCTGGCGCTTGGCCAGGCCGGCTTCGTCGTAGCTCAGGCCGTAGCGGCGCATGACTTCGTCGGTGAGCTGCTTGCCGCCGAAGACCTGCTCGCGGGTGTAGATGCTGCGCTGGCCGCGCAGCACGTTGAGCGTGGTCATGGTGGCGCCGATGTCGACCAGCGCGACGATCGCGTCCTTGGGCACCGACAGCTGGTCGGCGACCAGCTTGAAGGCGTTTTCCATCGCGAAGGCCTCGACGTCGATGACCTTGGCGGTGAGGTTGCCCAGCTCCAGCGCCGACTGCCGCAGCTCGACGTTCTCGGTCCGGGAGGCGGCCAGCATGACCTGGACCATCTCCGGGTTGCTGGGCATCGGGCCAAGGACCTCGAAGTCGATGCTGACTTCATCGATCGGGTACGGGATGTAGTTCGAGGCCTCCAGCTGGACCTGATCCTCGAGGTCGTCCTCGTCCAGGTCGCCCTGGATGGGGATGATCTTGGTGATCACGGACGAGCCCGAGACCGCGGCCGCAGCGTGCCGGGCCTTGGTGCCGGAGCGGGCCACCGCCCGCTTGATCGCCTCGCCGACGGCCTCGACCTCGACGATGTTCTTCTCGACCACGGCATTGGGAGGCAGGGGCTCCACCGCGTAGTGCTCCACGCGGTAGCGCCCGCCGGACTCGGTGAGCTGCAGAAGCTTGACGGCCGTGGAACTGATGTCCAGGCCGACGAGCGGTGTCTTGGTATTTCCGAAAAGACCCACGGTTTCTCCCCTTCCGACGGGCGCTTACAAGCGATAGGTGCGCCGTTACATTAAATAACGAAAAATTGCCAAATGGCAATGCCCCCCCGTTTTTGGACGTCGGGACCCCTGTTCAGCTTGCTTCGCGCTCCCCTTCCTAGACGCAATCGGGTCCGGAAACCGGCCTCCCCCAAGGCGGCTCCCGGCCATGCCTCGTTCTATACTCCCTGCCCCATGTCGATGTAAACCTCGGGAGAGGCCCTGGATGGCCCGATTCGTCCGCCTGCTGCGCCGGGCACTGTACCTTTTCGCTGCCCTGGCTTTGCTGGGCATCCTCGCCCTCGGCGTCCTCTACTGGCTGATCTCGCCCCGCCTGCCCGACGTCCAGGAGCTGCGCAACGTGCAGCTCCAGGTGCCGCTGAGCATCTACACCCGGGACGGGCAGCTGATCGCCCTGATCGGCGAGACCCGGCGCTTCCCGGTCGACATCGAGGACGTGCCGCTGCCGGTCAAGCAGGCCTTCGTGGCCATCGAGGACGCCCGGTTCTACGAGCATCCCGGCATCGACTGGCGCGGCATCACCCGCGCGGTCTGGCTGCTGGCCACCACCGACGACCAGCGGGTGCCCGGCGGCAGCACCATCACCCAGCAGGTCGCCCGGCAGTTCTTCCTCAGCGCGGAATACTCCTACACCCGCAAGCTGACCGAGATCTTCCTGGCGCTGAAGATGGAGCGCGAGCTGTCCAAGGACGAGATCCTCGAGCTCTACCTCAACAAGAGTTTCTTCGGGAACCGCGCCTACGGCGTGGCCGCGGCCGCTGATTACTACTACGGCAAGTCGCTCGACGAGCTCACCCTGGCCCAGGCGGCCACCCTGGCCTCGATCCCGAAGTTCCCGTCCAGCGGCAACCCGATCATCAATCCCGAGCGCGCACTGGTGCGCCGCAACTACGTGCTGCTGCGCATGCGCGAGGAAGGGATGATCACGGCCGAACAGGAGCGCGCGGCGCAGGCGGCACCGATGGACGCCAGCCCGCACGAGCCCAAGGTCGAGGTCGAGGCGCCCTACGTGGCCGAGATGGTCCGGGCCGAGATGGAGCAGCGCTATGGCGCCGAGGCCACCACCAGCGGCCTGAGCGTCTACACCACGCTCGACGGCGCCCACCAGGCCGCCGCCGCACGTGCGGTGCAGGCCGGCCTGCTGGAATACGACCGCCGCCACGGCTACCGCGGCCCCGAGGCCCAGCTGGACCTGGCCGAGGACGAAGACGCCGACGCCCTGCGCCAGCGCCTGCGCGCCTATCCGCCGCTGGGCGGGCTGGCGGCCGGCATCGTCACCGGGTTCGAGGGCGATGCCGCCACCCTGTTCGTCGCCGGCGACACGCCGGTGCAGCTCGACGCCAAGGCCATGCGCTGGGCCGGCAAGCCGCCGCGGCAGCTGCTCAAGCGCGGCGACGTGGTCCGGTTCGCGACGCTGCCGGCGGCCGCGCCGGCCGGTGCGGCCGCCGACGCCCCACCCCCGGCGCCGGAGTGGGTGCTGGCCCAGATCCCGGTCGCCCAGGCGGCCCTGGTGTCGCTGCAGCCGGAGGACGGCGCCGTCCGCGCCCTGGTCGGCGGCTTCAGCTTCGGCCTGAACAAGTTCAATCGCGCCACCCAGGCCCAGCGCCAGCCGGGCTCGAGCTTCAAGCCCTTCGTGTACGCAGCGGCGTTCGAGCGCGGCTTCTCGCCCGCCAGCATCGTCCTGGACGCGCCGGTGGTGTTCCGTGACCGCGCCGGCAACGTCTGGCGACCGCAGAACGACGCCGGCAACTTCGCCGGCCCGATGCGCCTGCGCGAGGCGCTGGTGCAGTCGCGCAACCTGGTCTCGGTGCGACTGCTCGACGCCATCGGCGTCGACTTCGCCAGCCGCTACATCACCCAGTTCGGCTTCAGCCAGGAAAGCCTGCCGCCGAACCTGTCGATGGCACTGGGCACGTCGTCGCTGACGCCGCTGTCGGTGGCGCGCGGCTATACCGTGTTCGCCAACGGCGGCTACCGCGTCGATCCCTGGTACATCGCGAAGGTGCTGGACCGCAATGGCCAGGTGCTGAGCGAAGCCCATCCCGCCCGCGCCTGCCGCGGCTGCCCGGGCCGGGCCAGCGGCGAGACGCGCGCCACCGCCGTGGTCGACGGCTTCGACTTCGGAAGCGCGCCCGCCCCGGAGGCCGCGCCGGAGACCGACGCGACGGCCGAGCCGGCGGCGGAGGGCGAGCTCGTGCTGGCGCCGCGCGCGATCGACGAGCGCACCGCGTTCCTGGTCCGCTCGCTGATGAAGGACGTGGTCAAGCGCGGCACCGCCACGGCGGCGCGCGTGCTCGAGCGCGAGGACATCGGCGGCAAGACCGGCTCCACCAACGACTATCGCGACGCCTGGTTCTCGGGCTTCGGCGGCGACCTGGTCACCACCGTCTGGGTCGGCAACGACGACTTCAGCGGCCTGGGCCGGGGCGAATACGGCGGCCGCGCCGCGCTGCCGATCTGGATCGGCTACATGCGCGCCGCGCTCGAGGGCGTGCCCGTGGTGGAGCCGGCGGTGCCGGCCGGGGTGGTGGTCGCTTCGGTGGACGCGGCCAGCGGCCGCATCGTGCCCGAGGGCACGCCGGGATCGGTGGTCGATTACTTCAAGACCGAGGAATACGACCGCATCAGCGCCAGCGGCTTCGACCTCGACCCCGAACTGAGCAACGACGAGGCCTTCGACATCTTCTGAGGGCCGGAGCCGCCGGATGAGCCCACGCCGCCAGGACGACCCGCGCGCCCGCCAGCGTCGCCAGCAGCTGGCGCAGGAGGCGGCCAGGCTGCTGGCCACCGGCGCCCAGCACGACCCCGCCCGGGCGCTGCGCAAGGCGGCCGAGCGACTCGGGGTCCGCGACGAGTCGCTGTTCCCCGGGGGCGACGAGATCCGCGAGGCGCTGCAGGCGCACCAGCGCCTGTTCGGCGGCGAGGCCTCGCCCTCGCGCCGCCAGGCGCTGCGGGAGGCCGCCCTGGAGGCCATGGCCTTCTTCGCGGCCTACGACCCGCGCGTCGCCGGCGCGGCCCTGGAGGGGCCCGTGGACGCCCACGCGCCCGTTTGCCTGCACCTGCACGCCGACGACCCCGACGACGTGGCCCGTTTCCTGCACGACCAGCGCATCCCCGCCGACCAAACGTCGCGGCGGCTGCGGCTGGGGCGCGGGGACAGCCCCGCCCTGCCCTGCTGGGAGTTCACGGCCGGGGACGTCGCGTTCGAACTGTGGGTACTGCCGACCTCGGCGCTGCGCCAGCCGCCCCTGGAACCGCTGGAAGACCGCCCGCTGCGCCGGGCCAGCGCCAGCGCACTCCGCCAACTCATCGCCAGCACCTGAAAAGCGAACGCCCCGCAATCGCGGGGCGTCCAAACCTCCCACCAACCGCCGCGAAGGCGATCAGCGCTTGTCGAGCGGCACGTAGTCGCGGTTGGCCGCGCCGGTGTAGATCTGGCGCGGACGGCCGATCTTGGCTTCCGGATCGGTCTGCTGCTCGAGCCAGTGCGAGACCCAGCCGGCGGTGCGGGCGATGGCGAACATGACCGTGAACATCTCGGTCGGGATGCCCAGCGCCTTGTAGATGATGCCGGAATAGAAGTCGACGTTCGGGTACAGCTTGCGCTGCACGAAGTAGTCGTCCTTGAGCGCGGCCTCTTCCAGGCGCATCGCCACTTCCAGCATCGGGTCGTTGACGCCCAGCTCGGCCAGCACTTCGTGGCACATCTCGCGGATGATGGTCGCGCGCGGGTCGAAGTTCTTGTACACGCGGTGGCCGAAGCCCATCAGGCGGAAGCCCGAGTTCTTGTCCTTGGCGCGGTCGACGGCCTTGGCCACGTCCTCCGGGCGGCCGATGTCGGCCAGCATCCGAAGCACGGCCTCGTTGGCACCGCCGTGCGCCGGGCCCCAGAGCGCGGCCACGCCGGCGGCGACGCAGGCGTAGGGGTTGGCGCCGGTGGAGCCGACCAGGCGGACGGTCGACGTGGAGGCGTTCTGCTCGTGGTCGGCGTGCAGGATGAACAGCAGGTCCAGCGCCTTGGCCGCGACCGGCTTGAGCGTCAGCGGCTCGCTGGGCACCTCGAACATCATGTGCAGGAAGCGCTCGACGTACTCGAGGTTGTTGCGCGGGTAGCGCACCGGCCAGCCGATCGAATAGCGGTAGCAGGCGGCGGCGATGGTCGGGACCTTGGCCAGCAGGCGGATGGCCGCCATGCGGCGCTGCTCCGGGTCCTCCAGGTCGAGTTCGTCGTGGTAGAAGGCGGCCAGCGAGCCGATCATGCCGCACAGCATGGCCATCGGATGCGCGTCGTGGCGGAAGCCGCCCAGGAAGCCCTTGAAGGCCTCGTGCATCATCGTGTGGTGGGTGACTTCATGCTCGAACTTGGCGAACTGGGCCGGGTTCGGCAGCTCGCCATTCATCAGCAGGTAGCTGGTCTCGAGGAAGTTGGAGTGCTTGGCCAGCTGCTCGATCGGGTAGCCGCGGTAAAGCAGCACGCCCTGGTCGCCGTCGATGTAGGTCACCGCGCTGCGGCAGCTGGCGGTCGCCACGAAGCCGGGGTCGTAGGTGAACATGCCCGTTTCCTTGGGCAACCGGGTGATGTCGACGCAAGGCGCGCCAAGGGTGCCGGAATAGACGGGAAGCTCGACGTTCTTGCCGGCGGCGTTGAGCACGACGCTCTTGTTGTCGGACACGGGCTGACTCCTTTCAGGGGGCGCGATCCGCATCCTCGAAGGCATCTGGCGCGGCGTTCGCTGGTATCGATTCGAAGGCGCCGCCCGGGGCGGTCACCATGCGCCGAAGTATCTCACAGCGCCCGCGGACAAGTCAGTGACGGGGGCATGAACCTTGGTCGGGGGGTGGCCCAAGAAAAAGGCCGCCCCGGGGGCGGCCTTTCCATCGCCGGGCCCGGACGGGCCGGGCGGCGCGCTTACTTAGCGTAGCGCTGGCGGAAGCGGTCGATGCGGCCGCCGGTGTCCATGACCTTCTGCTTGCCCGTGTAGAACGGGTGCGAGGCGGAGGTGATGTCGACCTTGATCAGGGCGTATTCCTTGCCGTCGGTCCACTTGACCGTCTCCTTGCTGGAGAGGGTGGAACGGGTGAGGAAGGCGAAGTCGGAGGACAGGTCCTGGAAGACGACTTCTTTGTAGTTCGGATGGATGTCGGCCTTCATGGCTATTGCTCCGCCGGGGTTGCGTTAAGGAAAGACCGGAATTATAGGCCGGGCCGGACCCCGGTCGCAAGCCCGGGGTTCAGGCGCCCAGCGCGGCCCGGATCAGGGCCTCGAACCGGCCCTGGTCGAACGCCATCGCGATCCGGGCGTTTTCGGGCCGGCCGGTGCGCTGCTGCCAGTCGACCAGGGTGGCGCCCCGGCTGAGCCGCCCCTCCAGCTCCACCGCCAGGTAGCGCGCCTCGGCCCGGACCACGCCGTCCGGGTGCAGGGCCACGGCCATGGCCAGCGCGTCGGCGCTGTGCCAGTGGTCGCCGCGCTTGGCCGCGGACCACTGCCGGGTGAAGCGCGAGATGCCGTCATAGAACCGGGCCCGGCCGTCGCCGGCCGCCAGCCAGGCCTCGAAATCCCGGTGCGGGAAGCCGTGGCGCACCACCGCCTCCCAATCGGCCAGCTCGAAGCGCGGGAAGCCACGGAACACCACGTCGGCGGCCTCCGGGTCGAAGGCGATGTTGAATTCGGCCGGGATCGAGGTGTTGCCCTGCCCGGTCACCGCGCCGCCCATCACCACCAGCCGGCCGATGCGCGCGGGCAGCGTGGGGTCGAGGCGCAGCGCCAGGGCCAGGTTGGTCAGCGGGCCGAGCGTCACCAGCAGCAGCCGGCCGGCGTGCTCGTGCGACAGGCGCAGGATCGCCAGCGCCGCGTGCTCGGCCTCGGCCTGGCGGGACGCCGGCGCGTAGCCGGTGTCGCCGAAGCCGTCCTGGCCGTGCACGTAGGCGGCGTCGGCGGCGTCGTGCACCAGCGGCACCGGGCAGCCGGCGTAGACCGGCACGTCCACGCCGGCGACTTCGCACAGCTTGAGCGCGTTGGCCACGGTGTGGCGCAGGCCGACGTTGCCGGCGGCGATGGTCAGGCCCAGCAGGCGATGCCGGGGGTCGTTGAAGGCCATCAACAGGGCCAGGGCGTCGTCGACGCCGGGGTCGGTGTCGATCAGCAGCGGGATGCGGTCGTCGGTCATGGCGTGATTATGCCGGCTCAGGCGCCCGCGAACCGCGCGGCGCCGCCGACCCAGCGCTGCACCAACCGGCCGGCGATGTCCGGCGCCTGCGCCAGCAGCTCGTCCGCGGCGCGATGCACCTCGGGCAGCAGGTCGGCGTCGCGCACCAGGTCGGCCACCCGGAAACTGGCCAGGCCGGTCTGGCGCGTGCCCAGCAGTTCGCCCGGGCCGCGCAGGGCCAGGTCCTTCTCGGCGATCAGGAAGCCGTCGGTGCTCGCCCGCATCACCTCCAGCCGTTCGCGCGCCATCGCCGACAGCGGCGGCTTGAACATCAGCACGCAGCTCGACGCCGCCGCGCCGCGACCGACCCGCCCGCGCAGCTGGTGCAGCTGGGCCAGGCCCAGGCGCTCGGCGTTCTCGATCACCATCAGGCTGGCGTTGGGCACGTCGACGCCGACCTCGATGACCGTGGTGGCCACCAGCAGGTTCAGCTCGCCCGCCTTGAACGCGGCCATCACCGCCTGCTTCTCCGCCGGCTTCATGCGCCCGTGCAGCAGGCCCAGGCGCAGCTCGGGCAGCAGTGCGCCGAGCTGCTCGAAGGTGGTCTGCGCGGCCTGCGCCTCGACCTCCTCGCTGTCCTCGATCAGGGTGCAGACCCAGTAGGCCTGGCGCCCCTCCGCGCAGGCGGCGCGGATGCGCTCGACCACGTCGCCGCGGCGCTCGCCGCTGATCGCCACGGTCTGCACCGGCGTGCGCCCGGGCGGCATCTCGTCGATCACCGACACGTCCAGGTCGGCATAGGCCGACATCGCCAGCGTGCGCGGGATCGGGGTCGCGGTCATCACCAGCTGGTGCGGCACCTGCGAGCCGCTCAGGCCCTTGTCGCGCAGCGCCAGGCGCTGGTGTACGCCAAACCGGTGCTGTTCGTCGACGATGGCCAGGGCCAGGCTCGCGAACACCACCTTGTCCTGCATCAGCGCATGGGTGCCGACCACCACCTGGGCCCGGCCCGAGCCGATCTCGTCGAGCACGGCGGCGCGCGCCTTGCCGGTGACCTTGCCGGCCAGCCACGCCACCTTCAGCCCCAGCGGCTCGAGCCAGGCGCGGAAATTGGCCAGGTGCTGTTCGGCCAGCAGCTCGGTCGGCGCCATCAGCGCGACCTGCCGGCCACATTCCACCGCGTTGGCGGCGGCCAGCGCCGCGACCACGGTCTTGCCGCTGCCGACGTCGCCCTGCACCAGCCGCAGCATCGGCTCCGGGTGCGCCATGTCCTGCGCCACTTCCGCCAGCACGCGCTGCTGGGCGCCGGTGAGCTTGAACTTGAGGCCCGCCCGCAGCGCGGCGGCCAGCTTGCCCTTGGGCCGCACCGGCATCGCCCCGTGCGCGCGCAGGGCGATGCGCTGGCGGCGCAGGCTCAGGTGGTGGGCGAGCAGCTCCTCCAGCGCCAGCCGGCGCTGGGCCGGGTGGATGCCCAGCTCGAACTCGCGCAGGTCGGCGTCCGGCGGCGGCCGGTGCGCGGTCAGCAGGGCCTCGCGCAGCGTCGGCAGCTGCAGGCGGTCGCGCAGGCCCGCGGGCAGCAGCTCCAGCGCGTCCGCGGGCGGCAGCCGCTGCAGCGCATCGCCGACCAGGCGCGCCAGCGACTGCGGGCCCAGGCCCTCCACCGCCGGGTAGACCGGGTCGAGCCGGTCACGGACGACGGTGTCGCCGTCGTCGGCCAGCAGCTTGTAGCTGGGATGGACCATCTCCAGCCCGTGCTGCCCGGGCCGCGCCTCGCCGTAGCAAAGGATCCGCCGCCCCGGCACGAACTGCGCCAGCTGGGCCCGGTTGAAGTGGAAGAAGCGCAGCACCAGGCCGCCGAAGGAATCGTCGCGGATCGCCACCCGCAGCATCGGCCGGAACCGGAAACTGCGCTCCACCGCATCCACCCGTCCCTCGACCTGGGCCGACTGGCCCGGCTGCAGGGCGCCGATCGGCGTCACCCGGGTGCGGTCCTCGTAGCGCAGCGGCAGGTGCAGCCACAGGTCCTGCAGGCTCAGCAGGCCGCGGGCCGCCAGCTTCTCGGCCACCTTCGGGCCAACCCCGGCCAGCGTCGACACGGCGTCGGCCCCGGTCGGCGCCAGCGCCGGCTCGGGGCCGCGGGTGCCGCGGCGGCGCGGCGGCCCGGCCATCGGCTCAGCCGGTGACCAGGACGGCGTCGACCTCGACCCGCGCACCCTTGGGCAGGCCGGCGACCTGGATGGTCGAGCGCGCCGGGTACGGGGCCTGGAAATATTCGGCCATCACTGCGTTCACCTGGGCGAAGTCGGACAGGTCCATCACGTAGATGCCGACCCGCACGACGCCGTCGAGCGAACCGCCGGCCGCTTCGCAGACGGCCTTGAGATTGTCGAACACGCGACGGGTCTGGGCGCTGATGTCGCCGCCGACCAGCTCGCCGGTGGCCGGGTCGAGCGGGATCTGGCCGGACAGGTACACGGTCTGGCCCGCGCGCACGGCCTGGGAGTAGGGGCCGATGGCGGCAGGGGCGCGCTCGGTGCTGATCGGGTCGCGGGACATGGCAGGCCTCGGCTTCGGTGGGAACGGTGATTGTAGGAGCCGCGCGCCGCAGCGGCCAGACGGCTCAGAGCCGCTGCACCCCGTGCACCACGCCCAGCCGGCGGATGCGGCGGATGACGTCGGCCAGGTGCTTGCGATTGCGCACCTCGATCGCGAACTCCATCACCGACACGGCCACGTCGCGCTCGCGGTACTCGACCGCGTCGATGTTGGAATTGCTCTCGGCCACGGCGGCGGCCACCTGGGCCAGCACGCCGGGCTTGTTCTCGACCTCGATGCGCAGCGCCACGCGGTAGTCGCCCTGGACGTTGCGGTCCCAGGCCATCGGCACGCAGCGCTCGGGGAACTTGCGGTATTCCGCCACGTTCGGGCAGTCGTTGCGGTGCACCACCACGCCCTTGCCGGCGCTGAGGAAGCCCATGATCTCGTCGCCCGGGATCGGGTGGCAGCAGGCGGCGAAGCTCAGCACGCCGCGCTCGCTGCCGGTGATCAGGATGCGTTCGGCGGTGGCCTGCGACGGCAGGCCGCTGCCGCTGCCGTCGGGCAGCGCGTCGTGGCCGTGCACCATCAGGCGCGCCACCTGCGCCGGCATGCGGTTGCCCAGCGCGATGTCGGCCAGCAGCTCTTCCAGGCGGCGGTAGCGCAGCTCGGCCAGCAGCTGCTCGATGCGATCGGCGGGGATGCGGTCGAGCGAGCTTTCCAGCGCCTCCAGCGCCCGGTCCAGCATGCGGTGGCCCAGGTCGACGGCGTCCTCGTGCTCGAGCCGCTTGAGGAAGTGGCGGATGGCGGTGCGGGCCTTGCTCGAGACCACGAACTCCAGCCACTGCGGGCCGGGCGTGGCCGAGGGCGCGGTGATGACCTCGACGCTCTGGCCGCTGCTGAGCTTGGTGCGCAGCGGCACCAGCTTCTTGTCCACGCGCGCGGCGACCGCGTGGTTGCCCACGTCGGTGTGCACCGCGTAGGCGAAGTCGAGCGCGGTGGCGTTTCGCGGCAGCGCCAGGATGTCGCCCTTGGGCGTGAACAGGTAGACCTCGTCCGGGAACAGGTCGACCTTGACGTTCTCGAGGAATTCGAGCGACGACCCGGCACTCTGCTGGGTGTCCATCAGGTTGCGCACCCAGTCCTGGGCCCGGGCCTGGGCGGCGGAGCTGCCGGTGCCGGCGCTCTTGTAGACCCAGTGCGCGGCGATGCCACGCTCGGCCACCAGGTCCATGTCCTCGGTGCGGATCTGCACCTCCACCGGCGCACCGTAGGGACCGAACAGCACCGTGTGCAGGCTCTGGTAGCCGTTGGCCTTGGGGATGGCGATGAAGTCGCGGAAACGGGCGTCGAGCGGCTTGTAGATCGAGTGCACGGCGCCCAGCGCGTGGTAGCACTGCATCACGGTCGGCACCACGATGCGGAAGCCGAATACGTCGAGCACCTGCTCCAGGCTTTTGTTCTCCTGGCGCATCTTGGTGTAGATGCTCCAGGGCGACTTGACCCGGCTGACGAGGTGGTTGCGCAGGCCTTCCTGCGCCAGCCGCTGCGCCAGCTGCGCCTCGATGGTGGCCAGCGCCTCGCGGCGCATCACCGGCTGGGCCGCGATGCGCCTGGAGATGACCCGGTGCCGCATCGGGTGCATGGCCCGGAAGCCCAGGTCCTGCAGCTCGGCCTTGATCTTGTTCATGCCCAGGCGCTGGGCGATGGGCGCGTAGATCTCGAGCGTCTCGCGGGCGATGCGGCGGCGCGACTCGGCCGCCATCGCGTCGAGCGTGCGCATGTTGTGCAGCCGGTCGGCCAGCTTGATCAGGATGACGCGCAGGTCGCGCGCCATCGCCAGCATCATCTTGCGGAAGCTCTCGGCGGCCGCCTCCTGGCGGTCGCGGAAGTGCAGCTTGTCGAGCTTGGTGACGCCGTCGACCAGCTCGGCCACGGTGACGCTGAACTCGCGCTCGATCTCGCTGCGCGGCAGCGGCGTGTCCTCGAGCGCGTCGTGCAGGATCGCGGCGCACAGCGTCTCGGCATCCAGCCGCAGCTCGGCCAGGATGCCGGCCACCGCCACCGGGTGGGTGATGTAGGCCTCGCCACTCTTGCGGGTCTGGCCCTCGTGGGCGCGCGCGCCGACCTCGTAGGCCCGGCGGACCTGACGCACCTGGTCGGGCGGGAGGTAGTCCGCCAGCCGCTTCTCAAGCGCCAGCACGGCCTCCGGACAAGGGTCCGGACCGACGTCGGCGACTTTCTGCGGCTTGGTGAAAGAGGACATGGCGCCAGACTACGCGGGCCCGGGAAACCCATCAATGCCGCGGCTCTCGGGGGATGCGGCGGACGCCGGAAACAATGTAGGAGGGCCTTCAGGCCCGAAGCTCTTCGCGGAGAGCTCCGGGCCTGAAGGCCCTCCTACAGGGAGCGGGCGCGGGACTGGCGCCCCGGCCGGGACCTCAGAGGTCGTCGCCGCCCTTGGACAGGTCGTCGTCGACGACTTCGGCGGCGGCCCACTCCAGCGCCTCGCGCTCGGCGCGCTCGCGCTCGGCCTTCTCGACGTCATCGATCATCTGCTGGTCGATGCGGCGGGCGGCGATCTCGCGCAGGGCCAGCACGGTCGGCTTGTCCTGGTGCTCGCTGTTGTCGAGGGTGGGCTCGACGCCCTTGGCCAGCTGGCGGGCGCGCTTGGACGCCATCAGGACCAGCTCGAAGCGGTTGTCGACGACGGACAGGCAGTCTTCCACGGTGATGCGGGCCATTGGATCTCCTTACCGAAGGCTGCCCGGCCGGGGCACCTACGGAAAATCAAGGGGTTACGCGAACCGCGCATTGTACGCCCGGGCCGGGAACGGCGCAAATCCGGGGCCCGCCGCGGGCCTCAGGCCAGCAGGTCGCGGATCAGGCTGGCGTGGCGGGCGGCCTGGGCGTCCCGCTTCAGCCGCTGGGCCACGAAGATCGCCCGCAGCTCGGCCGCGGCCGCATCGAAGTGCTCGTTGACGATGACGAAGTCGAACTCGTCGTAGTGCGACATCTCCTCCCGGGCCGCCGCCAGCCGCCGGGCGATGGTTTCCTCGCTGTCCTGGCCGCGGTTGCGCATCCGGGTCTCGAGCGCGTCCTTGGACGGCGGCAGGATGAAGACGCTGATGCAGTCGGGCATCTTCTCCCGGACCTGGCGGGCACCCTGCCAGTCGATCTCCAGCAGCACGTCCTTGCCCGCGGCCAGCTGCGGCTCCACCGACTGCCGGGCCGTGCCCTTGTAGTCGCCGTGCACCAGGGCGTGTTCGAAGAAATCGCCGGCGGCGATCATCCGCTGGAATTCGGCCTTGTCGACGAAGTGGTAGTGCTGGGCGTGGCGCTCGCCCGGCCGCGGCGCCCGCGACGTGAAGGAGATCGACAGGGCGATGCCCGGCTCCTTGGCCAGCACGGCGTTGACCAGGCTGGACTTGCCCGCGCCCGAGGGCGCGGCGACGACGTAGAGGGTGCCGCGGATCGTGTTCATTCGAGGTTTTGCACCTGTTCGCGCAGCTGTTCGATCAGCACCTTGAGTTCGACCGCGGCCTGGGTGGTGCGGCTGTCGACCGACTTCGAGCCCAGGGTGTTCGCCTCGCGGTTGAACTCCTGCATCAGGAAGTCGAGCCGGCGGCCCACGGCCTCGGGCAGGGCGAACACGCGGCGGGCCTCGGCGACGTGGCTGGCCAGGCGGTCGAGCTCTTCGTCGACGTCGATCTTCTGCAGGTTCAGCACCACTTCCTGCTCCAGCCGGCCCGGCTCGAGCGGCAGCTTCAGGTCGGCCAGCTTGGCGTCGAGCTTGGCCCGCAGCGCGGCGCGGATCTCCGGCAGCCACTCGCGGACCTGGCGGGTGATGCGCTCGATGCCGTCCACGCGCTCGGCCATCACGGCCGCCAGCTTGGCGCCCTCGCGCTCGCGGGCGGCCACGAACTCGGCCAGGGTCTCGTCCAGCAGGGCCAGGGCCTCGGCCTGCAGGCCGGCCTGGTCCAGGGCGTCCTCCTCGACCACGCCCGGGAAGCGCAGCAGCTCGGTGAACTCGGTGCGCAGGCCGGGGAAGCGCCCGTCCATGGCCTGGGCGGAGGCGGCCAGCTGGTCCAGCAAGCCCTGGTTGACGCGCAGCTCGGCGCGGCCGCCGCCGGCCGGCCGGAAGCGCAGCACCAGGTCGACCTTGCCGCGCGAGACCATCCGGGCGACCCGTTCGCGCAGGGCCGGCTCGATCGCGCGCAGCTCCTCGGGGGCGCGCACGCTGAGCTCGTGGAAGCGGTGGTTCACCGCGCGCAGCTCGCAGCCGAGGGTGCCGCCGGTGGCGGCGCGCTCGCAGGCGGCGAAGGCAGTCATGCTGCGGATCATGGGCGGTCCCGGGAATGGAGGGGTCGAATGGTAATCTAGCCGGCCAAAGATTGCCGGATGTGCCCCATGACCAGCTCCACCCGCCCCGACGGCCGCGCCCCCGACCAGCTGCGCACCGTCCGCATCGAGCGGCACTACACCAAGCACGCCGAGGGCTCGGTGCTGGTCAGCTTCGGCGACACCCGCGTACTGTGCACGGCCAGCATCGACAACAAGGCGCCGGGCTTCCTGCGCGGCAAGGGCGAGGGCTGGGTCACGGCCGAATACGGCATGCTGCCGCGCGCCACCAACACCCGCAACGACCGCGAGGCCGCGCGCGGCAAGCAGGGCGGCCGCACGCTGGAGATCCAGCGCCTGATCGGCCGCGCCCTGCGCGCCTGCATCGACCGCAAGGCGCTGGGCGAGCGCACCATCACCCTGGACTGCGACGTGCTGCAGGCCGACGGCGGCACCCGCACCGCCGCCATCACCGGCGCCTACGTGGCGCTGTGCGATGCCGTGGCGGTGCTCAAGGCCCGCGGCGACATCACCCGCGATCCGATCCTGGGCGCGGTGGCGGCGGTCTCGGTCGGCATCCACCAGGGCGTGCCGGTGCTCGACCTCGACTACCGCGAGGACAGCACCTGCGACACCGACATGAACGTCGTCATGAACGACGGCGGCGGCTTCATCGAAGTCCAGGGCACGGCCGAAGGCCACGCCTTCCGCCGCACCGAACTCGACGCCCTGCTGGCCCTGGCCGAAAAGGGCGTCGCCGAACTCGTCGCCCTGCAGCGCGCCGCGCTGGCGGGTTGAACCGCTTTTAACACGGATAAAAGCGGATAAAAGACGATAAGAGCGGATAGGGCAAAACGCTTTTAGTTGGTCCGGGGCCAGTAGCTCCAGCTCGCGTGGGTCAAGCAAGAATGATTTCAGCTTTATCCGCCTTTATCGGCTTTTATCCGCATTGATCCGCGTTCAAATTTTGAAACCCACCCCATGTCCAAGAAGCTGGTCCTCGCCACGTCGAACCCCGGGAAGCTGGCGGAGCTGCAACCGCTGCTGGCGGATGTGGGCTATGCGCTGGTGACGCAGGGCGAGCTGGGGGTAGCGGATGCGGTCGAGGACGGGCTGAGCTTCGTCGAGAACGCGATCCTGAAGGCGCGGCATGCCTGTGCCGCGACCGGGCTGCCGGCGCTGGCGGATGACTCGGGGCTGGTGGTGGACGCGCTAGACGGCGAGCCGGGGCTGTACAGCGCGCGCTACGCCGGCACCCACGGCGATTCGGCCGCCAACATCGCCCGGCTGCTCGAGCGCATGCAGGGACTCGAAGGCGAACAGCGCCGGGCGCACTTCCACTGCGTGATCGTGCTGATGCGCCACGCCCGCGACCCGCAGCCGATCGTGGCCGAGGGCCGCTGGCCGGGCCTGGTCCTGGAGGCGCCGCGCGGCCGCGGCGGCTTCGGCTACGACCCGGTGTTCCTGGTCCCGGAACAGCAGCACACCGCCGCCGAGCTCGACCCGGCCCTGAAGAACCGCATCAGCCACCGCGGCCTGGCGCTCGCCGCGCTGCGCGCCCGTCTGCACGACCTGTGAGCGCGCTCATCCCGCCGCCGCTGTCGCTCTACATCCACATCCCGTGGTGCGTGAAGAAGTGCCCGTACTGCGACTTCAACTCGCACGGGCAGAGCGGCGCGCTGCCGGTGGCCGAGTACGTCGCCGCCCTGGTGCGCGACCTCGAACAGGACCTGCCCCTGGTCTGGGGCCGCACCGTGCACAGCGTGTTCTTCGGCGGCGGCACGCCCAGCCTGTTCGCGCCGGACGCGATCGGCGCGATCCTCGACGCCTGTTCGTCGCGCCTGCGCTTCGCGCCCGGCGCCGAGATCACGATGGAGTGCAATCCCGGTACCGCCGAGCACGGCCGCTTCGAGCAGTACCTGGCGGCCGGCGTGAACCGCATCAGCTTCGGCATCCAGAGTTTCGACGACGGCTGCCTCCGGCGCCTGGGCCGCATCCACGACGGCGGCGAGGCCGAGCGCGCGGTGAAGCTGGCCCAGGACGCCGGCTACGACAACCTCAACCTCGACCTGATGTACGCCCTGCCCGGCCAGGACCTGGCCATGGCCCTGCACGACGTCGAGCGCGCGATCGCCCTCGGGCCCGCGCACCTTTCGCACTACCAGCTGACGATGGAGCCCAACACCGCCTTCGCCGTGAAGCCGCCCGCCGGCCTGCCCGACGAGGACAGCGCCTGGGACATCCAGGAGCGCTGCATCGAGGCGATGGCCGCCGCCGGCTACGGGCAGTACGAGGTGTCCGCCTACGCCCGCCCGGGCCGGCAGTGCGCGCACAACCTCAACTACTGGCGCTTCGGCGACTACCTGGGCATCGGCGCCGGCGCCCACGGCAAGATCAGCAGCGGCGCCAGCGGCGAAGTCCGGCGGCGCTGGAAGCCCAAGAACCCCCGCGATTTCCTGGCCCACGCGGGCACGCCCCGGGGCATCGGCGGCGACGATCCGATCCTGCCCGCCAACCTGCCCTTCGACTACATGCTCAATGCCTTGCGCCTGGTCGAAGGCTTCCGGCTGGCGGACTTCGAGGCGCGCACGGGGCTGGACCGGCAGGTCATCGCCGCCCGGCTCGGGCAGGCCCGCGAGCAGGGCTGGCTGGCCCCGGACGGCGACGCCTGGCGGCCGACCGAGCTGGGGCGGCGCTTCACCAACGACGTGATCGGCCTGTTCCTGGACTGAAGGCGGCCGACGCGCGCCGGCCCCCTCACGCCCCGGAAACCCGCCGCGCCCTACCCTCGCCCCATGCTCGACACCATCGTCCTGACCTGCCCGCACTGCGGGGAATCCTTCGAGACCGTGGCCGATCCGTCCGGCGGCGACGCCGAGTACGTCGAGGACTGCTACGTCTGCTGCCGGCCGATCACGGTGCGGCTGCGGGTCGGCGGCGACGGCGCGCTGGACGGCTACGACGCCGACCGCGACGACTGACCCCGTCTTGATCTAGACTTCACGCGCCCCAGGTGTTCGGGAAGCCGGTCCAAATCCGGCGCTGCCCCCGCAACGGTAGGCCATGAAACCCTCCAGCAAGCCACTGTGCCCCCGGGCATGGGAAGGCGGACGGGAGGCGAGGTGCCCCGCGCACCCCGCCACTGGCAAGTCCGGAGACCGGCCTGGTGCTTGGCCGCCCCCACCGGGGGTGGCCACCACGGCACGTTGCGGAGGGCGACGGGGCGGCGTCATGGCCTGCGCGTCCCCGTGCCCGGCCGTTTCGTTTCCCCGGCAGTTCCCCGCGCGTGCTTCCCGCGGGTGAGCGTTCCAGGAGAAACCATCGATGAACCCCGTTGCACGCCAGTCCGCGCTTTGCGCGGCGATTTCCGTCTTGCTGTCCCCCGCCGCGCTGGCCGCGGACGCCACCACCCTGGACGCCGTCCAGGTCACCGCCACCCGCGTCGAGCGACCGCTGGACGAGGCCCTCGCCTCGGTCACCGTGATCACCCGCGCCGACATCGAGGCCAGCCAGGCCCCGGACCTGATCGACCTGCTGGGCCGGCAGGCCGGCATCGACGTCGCCCGCACCGGCGGCCCCGGCGCCGGCAGCGCGCTGTTCCTGCGCGGCAGCAACTCGACCCAGAGCCTGATCCTGGTCGACGGCATCCGCGTCAGCTCCACCGGCCAGGGCGTGTTCGACTTCGCCCACCTGCCGCTGGAGCAGATCGAGCGGATCGAGATCGTGCGCGGGCCGCGCGCGGCGATGTGGGGCTCGGACGCCATCGGCGGCGTGGTGCACGTCTTCACCCGCGACCCGTCGGCGCCGTCGGCCCGCCTCACCGCCGGCAGCTACGGCCGCGTGGGCGCCAGCGCCGCGATCGGCGCGGGCGACGACCGCCAGGGCTTCGGCATCACCGCCGGCACCCAGCGCCTGCGCGGCTTCTCGGCCACCAATCCGAACGCGGTGTTCTCCTACGACCCGGACGATGACGGCTACCGCAACCACAGCCTGAGCCTGCGCGGCCGCACGGCCGTGGGCAGCCAGGTGCTGTCGTTCAACGCCATCGCCACCGACGCCGAGGTCGAGTTCGACCGCGGCGTCACCGACGCGCGCAACGCCTCGGGCGGCCTGACCCTGGCCGGCGAGCTGTCCCCGCGCTGGACCCAGCAGTTCACGCTGGGCCATGCCCGCGAGGACCTCGACACCACCGGCGGCTTCCCGAACGGCTTCCGCAGCCGCCGCACCAGCGCCGACTGGCTGCACTTCCTGGCGCTGGGCGGCGACGCCAGCCTGCGCTTCGGCCTGAACTGGCAGCGCGAATACGGCGCCTCCGAGAACGCCTTCGACGGCCGGCTGTTCGACGACACCCGCACCAGCCGCGCCGCCTTCATCGGCTACGGCGGTCGCTTCGGCCGGCACGTGCTGGACCTGTCGCTGCGCCGCGACGACAGCAGCCAGTACGGCGGCGTCAGCACCGGCAACGCCGGCTGGGGCGTCGACCTGGGCAAGCGCACGCAGTGGCGCCTGTCCTGGGGCGAAGGCTTCCGGGCCCCGAACTTCAACGAGCTCTACTACCCCGACACCGGCTTCGGATTCGCCGGCAACCCCGACCTGCGCCCCGAACACTCGCGGACCTGGGAAACCGGCCTGGTGTTCACGCCGTCGGCCGGCCAGCGGCTCGAGCTCTCGGTCTACCGCACCCGCGTGCGCGACCTGGTGGCCTTCGCCGCGCCGGTCACCAACAACGCCATCAACATCAACCGCGCCGCACTGGAGGGCGTCGAGCTGGGCTATCGCTTCGAACGCGACGGCTGGACCGGCGGCGGCAACCTGACCTGGCAGGACGCCATCGACGCCGGCACCGGCCAGCCGCTGCTGCGCCGGGCCAAGCGCAAGGCCCACCTGGAACTGGGCCATGCCTGGGACAGCGGCCTGTCGCTGGCGCTGGAGGGAGATTATTTCTCGGCCCGGCCTGATTTCGGCGCGCGCCTGCCCTCGCACGCGCTGGCCCACCTGCGCCTGGCCTGGCAGTTCAGTCCGGCCTGGCGCCTCGAAGGGCGGCTGGAAAACCTCGCGGACCGCGACTACGAACAGGTCCGCGGCTACAACACCCCGGGCCGCAGTGGCCTGGTCAGCCTGGTCTGGAACGGCAAATAAGGCCCGGCCGGGCCAGTCCCCCGGACTGGCCCGGCCCTATGCGGCAGGGCGCGCGTGTGCCTAGAATCGCGCTGGGGAATTCACACGGAGCGCCGCATGCCCGCATCGGCCATACCTCCGCACGCGTCGGCACCGACGCTGGCGACAAGGCCATTGCCTGAACGGGTCCGCGGCCTGCTCGGCGGCATCCTCGAGTATTCGTCCGACGAAATCGAACGCGCGCTGGTCTCGACCCTCAACGAATTCGAGCAGCAGCTGTTCAAGTTCGCCGAACAGGCTCGCAGCAACATGGTGCAGACCCGCTGGCTCGAAGCCCAGCGGCTGGTCAAGCGCACGCGCCCGGACCTGGTGCCGCGCTTCCTGATCGCGCTCGAGGCCGAACTGGCCTGCATCAAGGACCCGCCGGGCGCCAAGTCGGTCACCGGCGGTTTCCGGCTGACCCGCGACGAGCTGACCCTGGTCGAGAACCTGGACATGGACGAGGCCACGGTGCTGGCCGAGATCGCCAGCCGCGCCGAAGTCCGCAGCAGCCTGCCCCTTTACCTGCTCGGCCAGCGCTTCGGCGTGCTGGCCGGCAAGCCGGCGTTCGACGCCGAGAACCTGCCGATCGGCCCGCAGGCCCTGTGCCGCATGCTGCGCCAGGCCTCCGACTGCCTGGAGCTGGCCAGCGAGCACCGCAGCCTGCTGTTCCGCACCTTCGAACGGCACCTGATGCCGCTGTACGGCGGCTTCATCGAGTCAGTGAACACCTACCTGTCGCGCAATGGCGTGCTGCCCAACCTGCACTACGTGCCGGTCCGGGCGCGTCCGCCCAGCGCCCCCGCGGCCAAGGGCCGCGCCACCAGCCCGACCGACGGCGCCAGCGCCCCCGGGGACGCCAGCGGCGGCGGCCGCGGCGGCGGCGAGGGTGGCGGCGCGCGCGGCACCGGCGGTGCCGGCAC
>NZ_DASTNG010000080.1:0-2892 GCF_035721105.1 Arenimonas sp. | reverse complement strand
ACATCATCGCCAACGAGATGCAGATGCTCGGCGGCATGGGCGAGGGCGGCGGCGGTGGTGGCCAGCGCGGCGGTGGCGGTGAGCGCAGCGAGCGCCCGTCGCGTCCGGCCAGCGGCGGCCCGCGCGGTGGCGGCGGCGGTGACTACGGCTCCCGCTCCGGCGGCGGCGCGCCGCCCCCGTCGCGCAACGACGATCCGTTCCCGGACGACGACATCCCGTTCTGATCCGGTCGCGCGACGCGCACCCCCCGCCGGCCCCGGCCGGGCGTTTTCGTGCAGGAGTAACCATGCAAACCTGGTTCGTGACCGGCGGTGCCGGCTTCATTGGCGGCAATTTCGTGCTCGACGCGGTCGGGTCGGGCATCAAGGTCGTAAACCTCGATGCCCTGACCTACGCCGGCAACCTCGACACCCTGGCCGCGCTGGAGGGCAACCCGGCGCACGTGTTCGTGCAGGGCGACATCGGCGACGGCGCCCGGGTGGCGAAGCTGCTGGCCGAGCACCGCCCGCAGGCGATCATCAATTTCGCCGCCGAAAGCCACGTCGACCGCTCGATCGACGGCCCGGCCGCCTTCGTGCAGACCAACGTGGTCGGCACCCTGGCCCTGCTGGAAGCGGCCCGTGACTACTGGAAGGCGCTCGAGGGCGAGGCGAAGGGCGGGTTCCGCTTCCTGCATGTCTCCACCGACGAGGTCTATGGCTCGCTGGGCGAAGAGGGCAAGTTCACCGAAACCACGCCCTACGCACCCAACTCGCCGTATTCGGCCTCGAAGGCGGCGTCCGACCACCTGGTGCGCGCCTTCCACCACACCTACGGGCTGCCGGTGCTGACCACCAACTGCTCGAACAACTACGGCCCGTTCCAGTTCCCGGAAAAGCTCATCCCGCTGATCATCCTCAAGGCCCTGGCCGGCGAGCCGCTGCCGGTCTACGGCGACGGCCGCAACGTCCGCGACTGGCTGTTCGTGAAGGACCACTGCGCCGCGATCCGGCGCGTGCTCGAAGCCGGCCGGGTCGGCGAGACCTACAACGTCGGCGGCGACGCCGAGCGCGAGAACATCCACGTGGTGCGCACCCTGTGCGCGCTGCTCGACGCCCGCCGCCCGCGCGCCGACGGCCAGCCGCGCGAAACGCAGATCACCTACGTCAAGGACCGCCCGGGCCACGACCGCCGCTACGCCATCGATGCCAGCAAGCTGCAGGGCGAACTGGGCTGGGCGCCGACGGTCAGCTTCGAGGAAGGCATGGCCGCGACGGTCGACTGGTACCTGGCCCACGAGGCCTGGGTGAAGCGCGTCCTGGACGGCAGCTACCGCCTCGAACGCATCGGCACGGAGGCCTGACATGGCACGCAAGGGCATCATCCTGGCCGGCGGCTCCGGCACCCGGCTCTACCCAATCACGCAGTCGGTCAGCAAACAGCTGCTGCCGGTGTACGACAAGCCGATGATCTACTACCCGCTCAGCGTGCTGATGCTGGCGGGCATCCGCGAAGTGCTGGTGATCAACACGCCGCACGAGCAGGAGCTGTTCAAGCGCCTGCTGGGCGACGGCAGCCAGTGGGGCATGAAGATCGAGTACGCCGCCCAGCCCAGCCCCGACGGGCTGGCGCAGGCCTTCCTGATCGGCCGCGACTTCCTGGCCGGCCAGCCCAGCTGCCTGGTGCTGGGCGACAACATCTTCCACGGCACCGGCCTGACCGAGCTGCTCCAGCGCGCCGATGCGCGCGGGCACGGGGCCACGGTGTTCGGCTATTTCGTCCGCGACCCGGAGCGCTACGGCGTCGCCGAGTTCGACGCCAGCGGCAAGGTGGTCGGGCTCGAGGAAAAGCCGGCCAAGCCCAAGTCCAGCTACGCCGTCACCGGCCTGTACTTCTACGACGGCCGCGCGCCCGATTTCGCGGCGGCGCTCAAACCCTCGCCGCGCGGCGAGCTCGAGATCACCGACCTCAACCGCTGCTACCTCGACGAGGGCACGCTGCAGCTCGAACAGCTCGGCCGCGGCTACGCCTGGCTCGACACCGGCACCCACCAGTCGCTGCTGGAGGCCTCGAACTTCATCGAGACCATCGAGTCGCGCCAGGGCCTGCGCGTGTGCTGCCCGGAGGAGATCGCCTGGGGCAACGGCTGGATCGACGACGCCCAGCTGCAGGCGCTGGCCAGGCCGCTGGCCAAGAACGGCTACGGCGAATACCTGCTGTCCCTGGTCGGGCGCGGGGTCGTGAAGTGAAGGTCACGCAGACCGCGCTGCCGGGCTGCCTGGTGTTCGAGCCGAAGGTGTTCGGCGACGACCGCGGCCATTTCTTCGAAAGCTGGAACCGCGCCGCCTTCGCCGGACAGGGCCTGGCGCCGGTGTTCGTGCAGGGCAACGTGTCGTCCTCGGTGCGCGGCGTGCTGCGCGGGCTGCACTACCAGTGGCCCAACCCGCAGGCCAAGTACGTCAGCGTGCTCGAAGGCGAGGTCTACGACGTGGCGGTCGACATCCGCCGCGGCTCGCCCACCTTCGGCCAGTCGGCCGGCGTGATCCTGTCGGCCGACAACAAGCGCCAGTTCTGGATCCCCGAAGGCTTCGCCCACGGCTTCGTGGTGCTGTCCGAGCGCGCCACCTTCCACTACCTGGTCACCGCGCCCTACGACCGCGACGCCGACGCCGGCCTGCGCTGGGACGACGCCAGCTTCGGTATCGACTGGCCGGTGTCGGCGCCGCTGCTTTCGCCCAAGGACGCCGCCGCGCCCTTCCTCGCCGACGTGGCGCCCGAACGGCTGCCGGACTACCCCGGGTGAAGATCCTGCTGCTGGGCGCCAACGGGCAGGTCGGCCACGCGCTGCGGGCCCCGCTGGCGGCCCTGGGCGAAGTCGTCGCCACCACCCGCAGCGGCCAGCTGCCCGACGGC
>NZ_DASTNG010000079.1:0-7089 GCF_035721105.1 Arenimonas sp. | reverse complement strand
CTTCAGGCGCGAAGCTTTCCGCCAAAAAGCTTCGCGCCTGAAGGCGCTCCTACAGAGGGGTAAGATGTGCGCCTGCCCTACGGAAGCCCCGCCATGTCCGAAATCCTCGTCCCCGTCTCCTTCGGCGAACTGCTCGACAAGATCGCGATCCTGCAGATCAAGTCCGAGCGCATGTCCGATCCGGCCAAGCTGGCCAACGTGCGCAAGGAGCTCGCGGCGCTGGATGCCACCTGGGGCGCCCACCCGGCCGCCGCCACCGACATCGCCGCCCTGCGCGCCGACCTCAAGGCCGTCAACGAGCGCCTGTGGGTGATCGAGGACGACATCCGCCTCAAGGAAAAGGCCCAGGCCTTCGACGCCGAATTCGTGCGCCTGGCGCGCGCGGTGTACTTCGAGAACGACGAGCGCGCGCGCATCAAGAAGGACATCAACCTGGCGCTGGGCTCGGCCTACGTCGAGGAAAAGAGCTACCAGGACTACCGGGCCGGCAGCACGCCCTGAGTCAGGCGCCGCGCGCGGCCCGGAAGGCGTCGAAGCGCGCGATCGCGTCCTCCACCGTCACCAGGTCCATCACGCCCGGGAACTCGATGCGCCGGCCCCAGGCCAGGCGGTCGGCGGGCTTGCCCATGAACTTCCCGGCGGCTTCGGCATAGCGGTTCACGGTCCAGCGGCGGTCGGAGTAGGGACCCGAACGCTCGGCGTCGGTGCACGCATGCAGCCCCAGCACCGCGGTGCCCATGGCGTTGGCCATGTGCGCCGGCCCCGAGTCGGGCGACATCACCAGGGTGGCCCGCGCCAGCAGCGCCAGCAGCTGCTTGAAGGTGTCCTTGCCGACCAGGTCCAGCGCCGGCGCCTTCATCGCGGCCAGGATGGCGTCGGCCGTGTCGCGCTCCAGGGCGCTGCGGCCGCCGCACAGCACCACGCGCCAGCCCCGGGCCGCGGCGTGGTCCGCGACCGCGGCATAGCGCTCGGGTCGCCAGTTGCGCAGCACGTGGCTGGAGCAGGGCGAGACCACCAGGGTGGGCTGGTCGCCCGGAAGGTGTTCGGCGGCCCAGGCATGGGCCGCGTCGGGCACCGGCATCCGCCACTCCACCGGCTGGCGCGTGATGCCCAGCGGCACCAGGAACTGCAGGAAGGCGTCGAGCACGTGGTGGCCGCCCGCCGGGATGCGTTCGTCGATGAACAGCGAATGGCCTTCCTTGCTGCGCCCGCGGTCGAAGCCGATGCGGCGGTCGGCCTTCACCGCCGTCGAGGCCAGGCCGGCACGCAGGGCCAGCTGCAGGTTCAGCAGCACGTCGAAGCGGCGGCCCGCGAGCGCCGCGCGCAGGTCGCGGTAGCCGGCCAGGCCGGCCTTCTTGTCGAAGACGATGAACTCGACCCCGTCCAGCCCCTCCAGCAGCCTGGCCTCGCCCTTGCCGATGATCCAGGTGATGGGCAGGTCCGGCCAGGCGCGCTGGAGCTGGCGCACCAGGGCCAGGGCGTGGGTGGCGTCGCCCAGCGCCGACAGGCGGAGCAGGCAGAGCGAACGCGGCGCGCTGTTCACGG
This sequence comes from Arenimonas sp., assembly GCF_035721105.1. Classification (GTDB taxonomy): domain Bacteria; phylum Pseudomonadota; class Gammaproteobacteria; order Xanthomonadales; family Xanthomonadaceae; genus Arenimonas. Next base: position 5,544 of record NZ_DASTNG010000079.1, on the reverse strand, counting down.
GCATTGGTTAAACTGGCCTCGAATGGAAGTGACCGTCGCCGCCCTTGAGCGCCAGCAGCCTTTCCGCGACGCGCGCGGGCAGGGGGCGATTGTGTTCGACCCGGCGCGGCTGCAGCAAGCCACGCCCGCGCTGTTCGATCCCGCCGCGCACGGCGGCCGTGCGCAGCCGGTGCAGGCCGGCGGTCGCGGCGCGGCCTGGTTCGTCGGCGGGGCCTTCGGCGAGGCGGTGCTGCGGCACTACCGGCGCGGCGGCCTGGCCGCGCGCCTGGGCCGCGACACCTACCTCTGGTGCGGCGAGCGCGCAGTGCGCAGCTTCGCCGAGTTCCGCCTGCTGGCGGCCCTGCACGCCGAAGGCCTGCCGGTGCCGGCGCCGCTGGCGGCGGCCTACTGGCGCCGCGGCCTGGGCTATCGCGCGGCGCTGCTGGTGGAACGCATCCCGGGCGTGCGGGCGCTGGCCGACTGGTGCGGCGACCAGGCCGATGCGGCGCCCTGGGAAGCGGTGGGCGCCATGCTGGCGCGCTTCCACGCGGCCGGCGTGCACCACGCCGACCTCAACGCCCACAACATCCTGGTCGATGCCGCGGGCCGGCCCTGGCTGATCGATTTCGACCGCGGGCGCCGGCGGGCGCCCGGCGCCTGGCGCCAGGCCAACCTGCGGCGCCTGGCGCGCTCGCTGGCCAAGCTGTCGGCGGGCGACGCGCGCTGGCGCCCGGGCTTCGCGCGGCTGCAGGCGGCCTATGCGCGGGGTGCCGCATGAGCTGGTCGCTGCGCTTCCTCGGCGTGGGCAATTCGCAGTCGGCGGTGCTGCTGGGCTCGGCCTCGGCCGTGCTGCAGCGCGACGGCGCGCCGGTGCTGATGATCGACTGCGGCCAGGAGGCGCTGACCGCCTACCAGCAGGCCTACGGCGGGCTGCCCGACGCGCTGTTCATCACCCACGTGCACATGGACCACGTGGCCGGGCTCGAGCGGCTGTTCTTCGCCACCTATTTCGATCCGGCGCGGCGCGGCAAGGTGCGCCTGTACGTGCCGGTGGGCGTGCTGCCGCACCTGCAGTCGCGGCTGGCCGACTATCCCGGCGTGGTCGCCGAAGGCGACGCCAACTGGTGGGACGCGTTCCAGCTGGTGCCGGTGACGCGCGGCTTCTGGCATGCCGGCCAGTGGTACGAGGTGTTCCCGGTGCGCCACCACCTTCCCGACACCGCCTTCGGCCTGCGCCTGCCCGGCAGTGTGGTGTGGACCGGCGACACCCGGCCGATCCCGGAGATGCTGGCGAAATACGCCGACGCCGGCGAGCGCGTGGCGCACGACTGTGCCCTGCAGGGCAATCCCTCGCACAGCGGCCTGGACGACCTGGAGCGCGAATACCCGGCGCCGCTGCTGGCGCGCTGCGTGCTCTACCACTACGCCTCCACCGCCGACGCCGACGCGATGCGCGCGCGCGGCCACCAGGTCGCCCGTCCCGGCGACGTGCTGGCCCTGGCGGATCCGACGGCATGACCGCCGTCGTGCCCGCCATGGCGCCCGTCCTGCCGCGCGACCGCCTGGGTCGCCCGCTGCACGACCTGCGCGTGTCGGTGATCGAGACCTGCAACTATCGCTGCCCCTACTGCATGCCCGAGGGCCTGACGCCCGAGGAAACCGCGCTCGACCGCGCGCGGCGCCTGGACTTCGACGAAATCGAGACCGCGGTGCGGGCCTTCGTGCGGCTGGGCGTCAGCAAGCTGCGCCTCACCGGCGGCGAGCCGCTGCTGCGCAAGCGCCTGCCGGACCTGGTGGCGCGACTGGCGGCGATCCCGGGCGTCGAGGACCTGGCGCTGACCACCAACGGCTCGCTGCTGGCGCCACAGGCGCGCGCGCTGCGCGAGGCCGGCCTGCACCGGCTCACCGTGAGCCTGGATTCGCTGGACCCGGCGCAGTTCACCGCGCTGTCCGGCGGCCGCGGCCGGCTGCAGGACGTGCTGGCGGGCATCGAGGCGGCGCAGGCGGCCGGCTTCCCGCGGCTCAAGATCAACTGCGTGCTGCAGCGGGGCGTCAACGAAGACCAGGCGCTGGTGCTGGCCGAGCACTTCCGCGGCACGCCGCACGTGCTGCGCTTCATCGAATACATGGACGTGGGCACCTGCAACGGCTGGCGGCGCGAGGGCGTGCTGCCGTCGGCCGAGCTGCGCGACCGGATCTCGGCGCGCTGGCCGCTGCTGCCGCTGGACGCGACCTATCGCGGCGAGGTGGCCTCGCGCTACCGCTACGTGGACGGGCAGGGCGAGGTGGGCTTCGTCAGTTCGGTCAGCGAACCGTTCTGCGGCGACTGCCACCGCGCGCGGCTGTCGGCCGACGGCCAGCTGTTCACCTGCCTGTTCGCCACCCAGGGGCAGCCGCTGCGGGCGCACATCGCGCGCGGCGAGGACGCGCTGGCCGCGCACCTGGCCGGGCTGTGGCGCGAGCGCGGCGACCGCTACAGCGAGCGGCGCGCGTCCGCGCCCGATCGCAAGAAAATCGAGATGTTCTTCATAGGCGGCTGAGATGGCGACCCGGAAACTGACCCACGTGGACAAGGCCGGCCGACCGGCGATGGTGGACATCTCCGTCAAGACGGTGACCGCGCGCGAAGCCGTGGCCGAATGCCGGGTGCGCTTCCCGGCGGCGGTGGCGGCGGCGCTGCGCAAGGCCGGCATGGCCACCGCGAAAGGCGCCGTGGTCGACACCGCGATCATCGCCGGCACGATGGCGGTCAAGCGCACGCACGAGCTGGTGCCGTTCTGCCATCCCTTGCCGATCGAGGGCTGCCGCTTCGACGTGGCCTGGTCCGGCGACGCGGTGCTGCGGATCGAATGCGGCGTGCGCACCACGCACCGCACCGGCGTCGAGATGGAGGCCCTGACCGGCGCCACGGTCGCGGCGCTGGTGGTCTACGACATGTGCAAGGCGCTGTCGCACGCGATCGTGCTGGGGCCGGCGAAAGTGCTGGCCAAGCGCGGCGGCAAGCGCGACTTCGGCGGAGCCCGGGCGTGAGCGTGACCGTGCTGTACTTCGCCAGCCTGCGCGATGCCGCCGGCGTCGACAGCGAATCGCTGCCGGTGCCGGCCTCGCTGACGGCGCTTTACGCCGAGCTGCGCGCGCGCCACGGCTTCGTGCTGCCCGCGGAGAAGCTGCGCGTGGCCGTCGATGGCGCGTTCGCGGCCTGGGATACGGCCGTCGCCGACGGCAGCGAGATCGCCTTCATCCCGCCGGTGTCGGGCGGATGAAGCGCTTCGCGATCGCCTCCGAGCCGTTCGATATCGCGCCGCTGCGCGCGAGCCTGCTTGACGACCGCGCCGGCGCCTGCGCCAGCTTCGAGGGCTGGGTCCGGGACCACAACGACGGCCGCGCGGTGCAGGGCCTGTTCTACGAGTCCTACCGCGCCCTGGCCGAATCCGAGGGTGAACGCATCCTGGCCGAAGCCCTGCAGCGCTTCGACATCACCGCCGCCGCCTGCGTCCACCGCACCGGCGAGCTGGCGATCGGCGACCTGGCGGTCTGGGTCGGCGTCAGCGCCGGCCACCGCGGGCCGGCCTTCGACGCCTGCCGCTGGATCATCGACGAGGTCAAATCCCGCGTCCCCATCTGGAAGCGCGAACGCTACGTTTCCGGTGCGGCGGACTGGCTGCATCCGGATCCTTGAGGCTTTTCGAAGCCTGAACACGGATAAAAGCGGAAAAGGGCCGATAAAAGCCGATAGGGCCAACGCGGGAGTGGTTCACGCCCAGCCCGTTCCACTCCGCGAAAAGCCACGGAGTGCCAAGCCCCCCTTGGTAAGGGGGGCGCGCCGACAGGCGCGGGGGATTGGAAGTGATGAGCCGGGGCCCGCGATCTGCGCAGCAGATCGTGGGGTAATACCGCGAATGCGGTATTACGCTTCCCCCCTTGGTAAGGGGGGCGCGCCGACAGGCGCGTGGGATTGGGAGTGCAGACCGGGACCCGCGGTTCGAAAAGAGGGGTCAGAGTGAATTGGCGCTTGAAACGCTAATTCACTCTGACCCCTTTTTTTGAACCGTGGGCCGCCTCTCGGGCTGCGCCCGAGGGCGGTGCCCCCGCCGGCTGGCCCCGGCGCCCGCATCATCCAATACCGTTGCTGCCTTCCGGCCCTGGCGGAGTTTTCGGACTAGCGTCGCGGGGGGCCGACGGGGCCACCATTGAAGCGAACGGCGCGCCGAGGGGCGCGCCGTTTGAAGAGTGGCGGAGAGAGAGGGATTCGAACCCTCGATACGGGGTTTAGCCGTATACACACTTTCCAGGCGTGCTCCTTCAACCGCTCGGACATCTCTCCGCAGAGATAACCGCCTGAAACAAGCCGGAAATCATACCCGTCGCCGGGGGCGGCCACAAGCACGGCGATTCCCGCTGGCCGGGGGGCGGGGGGGTTGGCACAATGGGCCGGCCGGTCCCGACCCCTCGTGAGCCCCCGCATGTCCTACCTCGTACTCGCCCGAAAATGGCGCCCCCGGCGCTTCTCCGAACTGGTCGGGCAGGAACACGTGGTGCGTGCGCTCAGCAATGCCCTGGAATCGGGCAAGGTCCACCACGCCTTCCTGTTCACCGGCACCCGCGGCGTCGGCAAGACCACCATCGCCCGCATCTTCGCCAAGTCGCTCAACTGCGAGCGCGGCACCAGCGCCGAGCCCTGCGGCGAGTGCGCCGCCTGCCGCGACATCGACGCCGGCCGCTACGTCGACCTGCTCGAGATCGACGCCGCCAGCAACACCGGCGTGGACGACGTCCGCGAGCTGATCGACAACGCCCAGTACATGCCCTCGCGCGGAAAGACCAAGGTCTACCTGATCGACGAAGTGCACATGCTGTCCAAGAGCGCGTTCAACGCGCTGCTCAAGACGCTCGAGGAGCCGCCGGAACACGTGAAGTTCCTGCTGGCCACCACCGATCCCCAGAAACTGCCGGTCACCGTGCTTTCGCGCTGCCTGCAGTTCAACCTGCGGCGCCTGGACGAGGCCCAGATCGGCGGCCAGATCACCCGCATCCTGGCGGCCGAAGGCATCGGCGCCGAGGACGGCGCGATCGCGCTGCTGGCCCGCGCCGCCGACGGCAGCCTGCGCGACGGGCTGTCCCTGCTCGACCAGGCCATCGCCTACACCGGCGGCCAGCTGGGCGAGGAGGCGGTGAACGCCATGCTGGGCACGGTCGACCGGGCCCAGGTCGGCGCCCTGCTCGAGGCGCTGGCGGGCTTCGACGGCGCCGCGCTGATGGCGCGTATCGAGGAACTGGCCGCGTATTCGCCCGACTTCGGCCACGTGCTCGAGGACCTGGCCACGGCCCTGCACCAGGTCCAGCTGCAGCAGCTGGTGCCGGGCGCGGCGGCGCCGGCCGGCCGCGTCGACGTCGTCGGCCTCGCCGCCCGGCTCTCGCCCGAGCTGGTGCAGCTCTGGTACCAGATGGCCGTGACCGGCCGGCGCGATCTCGGCCTGGCGCCCAGTCCGCGCACCGGCTTCGAGATGTCCCTGCTGCGCATGCTGGCCTTCCGGCCGGCATCCACGGCATCGGAGGCACCTGCAC
>NZ_DASTNG010000078.1:0-46835 GCF_035721105.1 Arenimonas sp. | reverse complement strand
GGGCCTCGGGGACGGTGACGCTGACGGTGCGGGCCTTGCGGTCGCGCAGGACGTCCACCTTCACCTGCTCGCCGGCATCCTGCTCGCGCAGGGCGCGCATGGCGTCGCGCGGGGTGGCGACGGCGTCGCCGTCGATGCGTTGGATCACGTCGCCGGGCTCGAGCGATTCGAGGCCGTCGCCGCCGCTGAGCACCAGCACGCCGCGGTCGGTGCCGAAGTAGCGGCCCAGCCTGGCGTCCACCGAAGCGAGGTTGAGCCCGCTCCAGCGGAAGGCCTGGCTGAGCACCGGCAGGCTGCAGTCCTCGCTGTCGGGTGCGCACGGGGCCGTGCGCAGCCGTTCGACTTCGATCGCCACGTCGGGATCGATCAGCGGCCGGCCCTTCGCGCGCTCGAAGGCGATCGCGCGCGCGGCGTCCGCGTCGCCGCGCTGGAACACCATCAGGCGGCCGATGTCGGCCACGGTCACCTTGGCGGTCGCGGGCTTGCCGTCGCGGGTGTAGCCCAGCGCCAGCACCTGGCCGGCCTTGAGTTCACCCAGTCGCTCGCGGGCCTGGCCGATCGCGGTTTCGCCGCGCTGGTCGATGGCCTTGCCGTCGACGCTGACCAGCACGTCGCCGGTGCGCAGGCCGGCGCGCGCGGCCGGGCCGTCGGGGGTGACGGCGGCGATGCGCACGCCGGCGCCGCCCTCGTTGGCGCTCATCACGATGCCGACGCCGGCGCGCCGCTCGCCGTCGAACGCCCCGGAGAGATCGATCTTCAGGTCGTCGACGTCGATCGCCCGGCCCGAGGGCCCCATCACGATGGCGTGGCGATAGGTGCGCACGGCGTCGGACTCGCCGAGCTCGCGGCTCAGCTCGGCGACGCGCTCGGCGCTGCGCTGCAGCTCGGCGCGGGCGCGCTCGAGCTCGGCGCGCTTGGCGGCGTCGGACGACGGCGCGTCGGCGGCCAGCGCCACCGCCGGCAGCAGCGCGGCGGCGATCATCAGTGAAACCAGTCGAAGCTTCATGCGTGCGGTCCTCATGGGAAGGGCGGTGTCAGAACGTGGCGACCAGGGCGCCATCCACGGTGGAGCCGTCGGCGGCCAGGTATTGGCGGGTGCCCTGGAAGCCGGCGTATTCGCGCAGCAGCGACACGCGCAGCTGCCAGAGGGCGGCTCGACCGTCGGCGCCCAGCGCCGGGTCGGACAGCGCGATGTCGATCCGCTGCAGGCGATCCTCGAACTCCAGGTCCAGCAGCGTGCCGCTAGCGGTGGCCATGGCGCGCGGCGAGACGGCGCTGACCAGGTGCTCGAGCCGGGCGGACTCGGCCATCAGGACCTCCAGCTCGGGCGACGGCGCCGCCGCGACCTCGGCCGGGGCGACCGGTGGTGGAGACAGCCGGCCCGGCAGCAGCGCGGCCAGTGCGAGCACGGCCGCGGCGGCCAGCGCGAACGGCCAGCGGCGGCGCCGCGGCGCGTGCGCGGCGGCGATCCTTCGCTGCAGTGCCGGCCAGGCGCTGCGATCGGGCGCTTCGAGCGGCAGCCGCTGCAGGGCGTCAGCGATCGGCAGGCGGCGGTCGTGGGCGGGGGCGTCAGGCATGGGACAACTCCTGTTCGATCCTGAGCAGCTCGCGCAGCTTGCGGGTGCCGCGGGCGAGCTGTGACTTGGAAAAGCTGGGGGTGCGGCCCATCAGGCCGGCGATCTCTTCATGCGTGTAGCCCTCGGCGTGGTAGAGCCACAGCACGCTGCGGGTGGCTTCGGCCATGCGGCCCAGGGCGCGGGCCAGCAGGGCGGCGTCGGCGGCGGCGGGCGGCAGCATCGCGTCATGGCTTTCGAGTTCGGCCTCGACGACGTCTTCGGTCAGCGGCAGGCGGCCGCGGCGGCGCAGGTACATCAGTGCTTCGTTCACCGCGATCTGGCGCAGCCAGCCCCAGAACGGCGCTTCGCCGCGGAACTCGCCGAGGCGGTCGAAGAGCTTGAACATGGTGTCCTGCAGCACGTCCTGCGCCGCCTCGCGTTCAGCGGTCAGGCGCAGCGCCAGGGTGAAAACCGGGCGCTCGAACAGGCGGTAGATCTGCTCGAAGGCCGCCGCTTCGCCGCGCCGGGCGCGCTCGAGCACGGCTTGGGGCAAGGCGATGGCGAAGGACGAGGTCGGGCTCACATCGGACAAGGATGCGGCCGGAGGGGAAAGCGTCGCAGGCGTCGTCGCATGGCGGCAGCGTGTGCCTGCGGGGTGGGGGTGTAAAGCCTGCCGGAAGGCCTGGGGGAGTGTCGGAGGGCCGTCAGGGCCGAAGCTTTTTGGCGAAAAGATTCGGGCCTGAAGGCCCTCCTACAGGGGGGGCGGGCGTCAGAAGGTGGCGCGCAGGCCGATGAAGGCGCTGCGGGGGAGGCCGGGGCGGGCGCCGGCGGGGCGACGGGCGACGATGTAGGTCTCGTCCGACAGGTTCTCGACGCGGCCGTAGAGTTCGAGGCGGTCGTTGAGCCGGTAGGCGCCGGTCAGGTCCCAGACCAGGGCCGAGTCGGTGCGCTCGCCGGCGCCGGTGCCGGCCGACGTGCGCATGTCGTCGAGGTAGTTGGCCGCCACGCCCACGCGCCAGCGCTCGCCGGCCAGGCCGAGCTCGGCGTGCACCAGGTGCTCGGGCAGGTAGGGCAGGCGGTCGCCGTCGGTGACGTCGCCCCATTCCTCGAAGTCCGATTCAAAGGTGTTGCGGAACTCGGCGCGGGTGAAGGTATAGGCCAGCGAGAACGGCACCGCGACCGCGCCGCCCGCGTTGAAGTCGTACGACAGGCTGGCCTCGAGGCCGCTCACGCGCGCTTCGCCGCCGTCGAACTGGTCGCCCAGGTTGCAGCTGCCGCCGCTGGACGCGGTGCAGGTGCCGACCAGGTTGGAATAATCGTTGACGAAGCCCACCAGTTCCGTCGACAGCACGCCCGAATTCCAGCGCAGGCCGAACTCGCCGTTGACGCTCTTCTCCGACAGCGAGCCCGAGGCCGGGCCCGGCGGATTGAAGCCGCGATGCACGCTGCCGAACAGGGTCAGCGCATCGCTGAACAGGTAGGTGGCGCCGAAGCCGGGGATCACTTCGTCCACGTCGGTCTCGACCTTCGACAGCACCCCATCGCGCAGGCCGGTGGCGGTGGAGTAGCGGGTGCTGGCCAGGTCGACGCGCTCGTAGCGCACGCCGGGGGTCAGGATCCACTTGCCGAAGCTGATCGTGTCGTGCACGAACAGCGACAGCGCCTCGGCGTCGCCGACGCGGTTGTCCTGGGTGCCGGGCGCGCCGTCGCGGGTCAGCACCAGCTGGCCACCCTGCATGCGGAAGCGGTCGTCGTCCTGGTAGCGGTCTTCCTGGTCGCGGTGGACGCGCACGCCGACTTCCAGTTCATGGCTGGCGCCGCCGGCCGAGAAGCGGGTGCCGAGCACGGTCTGCAGGCCCTGGGCGTAGTAGTTGCGGTTGTTGTTGCGCAGGCGCAGCGCGTCATCCGGGCTGTCCTCGCCGGTCAGCCAGGCGTACTGGTCGGCCCAGGTGGTCGGATCGGCCAGGACGGCGCCGATGCCGATGTAGCCGCCGGTGCCGGGGTTGAGCACGTCGTTGAGCTTGAACCAGTTGCGCGAGAATTCGGTGCGGTAGGCGACCGTGCTCAGCGTGGTGTCCTCGCCGAGCTCGATGAGGTGGCGCAGTTCGAACAGGTTCTGTTCGGTCCGGATGTTGTCCAGGCGCGAGGCCGCGTAGCGGCGGGTCGGGTCGGCGCGGAAATCGGCCTCGGCCAGGCCCAGGTAGGTCTCGTTGCTGTCCTGGGTGTTGCGGCCCAGCTTGAGGTCGAGCTGCTGGTAGACGCCGGCGTCGGGCGCGCTGACCCAGCGCAGCTTGGCGACCACGTCCTCGAGTTCGAAGCCGGCGTCGCCGCCGCCGTCGATGCGCTTGAAGCCGTCGCTGGACTGGCGCACGGCCTCGACCAGGCCACCGAAGCGCTCACCCATGGCGCCGGCCCAGGCGTGGCCCAGCGCGGTGGCGTCGGAACCGTAGGACAGGTCGAGCTCGCCGCCGGCTTCGGTCGGGATCGGGGTCGAGATCAGGTTGATCGCGCCGCCGGTGGTGCGCGGGCCGGCCTGGATCGCCGACGAGCCCTTGCGGATCTCGACCGCGTCGATGCGCGACATGGTCGGGAAGTAGTAGGCGGCCGGGGCGGCGTAGGGCGCCGGCGCGATCAGCACGCCGTCTTCCATCACCGTGATGCGGCTGTTGCGGTCGGTGCCCGAGCCGCGGATGCCGATGTTCGGGCGCAGGCCGTAGCCCTCTTCCTCGACGAGGTAGACGCCCGGGACCTGGCGCAGCACGCGGTGGATGTCGCGGTAGTTGAAGCGCTCCAGGGTCTCCTGGTCCACGTAGTGGGCGGAACCGGCGGCCTTGCGGGTGTCCTCGGCATTGCCAAACACGTTGACGCTGTCCAGCCGCGCCAGCTCGGGGGCGGGGGCGCCGGAGGCGAGCGCGGCGGTGGGCAGCAGGGCCAGGGAAATGGCGAGGCGCAGGGCGTGGGACATGGCGGGCAGGGCTCGGTTCGGGGGCCGGGACGGCGGATTTCGACTGCCCGGGATGGTACTGCAAGCGAGAATGATTCGCAATAAGAATAAGCGGGTCCGCCTCGGCCTAGACTGCGGTCCTGACCCTGGGGAGCAGCGCACCGTGGAAATCCTGACCATCATCATCCTGATCGCCGGCGTCATCGTCCTGGTAAAGACGGTGCGCATGGTCCCGCAGGGCTTCGAGTGGACCGTCGAGCGCTTCGGCAAGTACACCCACACCATGGAGCCGGGCCTGCACTTCCTGATCCCGGTCATCCAGGCCGTCGGGCGCAAGGTCAACATGATGGAGCAGGTGCTGGACGTGCCTTCGCAGGACGTGATCACCCGCGACAACGCGGTGGTGAAGGTCGACGGCGTGATCTTCTACCAGGTGCTGGATGCGGCGAAGGCCGCCTACGAGGTCTCCAACCTCGAGCAGGCCACCATCGCCCTGGTGATGACCAACATCCGCACCTCGATCGGCTCGCTGGACCTGGACGAGTCGCTGTCCAAGCGCGACGAGATCAACGCCAAGCTGTTGAGCGTGGTCGACGTGGCGACCCATCCCTGGGGCATCAAGGTCAACCGGATCGAGCTCAAGGACATCCAGCCGCCGCGCGACCTGGTCGACGCCATGGCCCGGCAAATGAAGGCCGAGCGCGAGAAGCGCGCCAACATCCTGGAGGCCGAGGGCCATCGCGCGTCCGAGATCCTGCGCGCCGAGGGCGAGAAGCAGGGCGCGATCCTCGAGGCCGAGGGCAAGCGCGAGGCCGCGTTCCGCGACGCCGAGGCGCGCGAGCGCCTGGCCGAGGCCGAGGCCAAGGCGACCCAGATGGTGTCGGACGCGATCGCGAACGGCAACGTGCAGGCGATCAACTACTTCGTCGCGCAGAAGTACATCGAGGCGTTCAAGGCGCTGGCCGAGGCGCCGAACCAGAAGTTCGTGATGATGCCGATGGAATCGACCGGCATCATCAGCTCGCTCGGCGGCATCGCCGAGCTGGCCAAGGAAAGCCTGGGCCTGGGCCACGGCGGCGGCCAGCCCGCCAAGCCGGCGCCCAAGCCGGCGCCGCCGCAGCCGCCGCGGATCGGGGGCTGAGATGCGCACGGCACTGATCGTCTGGGCCAGCCTGGCGCTGGTGCTGATGGCGGCGGAGACGCTGGCGCCGGGCGTGTTCCTGCTCTGGCTGGGCTTCGCCGCGGCGGTGATGTTCCTGGTGATGCTGGGCGTGCCGGACCTGGCGCCGGTGTGGCAGGCGACCGCGTTCATCCTGCTGTCGTTCGCGTCGATCGGCCTCTACGTCAAGTTCGTGCGCGGCCGCGAAAAGCCAAGCCAGCAGCCGCTTCTCAACCGGCGCGGGGCGCAGCTGGTGGGGCAGGTGTTCGTGCTCGAGCAGGCGATCGTCGACGGCCGCGGCCGGCTGAAGATCGGCGACGCCTTCTGGACCGCCGAGGGCCCGGACCTGGCGCAGGGCACCCGCGTGCGGGTGGTGGGCGCCGACAACATGTCGCTGCAGGTGGTGGCCGCGGACTGAACGATGGCCGCGGCTCGCCCGCGGTGCCGCTTGCGGGTAGGATGAGAATCATTATCATTTCCTGATCTTCCTGCCCGGAGTCCGCCATGTCGCGCCTCACGCTTTCCCTCCTGCTGGCCAGCCTGCTGGCCCCCGCCGTGCAGGCGGCCGAACTGGTCGTCTACACCGAGCGCAAGGAGCCGCTGGTCCAGCCGCTGTTCGAACGCTACGAGCGCGAGACCGGCACCCGCATCGCACTGCTGTCCGACGGCGCGCCGGTGCTGATCGAGCGGCTGGCGGCCGAAGGCGCCAACACCCGGGCCGACCTGTTCATGGCGGTCGACGCCGGCAGCCTGTGGCAGGCCGCCGAGCGCGGCCTGCTGGCGCCGGTGGCGTCGCCGGCGCTCGAGGCCGCCATCCCGGCCCACCTGCGCGATCCGCAGGGTCGCTGGTTCGCGCTGTCGCAGCGCGCGCGCACCATCGTCTATTCGACCGAGCGGGTCGATCCGTCCGAACTGTCCGGCATCGGCGACCTGGCCCGTCCCAAGTGGAAGGGTCGCCTGTGCCTGCGTTCGTCCAAGAAGGTCTACAACCAGTCGCTGGTCGCGACCCTGATCGAGCGCATCGGCGTCGACTACACCGAGACCGTGGTGCGCGGCTGGGTGGCCAACCTCGCCACCGCGCCCTTCGCCGACGACACCCTGCTGGCCAAGGCCATTGCCGCCGGCCAGTGCGACGTCGGCCTGATCAACACGTACTACCTCGGCCGCCTGAAGCACGACGATCCGGCGTTCCCGGTGCAGGTGTTCTGGGCGAACCAGGACGGCGTGGGCGCACACGTGAACGTTTCCGGTGCCGGCATCGTCGCGGCCTCGAAGCAGAAGGCGGAGGCGCGCAAGTTCCTCGAGTGGCTGGCGTCCGAGTCGGTGCAGGCCGACTTCGCCAGCATCAACTTCGAGATCCCGGCGCGCCCCGGCGTGGCGCTCGATCCGGTGGTCGCCGCCTGGGGTCCGTTCAAGGCCGATCCGGTGAACGTGTCCGTCGCGGGCAAGCGCCAGGCCGAGGCCGTGATGCTGATGGATCGCGCCGGCTGGCGCTGACCGGATGAGCGCCGCCCTGCGCACCGCCTGGCCGCGGCTGCTGGCCTGGGCGTTGGCGCTGCCGCTGCTGCTGCCGGCGTTCTGGCTGGCCAGCGCGTTCGCGGTGCCCGCGCCCGAGGTCTGGTCGCACCTGCTCGCGCAGGTGCTGCCGGCGGCGGTGCGCAACACGCTGGTGCTGCTGGCGCTGGTCGCGGTGTTCGCGCTGCTGCCGGGCGTCGGCTTCGCCTGGGCCAGCGCGCGCTACGACTACCCGGGGCGGCGGCTGTTCGACTGGGCGCTGGTGCTGCCGATGGCGCTGCCCGGCTACGTCGTCGCCTTCGTCTACGTCGGCCTCGCCGACTATGCCGGGCCGCTGCAGACGACGTGGCGCGGCCTGGGCCTGCCGGCGGCGGGCTTCCCGGAGCTGCGCAGCGTGCCGGGCGCGGCCGCGGTGCTGGCGCTGGTCCTGTATCCCTACGTCTTCCTGATCGTCCGCGCCGCCTTCCTGCGCCAGGGCAGTGCGGCGATGGACGCCGCGCGCTCGCTCGGCCACGGGCCGCTGTCGGCGTTCTTCCGCGCCGCGCTGCCGATGGCGCGGCCGGCCTGGGTGGCGGGCCTGAGCCTGGTGCTGCTGGAAGCGCTGGCGGACTTCGGTGCGGTCAGCGTCCTCGGCGTCGATACCCTCACTACCGCGATCTACAAGACCTGGTTCGGGCTGTACTCGCTGGCGGCGGGCGCGCAGCTCGCCTGCGCGATGGTGGCCCTGGTCGCCCTGGTGCTGGTGCTGGAGCGGCTGGGCCGCGGCCGCGGGCGGCACGCCGGGCGCGCGCTGGTGCCGCCGCCGCGGCGGCCCCTGCGCGGCTGGCGCGGCCTCGCGGTGTCGGCGCTGGCGCTGGGCGTGGTGGCCCTGGGTTTCCTGGTGCCGGTGGCGCAGCTGCTGGCCTGGTCCTGGCAGTCGCGCGCGGCCCTGCCGGACGTCGCCGCGCCGGCGCTCAACACCGGGCTGCTGGCCGCGATGGCCGCAGGCCTGGTGCTGGCGATCTCGCTGGCGTTCGCGCTGCTGGGGCGGCGCGGCGCCGGCGACCGCGTGGTGCGGGCGGCGGGCTTCACCGCCGGCCTGGGCTATGCGGTGCCGGGCACGGTGCTGGCGGTCGGCGCGATGTGGCTGCTGGTCGCCGCCGAGCGCGCCTGGCCGTGGCTGTCGGGCCTGGCCTTGAGCTCGAGCCTGGTGGCGGTGCTGCTGGCGCTGTCGGTGCGCTTCCTTCGCGTCGGCCATGAAGCGACCGAGTCGGCGTTCCAGGCCCTGCGTCCCTCACTGGTCGAGTCGGCCCGCGTGCTGGGCGTGCCGGCCGTCGAGCGCCTGCGCCGGATCATGCTGCCGCTGCTGCGCCCGGGGCTGGTGGCGGCGCTGCTGCTGGTGCTGGTGGAAACCGTGAAGGAGCTGCCGGCCACCCTGATGCTGCGCCCCTTCGGCTGGGACACGCTGGCGGTACGCATCCATGGCTACACCACCGAAGGCCTGTGGGCACAGGCCGCGTGGCCGGCGCTCTGGCTGTGCGCGGTCGGGCTGGTCCCGGTGTGGTGGCTGGTCCGCCAGCAGCGCTAGGCGCTCCGGCCGGCGCCCGGCGGGCGCGTGGATGTCCGGGGTCGGCGGCGGTGCGATAATGCCCGCCTTTCCCCACCACCCCGGCAGGCCATGAGCAAGAAGACCGTCCTCAACGACACCCATCGCGCGCTCGGCGCCAAGATGGTCGATTTCGGCGGCTGGGACATGCCGATCAACTACGGCTCGCAGATCGAGGAGCACCACCACGTGCGCCGCGACGCCGGCATGTTCGACGTCTCGCACATGACCATCCTGGACCTGCGCGGCGACCAGGTGCGGCCCTTCCTGCGCCAGCTGGTGGCCAACTCGGTCGACAAGCTCGCCAAGCCGGGCAAGGCGCTCTACGCCTGCATGCTCGACGAGCAGGGCGGCGTGATCGACGACCTGATCATCTACTTCCTGGCCGAGGACTTCTTCCGGCTGGTGGTCAACGCGGCGACGCGCGACAAGGACCTGGCCTGGATCAGCGCCCGCGCGGTGCCGTTCGGCGTCGCCATCCAGGAGCGCCGCGACCTGGCCATCGTCGCCGTGCAGGGCCCGAACGCCCGCGACAAGGTCCTGGGCCTGCTGTCGCCCGAGGCCGCGCAGCGCGCCGGCAAGCTGGGCAAGTTCGTCGCCTGCGAGGCCGACGGCCTGTTCGTGGCCCGCACCGGCTACACCGGCGAGGATGGCTTCGAGGTGATGGTGCCCGAGGCGCAGGCCGCCGACTTCTGGAACCGGCTGCTCGCCGCCGGCGTCAAGCCGGCCGGCCTGGGCGCGCGCGACACGCTCCGCCTGGAAGCGGGCATGGCGCTGTACGGCCAGGACATGGACGAATCGGCGACGCCGTACGAGGCCGGCCTGGCCTGGACGGTGGCGCTGGACGAAGGTCGCGCGTTCACCGGCCGCCCGGCGCTGGAGGCGCAGAAGGCCACCGGCGCGGCGCGCCAGATGATCGGGCTGGTGCTGGACGACAAGGGCGTGCTGCGCCACGGCCAGCAGGTGTTCACCGCCGCCGGCGCTGGCGAGATCCTGTCCGGCACCTTCTCGCCGACCCTGGGCAAGGCGATCGCGCTGGCGCGGGTGCCGGCCGGCGAGGTCGGTGCGGTCGAGGTCGACATCCGCGGCAAGCGCCTGCCGGTGCGCGTCGTCAGGTATCCGTTCGTCCGCGACGGCGTCGCCCAGCCGGGCGTGCTGGCCTGACCCGCGCGCGCCGGATGCCTTCGACCGCGCTCCCCGCTAGACTACCCACACCCCCTGCCGCACACCGACCATCGAGGCCCTGTCATGAGTGAGATCCCCGGCGACCTGAAGTTCCTCAAGTCCCATGAATGGGCCCGCGTCGAAGACAGCGGCCGCATCACCGTCGGCATCTCCGACCACGCCCAGGGCCTGCTCGGCGACCTGGTCTACGTCGAACTGCCCAACGTCGGCGACACCCTCGAGCAGGGCGCCGCGGCCGCGGTGGTCGAATCGGTCAAGGCCGCCAGCGACGTCTACGCCCCGGTCGGCGGCACCGTGGTCGAGGTCAACGCGGCGCTGTCGGACAAGCCCGAGACCATCAACGAGGACGCCTACGGCGAAGGCTGGCTGTTCGTGATCGAAGCCAGCGAGCCCGAGCAGCTCAAGGAGCTGCTGTCGCCCGACGACTACGCCCAGCTGCTCGAGGACGAAGGCCACTGACGCCTCGCCTCCCCGATGCCACCGACACCGGCCGCCACGTGCGGCCGGTGTCGTTTCCGGCGTTCGGAAATGCGTCGCTGCGGTCGCCGGACGCGCCGGAAGTTCGCGCAGTTCGGCCATCCGGGGCATCGAAACGCGCCGTCGGGAGGCGTCGCCGGAAAGTTTTTTTCGGGCGTGCCGGACGCACCGGCGCGCGTGCCGCGACGACCCGCGCGGCGGTCGGCGGACGCGACGCGCGAACGCGTGCGCCGACGCGCGTGGCTTTTTTAAAGCGCTTTTTTTGCATGTGGTTTTTTCGCACGCCGTTCGGCGCGTGCGTCCGGCCCGAGGTCGCGGCGTGTTCGACGCCGGAACATGGCCAGGGGGCCTTGAAATTATTTCTGCAAAGTTGTTGACATCAAGATTTCCCGTGATTAGCTTTCGCCCAGCAGATGTCAACTGCGGACACGAGTGATCAGGATCGATACGACAGCGCGGGCGAAAACACCGAACTCCACCCGGACTCCGTCCTCGGTGGATCAGGGCAACCATCCCTCCGCGAAATCGAAATCGACCGTCTGCACACACCGCCATTCCAACGCCCGGGCCGGTCATGGTCCGGGCGTTTTCATTTCCGGCGCCGCCCCGCGCCGGACCCCCTCCGTCCACGGCGCCCTTGGCGCGGTGGCGGTGCCACGTCGCGGGAATCCTCCCGCGGCGGTGCGTTTGTGACTGGGCAGTCCAAAAACGCCAACTGACGAGGAGTTGACACCATGGCTACTAAGAAAGCTGCGAAGAAACCGGCCAAGAAGGCCGCCAAGAAGTCCGTGAAGAAGTCGGTCAAGAAGGTCGCGAAGGCCGTCAAGAAGACCGTGAAGAAGGCTGCCAAGAAGGTCGCCAAGAAGGTCGCCAAGAAGCCGGCGAAGAAGGCTGCCAAGAAGGTCGCCAAGAAGCCGGCCAAGAAGACCGCCAAGAAGGCTGCCAAGAAGGTCGCCAAGAAGCCGGCCAAGAAGGCCGCGAAGAAGACTGCCAAGAAGGCCGCCCGCAAGCCGGCAGCCAAGAAGGCCGCCAAGAAGTCGGTCAAGAAGACCGCCAAGAAGGCTGCGAAGAAGCCGGCCGCCAAGAAGGCTGCCAAGAAGCCTGCGGCCAAGAAGAAGGCGGCGCGCAAGCCCGCGGCCAAGAAGCCGGCGATGGCGATGCCTGCCGCCCCGGTGGCTCCGTCGCTCTAAGACGGAACGCAAGCAAGTCTGGACTCTCTCCCCGTGTTGCCCAGGCGGGGGGAGAGACTTTCCAGAAGCTCCAAAGAAGACGCCGGCCTTGTGCCGGCGTTTTGTTTGGTTCTTCTCCCATGTGTGGGGCTGGCGCCGTCGTCACCGCGGAAGCGAGGGTCGCTTCCTACTCAGTGAAGCCTTTATTTCGCAGGAAGCGACCCTCGCTTCCACGGCGCCGCCGGTGCGTAGCGGCTTGGGCGCGTGACGGAAGGCCCGTAGCCGCGCGCTCCGATGCTTGCGCGTGCAGGATCCGGACCAAGGCCGGGCATCTTTCCTGCTGATCCGGTGGGCTAAGCGGGCCGAGGCAAGTAGCCCCGGCACGTTAGCGCCTGCGTGTCCCTTCGGACACTGGATGTGGCTGCGGCGCGAGCCTGGAAGGTGGCCAGATCGGGAGTCCTCGCCGCCCGGCGGCGGGTGTGGGCTCGAGGCAAGTGTCGGTGCGACATCCGGCATCGAACGGCCTGCGCTGGCAATTTGGTGCAGCGCGGGCTCTTGATCTTGCGGCGCTGCGACGTGGCGTCGGTTTGCGAATGACGCGTGGCCACGGCCCCCCGGACTTGGGAGAAGAACCTTTTGTTTTACAGCGTTCCGTGGCGCGCCTTTCCCGGTACGGGCCGGGACGGGACGGGGCGCGGCTCAGCGGCGGCGGCGGACGGGCTCCGGCGCCAGCCAGTCGCGCGCCGGCAGGCCCAGCGCCCGGTCGAGCGTGGTCGGCAGCAGCGCCGCCGGCATCGACGATTCCGAGTTCCACAGGATGACCACGCCGATGTCCCGGTCGGGCAGGAAGGCCACGACCGCGCGGTAACCCTGCACGGCACCCGCGTGGTAGACCAGCGTGTGCCCGGCGTAGTCGTAGATGCGCCAGCCCAGGCCGTAATAGGCACTGCGCAGGCGCTCGCGGCGCCAGCTGTTGCCGCGGATCTCGCCCGGCGTTTCGACCTGCGGCGTCTGGATCTCGTTGAGCAGCTCCGGCGGCAGCACGTCCGGCCGGTGGCCCATCTGCGCCACCAGCCACTGCGACATGTCGTGGATGCTGGCGTTGACGCCGGCGGCCGGCGGGATCCGGTAGTAGGTTTCCTTCGGACGCACCGGCAGCCACTTGCCGCCGCTGCGCACGTGCGGGCGGGCCCAGCTGGGGCTGGCCTCGAGGCCGTCGCGGCCGAAGGTGGCGCCGTACATGCCGAGCGGATGGAACAGCCGCTTCTCGACCTGGTGGTGGTAGAAGTCGCCGGTGACCGCGAACACCAGGTCGCCAACCAGGCTGAAGGCGATGTTCTGGTAGCCGTAGCAGTCGCCCGGCGCGCAGACCATGGGCGCGTCAGAAAGTTTCTCGGCCAGCAGCGGGTAGGGCTGGTCCGCCTCGAGGTCGCGGTCGAAGGTGTTGTAGCCCAGGCCGACCCGGTGGCTGAGCACGTCGCGCACCGACAGCCGCTGCGCGCCCTGCAGGTCGCGCAGGGTGAAGGCGGGCAACTGGTTGGCGATCGGCGCGTCCCAGTCCATGGCGCCCTCGCTGACCAGCATCGCGCTCAGGGTGCTGGCGAACGCCTTGGACAAGGACGCGACCCGGAACACGGTGTCGGTGCCGACCGGCTGCGGATCGCGGCTGTCGACGACGCCGTAACCCCGCATCGACACCACCTCGCCGTCCTGGACGATGGCCATGGCCATGCCGGGAATGCGCGACTGGGTGACGACCCCTTCGGCCAGCCGTTCGATCTCGCGCGCCTGGGCGCTGAAATCGGGGGCGGTGGGCGGCACCGCGGGTGGGGCGGCGCTGGCAGCGAAGGCCCAGGCGACGGTGAGCCACAGGGCCGCCAGGGCGGCGGGCAGGTGGACCGGGGCTTTGGCTTTCGTGCGTGGCATGACCGACGTATGCTTGAAGGGCAGCCCCATTCTAGCGCGCGTTCTGCGCCAGGGGCCTGAACAGGGGAGAGTCCAGATGATCACTTTGCTCGTGCTGGTGCTGGTCGTCGGCGTGGCCGCGGCCTGGGGCGTCGGCATCTACAACGGGTTGGTCACCGCCCGCAACGCATTCAAGAATGCCTTCGCCCAGATCGACGTGCAGCTGACCCGGCGCTACGACCTGATCCCGAACCTGGTGGAAGTCGCCAAGGGCTACCTCAAGCACGAGCGCGAAACCCTGGAGGCGGTTATCCAGGCCCGCGCCGCCGCCGTCAGCGGCCTGGCGGCGGCCAAGGCCAATCCCGGCGACCCGAACGCCATGGCCTCGCTGGGCGGCGCCGAGACCGGCCTGGCCGGCGCGCTGTCGCGGCTGATGGTGGTCGCCGAGGCCTACCCGGACCTGAAGGCCAACCAGAACATGATGCAGCTCACCGAGGAGCTGACCTCGACCGAGAACCGCGTCGCCTTCGCGCGCCAGGCCTACAACGACTCGGTGATGGCCTACAACAACAAGCGCGAAGTGTTCCCCTCGAACCTCATCGCCGGCATGTTCGACTTCGCCGCGGCCGCCCTGCTCGAGATCACCGAGCCGGCCAAGCGCGAGGCGCCGAAGGTTTCGTTCTGACCGCGCGGCCGCCGCCCCGCCGGGGCGGTGGCCCGATCCCGGAGGCAGGTCGCGCATGAACTTCTTCGAACGCCAGCAGCAGGCCCGGCGGCAGTCGGGGCGGCTGGTCATCCTGTTCGCGATGGCGGTGGCGGCCATCGTCATCGCGGTGAACCTGGTCTACCTGGTCGCCGTGGGCGGCTTCCCCGAAGACGGCTCGCCGCGGAACGTGCTGGGCGGGATGCTGGTGGTCAGCGTGGTGACGGTGGGCATCATCGCCGTGGCCTCGATGCACCGCATCTCCAGCCTCAGCAGCGGCGGCGCCGCCGTGGCGCGGCAGATGGGCGGCACGCCCGTGCCGGAGGACACCACCGACCTGCACTACCGCCGGCTGCGCAACGTGGTCGAGGAAATCGCCATCGCCTCGGGCGTGCCGGTGCCGCAGCTGTTCGTGCTCGAGGACGAGGCCGGCATCAACGCCTTCGCCGCCGGCTACGCGCCGGGCGACGCCGCGGTGGCGGTGACCCGGGGTGCGCTCGACAAGCTCAACCGCGATGAGCTGCAGGGCGTGATCGCCCATGAATTCAGCCACGTGCTCAACGGCGACATGCGCCTGAACATCCGGCTGATGGGCCTGCTGTTCGGCATCCTGGCGCTGGCCATCGTCGCCCGGAAGGTGCTGCTGCACGGCCGCGGCAATTCACGCGGCGGCCTGCCAGTGATCCTGGTGGCGCTGGCGGTGCTGGTGGTCGGTTACGCCGGCCAGTTCTTCGGCCGCCTGATCAAGGCCGGCATCAGCCGCCAGCGCGAGTTCCTGGCCGATGCGTCCGCCGTGCAGTTCACCCGGCAGACCACCGGCCTGGCCGGCGCCCTGAAGAAGATCGCCGGCCTGCCCGACGGCTCGCGCCTGGCCAGCCGCGACACCGAGGAAGTGGCGCACATGCTGTTTGGCGACGGCGTCGGCTATTCCTCGCTGTTCGCCACCCATCCGCCGCTGCTGGCCCGCATCCAGGCGCTCGAGCCTTCGTTCCGCGCCGAAGCGCTGGAGGATCAGTCGGCGCGCTGGCAGATGCATCCGCCCTCGGGGCTGGACGAGGACGTGGCCCTGGGCCTGGACGCGCGCACGCCGCCGCCCTTGCCCGGCGACCGCGCCGAACTGCAGGTGACGCCGCCGGCCGTGGTGGCGCAGGTCGGTGCGCCGCAGGCCAATGACTACGCCCGCGCCGGTGCGCTGGTGAAAGCCATCCCGGAGGTGCTGCGGCACGCCGCGCGCGAGCGCGACGAGGCGCCGGCGATGCTGTTCGGACTGCTGATGGCGCCGCCGGGCAAGGTGCGCGAGCGGCAGCAGTTCGAGCTCAGCAGCCGCCTGGACGAGCGCCTGGTGCGGCAGACGCTCGACTACGCCGATCGCCTGGCCGAGCTGCCGCGGATCCTGTGCCTGCCGCTGGCGGCGATGGCGATGCCGTCGCTGCGGCGCCGACCGCGGGCCGAGCTCGAACTGTTCATGGACACCTGCTACGTGCTCACCCATGCCGACGGCCAGGTCAGCGTGTTCGAATACTGCCTGGGCCGGCTGCTGGGCGGGCACGTGAAGCACCTGCTGGACCCGGCCGCGAACTCGCGCCCCGCGAACCGGCGCCTGGCCGACCAAAGCGCGGCCGCGATCGAGGTGATGGCGGTGCTGGCCCAGGCCGGCCACGACGACCCCGCCGCGGCGATGCGCGCCTACCTGGCCGGCATCGCCCGCGTGTTCCCGCGCCTGAATGCCCCCTACCGGCCGCCGGCGGAGCCGCTGCGCGCGCTCGACGCGGCCCTGCCCAAGCTCGACGACGTCGAGCCGGTGGGCAAGGAGTTGCTGCTCGAGGGCCTGGTCGCCGCGGTCAGCCACGACGGCCGCATCTGCGTCGCCGAGGCCGAGCTGCTGCGTGCGGTCAGCGCGACCCTGCGCTGCCCGCTGCCGCCGATGCTCGAGGCCTGATCAGGCGGCCAGGCCGCGGATCAGGTCGGCGGCGCGTTCGGCGATCATCATGGTCGGGGCATTGGTGTTGCCGCCCACCAGCTTGGGCATCACCGAGGCATCGACCACCCGCAGGCCGCTGACGCCGCGCACCCGCAGCTGGGCGTCGACCACCGCCCCGGCGTCGTCGTCCGCGCCCATCCTGCAGGTGCCGACCGGGTGGTAGATCGACTCGGCCTTGCGCCGGATGAAGGCGACCAGGTCGGCCTCGTCCTGGAGCTTGTCGCCGGGGAACAGCTCCTCGCCGCGGAACGGCGCGAACGCCGGCTGCGCCAGGATCTCGCGCGAGAGCCGCAGGGCCTCGAGCATGACCTTCAGGTCGTAGCCATCCGGGTCGCTGAGGTAGCCGGCCTCGATCCGCACCTTGTCGGCGGCGTTGGCGCTGGCCAGGTGGACGCGGCCGCGGCTGCGCGGATGCAGGCCGCAGGCGTGCAGGGTGTAGCCGTTGCCGGGCAGCCGGTTGCGGCCGTGGTCGTCGAGCTGGGCGGGCACGAAGTGGAACTGGATGTCGGGGCGCTCGTCCTCGGCCAGGCGGCTGCGCAGGAAGCCGCCGGTCTCGGCGATGTTGCTGGTGCCCGGGCCGGACTTGAACAGGTAGTACTGCAGGCCGACCGAGACGTCGCTCAGCTGGTCGTAGCTCAGGCCCTGGGTGCAGCGGGTCATGGTGCAGACGTCGAGGTGGTCCTGCAGGTTGCCGCCGACGCCCGGCAGGTCCTTGAGCACCGCGATGCCGTGCTGGCGAAGGTGCGCGGCCGGGCCGATGCCCGAGAGCATCAGCAGCTGCGGCGAGTTGATGGCACCGCCGCTGAGGATCACCTCGCGGCGGGCGGCTTCGCAGAACGCGCCCTTGCCGTCGACCGCATAGACCACGCCGGTCGCGCGCTCGCCTTCGAAGGTGATGCGGCTGGCGGTGGCGCGGGTGATGACCGTCAGGTTGGGGCGCTTGCGCACCGGCGCCAGGTAGGCGCGGGCGCTGGAGCTGCGGGCGCCGTCGCGGGTGGTGGTCTGGTACCAGCCGAAGCCGTCCTGGCGGGCGCCGTTGAAATCGTCGCTGTCGGCGTGGCCGGCCTGGCGCGCAGCCTCGAGGAAGACCTCGGACAGGGGATTCTTGTGGCGCGGATCGGAGACGCCCAGCGGGCCGTCGCCGCCGTGGAACTCGCTCTCGCCGCGCTGGTTGCCTTCGCTGCGCTTGAAGTAGGGCAGTACGTTGTCCCAGTGCCAGCCGTCGGCGCCCATCGCGGCCCACTCGTCGTAGTCGCGCCGGTGGCCGCGGATGTAGCACATGGCGTTGATCGAGCTGGAGCCGCCGAGCACCTTGCCGCGCGGCCACCAGAGCATGCGGCCGTCGAGGCCGGGCTCGGGCGCCGTGCTGTAGTCCCAGTTCACGCCCTTCTTGCCGACCAGCTTGGCCAGGCCCGCGGGCATGTGGATGAAGGGGTGCCAGTCGGACGGGCCGGCTTCGAGCAGCAGCACGCGACAGTCCGGGTCTTCGCTCAGGCGGTTGGCCAGGACGCAGCCGGCGGAGCCGGCGCCTACGATGATGTAGTCGTACACAAGGTCTTCTTCATTCGGTAACGGACCGAGGCTAGGCCCCCGTTCTAGAGCAAACACTCGGGGCGGGGCAAGGGCGCTGGCGGGGTGTGACGGCGCTCACACGACGCTAACGGGCTGGCGGGCGCAGGCCGGGTTGGCTATCGTGCGACGACCCAACGGGATGCCCATGGAACCAGGGAAGGACACCGCCGGCCGCTTCGACCACCTGCGCGGCGCGCTGCGGGAGTTCCCGCCGCTGCTGTGGTCCTTCCTGTATTTCTTCTTCCTGTTGACCGGGTACTACGTGCTGCGTCCGGTCCGCGACGCCATGGGGGCCTCGGACGACGTGCAGTCGGTGTTCCCGCCGGGGCTGGTGCAGTGGGCGGCGGCCCGCGGCTGGGTGCTGGGCGACCTGACCCTGCAGCTGCTCTTCACCGGCACCTTCATCATGATGCTGCTGCTGCAGCCGGCCTACGGCGCCCTGGTCAGCCGCTACCCGCGGCGGGTGTTCCTGCCGGTGCTGTATGCGCTGTTCATCGCCTGCCTGCTGGGCTTCTACGTCCTGTTCGGGCGCGAGGTGCCGGGGCGCGGGGCGGTGTTCTTCATCTGGGTGGCGGTGTTCAACCTGTTCGCGGTGTCGGTGTTCTGGAGCTTCATGGCCGACATCTACACCGACATCGAGGCGCGGCGGCTGTACGGCTTCATTGCCGCCGGCGGCACCATCGGCGGCTTCACCGGCCCGGTGATCACGCGGGTGCTGGTGAACGAGATCGGGGTGCCGAACCTGCTGCTGGTGTCGGCCGCGCTGCTGTCGCTTTCGGTGGTCTGCATCCTGCGCCTGGGCCGCTGGGCCCGGCTGCGCGAGGCCGAGCGCGGCCGCAGCGGCGACGAGCAGGCGATGGGCGGCAGCATGCTGGCCGGCCTGCGCCTGCTGCGCGAGCAGCCGCTGCTGCAGGCAATGGCGGTGATCATGTTCTTCGGCGTCGGCGTGGGCACGCTGCTCTACAACGAGCAGGCGGCGATCGCGAAGGCGTTCTATCCCGACGTCGAGGCGCGCACCGCCTACTACGCCAACATCGACCTGGCCATCAACCTGGTCACGATCCTGGTCCAGGTGTTCCTGACCCGGACCCTGCTGGTGCGCTTCGGCGTGGCGCCGGTGCTGCTGATCCCGGCCGTGGCGATCCTGCTGGGCTTCGCCGCGCTCACCGCCTCGCCGCTGCCCCTGCTGGTGGCGGTGGTGCAGGTGGTGACGCGCGCCAGCGAGTTCTCCCTGGCCAAGCCCGGTCGCGAAACCATCTACACCCGCGTCGACCGCGAGGTCCGCTACAAGGGCAAGGCCGTGATCGACACCGCGGTGTACCGCGGCGGCGACCTGTTCTTCGTCTGGACGCACAAGTTCCTCGCGGCCTTCGGCTCGGCGGCGGTGTTCGGCGCCGGCATGCTGGTGGCCGGCATCATGACCCTGGGCGCCTGGCGCCTGATCCGCGAACAGGCCAGGCTGCCGGCCGATCCGCGCTGACCGGCCCCGGTCGTCTTCGCGTCCCGCAAACACCGCCCGGCGGCCGCTGCGCTACCCTGTGGGGCATCATTCCCGGGGAGTTCCCACATGAAGGTCAAGGCTGCCGTCGCGCACAAGGCGGGCGCACCGCTCACCATCGAAACCGTCGACCTCGAAGGACCGCGCTTCGGCGAGGTGCTGGTCGAACTCAAGGCCACCGGCGTCTGCCACACCGATGAGTTCACGCTCTCGGGCGCCGACCCGGAGGGCCTGTTCCCGGCCATCCTGGGCCACGAGGGTGCCGGCATCGTCGTGGACGTGGGCCCGGGCGTGACCACGCTCAAGAAGGGCGACCACGTCATCCCGCTGTACACGCCCGAGTGCCGCACCTGCGAGTACTGCCTCAACCCCAAGACGAACCTCTGCCAGGCCATCCGTTCCACCCAGGGCCAGGGCCTGATGCCCGACGGCAGCAGCCGCTTCAGCCTCGATGGCAAGCCGGTGCTGCACTACATGGGCACCTCCACCTTCGCCCAGTACACCGTGGTGCCCGAGATCGCGCTGGCCAAGATCCGCGAGGACGCGCCCTTCGACAAGGTCTGCTACATCGGCTGCGGCGTCACCACCGGCATCGGCGCGGTCATCTTCACCGCCAAGGTCGAAGTGGGCTCGAAGGTGGTCGTGTTCGGCCTGGGCGGCATCGGCCTGAACGTGATCCAGGGCGCGCGCCTGGCCGGTGCCGACATGATCGTCGGCGTCGACCTCAACCCGGGCCGCGAGGCGATGGCGCGCAAGTTCGGCATGACCCACTTCGTGAATCCGAAAGAGGTGGGCGGCGACCTGGTGCCCTACCTGGTGTCGCTCACGAAGGGCGGCGCCGACTACACCTTCGAGTGCATCGGCAACACCCAGGTGATGCGCCAGGCGCTCGAGTGCGCGCACAAGGGCTGGGGCACCAGCGTGATCATCGGCGTGGCCCCGGCCGGCGCCGAGATCAGCACGCGGCCCTTCCAGCTGGTCACCGGCCGCAACTGGCGCGGCAGCGCCTTCGGCGGCGCCCGCGGCCGCACCGACGTGCCCAAGATCGTCGACTGGTACATGGACGGCAAGATCGACATCGACTCGCTGATCACCCACACCATGCCGCTGGAGAAGATCAACGACGCCTTCGACCTGATGCATCGCGGCGAGTCGATCCGCAGCGTGGTCGTTTACTGATGTCGGTCGAGGTCGCCAGCGAACACGGCTGCTTCGGCGGCGTGCAGGGCTTCTACCGCATGCACTCGCCGGCCTGCGGCGGGTCGATGCGCTTCGCCGTGTTCCAGCCGCCGCAGGCGCGCGAGGGGCGGGTGCCGGTGCTCTACTACCTGGCTGGCCTGACCTGCAGCGAGGAAACCGCGACCATGAAGGCCGGCGCCCAGCGCGTGGCGGCCGAGCTGGGCCTGATGCTGGTGATGCCCGACACCAGCCCGCGCGACACCGGCATCGACGGCGCCACCGGTGACTGGGAGTTCGGCGAGGCGGCCGGTTTCTACCTCGACGCCACCCAGGCGCCGTGGTCGTCGCGGTTCCGGATGGAAACCCACGTGGTGCACGAGCTCTCCGCGGCCGTGGCCGAACACTTCCCGGCCGACCCGGCCCGGGCCGGTATCTTCGGCCACTCGATGGGTGGCCACGGCGCGCTGGTGCTGGCGCTGCGGCACCCGGACAAGTTCCGCAGCCTGTCGGCCTTCGCGCCGATCGTCGCGCCCAGCCAGGTGCCGTGGGGCCAGAAGGCGTTCTCGCGCTACCTCGGCGACCACCACCGGGCCTGGGCCGAGCACGATGCCTGCGAGCTGGTGCAGCGGCGTCCGTTCGGCGGCCCGATCCTGGTCGACCAGGGGCTGGACGACAAGTTCCTGGCGCCGCAGCTGCAGCCCGAGCGCTTCGAGGCGGCCTGCGCCGCCGCGGGGCAGGCGCTGACCCTGCGCCGGCACGCGGGCTACGACCACGGTTATTACTTCATCGCCAGCTTCATCGAGGACCACCTGCGGCACCACGCCGCGCAACTCGCCGACTGACCCGGAGCCCGCCATGTCCCTGACCGCGCAGCTGCTTACCGCTTTCGTCGCCCTGCTGCACCTGGGCTTCCTGGTGTTGGAGATGTTCTTCTGGACCAGGCCGCTGGGGCGCAAGGTGTTCCGGCTCGACCCGCAGGTGGCCATGGATTCGGCCAAACTGGCGATGAACCAGGGTCTCTACAACGGCTTCCTCGCCGCAGGCCTGGCCTGGGGCCTGTGGCTGGACGACAAGGGAATCTGTCTGTTCTTCCTGGGCTGCGTGGTGGTCGCGGGCCTGTTCGGCGCGGCGACGGTGAAGCGCTCGATCCTGTACGTGCAGGCCGTGCCGGCGATCCTGGCCGCCATCGCCACCCACTACTTCTGACCCGCTGATGCGCGTGCGCGTCGCGCACGACATGCGACTTCCCGGCAGCGACGCCCTGCAACGCAGTAGTTCGCCGACCGCCACTCAACACGACGTCCTGTCCATTGAGTGGCGGCCGTTCCGGCTTCCTGCCTCCACTTCGTCGAACTACTGCGTCGCAGGGCGTCGCCCCGGAAGCCAGTCGCACACCGGACCGGGATCAAGAGCGAGATCAAGATCAAGAGCGGCCTTGGGACATGGGACATTCCATGCGGCGTGCTTGGTCGTCAGCCTCGCCGCAACGACCCCATGGATTCATGAGGTGACCCGTTCGCCGCACGGATATGCCGCCAGCACCGTTGACCGGGCATTTGATCTCTTGGCGGTGTGCGACGGACGTCCGGGGCGACGTCGCACGCTGCACTGGTCCTTCTGAAGTGAAGGGCAGGAAGCCCGTAACGGCCGACGTTTGCTGCCAGGGATGGCGCTAGCAAGACGGCGGGCAGAAGGACTAGTGCTGCGGGCGGCGGCGCTGCCGAAAAGCCACGGAATAAGGAAGTTCGTGCGCGAGACGCACGCGCTCGATCAGCGCTTGGGGGTCAGCCACATGCGGATTTCGGCGTGGAAGACCTTTTCGCCGGCGGGGTCGAGCACGTCGACGCTGATGGGCAGGTCGTAGCCTTCCGTGGCGCTGACGATCGGGATCGTGGGCGTGGCCACGGCGCGCATCGTGCCTTTGGCCTTCTTCAGGTAGGACACCGTCATCCCCTTCGGGATCCAGCGCATGTCCTTGGGCAGGGACGCGTCGGTCATCACGCCTGCGCAGAGTTCTGCCAGGTTGCACAGCGCGATCGCGTGCACCGTGCCGATGTGGTTCTGCACGGCGCGCCGGTGCGGGATCGTGGCCTCGCAGCGGCCGGCTTCCAGCACGCGGATGGTGGGCTGGATGCTGCCGAAGTAGGGCGCCTTGAAGCAGACCGCGCGGCTGAACAGCCAGTGGCCGGCCGGGTAGCGGATGAACTTGCGGTAGAGCCTGAGCAGCGGCGTGTCGGGCATCGCGGTGTCTCCAAAAGCAACGTAGGAGGGCCTTCAGGCCCGAAGCCTTTCGGCGGAAAGCTTCGGGCCTGAAGGCCCTCCTACCGAGGGCCGGTCGATCCCGGCTCAGGCGGCGCGGTGCTGCTGCGCCGACTTTTCGCGGTGCAGCGAGGCGGAGACCAGGTCAGCCGGGTCGAAGTCATCGACCGTGATGGTTTCCCAGGTCAGCGCCCGCAGCTCCTCGAGCTGGGTCTTTTCCTCGGCGGTGATCCAGCCCTCGGCGACGCCCTCGGCCAGCTGCGACGGGAAGTCGAGCGCCTCGATGTCGCTGTTCTTGAGCGCCTTGAGGAACTTGCGCTCCACCGGCTCGGCCAGGATCACCTTGGGCAGGAAGCTGTTGATGCGGCCGGCCGGGTTGTTGGCGCAGGGCGTCAGGAAGATGCCCGAGGCCATGCGGTCACGCGCGTCCGACGGCGACATCAGCAGCGCCGCGGCGCGGCGGCCCAGGCGGTCCGACGGCAGCTGGGCGCGGCGGCCCCACGGGAACACCAGCATCCACATCAGCCAGCCCACCGGGCGGATCGGGAAGTTGCGCAGTGCGCCCGACAGGGCCAGTTCGATCTTGTGCGCCGAGTCGTGGAAGGCGTAGGCCAGCAGCGGCTGCTCGGCCGCCGGGCGGCCCTGGTCTTCGTAGCGCTTGAGCATGGCGCTGGCAATGTAGAGCTGGCTGAGCACGTCGGCGAAGCGGCCGGAGATTTTCTCCTTGAACTTGAGCTTGCCGCCGAGCGTCAGCATGGACACGTCGGCCACCAGCGCCAGGTTGGCCGAGTAGCGGTTGAGCTTGCGGTAGTAGCGGCGGGTGTAGGCGTCGCCCGGCACCTTGCCGATGCGCGCGCCCACCAGGCCCAGCACCCAGCTGCGCACGGCGTTGGAGATGGCGAAGCCGATGTGGCCGAACAGGTTGCGGTCGAACTCGCGCAGGCCCTCCGCGGCGTCCGGGTTCTGCGCCGCCTGCATTTCCTTGAGCACCCAGGGATGGCAGCGGATCGCGCCCTGGCCGAAGATCATCAGGGTGCGGGTCATGATGTTGGCGCCCTCGACCGTGATCGAGATGGGCGCGGCCTGCCAGCCGCGGCCCATGTAGTTCATCGGGCCCAGGATGACGCCCTTGCCGCCGTGGATGTCCATGGCGTCGGCCGCGACCGCGCGCGCCATCTCGGTGGCGTGGTACTTGGCGATGGCGGAGGGCACCGCCGGCTTCTCGCCGCGGTCGACCGCGGCGGCGGTGGCCTCGGACAGCGCCGCGCAGGCGTAGGCGTTGCCGGCGATGCGGGCCAGCGCTTCCTCGACGCCCTCGAAGCGGCCGATCGACAGGCCGAACTGCTTGCGGATGCGCGAGTAGGCGCCGGTGACCACGGCAGCGAGCTTGGAGGCGCCGCTGGAGGTGGACGGCAGGGTGATGGCGCGGCCGACCGACAGGCACTCGACCAGCATGCGCCAGCCCTGGCCGATGTACTGCTCGCCACCGATCAGCTGGCTCAGCGGCAGGAAGACTTCCTTGCCGTGCAGCGGGCCGTTCTGGAAGGCGCAGTTGAGCGGGAAGTGGCGGCGGCCGATGTTCAGGCCCGGGGTCTCGCGCGGGATCAGCGCCAGGGTGATGCCGCGGTCGGACTCGTCGCCCAGCAGCTTGTCCGGGTCATGCAGGCGGAAGGCCAGGCCGATCACGGTCGCGACCGGCGCCAGCGTGATGTAGCGCTTGTCGAAGGTGAGCTTGACGCCGAGCACGCGGGCGCCGTTCCACTCGCCCTCGCAGACGATGCCGAAGTCGGGGAGCGAGGTGGCATCGGAACCGGCGGTCGGGCCGGTGAGCGCGAAGCAGGGCACGTCGCGGCCGTCGGCCAGGCGCGGCAGGTAGTGCTGCTTCTGCTCGTCGGTGCCGTAGTGCAGCAGCAGCTCGGCCGGACCCAGCGAGTTCGGCACGCCGACGGTGGAGCTGAGCGTGGCCGAGATCGAGGCCAGCTTCTGGATCACCTTGTGGTGGGCCAGCGCGCTGAAGCCGAGGCCGCCGTATTCCTTCGGGATGATCATGCCGAAGAACTTGTTCTTCTTCAGGAACTCCCAGAGCTCCGGCGGCAGGTCGTTGCGGACGTGGGTGATTTCCCAGTCATTGGTCATCTTGCAGGCCTGCTCGACCGGGCCGTCCAGGAAGGCCTGTTCCTCGGCGGTGAGTTCCGGCTTGGGCTGGGCCAGCAGCGCGTTCCACTTCGGCATGCCCGAGAACAGCTCGCCCTCGAAGCCGACGGTGCCGGCGTCGAGCGCGGTCTTCTCGGTGTCCGACAGCTTGGGCAGCATCTTCTTGTAGATGCCCAGCAGGGTCTTGGTGATGACGGCCTGGCGCAGCGGGGTCACCAGCAGTGGCAGCGTCACCACCGCCAGCAAGGCGCCGGCGACCACGGTGGCGGTGAGGTTGGCGCCGGCCAGGCCGACGGCGACCAGCAGGGTGGCGGCCACCGCGGTGAACACCGCGAGGCTGAGCCGGTGGTAGGCCACCAGCAGGATCGCCAGGACCAGCGCGAGGAAGGGGGCAAGGATGCTCATCGTGGATCTCCGTGGGCGGCCGTGGGGGCCGGCAGGTCGTGCAGGAATTGGAGCAGGGTATCGGTAAAGGCGCTGTTGTCGTCACCGGCCACCATATGGGTGGCCTGTGGCAGTTGGACGTGGCGCGCGTGCGGCGCCAGTTCCAGGAAATGGGCGACCGTGCGGTCGGTCACCAGGTCGCTGCGGCCGCCGCTGACCAGCAGCACCGGGACATCGAGCGCACGGCAAGCGTCCTCGATGTGGCCCTGCAGGCCGTCGGTGTCGGGGATGAACTCGCTCAGCAGGCGCGGGTCCCAGTGCCAGCCCAGGCGGCCATCTTCGCGCCGGACCAGCAGGTGCGCCAGCTGCGCGGGGGACTTTTTCTCGCGGCGGTGGGGCAGGTAGGCCGCGATCTGTTCGGCCGCGTGCTCGAAGGACGCGAAGCCGTCGGGATGCGCGTTCATGAAGCCAAGGATGCGCTCGACGCCGGCGGCTTCCCAGCGCGGGGTGATGTCCACCAGCACCAGGGCGGAGAACACCCGGTCGCGCGCCTGCGCCATCAGTCCGGTCAGGCCGCCCATCGAGGCACCCACCAGGATGGGCGCGGCGCCCAGGGCCCGGGCGGCGGCGCTGACGTCGTCGACGAACTGCTCGCCGGCATAGCGCGAGCCGGCCGGGTTGCGCTCGGACTGGCCGTGGCCGCGCACGTCCCAGGCCAGGCTGGCGTGGCCGGCCTCGGCCAGGCGCTGCTGCGTGCTGCGCCACGCCTGCCGGGTCTGGCCGAAGCCGTGCGCGAGCAGCAGGCCGGGGCCACCGCCGGCGACGTGTTCGGCGGCCAGCGCCAGCCCGTCGCGCGTGCGCAGGGGCAGCACGGAGGACGCGGGTGCGGTGGCAGCTTGGGCGAGGCTATCCATACGGCCGAGTATGGGATGCCCGGTCGGGACCTGTCAATACCAAAGCGTATGGTGCATGATGGCGCGGCCCGGACCGGCCGTGAAGGCTTACCCGGCTCCCCTGCAGCCAGTAGACTCCGCCGTATGGTCGCATCCGCCCCCAAAACCGAACGCCCCTCGCGCCTGAGCGCCGAGGACTGGGCCCTGGCCGCCCTGGACGTCATCGCCGAGCAGGGCCTCGCCGCGGTCGCGGTCGAGCCGCTCGCACGTCGACTCGGCGTGACGAAGGGCAGCTTCTACTGGCATTTCCCGTCGCGCGAGGCCTTGCTGGTCGCGGCGCTGGAGCGCTGGGAAGTGATGGAGCAGGAAACCGTGTTCGGCCAGCTCGAGGCGATCTCGGATCCGCGCGCGCGCCTGCAGTCGCTGTTCCAGCTGGTGGCGCACGAGCTCAAGCCGCACATCATCTATAGCGAGCTGCTCAAGGCGCTCGACCATCCGGTCGTGCAGCCGGTGCTGCACCGCGTTTCGCAGCGGCGCCTGGACTACCTCACCGCCAGCTTCCGCCAGGCCGGCCTGCCGCGCTTGGACGCGCAGAACCGCGCCCGCCTCACCTATGCCGCTTACGTCGGCTTCCT
This sequence comes from Arenimonas sp., assembly GCF_035721105.1. Taxonomy (GTDB): domain Bacteria; phylum Pseudomonadota; class Gammaproteobacteria; order Xanthomonadales; family Xanthomonadaceae; genus Arenimonas. The sequence goes on along the minus strand of NZ_DASTNG010000078.1, from coordinate 20,082 downwards.
GCAGCTCTCGCTGCAGCTGGGCCAGCCGCGCCTGCACCACGACGAGTTCGAGGCCTACGTCGGCCACGTGATGACGACCCTGATCCCGGAATGACGGGCCGGGCGTTCGCGTGGCGGCCACGCGCCCCCGGCGGCGAGCGGTTAGAATGGCCGCCGTAGACCGGCGCTGGGTCCGCGCGCCGTCCCCGCTTTCCCCTTGACCGGCCCCGCCAGGAGCCTTACCGCCATGCCCAGCCAGCTCGCCAGTCTCAAACAGTGGGTCGACGACGTCGCCCGCCTCACCCAGCCCGACCAGGTCCATTGGTGCGACGGCTCCGATGCCGAGAACGCGGTGCTGGTCGAGCGCATGCTCGCCAACGGCGACCTGCTCAAGCTCAACGAACAGACCCACCCGAACTGCCACCTGCACCGCTCCAGCCCGCAGGACGTGGCCCGGGTCGAGCACCTGACCTTCGTCTGCACCCGTGACCCGGCCGACGCCGGCCCGAACAACCACTGGATGGAGCCGGCCGAGGCCCACGCCCAGATGGACGCGCTCTACGCCGGCTGCATGCGCGGCCGCACCATGTACGTGGTGCCTTACTGCATGGGCCCGATCGATTCGCCGCTCTCGCGCTGCGGCGTCGAGATCACCGACAGCCCCTACGTGGTCGCCAACATGCGCATCATGACCCGCATGGGCGCGGCGGCGCAGGCGCGCATCGAGCGCGAGGGTTCGTTCGTGAAGGGCCTGCACTCGATCGGCGAGCTCGACCCGAACCGCCGCTTCATCATGCATTTCCCGGAAGAGCTCGCGATCCAGAGTTTCGGCTCCGGCTACGGCGGCAACGCGCTGCTGGGCAAGAAGTGCCACGCGCTGCGCATCGCCAGCTACCAGGCGCGCACCGAGGGCTGGCTGGCCGAGCACATGCTCATCGTCGGCATCGAGAACCCGCAGGGCGAGACCCACTACGTCGCCGCCGCCTTCCCGAGCGCCTGCGGCAAGACCAACCTGGCCATGCTGATCCCGCCGGAAGGCTACCGCCGCGACGGCTGGAAGGTCTGGACGGTCGGCGACGACATCTGCTGGATGCACCCGGGCGCCGACGGCCGCCTGTACGCGATCAACCCCGAGGCCGGCTTCTTCGGCGTGGCGCCGGGCACCAGCGAGAAGACCAACGCCAACGCGATGGCCATGCTCAACCACGATGCCATCTTCACCAACGTCGGCGTCACCGCCGACAACCAGCCGTGGTGGGAGGGCATGACCACGGGCGCGCCGGCGCAGGACTGGCAGGGCCGTCCGTACGACAAGGCGGTCAGCCCGGCTGCGCATCCGAACGCGCGCTTCACCGTCAGTGCGAAGCAGTGCCCGAGCTACACCGACAAGGCCGAGGATCCGCAGGGCGTGCCGCTGAGCGCGATCGTCTTCGGCGGCCGCCGCGCTTCGCTGGTGCCGCTGGTGCTCGAGGCGCGCGACTGGACCCACGGCGTGCTGGTCGGGGCCTCGATGGCCTCCGAGACCACGGCCGCCGCCACCGGTGCGGTGGGCGTGGTGCGTCGTGACTCGATGGCGATGAAGCCGTTCGCGGGCTACAACTTCGGCGACTATTTCGCGCACTGGCTGTCGTTCGACAAGCCGGGGGCCAAGCTGCCGAAGATCTTCCAGGTCAACTGGTTCCGGAAGGACGCGGACGGGAAGTTCATGTGGCCGGGCTTCGGCGACAACCTGCGGGTGCTGGAGTGGGTGCTCAAGCGCGCCACGGGCCAGGCCGGTGCGCTGGAGACGCCGGTGGGCAACCTGCCCAAGCCGTCCGACCTCAACACGGAGGGCCTGGACCTGACCGCGTCGACGCTGGAGCAGCTGCTCAGCATCGACCGGGAGGGCTACAGGGCCGAGATGGCGAGCATCGGGGAGTACCTCGACGAGTTCGGCGACCGCACGCCGGCCGCGCTCAAGGCCGAACGCGCCAAGATCGCCGCCCAACTCGCCTGACCCGACGAAAAAAGGGTCAGAGTAGTTATTCGTTTTAAACGAATAATCACTCTGACCCCTTTTCTTCGCGGCTATGCTTGCTGGCGATGAGGGCTTATTACTGCCACCACTTCGTGCTGCCTTTGCCGGACGGGCATTCGTTCCCGATGGCGAAGTACGCGCGGCTGCACGAGCGCGTCGTGGCGATGGCCCCGGCGCTGGGCATCACGCTGCACGAGCCGCCGCCGGCCAGCGATGAGGACCTTTCCCGCGCCCACGACCCCGCCTACCTCCGCGCCATGTCCGAGGGTAGCGCCGATGCGGCGCTGATGCGCCGCATCGGCTTCCCCTGGTCGGCCGCCATGGTCGAACGCTCCCGGCGCTCGTCCGGCGGCACCCTGATGGCCCTGCGCGACGCCCTCGAAGGCGAGGGCATCGCCGTGAACCTGGCCGGCGGCACCCACCACGCCGGACCCGCCCGCGGCGGCGGCTACTGCGTGTTCAACGATGCCGCCGTGGCCGCACGCCACGTGCAGGCCCGCGGCCTCGCCCGGCGCGTGCTGGTGGTCGACCTCGACGTCCACCAGGGCGACGGCACCGCCCTGATCGCCGCCGGCGACGAAACCCTGTTCACCTTCTCCATGCATTCGGCCCGCAACTACCCCGCGGTGAAGCCCGCCTCCGACCTCGATGTCGCCCTGCCGGACGGCACCGGCGACGACGCCTACCTCGACGCCCTGGCCACCCACCTGCCGCAGGCCATCGCCCGGGCCCGCGCCGACGCCGTGGTGTACCTGGCCGGCGCCGATCCCTTCGTCGGCGATCGCCTGGGCCACCTGGCCCTGAGCAAGCCCGGCCTGGCCGAACGCGACCGACAGGTGATGGCGGCCTGCCGGCGCCACGGCCTGCCGCTGGCCGTCTGCATGGCCGGCGGCTATGCCCCGGACGTCGACGACATCGTCGATATCCACGCCGCCACCGTGCAGCGCGCCGCGCGCCACCATCGCGACCTGGCCGCCGATCGGCCGGCGTGACCCGTCCGGACCGGCCCGGCCGGGTCCTCGCGGGGCCGCCTACGCCGCTTACCGGTCGCGCCGTCTAAACCTTGCGGCGGCCTGCGGCATCCGAGTGGGTATGCTGAGCCTCGCCGTGACCCTCGATGCCGCCCACGACCCCACCGCCGCTTCGCCGCGCGAGGAAGACCACGCGCTGGTGCGCGCGGCCGGCGGCGGCGACGTGCGGGCCTTCGAGCAGCTCTATCGCAAGCACGCGCGCCGCGTGTACGCCGTGCTCTGGCGCCTGTGCGGGCACGAGGCCCGCGCCGAGGACCTGGTGCAGGAGGCCTTCGTGCGCGCCTGGCAGGCACTGCCGGCGTTCCGCTTCGAAAGCGCGTTCTCGACCTGGCTGCACCGGCTGGCGGTGAACACCGCACTGATGGACCTGCGCGCCCGCCGCGGCGCCGAGGCCCTGGAGGACGATGACGCGGCGCTGGCGTTCGAGGCCACCGGCGACAGCGCCGGCCAGCGCACCGCGCTCGGGCTCGACCTCGAGCGCGCCGTCGCCACGCTGCCGCCGCGCGCCCGCGCCGTGCTGGTGCTGCACGACGTCGAAGGCTGGAAGCACGAGGAGATCGCCGCCGAACTGGGCATGGCGGTCGGAAGTTCCAAAGCCCAACTGCATCGCGCCCGCGGCTTGCTGCGCACGCGCCTGGGAGAGGCCCATGAGCCAGAGTGACCTGCGCTGGCGGCTGCGCCAGCTGCCGAACGAAATCGAACCGCCCCGCGACCTGTGGCCGGGCATCGCCGCGCGCCTGCCCGCGCAGGCGCCGCGACGCCCGCACCGCCGCTGGCTGGGCGGACTGTCGCTGGCGGCATCGCTGGCGCTCGGCCTTGGCCTGGCCTGGCAGCTGCGCGTGCCCGAGGTCGCCCGGCCCGATCCGCAGGCCGAACTGGTGCAGCGCGAAGCCGACGCGCTGACCCGCGAGTACGAGGCGGCGCTCGGGAACTTCGACGGCCTGCCGATGCCCGAGCCGCTGGCGCCCGCGCTGGCCACGCTCGACAGCAGTGCCGGCGAGATCCGCGCCGCGCTCGACGCCGATCCGCAGGCCCGCTACCTGCTCGGCAAGCTGCGCCGCACCTATGCCCGCCGCCTGGAACTGACCCAGCGCGCCGCCGGCAGCCCCCACGCATGAACACGAGAACGGAGAAGACCATGTCCACCCACGCCCTGCTGCGCGCCGCCGCGCTCGCCAGCCTGGTCGCCGGCGCCAGCGCGCTGGCGGCCACGCCCATCAACGAAACCCGCCCGCTGTCGGCCACCGGCAGCGTCAGCATCGAGAACGTCAAGGGCCTGGTCACGGTCCGCACCTGGGACCAGCCGCGGGTACGCGTCACCGGCAGCCTGGGCGAGGGCGTCGAGAAGCTCGAGATCGAGGGAAGCGGCGATCGCCTGTCGATCGTGGTGCGCTATCCGCAGCGCAGCGGCTGGTTCGGCTGGGGCAATTCCAGCGGCGAGCCGTCGACGCTCGAGGTGATGGTGCCCGCGGCGGCCAGCCTGAAGGTTTCGGCGGTCAGCGCCGACATCGACGTCGACGGCACCGGCGGCGAGCGCCTGGCGCTGGAGTCGGTCAGCGGCGACGTGCTGGTCCGCGGGGCCCGTGCCGGCGACGCCAGCTTCGAAACGGTGAGTGGTGACATCGACGCCGAGGTCGCCAGCCGCAGCACCCGCGCCGAAACCGTCAGCGGCGACCTGCGCCTGCGCGGTGCCATCGATGGCCAGGTCGAGCTTGAATCGGTGTCGGGCGACGTCGGGCTGCAGGCCGCGACCCTGGAGCGCCTCGAGGCCAGCAGCGTGTCCGGCGACGCCGACCTGACGCTGTCGCTGGCGCCGGGCGCGCGCATCACGGCCGAGACGCTCAGCGGCAACCTCGTGCTGCGTCTGCCGGCCGGCGCCTCGGGCCGCCTGCACGCCGAGTCCTTCAGCGGCAGCATCCGCAGCCCGGTGGGCGAGGTGCAGACCGAGGAATACGGCCCGGGCAGCTCGCTGCGCACCCAGCTCGGCGACGGGTCGGCCGACCTCCAGCTGGAGACGTTCTCGGGCGACATCCGCATCACCACCGGCACCGCCGGCGACTGAGGCGGCGCGGTGGCTCAGCCGGCGGTGTCGACGCCGGCGTCCTGCAGCGCCGCGCGCAGCGGCGCCAGGTGCCCCGCGAACGGCCGCCAGCGGCCCGAGGCCTTGCTGTTGAGCGGCTGCCGCACCTGCCAGTAGCTGGCGGTCTTGACCGTGTTCGACTGCGTGTGGAACTGCAGGCAGGCCTCGTCGAAGTCGAGGCCCAGGAAGGCCAGCAGGCGCTCCAGCGCCGGCCGCGGCTCGCGCACGAAGGCGTCGTAGTCGAAATCGAGGATGTCGTCGCCGTACAGGGACGTCCAGTGCGCCATCAGGCGACGGTACTGGCCGTAGTAGTGGCCGATGTCGCCCAGGTCGGCCGAGTAGCCGGCCACCCGCAGGTTCAGGTGCTGGGTGAACACCGACAGGCCGGTGTCCATCGGGTCGCGCAGGGTGTGGATGATCTTCGCGTCCGGGAACAGGCGCTTGATCAGGCCCACCAGCTGGAAATTGTCGGGGCGCTTGTCGGTGAGGTAGCGACGGTCCTGGCCCTGCGGGAAGCGGCGCGCCAGTTCGTCGCGGTATTCCCGTGCGAATGCCTGCACGCGGGCCTCGTCCAGGCCGGCCACCGAGGCCGGGAAGGGCGCCAGGCGCTGCGCCGCGAGCCGAGGCAGGAAGTCGAGTTCGCCGCCCGCGGTGACCTGCGGATGCGCGGCCAGGACCTGTTCGATCAGGGTGGAGCCCGAGCGGAACATGCCCAGCACGAACAGCGGCGCCGGACCCGGTGCGGCCTGCGCCGGCGCGACGGCGGCGGTCGGGAAGGCCGCGATCATCGCGTCGGTCAGCGCGACCTGGTGCGCGCGGTCGTAGCTGCGGCCGCTCTGGCGCACCAGGCTGCGGTTGCCGCGGGCAAAGGCGTCGAAGGACAAGTCGTGGGCGCCGAGGCGCTCGTAGGCGCGGCCGAGCGCGAACAGCAGGTTGGCCCGCACCGTCAGGTTGCCGACGATCCTGCCGGCGGCCGCGTTGGCGCGCGCCAGCAGCGGATCGTCGGTGCCGGTGGGCGTGCTGAGGTTCAGGGTGCGCGCCAGCGCTTCCTGGCGCAGCTCCTCGCTGGCCCGGTCGGCGCTGGCCGGCGCGGCCAGGATGTCGGCGTAACAGGCCAGGGCCTGGTCGCGCTCGCCGCGCTCTTCGTGCAGGTTGCCCAGGTTGAGCGCGGCCGGCAGGTAGCCCGGCGCCCGCGCCAGTGCGGCGCGCAGCTCGGCCTCGGCCTCGTCGTCGCGGCGCAGGAAGTCCGACAGCAGCGCGGCGCGATTGAGGTGCACTTCCTCGGGACGGTTCACGCCGCGGGCGAGGGCTTCGCCGTAGGCTTCGAAGGCTTCGTCGTAGCGGCCTTCGGCGCGCAGCAGGTAGCCCAGCTCGTACCAGCCCTCGGCGGCCTCGCGACGCGTGGCCAGCACCTGCCGGAACAGGTCGATGGCTTCGGCGCGGCGGCCCTGGCGATGCAGGGCGGCCGCCTGGGCCAGGAGGTCGGGGGTGGGCTCGGTCATCGGGGCGTCCAGCGGATCAGGGGCGATGCAGCCGCAGCTGCCCGCCCACGAGGTTGTCGCCCGCGTGGTACTGCGGCAGGCGTTCGATCAGGGTGAAGCCGGCGGCCGCGGCCTCGGCCTGCAGTTCGTCCATGCGCGCTTCGGAGCAGGCGTGTTCGACCAGGTCGTTGAGCCGTCGGGCCGAGGCGCGCAGGTCGGCCTCGGCGCGGTCCACCTCGGCGCCGACGGTGGCGGCCGGGGACTGGCGGCGGGCGGCGAGCAGCCTCTGCACGGCGTCGAGCGCGACGTCGAGCACGCGGCCACCGCCGGCGTGGCGGGCCTGCGGGATCGCCTGCTTGATCGCCTGGATGGCGGCGCGCAGTTCCTGCGTGGCGTGGTCGGTGCTGCCCGGCGTCACCTGCTCCATCGTCACCAGCTTGTGCAGGCGGCGGAAGAGCTTGGTTTCCTTGAGCACCAGGTCGCAGTCGGCCAGCGACTGGCGGGCGCTGCGGATGAGCACGGCGTCGGGGTGGTGGAGGATGAACTGGGCGTCGCCGCCGGGCTTGAGCACGCGGAAGACTTCGGCCAGCGCCGCCGGCGTGCGGGTGAACTCCAGCGCGTACATGCCGGTGACCGCATCGAAGCGCGCGTCCTCGAACGGCAGCTTCTCGGCCGGCACGCCGGGGTGGAAGGTGATGCCCTCGAAGCGCTGCGCGCCATCGGCCACGTCGCGCACCGGGTCGATCCGGGCCAGGTCGACGCCGTGGATGTCCCAGGCGTAGCCCTGTGCCTGGGCCGCCTGGCGGGCGATCAGCGGCACCGCGCCGTTGCCGGTACCGATGTCGAGCACGCTGGCCGACGCCTTGAGCGTGGAGAAGAACTCCACCCAGGCGGCGCGCAGTTCAAGGTCGTAGCCGCCATCGGGGCCGGCCGGCCCGGTGACGATGGCGCCGCCGCGATAGAAGGTCTCCCACTGGTCCAGGCTCAAACTTGTGCACTCCTTGGAAACCGGGGAATATTATCACGATCCATTCACGGCTAATCCCGCGCCCGCCCTGCGCCGGCGCGACGTTCCGCCGTCCCCGTGGACCTTTCCGCAAGGAGTCATCGTGAATTCCGCCAAGCCCCTTTCCTTCGCCGCCGCGCTGCTGTTGCTCGCGTCCTCGGCGTTCGCCCAGGCCCCGGCCCATCCCTGCGCCGCCACCGAAGATCCCGAGGCGCGCCTGGCCTGCTACGACGAGGCCTTCCCGCCGGTGGCGTCCGCCACCGACCTGGACCAGCAGCGCCGTGAGCAGGCGCGCCGCGACTTCGGCCTCAGCACCGTGCAGAAGCGCGAGATGGCGTCCGAGGAAGCGGGTGACGGCACACCCGAGCGGATCGAGGCGGCGATCGCCAGCGTCAGCCAGCGCGCCAACGGCCAGCGCCTGGTGACGCTGGAGAACGAGCAGATCTGGCTGGTCACCGAAACCACCGACAAGGGCATGCTCAAGCCCGGCGACAAGGTCGTCGTCCGTCGTGGCGTCATCGGCAATTACCTGATGCGCACGCCGGGTCGCGTCACCCTGCGCGTGCGCCGGGTGCTCTGAGCCCATGACCACGGCAACGGCGCCGCAGGCGCTCACCACGGCCGAGGCCAAGCAGTGCGAGACCGCGGCCGGCCTGCTGCGCGAGGGCAAGGTCAAGGACGCCCTGCGTATCGTCGAAGGCGTGCTGGCGACGGTCCCGCGCTCCCCGGATGCACACCAGCTCCTGGCGATGTGCCAGTCCGAGGCCGGCGAGCCTGCGCTGGCCGAGCGCAGCTTCCGGCGCGCGCTCGAACTGGCGCCGGACCAGCCGCTGCTGCTGGTCAACCTGGCGACCCTGCTGCGCAAGCTGGGGCGTGTGCCCGAGGCGCTGTCGCTCTACCAGCGCGCCACCGAGGTCGCGCCGGGGTTCGGCAAGGCCTGGCTGGAATTCGGCAACACGCTGTTCGACCTGGGCCTGGCCGACAAGGCGGTGCCGGCGCTCGAGCGCGCGGTGCAGGTGCAGCCCGATTCGGTGATGGCCTGGAGCGTGCTGGGCAGCGCCTACCGCCTGGTCGAGCAGTGGGAGTCGGCCGAGGCCGCCTTCCTCAAGGCGCTGAAGCTGGCGCCGGGCTACAGCGCGGGCTGGCTCAACCTCGGCGCCGTGATGCGCCTGCGCGGGCGGGCCGACGAGGCCCTGGCTTGCTTCGAACGCGCGGCGGTCGCGGGCTACGCGGGCCCCGAGCTGGGGGACGCGATGACGGGCGCCCTGCTCGACGAGGGCCGGCCCGACAAGGCCCTCGAGCAGGCGATCCGCCTGACCGAGGCGCATCCCGGTTACGTGCCGGGCCACGTCACGCTGGCCAACCTGCTGTGGGAGTACGGACCGCGGCTCGCGCCGGCGCGTGACGCCATCGAAGGCTTCCGCGGCGCGGTGCAGGCCCGGCCGGCCGACCATGCGCTGACGCACGAGTTCGCCCGATTCCTGATGGCCGCGCGGCGCTCGGAAGAGGCGCTGGACGTGATCCGCCAGCTGCGCGTGAAAACCGACGCACCGGGCCTGGCCCTGATGGAGGCGCAGGCCCTGGACGACCTGGGCTATCCCGGCCAGGCCCGGGCCGCCTATGAAGCGATGGCGCGCGGGCCGCTGGCCACGCTGCCGTTCTTCCTCAACGCCTACACCCGCCACCTGCTGCGCGCCGGCGAGTTCCAGGCCGCGGCCGACCGCGCCGCCGAAGCCACCCGCGTCGCGCCGCTGCACCAGGAAGGCTGGGCCTACCTCGGCACGGCCTGGCGCCTGCTGGGCGACGAGCGCGAGCACTGGCTCTGCGACTACGAGCGCCTGGTGGCCAACCTGCGGATCGAGGCGCCGGCGGGCTACGCCGGGCTCGACGCGTTCCTGGGTGCGCTGCGCGATCGGCTCGACGCGATGCACCAGGCCGGCCGCGAGCCGGTACAGCAGAGCCTGCGCGGCGGTTCGCAGACCCCGGGCCGCCTGTTCGGCCGTCCCGACCCGGTCATCGAGGCGCTGCAGCGAGCGATCGAGCAGGCCATCGAGGGCTGGCTGCCGACCCTGCCGGGCGATGCCAACCATCCCTTCCTCTCGCGCAAGGCCAACCGCATGCGCATGAGCGGCTCGTGGTCGGTGAAGCTGTGGTCGTCCGGCCAGCACGTCAACCACATCCACCCCGAGGGCTGGATGAGTTCGGCCTTCTACGTGTCGCTGCCGCCGTCGGTGCGCCAGCCGGCGGGCGACAGCCAGGCCGGCCACCTGCAGTTCGGCCAGCCGCCGTCCGAGCTGGGGCTGTCGCTGCCGCCGCGCCGCGTGCTGCGGCCGGCGCCGGGCCACCTGGCACTGTTCCCGTCCTACCTGTGGCACGGCACCGTGCCGTTCGAGGACGCGCAGCCGCGGATGACGGTCGCCTTCGACATGGTGCCGGTGCCGCCGGCCGGCTGACGGCCGGCTTCGCGGTATCCTTGCAGGCTTGGAAGCAGGCACGTCGACCTGCCGGGAGCCGTCATGAGCGAAGCGATCAAAGCCTTGGTGCAGGCTGCCGGCGCGGCTGCCAACCAGGGGCGCTGGAGCGAGGCCGAACCGCTCTGGCGCAAGGTGCTGGCGATCGACCCGCGCCATCCGCAGGCGCTCTACAGCCTGGGCGTGCACGCCTTCAAGCGCGGCCAGCTGGCGGAAGCCCACGGCCTGCTGCAGGCCGCGCATGCATCGGCGCCCGGCGAGCCCGCGGTCGCGATCTCGCTGGCCGTGGTGCTTCGGGAAATGGGCGACGCCGCGGGTGAGCTGCGCGCCATCGAGGCCTCGCTGGTCGCCGACCCGTATTTCCTGCCCGGCCTGCTGGCCAAGGCGGCGTACCTGCAGCGGCTGGGCAAGCTGCGCGCCGCGGCCATGGTCTATCGCAATGCGCTCAAGGTGGTGCCGCAGGAGACGCAGTGGCCGCCTTCGCTGCGCCCGCAGCTGCTGCAGGGTCGTGAACTGGTGGAGCGGGTGGGGCGCGAGATGGCCGCCTTCCTGTCCGAGCGCATCGGCGCCCGCGCCGCGGCGCTGACGCCATCCGAGGCCGAGCGCTGGCGCGAGGCCGGCGCCGTGCTCAGCGGGCAATCGACGGTCTACCCGTCCGTGTGCAGCCGGCTGCAGGTGCCGCGCCTGCCGGCGATCCCGTTCTTCGATCGCGCCGACTTCGCGTGGGTGCCCGAGGTGGAGTCGCGCACCGAGGCGATCATCGCCGAGATGCGGGCCGCGATGAGCGAGGACCAGGCCGGCTTCCGGCCCTACATCGCCTACGAGGCCGGCGTGCCCGTCAACCAGTGGCACGAGCTCAACCATTCCAAGCGCTGGAGCAGCTATTTCCTCTGGCAGCACGCCCAGCCGATCCACGAGCACCTGGCGCGCTGCCCGGAGACGGCGCGCGCGCTGGAGGCCGTGGAGATGGCCGACATCGGCGGGCTGTGCCCCAACGCGATGTTCTCGGCGCTGGCGCCGCATACCCACATCCCGCCGCACCACGGCGAAACCAACGCCCGGCTGGTGGTGCACCTGCCGCTGGTGGTGCCCGACCACTGCCTCTACCGGGTGGGCCACGAGCGCCGGCGCTGGACCGTGGGCGAGCTGCTGATCTTCGACGACAGCATCGAGCACGAGGCCCGCAACGACAGCGACGAGCTGCGCGTGGTGCTGATCTTCGACGTCTGGAACCCGCTGCTGTCGATGGCCGAACGCGACATGGTGCGCGTGCTGTCGGCGGCCTCGGCCGAGTTCCAGCTGCAGGCGTGACATCCGGATACCCCAGGAGTTGATGATGGAAAAGACAGGGACGCAGGACGCCGGCGCGGCGACCGACCAGGCGGTGGAGCAGGGCTTCATGCTGCTGCAGCAGGGCAAGGTGGCCGAGGCGACCCAGCTGTGCCGGCCGCTGGTGCTGGCGCATCCGGCGCATCCGCGGGTGCTGATGCTGGCCTGCGAGGTCAGGCTGGCCAACGGCGACCTCGCCGGTGCCATCGAAGCCGCCGACGCGGCCATGGCCGCACAGCCCGGCAACGCCGCGCTGATGCTCAAGAAGGCGCACGTGCTGGTGCTGTTGCGCGAACGCACCGAGGCCCGGCGCCTGGCGGCCGAGGCCGCGGCCCTGGCGTCCGGCGACGGCCGGAGCCAGTGGGCGGCGGGCAAGGTCTTCGCCAACTGCGGCGATGCGGCGGGCGCCTGCCCTTACTTCGAGGCGGCACTGGCGGCCGGCCTGGGCCATTGGGCCCTGCACTTCGACCTGGCCAGCGCGCAGTTCTTCGCGGGGCGGTTCGAGGCGGCGGAGCAGCAGCTGGCCCAGGTGCTGGCGCAGGTGCCCGGCCACGGCCAGGCGATGTACCTGCGCTCGATCCTGAAGCGCCAGACCGAGGAGGACAACCACGTGGCCGACCTGCAGGCCCGGCTCAAGGGTCGGCTGGCGAGGCCGGCGGATGCCGCCGCGGGCCTGTTCGCGCTGGCCAAGGAGCATGAAGACCTGGGCCAGGCCGAGGCCTCCTTCAAGGCCTTGTCCGAGGGCGCGGCGATCAAGCGCCGGACCCTGTCCTACGATGCCGCCGCCGAGCGCGCCGTCATCGACGGCCTGCGCGGGCTCTACACCGCCGAGTTCATGGCCCGGCCGACGCCGGGCCACGAGGAGGAGGGCGCGATCTTCATCGTCGGCATGCCGCGCACCGGCACCACGCTGGCCGAGCGGATGCTGGCCAGCCAGGGCGACGTGGGCTCGGCCGGCGAGCTGCTCGATTTCGGCCAGCTGCTGGCCATCGCCGCGCAGGACGCCCAGGCGGCCCAGCCGCACCTGTCGGTGGCCGAGGCTTCGCTGTCGATCGACTTCGCCGCGCTGGGCCGCAAGTACATGGCCGCGGCGCGCCAGGCGGCCCCCGGGCATCGCCATTTCATCGACAAGATGCCGATCAACTTCATGTACTGCGGCATGATCCGCAAGGCGCTGCCCAAGGCCCGGATCATCCACCTGGTCCGGGACCCGATGGACACCTGCTACGCGGTGTTCAAGACCCTGTTCTTCCAGGCCTATCCCTTCAGCTACGACCAGGCCGAGCTGGCCGAGTACTTCATCACCTACCGGCGCCTGATGCAGCACTGGCAGGCGGTGATGCCGGGCGGGATCCTGGACCTGCGCTACGAGGACCTGGTGACCGATACCGAGGCCCAGGCCCGCCGGATGCTCGACTTCTGCGGCCTGGACTGGAACCCGGCCGTGCTGGACCCGTCCGCGCACCCGGGCGCCATCGTCAGCGCCAGCGCCGCCCAGGTGCGCGAACCGGTGCACGCCGGCTCGGTGGGCAAGTGGCGCCGCTACGAAGCCGGTCTCAAGCCCCTGCACGACCGCCTCGCCGCGGAGGGCCTGCTGGCGCCCTGAGGTCCGGCTTATCCAGACAGGCCGCCAGGCCCGAAGCCCACGAAAAAGGGGTCAGGCACGTTTTCCGCTTGAAGCGGAAAACGTGCCTGACCTCTTTTTCGTGGGCGCCCGTGGCGCATCCGGAATCCGACGGCCTGGGCGTGCCGCATGGCGCTGCGGCGTGGCGCCGGTGCACGCATGGCGCCGAGCCACGGTCCCCGCCATCGGGAGAAGACCAAAAAAAAGCGGCGGGCCGAAGCCCGCCGCTCAAGGTGTTGCTTAAGTGTTGCTTAGAACTTGAACGACACCGAGGTGAAGAAGTAACGACCAGCCTGGTCGTAACCGCCCAGCGAGTTGCCGTTCAGCGGGGCCAGGGCGCCACCAACCAGCGGCGGCTCCTTGTCCGCGATGTTGTTCACGCCGACGGTGATCTCCGCGTACTCGCCGATGTAGGCCGAAGCCGACAGGTCGAAGTAGTTGTACGCGTCGATACCGCCGTTGGCGGCCGTCAGGGTGTCACCGGTGCCAACCGCGCCGCTCGTCAGGATGTAATCCATCGAGCCGTAGTAGCGCCAGCGCAGGTTCACGGTGTACCAGTCACGCGAGTAACGCACGTTCGCGATGTGGCGCCACTCGGGGGCCTGGCAGCTCGGGTTGATGTTGCCGGTGCAGTCGTAGGTCGCGGCCTCGTTCACGCCCGGGAGCGGGGTGACTTCCTGCTCGAGCAGGTAGCTGCCCTGCAGGGAGGTCGCGATGCGGCCGCCCAGGGCGTCGAAGCGGTAGTTGACGCCCAGGTCGATACCGCGGAACGAGCGCTCACCGAAGTTGTCGGTCAGGTTGCTGACGTAGCCCGAGGTGGCCGGGTCGCTGCCGCGCCAGAGGTCGCCACCGCCCGAACGGTTCACGCGGTCGCACAGGAACGGATCGCCCGTGATGCCGCAGAAGGTCAGGATGGTCGAGGCGCCGATGGTGCCGATCGCGTCTTCCAGGAAGATGTCGTAGTAGTCGACGCTGACCGTCAGGTTCTCGATCGGGGTGACGACCACACCGAAGGTGTAGGTGTCAGCCTGCTCGGGCTTCAGGTTCGGGTTGCCACCGACGAACTGGTTGTACTGGCCAGCCGAGTTGTCCGGCACCAGGCCGTAACGCGACGGGTCCAGGCCGGTGTTCTGGCACTGGGCGACGGTGAACGACGGCGTCGGGCCGGCGCACGGGTCGGAACCCGCCCACAGGGCGATCGACTGGGTCGCGAACAGCTCGTTGATGCCCGGGGCGCGGATCGCACGGTTGTAACCACCGCGGGCGCGGACCATGCCGAAGTCGGCGGCGAAGCCGAACTTGTAGGTGTCGGCCGTGCCGGCGCGGTCGTAGTCGGAGTAGCGGTAGCCGACGTCGAACGACAGGCTGTTGATGATGCCCACGTCGGCGAGGACCGGGATGATCGACTCCATGAAGACTTCGGACACCTTGGTGCTGCCGGTGACCGGGGTCGCCGGGCCGCCGGCACCGGCGAAGTTGCCGGCCTGGCTGTCGGAGTCAGCGTTGAAGTCGTAGGTCTCTTCGCGCCACTCGGTACCGATGACGAGCGAGATGTTCTCGCCGCCGGCGGACGGGAAGCCGAAGCCGATGTCGCCCGTGGCGTACGCGCTGAACTGCGTCATGCTGGTCGAGGTCTCGTAGATCGAGGTGCCGGCGAGGGCAGCCGCGGCCTCCGGGGTCACCGCGTTCGGCTCCCAGATGTTGTACGGGATGCAGCCCGTGAAGGCGCCGGCCGGGCAACCGAGGATGCCGTCGACGATGCGCTGGTTCAGGAAGTCGTTCAGGCCCTGGCTGTCGTCGCGGGTCTGGGCATACAGCACCGAAGCGTTGTAGGACCAGCTGTCGTTGATCGAGCCTTCCAGGCCGGCGAGGACGCGGAACGTGTTGGTCTCGTCGATGCGGATACGCGGGCCGCCTTCGACGTTGCGCTTGGCGACGTAGACGTCGAACGGCAGGGTCGGGTCGAGGCCGAGGTCACTGCAGAGGCTGCCGACCAGCGGGTTGGCGCAGTCCAGGCCCGGGACCAGGGTGAAGAACGCACCCGACTCGGCGATCTGCGAGGAGTCACCCTTGTTGACGTACATCAGTTCCATGTACGGACGGAAGTGTTCGTTGATCTCGTACTTGAGCGAGGCGCCGAAGGTGTAGCGCTCGTCCGGACGCTGGTAGTAGTTGATCGGGGCGAAGTTGTACGGCGCGCCGTACGAACCGGCCCAGCTGCCGTCCGGGTTCAGGGAGGTCGAGAAGCCGTCGTCGTAGATGCCGTCGCCGTCGGTGTCCTGGCCCACGTAGAAGTTGCCGGCCGCGTTGGTGGCCGAGCCGCCGCACGAGGTGCCCGACGCGCTCAGGGCGCAGGACGAGTAGTCGCGCTCACCCTGGAACAGCGGGTCGTTCTTGCGGTAGGTCAGCCAGGCGGTGGCATGGCCAGCGCCGTCGGCGAAGCTGCCGCCCATGGCGATGTCGACGTTCTTCGAGACGCCGTCGAAGCCGGAGTTGCCCGACGGGTAGTCGAAGTTGCGGGCGTCGAGCAGGCCCTGCATGTAGTTGTTGTCGTTCTTGTGCTGGTACGCGCTGTAGCCAGCGGTGATGCTGACGCCTTCGAACTCGGTGTCGAGCACGAAGTTGACCACGCCGGCGATGGCGTCGGAACCGTACACGGCCGAGGCGCCGCCGGTCAGGATGTCGACGCGGCTGACCAGGGCGGCCGGGATGATGGAGATGTCACGCACTTCGGCGGCACCCGGCGGCAGGCGGTTGCCGTTCACCAGGGTCAGGGTGCGCTGCGGGCCCAGGCCACGCAGGTCGATGGTCGGGTAACCGGTCGAACCGTTGTTGGCGAAGGAGTCGAAGTAGGTCGACAGCTGCGGGTACTGGTTGACGAGGTCGTCGACGCGGGTGGCGCCGGCGAACTGGAACTCGTCACGGTTGATCTCGACGACGGGCGACGAGGCGGTGACGGTCTGGCTCTGGATGCGGGTACCGGTGACGACGATCGCGTCAAGGGTAGCGGCTTCGTCCTCAGTGCCTTCGTCCTGGGCGATGGCGGCGCCAGTGCTCATGGCGGACGCGGCACCCACGACGAGCGCGAACTTGATCGCGTCGCGGAGCTTGGTGGTCTTCAAAGTCATCTCTACTCTCCAAGTGGTTCTAGATTTGGCATGGGAGCCCGCCGCCGATGTGAAGCCACACACCCCGGAAACCGGCAGAGCCGTCCGGACTATAAGCGGGCTGGGCGATTAATTAAAGTGTCGTTAAGGAAGCGATCCCCGGGGGCTTCACGGGGTTCATTGTCCCGAATGGGACGATCGGGGCGATTTTGTGAAGTACGTCCCAAAACAGGCCAGGGCGCGGCCCTTGCGGCCGTTCCGGCGGGGCCAGGCCCCGTCCGGCGGCGTGAAATCCGCCATCACGCCCCGGCAGGAGGGCCTTCAGGCCCGAAGCTTTTCGGCAAAGAGCTTCGGGCCTGAAGGCCCTCCTGTCAGGTGAGCCGGGCTCAGCAGCAGCCGTGGTCGCCGAACTGGGCGGCGCCGGCCTTCACGCCGACGCCCTGGGTCTGGCCCTGCTCGCTGGCGACGTAGTGCTCGGCGATCACCCGGGCCACGGCGGCGGTGACCCGCTTGCCGGTCGGGATGTGAAGGAACTCGTTCGGACCGTGGGCGTTGGAGTGCGGGCCCAGCACGCCGGTGATCATGAACTGGGCGCCCGGGAACTTCTCGCCCAGCATGCCCATGAAGGGAATGGTGCCGCCTTCGCCCATGTACATGGCCGGGGCGCCGAAGAACTCCTGGCTGGCGGTGTCGATCGCCTTCTCCAGCCACGGGGCCAGCAGCGGGGCGTTCCAGCCGGTGGAGGCCTTCTCCAGCTCGACCTCGACCCGGCAGCCGTTGGGCGGGTTGGCCTCGAGCACGCGCTTGAGGATTTCACCCGCCCGCTTGGGCTCGAGGGTCGGGGGCAGGCGCAGGCTCAGCTTCACCGCGGTGTGGGGGCGCAGCACGTTGCCGGCGCTCGACAGCGAGGGCAGGCCGTCCTGGCCGGTCACCGACAGGGCCGGGCGCCAGGTGCGGTTGAGCACCAGCTCGGCCAGGTCCGGGTTCATCGGGCGCATGCCGTCCAGGAACGGGAACTTGTCCCAGACCTCGCTGCCCAGCACCTCGGCGGCGCGGCGGGCCTGGGCGATGCGCTGCTCGGGGATGTCGACGTACAGGTCCTCGACCAGGATCTTGCCGGTGGCCTCGTCCTCGAGCCGCGACAGCAGCTGGCGCAGGATGCGGAAGCTGGAGGGGACGATGCCGCTGGCGTCGCCGCTGTGCACGCCCTCGCTGAGCACGCTGACCTTGAGGTTGCCGCCGGCCAGGCCGCGCAGCGAGGTGGTGCACCAGAGCTGGTCGTAGTTGGCGCAGCCCGAATCCAGGCACACCACCAGCGAGGGCTTGCCGATGCGGTCGGCCAGGTGGTCGACGTAGTAGGGCAGGTCGTAGCTGCCCGACTCCTCGCAGGCCTCGATCAGGATCACGCAGCGGGCATGCGGCTTGCCCTGCTCCTTCAGCGCGCGGATGGCGGTGAGCGAGCCGAACAGCGCGTAGCCGTCGTCGGCGCCGCCGCGGCCGTAGAGCTTGTCGCCCTTGATCACCGGCTTCCAGGGGCCGAGGTCGTCGGCCCAGCCGGTCATCTCCGGCTGCTTGTCCAGGTGGCCGTAGAGCAGCACGCAGTCGTCGCCCTCGCCGGGGACCTCGATGAAGATCAGCGGGGTGCGGCCCTCGAGCTCGACCACTTCCACGGTCATGCCGGCGATCGGCTGCGCCTTGGCCCAGCCGGCGAGCTGCTTCACGGCGTCGTCCATGTAGCCGTTCTCTTTCCACTGCGCGTCGAACATGGGCGACTTGTTCGGGATGCGGATGTACTCGACCAGCTGCGGGACGATGTCGCCGTCCCAGGCGTCGGCGATGAAGCGGTCGGTCTTGGCGGTGTCCATGGGCGTCCTTCTTCCAATGAGGCGATCCCCGATTTTACCCCCGATGGCGGGGCGGGCGCCCGGACGCGGTAGGAAAGCGCCGACGCGCCGTCCCGGGGTCTTCACAGGCCGGACGGCGGGAAACGGCGATGGGCCGGGGTGCCGCGCCTGCCGAGACTGGCGCTGCCGGTGCGGACTGCTCCGCGGCCGGCCAACCCGTCACCGACACCCCTGAGGATCACGCCATGCGCAAGTCCGTTTCCCTGCTCTCCACCCTGCTGCTGTCGGCCCTGATGGCCGGCGCGGCCCTCGCCGCCGACCAGGTGGACATCAACTCGGCCGATGCCGCCACCCTGGACCGCGTGCTCGACGGCGTCGGCCCCAGCAAGGCCGAGGCCATCGTCGCCCACCGCAAGCAGCACGGCGCTTTCCGCAGCGCCGACGAACTGGCCGAGGTCAAGGGCATCGGCCTGTCCACGGTCGAGCTCAACCGCGACCGGATCACGGTCGGGGCCGGTGCGGCCCGCGCCAAGGCGCCGCCGGCCGAGGCGGCGCCGAAGTCGCCGGCGCCCGTCGACGGCTGAGTGGCCGCGGCCCCGGGCCCGGCCACGGCCGGGCCCACGTCCCTTCGGCCCCAAGGAGGCCTTCGATGTCCGCGATCCTGCCGGCTTCGGCCCGGCCGTCCAGCGGCTACCGCGCCCGGCGGCTCGAGCGCCGCTCGGTCCCCGGGCGCACCTACGTGCTCACGGTCAACACCTTATATAAGCGTCCGGTATTCCGGGACGACGAGGCGGCCCGGGCGGTCTGCCGGGTGCACACCGCCGCCTGGCCCTGGCGCGACGCCAGCCTGCTGGCCTGGGTGCTGATGCCCGACCACTGGCACGGGCTGGTGACCCTGGGCGAACGGGACAGCCTGTCCACCCTGGTCGGGCGCTTCAAGCTCATCACCTCGCGGGCGGTCGAGGACCGGCACCGCGTGAATGGCTGGCTCTGGGGCCGCGGCTTTGCCGACCGGGTGCTTTCGCCCGAAGACGACCCGGTCGCGGTGGGCCGGCACCTGGTCGGCAACCCGGTGCGGTCGGGGCTGGTGCCGCGGCTGGCCGACTACGCTTACTGGAATGCCGCCTGGCTGCAGCCGGGCGACCTGCCGGACGAAGACGCGCCGTCGGGCTGAGTGGAGCGGGCGATGGCCTGCGCTAGACTTTGGCCATGATCCTTCCGCGCTACCGCATCGCGCCGTCCGCCATCCCCGGGGCCGGGCAGGGCCTGTTCCTGGAGGAGCCGGTCGCGGCCGGTCGCGTCGTGGTCGCGCCCGACGCGATCCCCGGGACGCAGCGCTGGGAAACCATCCGCGCCCGCGCCGATGCCGAGGCCGCGATGGCGGCGGCGGTGCGCTGGTTCGAGGACCAGTGCACGGTGTCGCTGGACTGGCCGGACGAGTGCTACGTCAACCACAGCTTCGCGCCGAACGGGCTGTGGCACCTGGGCTTCATCTTCGCGGCGCGGCCGCTGCAGCCGGGCGACGAACTCACCGTCGACTACCGGCACCTGCTGCCCGAGGGCGAGCAGGAAGCTTTCCGCGACGCCGCCAGCGGCGAGCCGATCGTCGGCTTCTCCTGGGCCGAGTCGCTGGCGCGCAGCACGCGCGAGCTGGCCGCGCTGCAGGCCGCCTGATGCGCCTGCAGCACCTGCCCGCGAACGAGTACCGGCGCGAGCGCTGGCGCAACGAGCGCGGCTGGACCCGCGAGATCCACCGCCACCCCGAGGGCGCGGCCGAGTGGCAGTGGCGCGCGTCGATCGCCGAGATCGACCAGGACGCGCCGTTTTCTTCGTTCCCGGGCTGCGACCGCGAGCTGGTGCTGCTGGCGGGCGAGGGCATGCACCTGCAGTTCGAGGACGGCGAGGGCGAACGCGTGCCGCTGATGCCGCCGCACGACCGCCTGCGCTTCGCCGGCGAGCGGGCGCTGCACGCCGAGCTGGCCAATGGCCCGACCCACGACTTCAACCTGATCTGGCGCCGCGACGCGATCGAGGCGACCTTGCTGCATCGCCCGCTGGTGGGCGCGATGGTCTTCTTCGCCGAGCCCGGCGTCACCTGGCTGGTGCACCTGCT
>NZ_DASTNG010000077.1:0-45554 GCF_035721105.1 Arenimonas sp. | reverse complement strand
TTAAATGAACCTGGTTCGATCTCAGGGGGGGAGGAGGGGGATGCCGTGCTCGTTGCGGAGTTCGGGGACGGCTTCGTCGGCGATTTGTTCGCGCAGGCTGCGGCCGGTCAGGGCCAGCGGGGCTTCCTCGCGGGCCACGCGCAGGGCGTTGGCGTAGGCGATCGTCGCGCGGGCGCTGTCGTTCTGGGCGGTCCAGGCGTGGCCCAGCAGTTCCCAGGCCTCGGCGCCGGCGCCCTGCGCCAGGGCGCGGTGCAGGAAGTCCTCGGCCTTGCCCCACAATTTCTGCACCACGCACAGCTGGCCCAGCGTCACCAGCAGGCCCGGGCTGGCGGAGTGCGCGGCCAGCCAGGCTTCGGCGCGCGCGAGGCGCTGCGGATCGCGGCCCGCGGGCAGGCGCCCGTAGATCGCGACCACGGTTTCATTCCACTGCGCGTCCAGCGCCTCGGCCACCGCCTCGGCGCCGATGTCCTCGAGCCCGAGCTGGGCCGAGCGGATGGCGAACGCGGCGACCACGGCGGGCGCGTGCTGCAGGCGTTGCGGCAGGGCATTCCAGCGCTGCACCAGGCCGTCGGCCTGCGGTGACTGCGCCAGCGCGGCCGCGCTGAGTTCGATCTCCAGCGCGGCCAGGCCTTCGGCCGACAGCGCCTGTTCGCGCCGCAGGACGTTGAGCTGGGCCTGCGCCTCATGCGCGCGCCCGGCGCCCGACAGCGCCCGCGCCTGCAGCAGCAGGGCCGCCGGCGGCGGATTGGCGAACGGGGCCAGGGCGGCCAGCACGTCCTCGTGGCGCTGGTTCGCGGCCAGGCGCGTGGCCTGTTCCAGCGCCGCGGCCAGCGGGTCCTGGGCGAGCAGCGCGGCCTGGTGCCGGGCCGCGGCCTCGACGTCGCCGCGGCCATCGGCGGCGCGGCGCGCGCCGATCAGGGCCGGCGTGCGCAGCAGCGGCTCTTCGGCCGACTTGAGCAGCAGCGTTTCCGCGCGCTGCCAGCGACCCTGGTGCAGGGCCTCCAGGCCGGTGGCCAGACGGTTGCGCGCGAGCTGCCGCGCATGCCGGCGCCAGGCGTGGATGGGCAGCCGCAGCAGCCAGGCCAGCGCCCACAGCGCGAACCACAGCAGCGCCCAGCCGATGACGAAGTAGGCCAGCGTGGTGGTGTAGGTCAGCCCGCGGAAGCGCACCACCACGTCGCCCAGGTCCTGCGAGAACCAGGTCCAGCCCAGGGCGCCCAACGCCGCCAGCGCCAGCCACCACAGCAGGCTGCGGTAGAGGTTCACGACCCGGCGCCCCGGCGCAGGTCGCGCAGCTGCTGCAGGCCGCTGCCCGCCATCGGCAGGTCGGGCACCAGGTCCAGTTCGCCCAGCCGGGCCAGGCGTTCGCGGCGTTCGCGCAGGGTGGCGTCCTCCGCGTAAAGGCGCTGCAGCCACTGGTCGATGCGCACCAGCGCGGCGCGGAAGCCGCCCTGGTCGCGGCGGTCGAGCGCGATCCGCGCCAGCGCCAGTTCGAGGCCAAGCGCGGCCTCGCCGGTGGCGCGGTCGGACGGGGAAATCAGGTCCTGCGAGCTGCTGGGCCGCACCTGCACGATGGCGTCGAGCAGGCGCTGCCAGCCCGAGCCGGTGCCGGACGCCGGCGGCGCGCCGGGCGCGCGGCTGGCCAGGCGCGGCAGGCTGGCCTGCAGGGCGTCGAGTTCACCGGCGGCCAGGCTGCGCGGATCCGCCGGCAGCGCGCGCAGCGCCGCGAGCTCCTGGCCCAGGGTCTGGCGCAGGCTGATGTATTGCGGGTCGACCAGCGGCTCGAGCGTTTCGCGCGCCATCGCGGTTGCGCGAATGGCGCCGGCCAGGTCGCCGGCCACGTCCAGGCGGGCCTGGGCGAGGCTGAGCAGCAGTTCGGCTTCGTCCAGGCGCAGCGCTTCGCGGCCTTCCTGGGCCTGGTTCGAGAGCTCGCGCAGGCTGTCCTCCAGGATCGCCGCGCGCTGGCCCACGCCCAACACTTCATCGCGCAGCAGGCCGGTGCGGGCGGTGGTGTCGGTGAGCCGCTGGTCGAGGCCCTGCTGGGTGCGGCGCAGGGTCACCACGGCCTGTTCGGCGTCGAGCAGGCGCGCGTCCAGCGCCTCCGGGCTCAGGTCGGGCCCCTCCACCGGTGCGGTGCGCAGCGATCGCCAGGCGAACCAGCCGCCCGCGCCCAGCGCAGCCACGACCAGCAACAGCAGCAGCCAGCCCAGGACGCCGAACGAGCGACGGGCGGAAGGAGAATCGGGGTCGGGTGCGAGCACGGTGTCCACTGTCGGGGGATAACGCGGAAACTGCCGCAATCCTACCGGAAGCGTCCGCCGGCGACATCGGCGGCCAGCGCCGCGAGCAGGGCATTCGGCGCCGCGCCGTCGGCGATGACGATGGCCGCGAAGGCCTCCTCGGCCAGCCGGGCCGCCAGCCGCGGACTGCTGGCCACGCCCGGTCGCCGGCGCAGCGTGGCCCGGCTGGTGTCATCGAGCCGCGACCACAGCGCGTCGAAGGCTTCGGCGCTGCTCACCAGCAGGGCGGCGGTGTCGGGCAGGGCCGCGATCAGGCCGGTGCGCGACGGTCGCGGGATGAGGGGTTCGCGCCGGTAGACCTCGGCCAAATGCACCCGCGCCCCGCGTTGGGCCAGGGTTTCGCCGATCAGCCCGCGGCCGCCGGGTGCCGTGACCAGGCCCACCGACTGAGCGCCCAGCGACTGCAGCTCGGGCAGGGCCAGCAGCCCTTCGGAGTCGGCGCGGTCGGGCGGCATCCGCACCTCGGGGATGCCGGCCTGCCGCAGCGCGGTGGCCGTGCCGCTGCCCACCGCCAGCCAGGTTTGCCCGCGCCGCGCCACCAGCGGTCGCTGCGCGCGCGCAAAGCGCACCGCCGCCGGGCTGGTGAACACCAGGATCGGGCAGGCCAGGGCGGCGTCCAGCGCCACGCCTGCATCCATCGACAGCAGCCGCAGCGTAGAGATCGGCAACACCCGCGCGCCCAGGGCCGCCGCCGCACGGCGCACCGGCCCGTGTGCGCCCGAAGGACGCAGCGAGATGACATACCATCCCGCCAATACCGGCGCTGGGCTTGGACTGGCCATGCCCCAGCTTCGCACAGCCTCCAGGACCCGTCACCGCATGAAGACCCTCGAAGCCCTCGACGCCTGCTACCGCGACATGCCGCCCGTCGCCGCCATGGGCATCCGTTCCGCCGGCTGGGACGGCCGCGTGCTGCGCCTGCAGGCGCCGCTGGCCGCCAACGTCAACGACAAGGGCACGGTGTTCGGCGGCAGCATGGCCTCGATCGCGACGCTGGCGGCCTGGGGCCTGCTGACGCTGCGGCTCGGCGAGGAAGGCATCAAGGCCGAGGTCTACGTCGCCGACAGCCAGCTCAAGTACCTCAAGCCGCTGGTGGCCGATCTCGCGGCCGAAGCCTGGCTGGACGAAGGCACCGACTGGGACGGCTTCCTGCGCAGCTACCGCGAGCGCGGCCGGGCCCGGGCCCAGCTGGTCGCCCGGGTGCTGGCCCCCGACGGCAGCCCCGTGGCCGAGTTCAGCGGCCGCTTCGCGGCCCTGCGGGCCCCCTGACCGGGCCCGCCGGCGGCCCGGGTGCGGTTGTGCATAATGGCCGCATGAACGCCCAACGCCTCTTCCGCCTCGCGCTGGCCCTCGGGCTGGTCCTGTTCACCGCCTGCGCCAGCCAGACCGTGCAGCGCAGCCCGCGCGACCAGACCCTGTACCACTACGTCAGTGCCGTGCGCTGGAGCGATTTCGACGTCGCCGCGGGCTTCATCGACCCGGCCGTGCTCGAGGCCAAGCCGCTGACGGACCTGGAGAAAGAGCGCTACAAGCAGTTCCAGGTCTCGGGCTACGAGGTCAAGTCGGGCAGCGAGCCGGCCCCGGATACCTACGAGCAGGTGGTTGAGATCCGCGTCATCAACCGCAATACCCAGGTCGAGAAGGTCATCACCGACCGCCAGACCTGGCGCTGGGACGCCGAGGCCAAGCGCTGGTGGCTGATGTCCGGACTGCCTGACCTGGACGCCACCCGCTGAGCCGGCTTTGCCCGCGGCCGCGGCGGCGCCCATAATGCCGCCCCCGCCGTAGGAACCGCCCGCCCGCCATGGAACGCCTGCTCGAGTTCGCCCAACAAAGCCCCACGCTGTCGTTCGCCTTCGTCGGCCTCACGCTGGCCCTGGTGGTCACCGAGGTCATGCGGCTCTTCCGCGGCTTCAAGGGCGTCACCCCCGCCCAGCTCACCGACCTGATCAACCGCGAGAACGCGCTGGTGGTCGACCTGCGCGCGCAGCCCGACTTCGAGAAGGGCCACATCACCGGCTCCCGGCACCAGCTGCCCAGCCAGATCGATCCCGAGGGCAAGCTGCTGGCCAAGGCCAAGGAGTCGCCCGTGGTGCTGGTCTGCGCCGCCGGCGTGACCGCCGCGGGCACCGCCGAGAAGCTGGTCAAGGCCGGCTTCAAGAAGGTCAGCGTGCTCGATGGTGGCATCGGCGCCTGGACCAGCGCGGGCCTGCCGCTGGCCAAGGGCAAGGCCTGACCTTGCCCGGCATGCGATAATCCCCCTCTTTCCCACCGATTTCCCACTGGAGTTGCCGTAATGGCCGAGCAGAACAATGGTGCCGCGGGCGCCGACCAGGCGCAGTTCACCATCCAGAAGATCTACGTCAAGGACGTGTCCTTCGAAGTGCCGAACGCGCCGCAGGTGTTCAACGAACAGGGCCAGCCGAACCTCGAGCTGAACCTGAACCAGAAGGTCGGCCGCGTCGGCGACGGCGTGTACGAAGTCGCGCTGGGCATCACCCTGACCTGCAAGATCGAAGACAAGACCGTCTACCTGGCCGAGATCGAGCAGGCCGGCCTGTTCGGCCTGAGCGGCTTCGACGAGCGCACCCTGGACATGATGCTGGGCACCTACTGCCCGAACGTCCTGTTCCCGTACGTGCGCCAGGCCATCAGCGAGCTGGTCACGCAGGGCGGCTTCCCGCCGTTCTACCTGCAGCCGATCAACTTCGAGGGCCTGTACGCCGAAGGCCTGCGCCGTCGCGCCGAGCAGGCGCAGGCCCAGGCCGCGCAGCTCCCCGAGGGCGGCAACGCCTGATCCCGGCGCGGCGCGCATGAGCACCGCCAAGCCGGCCATCGCCGTGCTCGGGACCGGGTCCTGGGGCACGGCGCTGGCGTCGCTGATCGCGCGCAACGGCCACCCGACCGTGATCTGGGGCCGCGACGCGGCCCAGGTCGCGTCGATCAACGGCCAGCACGAGAACACCCGCTACCTGCCCGGCATCCCCCTGCCCGAAAGCCTGCGCGCCACCGGCGACCTGGCCGAGGCGGTCGCGGGCGCCGACCTGCTGCTGGTGGTCACGCCCAGCCACGCCTTCACCGAGACCCTGCACGCGCTGGCGCCGCATCGCCGCGCGCACGCCGGCGTGGCCTGGGCGACCAAGGGCTTCGAGCCCGGCTCGGGCCGCTTCCTGCACGAAGTCGCCGGCGACGTGCTCGGCCCCGGCGTGCCGCTGGCCGTGGTCACCGGCCCCTCGTTCGCCAAGGAAGTGGCGCAGGGCCTGCCCACCGCCGTCACCGTGCATTCTGACGACGAAGAGTTCACCCGCCAGGTCGCCGAGTCGCTGCACGGCCCCACCTTCCGCGCCTACACCGGCACCGACATGCTCGGCGCCGAACTGGGCGGCGCGATGAAGAACGTGCTGGCGGTGGCCACCGGCATCGCCGACGGCATGCAGCTGGGCCTGAACGCGCGCGCCGGCCTGATCACCCGCGGCCTGAATGAAATGCTGCGCCTCAACGTCGCCCTCGGCGGCCGCGCGGAAACCCTGATGGGCCTGGCCGGCCTGGGCGACCTGGTGCTGACCAGCACCGGCGACCTGTCGCGCAACCGCCGCCTGGGCCTGGCGCTCGGTCGCGGCCAGTCGATCCAGGAGGCGGTGGCGGCCATCGGCCAGGTGGTCGAGTCGGTGCAAACCGCCGACGAAGTGATGCGCCTGGCGCAGCGCCACGGCATCGAGCTGCCGATCTCCGACCTGGTGCATCGCGTGCTGCACGGCGAGATCACCCCGATCGAGGGCCTGCGGATGCTGCTCTCGCGCGAACAGAAGCCCGAGTATCCCGAAGGCCTGTTCGAGTAAGCCGCGATGGTCGTCCTGATCGGCGTGCTGCTGCTGGCCATCGTCGTGCTCACCGCGACCCTGCTGCACCTGCTCGCCGAGTTCGCCGTCGCCCGCGGCCTGGCCGCCACGCCGCTGTGGCGCCGCGCCCCTGCCCTGCTCCGCGCCGCCAGCGCTGCCGCCCGCGACGACGCCCAGCCGCCCGCCGCCCGCACCGCCGCCGGCGCCGCCCTCCTCTGCACCGCCCTCCTCCTGGCCTTAACCAGCGGTACCGGGTTCCTTTTCTTCCTGCGCTGAGACTGCCGCGCTTTTCGCGCCCGGCATCTCCACCACGCCGCGGCCCTGCTGCATCACCAGCACCCGATCCGCCGAGGCGATGGTTTCCGGGCGATGGGCGATGATGATCCGGGTCAACTTCAGGCGGCGCACGGCGTCGTTGACGATGCGTTCGCGCTCGACGTCCAGGTGGCTGGTTGCCTCGTCGAGGACGAGCAGTTTCGGCCGCCGGTAAAGGGCGCGCGCCAGGAGTACCCGCTGCTTCTGGCCGCCCGACAGGGTGGTGCCCATGTCGCCGATCAGGCTGTGGTAGCCCATCGGCATCGCGCGGATGTCGGCATGCACCGACGCCAGCCGCGCCGCGGCCTCGACCCGCATCGCGTCGGCGGCACGGTCGCCGAAGGCGATGTTTTCGGCGATGGAGCCGGCGAACAGCGGGTCATCCTGCATCACCGCCGCCACCCGTGCGCGATAGTTGCGCATGCCCAGCTGGCGGATGTCCTGGCCACCTATCCGCACCCGGCCCTCGGTGGGCGGCAGCAGGCCCAGCAGGAGTTTGACCAGCGTGGTCTTGCCGCAGCCGGAGGGCCCGACGATGGCGACGGACTCGCCGTCACCGACCGTGAAGCTGCAGTCCCTGAACACCCAGGGCTCGCCCTCCGCGTAGCGGAAGCCAAGGCCTTCGACGTCGATCCGGGCGTTGGCCGGCGGCAGCGCATCGAAGGCCGACGCCGGGTCGTCCTCGGGCGGCGTCAGCACGATGTCGGCCAGTCGCTCGCCATGCAGGCGCAGCATCCGGAACTCGATCCACTTGTCGATCAGTCCCGCCACGCGCTGGGCGAACTGGTCCTGGTAGGCGAGGTAGGCAACCAGCATGCCGACCGAGAACAGCCCAGCCATCGCCAGGCCGGCCCCGATCCAGATCACCGCGATGCGCTCGAGGCCGAACAGCAGCTGGCTGGCGGTCTTGAAGCCCAGCCCCAGGCGCGCCAGCCGCACGTCCTCGTTGACCGTGTCGACCATCAGGTTCTGGTACGCGCCCTGGCGAAACCCTTCCTGGCCGGCCACCTTGATGCTCTGCATGCCCCGGAGCGATTCGAGCAGGTGCGAGTGCTGCCGTGCCGCAGCCAGCAGCTGCTGCTCGGTGCTCGCGCGCAGCGGCCGGAACGCGATCGCGCGCAGGCCCAGGTAAAGCGCCACCGCCGCCAGCGTCACCGCCGTCAGCCTGGCGCTGTAGAGCAGCATCATCGCCAGCGTCGCCACCGCCATCAGGCCGTCGATCAGCGCCTCGACGAAACTGGTGCTCAGCGTGCGCTGGATCGCCTGCACCGCGCCCATGCGGGACACGACGTCGCCCAGGTGGCGCTTCTCGAAGTAGTCCATCGGCAGGCGCAGGGCGTGCGCGAATACGTTGCCGGTCCACTGCAGGCCGAGCCGGGTGGAGAGGTGGACCACCGCCCAGCCGCGCAGCCAGCCGATCGCGACCTGCAGCACCAGCGCCAGTCCGAAGCCCAGCCCCAGCAAGTCCAGCAGCGGCCGGTCCGCCGACACCAGGGCCTGGTCGACGACCCACTGCATGAAGAAGGGCGCGAGCAGCACGAACACCTGCAGCGCCAGGGACAGCAGCAGGATCCGCGCCAGCGAAGGCCACAGCCCCCGCACCGTGCCGGTGAGCTGCGACAGCCGGATCGCCGGCGGCGCAGGCTGCGCCTTGAAGCCCGCGCCCGGTGAAAGCTCCAGGGCCACGCCGGTGAAATGCGCCGAGGCCTCGGCGTAGCTGAGCCGGCGCTCCCCGAACGCGGGATCGAACACCGTGATGCCGGAGGCGCCCGCCTTGGCCAACACCACGAAGTGGTTCAGGTCCCAATGCAGGACGCAGGGCGTTTGCAGCTGCGGCATTTCCGTGAGTTCGAGCCGCAGCGCACGCGCCTGCAGGCCCAGCGCGCCCGCGAGTCCGGCCAGGCGATCCAGCGTCGCGCCCTTGAGCGACAGCGGGAACCGGCGGCGAAGGCTGGCCACGTCGGTCCGATGGCCATGGTGGTCGGCGATCATCGCCAGGCAGGCCAGCCCGCATTCGGCGGCCTGCGACTGCAGCATCGGCTTCATCGGTCCGCCTCGCCGCCGCGATCCGCGTCCGGCGGGCCCGCCAGCGGCCCGGCCATCGCGGACAGCGGCGCCATGGCCCAGGCCCAGAGGCGCCGCGTTTCGCCGAGGATGTCCGCTTCCACTAACATCCCGGGCTTGAGCGGCTCGTTTTTTCCGAAAGCTCGTACGCTCGTTTCAGCCAGCTCGACCACGATGCGGTAGTAGGGCTCGCCCGGACGGGGCATGCCGGGCATCGACGCCAGTTCACCCGGCGGGATCGCACTGCGCGAAATCCGCAGCACGCGGCCACCGTGGTGCCCGAAGGCCTGGTACGGGAAGGCCTGGTAGCGAAGCAGCACGGCGTCATCGGCGGCGATGAAGCCCGCCGCGCGGCTGGGCACCAGCAGGTGCGCTTCGAGCCGACTGCCGGCTGGCAGCAGGCCCAGCACCGGCTGTCCGGCCTGGAGCGCCTGGCCGACCTGGCCCAGCAGCGTGCCGACCGTCCCGTCGACCGGCGCCACGATCACCGACTCGGTGCGCGCGCGGGTTTCCACCGAGGCGAGCGACAGGCCGGCCCGCTCGCGCTGTTCGCCCGCCTCCAGCGCGGCCAGCCGATGCGGCAGCTCGGCCCGCGCCTGCTGCAGCTGCGCCTGCTGCCGGCGCAGCGACCGCACGGTCCGTTCCAGCGACTGCACCGCCGCGAGCTGCTCGAGCACCCCGCTGGCCTGCTGCTGGAGCTGCAGCTCGGTGACGTACTGCTGCTCACGCAGCCGGCGCAAGCGCGCCAGCGCCTGCGCCGCCAACCGATGCTGCTGGCGCCGGGTGTCGAGCTCGGCTTCGGCCAGGCCCCGCTCCGCCGCCAGGTCCCGGTCCTGCGCGTCCAGTCCGGCGGCCTGCGCCTGCAGCTGTCGTCGCTGCGAGGCGAAGGCAGCGACCACGCTGGCCTGCTGCTCGGCCAGGCGGGCCTGCAGCGCCTGCCCGGTGTCGCCGCTCCCGAGGGTGGCGCGCGGCATCGCCAGTACCGCCAGCACCTCGCCCGCGCGCACCGACTGGCCTTCGACCACGCGCACCTGCACCAGGGTCCCGGCGACCGGCGCCGTCACCGACGCGATGCCCCGGCTGGGCACCAGCTGGCCGACCACCCGCGAACGGCGGGTGTACTCGCCGAACGCGAGCAGGAGCACGACGGCCGCGGCCGCGAACACCGCCACCGCCGTCGACAGCCATGGCCCCGGCGCCTGGTGCAGGGTGATGCTGCCCAGCCAGCGCGTTTGCCGGGCGGCCAGGGCTTCCTTCCGGAACAGGGACACGGTCATGGCGGCACCTCGCACGGGGTGCCCAGTCTGGTCGCGCCCTCCGCCCGTCGTGCGCGCCGGGTGCCGCGCTGTCCAGCGCGGCTAACGGGCGCGCGCCGCCGCCGTGGCCGTCGCGGCGGGCCCGGCCCGCAGGCGAAAAAAAACCCGGCCGGAGCCGGGTTTTTCGTACCACTTGAAGCGATGGATCAGAAGCTGGCGCGCAGGCCAACCAGGTACTGCTCACCGTTGTCGCCGAAGGTGGCTTCGCCGACCAGACCCCAGGTCTGGGTGAACTTGTACTGGGCGCCGATGGTGCCGGTGAAGTCGCCGTCGGCGTTGTCGCCGTCGTTGTAGTTCGCCTTGACCAGGCCTTCGAACTTGTCGGTGAACGAGCCACGCAGGCCGATCGAGGCGCGGTAGCCGTCTTCGCTGCCGAAGCCGTCGACGTCGATGTCGTTCCAGGCGATCTCGGAGATCAGGTCCAGGTTGTCGGACAGGCCGTGGGCGTAACCCAGGCCCAGCTCGGTGCTGTCGATGTCGACGTTGACGTTGTCGACTTCGATCTGCGAGTAACCGCCGAAGCCGTAGAAGCCCGACTCGCCGAACTCGAACGAACCGCGCACGCCGAAGCCGTCGGCCTCGGCACCGCCGTCGGCGTCGACGTAGTTGTAGCCGCCTTCGACGTAGGTGTAGCTGAGCTTGTCATCCGCCTGGGCCGACAGCGGGAGGACGGCGACCAGGGCCAGGGCAATGAGGGAACGCTTCATGGATGAATCCTTTTTTTGTGGGGGCGCCCGGGCGTCGGAACGCGTCGGGCTGTGGCGCAGTATCCAAATCGCAAAGTAACGGAACATTAACGGCGGGCTGTTTTGGCCCTTGCCCTGCCATCAGTCATGCCCCGGCGGCCCCCTCGTATTCATGTTGGCGCCAGGCCTCGAACACCGCGACCGCCACCGCGTTGGACAGGTTCAGGCTCCGCTGGCCCGCGCGCATGGGCAAACGCAGGCGCTGGGCCGCGGGAATGGCCTCGATCACCGCCGCCGGCAGCCCGCGCGTCTCGGGCCCGAACAGCAGCGCGTCGCCGGGCTGGTAGCGCACCTGGTCGAAACGCGCGCTGGAACGGGCACTGAACGAGAACACCCGCGGCTGGCCCAGCGCCGCCAGGCAGGCTTCCAGCGAGGCGTGGCGCTGCACCTGCGCGAACTCGTGGTAGTCCAGCCCCGCCCGACGCAGCTTGGCGTCCTCGAAGTCGAAGCCCAGCGGCTCGACCAGGTGCAGGGCGGCCCCCGTGTTCGCGCACAGGCGAATGACGTTGCCGGTATTGGGCGGGATCTCGGGCTCGAACAGGATGACGTTGATCATCCCGGCATTATCGCGCCGCCGGCGGCCCGGCGGGGTCCGGGCTCAGCCCCGGACGCGGCAGGCCGACAGCGTCTGGCCGGCGAAGGCCTGCCACTGCGCCTCGCTGGCCGCGCGGGCCGGCGTGGGGAACTCGATGCGCGCGACCAGCTGCGATTCGCCGTCGTCGGTGCGCAGGTTGCTCAGCCCCTCGAAGCGCAGCAGGCGCCGGCTGTCGCGGCCGTAGGCGACGTCGATGCTGGGCGCGATCCAGCCCAGCAGCCCGCCCAGCCGGAGCCGGAAGGTTTCCGCCGGCTCGCCGCCGAACTCGGTGCTGCCCTGGCGGTTGACCTTGAAGCCCAGCGATTGCAGCCGCGAGGGTACCGCGAACCGCAGCGGCACCGACTGGCCCGCCACCAGCGGGCCCCAGTGGTCGCGGATGAACTCGTCGAAGCCGGCGTCGGCGACCAGGCGCGCGTCCTCGTCCAGCGGCGCGCTGCGCTCGGCCTCGCCCTTGCCTTCGCGCACCCACACCGACTCGACCCCGGTGCGGCGGCGCAGGCCTTCGCCATAGCCCAGTCGCGCATCCTCGAACACGAACTCCGGCGCCACCGTCGAGCCGCGGTAATCGACCCGCTTGCGCGCGAACGGCGTGCCGTCGCCGCAGCGATAGATCACCAGGCGCTCGGTGGGCTCGTTGCCCTCGCGCCGGACCAGGTGCTGTTCGAGGTAGAGCACGCGGTTGCTGTCGGGCTCGCGCGCCACGCCTTCCTCGAAGGTCAGCGAGGCCAGCGCCGGCAGCGGCGCCAGCAGGCAGGCGATCAATGCGGCGCGCATCACCATGGCAGGGTGTCTCCGTTGCGATCCAGGAAAACACCGGCCGGGAGGCCCGGCACGTCGTCGACCAGTTTGAGGAGGCTGTGCACCGATTCCTCCACCGTGAGCTCGGCGCCGTCGCCGCCCATCGCCGTGCGCACCCAGCCGGGGCTGGCGCTGATGACGCCGATGCCCATCGGGTTCATGGCGTGCGCCATCAGCACGCCGGCCATGTTCAGCGCGGCCTTGCTGATGTTGTAGCTGGGCGTGTTGAACGAGGCGGTCGAGGCGATCGAGCCGAGCCTGGAGCTGACGTTGAGCACCCGCGGCCGCTGGCCGCGCGCCAGGCGCGGCGCCAGCGCCTGCGCCAGCAGCATCGGGCCGATGACGTTGGTGGCGAAGGTGTCCGCCATGACGCCGGCGCGGAGCTCACCGAAGCGTTCGCCGCGCTCGAGCACGCCGGCGTTGTTGACCAGCAGCTCCAGTCCCTCGTGCATGCCCGCCAGCGCCTGCACGAACGCCTGGCGACTGTCCTCGTCGTCCACCGACAGGGCCACCACCTGCAGCTGGTCCGGATGCGCCTTCGCCAGCGCCGCCAGCGCATCGGCCGAGGCAGGGCGTCGGCAGGTCGCGACCACGCGTTCGCCGCGCGCCAGGAGCTGGCGCGTGAACTCGAGGCCGAGGCCGCGACTGGCGCCCGTGACGACAGCGCGGCGTGAAGGGTAAGTGTTCATGACGGCTCCACTATGGCCTTCGGCCTAGTGTAAGGGCCGTCAAGGCAGGCTAGGATTCGGGTCCCCCGGTATTTGCCGGTAGTCCCGAACAAAGGTAGCCCATGACCCCGATCCGCCGCCCGCGCGCCAGCGCGCTTGCCCTGGCCCTCGGCCTCGCCGTCGCCAGCCTCTCGCCGCTGTACGCCCCGCAGGCGGTCGCCAAGGAACAGGCCCAGCCCGCACCGGTCGCCGATATCGCGTTCGAACAGTTCACCCTGCCCAACGGCCTGCGCGTGATCGTGCACACCGACCGCAAGGCGCCGATCGTCGCCGTCAACATCTGGTACCAGGTCGGCGCCAAGAACGAGCTGCCCGGCCGCACCGGTTTCGCGCACCTGTTCGAGCACCTGATGTTCCAGGGCAGCGAGAACTACCAGGATGAATTCTTCGGTCCGTTCGAGCTGGTCGGCGCCACCAACCAGAACGGCACCACCAATTCCGACCGTACCAACTATTTCGAGAACGTCCCGACCACCGCGCTCGACATGGCGCTGTGGATGGAGTCCGACCGCATGGGCCACCTGCTCGGCGCGGTCACCCAGGAAGTGCTCGACGAGCAGCGCGGCGTCGTCCAGAACGAAAAGCGGCAGGGCGAGAACCAGCCCTACGGCCAGGTCTTCGAGCGCCTGTTCAAGGCCAGCTATCCGGAAGGCCACCCCTACAGCTGGACCACCATCGGCTCGATGGCCGACCTGAGCGCGGCCTCGCTCGATGACGTCAAGCGCTTCTTCAAGACCTGGTACGGCCCGAACAACGCCGTGCTGGTGCTGGCCGGCGACATCGACGTCGCCACCGCCCGCGAGAAGGCGATGAAGTACTTCGGCGACATCCCGGCCGGCCCGACGATGGCCCAGCCCAAGGTCGACCCGGCGCCGCGCAGCGTCTCCACCCGCGACGCCTACACCGACAACGTGCCGCAGGCCCGCGTCTACCGCGCCTGGAACACTGCCGAGTACGGCCAGCCCGACGTCGAGCACCTGCAGCTGCTGGCGCAGGTGCTGGGCGGCTCGCGCAGCTCGCGCCTCGACAAGCGCCTGGTGTTCGAGGACAAGCTTGCCGACAGCGTCTCCGCCGGCGCCTGGCCGAGCCTGCTGGGTGGCCTGTTCTTCATCCAGGTCGACGTGAAGCAGGGCGTGGACGTGGCCGCCGTCGAGAAGGCGCTGGACGAAGAGATGGCGAAGATCCTCGCCGAGGGCCCGACCGCCACCGAGCTCGAGCAGGCCCGTACCGTGTTCAAGGCCGGCTTCGTGCGCGGCATCGAGCGCATCGGCGGCTTCGGCGGCAAGGCCGATGCCCTCGCCGAGTGCGCCGTGTTCGCCGGTGACCCGGGCTGCTTCCGCGAGAGCCTGGCCACCCTCGAGTCCGCGTCCGCCAAGGACCTGCTGGCCACCGGCCGCCGCTGGCTGTCGAAGGGCGACCACACCATCGTCGTCACCCCGGGCGAGCGCGTCCCCACCGTCGAGGCCCCCAGCGTGACCCCGCCGCCCGCCACCGCCGTCCCGGCCGCCGATCCGAAGTACACCACGGTCGAGAGCAGCGTCGACCGCAGCAAGGGCGTGCCCGTCACCCAGGACTTCCCGGACCTGGTGTTCCCGGCCCTGAAGCGCGCCGAGCTCAGCAACGGCATCAAGGTGATCCTGGCCGAGCGCCCGGGCCTGCCGGTGGTGCAGATGAACCTGCTGCTCAACGGCGGCTACGCGGCCGACCTGGGCGGCAAGCTCGGCACCTCGGGCTTCACCATGGGCATGCTGGACGAAGGCGCCGGTGACTACGACGCGCTCGCCTTCGGCGACCGCGCCGAGGCCCTGGGCGCCAACCTGGGCTCCAGCGCCGCCCTCGACGGCGGCAGCGCCTACCTGTCGGCGCTCAAGGAGAACCTGGACGCCTCGGTCGGCCTGTTCGCGACCATGCTGCGCGAGCCGCGCTTCGAGGAGAAGGAAATCGAGCGCGTCCGCCAGAGCTGGATCGCCGGCATCAAGCAGGAGAAGGCCCGCCCGAACGCGGCCGCACTGCGCCTGCTGCCGCCGCTGATGTACGGCGACAACCACCCGTACGCGATCCCGTTCAGCGGTTCGGGCACGGAAGCGTCCATCGCCTCGCTCACCCGCGATGACCTGGTCGCCTTCCACCAGCGCTGGGTGCGTCCGGAAGGCGCCACCCTGGTCATCGTCGGCGACACCACCCTGGCCGAGATCACCCCGGTGCTCGAGAAGCACCTGGGCAGCTGGAAGGGCAAGGGCGAGGCCGCGGCCAGCCTGGACATCCCGACCGTCGCGCTGCCGTCCAAGCCGCGCGTGTTCCTGGTCGACCAGCCGGGCGCGATCCAGGCCAACGTCTACGTCGGCCAGCTGATGCCCTCGTCCCGCGACGAGAAGGCCACCGAGCTCGAGATCGCCAACGCCGTGCTGGGTGGCGAGTTCAGCTCGCGCCTGAACATGAACCTGCGCGAGGACAAGGGCTGGGCCTACGGCTCCTACAGCTTCGTGCAGACCGCGCTGGGCCAGCGTCCGTGGATCGCCTTCGCGGCGGTGCAGATCGACAAGACCCAGGAGTCGATCGCCGAGCTCCAGCGCGAGATCGCCGAGTACGCCACCGGCCAGGTGCCGGCCAAGCCGGAGGAAGTGGCCAAGATCCAGGCCACCGAGATCCGCAGCCTGCCGGGTTCGTACGAGACCGCCAACGCCGTGCTCGGCGCCATCGGCGGCATCGTCCGCTACGACCGCGCCGATGACTACGTGGTCCAGCGCGCCGCCAAGATCGAGTCCCTGACCCCGGCCGTGGTGCAGGCCGCCGCCAGCGCCATCCAGCCCCAGGCCCTGACCTGGGTGGTGGTGGGCGACCTGTCCAAGATCGAGGCCGGCGTGCGTGCGCTCAACCTCGGCGAGGTGCACGTGGTCGACGCCGACGGCAACCCGGTGGCCGACAAGAAGTAATCCGGCCAACTCATTGCCGGTTCAGCACGGGCGGGGCGACAATCCCGCCCGTGTTCTTTTGGAGGCCTGCCCCGTGCGAAAGCTGCTCTGCGTCCTGCTGCTGCTCCCCGTCGTTTCCGCCTGCACCTGGGTGAAGATGGCCCCCGGCGCCAAGGAAATCCGCGTCGCCCGCGCCGACCAGGATCTGTCGGCCTGCACCAAGCGGGGCGAAGTGTCGGTGTCGGTGAAGGACCGCCTGGGTCCCTACGAGCGCAACGACCTGCGGGTCCGCGATGAACTCGAGACCCTGGCCCGCAACGAAGCCCCCAGCCTGGGGGCCGACACCGTGCAGCCCAAGAACCAGCCCACCGAAGGCGAACAGCGCTTCCTGGCCTTCCGCTGCGGCCGCGTGGACCTGGCCCCGGCCACCCCGTCGACCCGCCCGGCGGCCGAGGGCGAGGCCGAGACCTACCCCATCGCCGACTGAGGCGCCGGTCCCGGTTCTTCACGCCGCGGGCCCGCGGAAGTTGAGAGGACGGTTGTAAACAGGTAACTTTGACGGGTTTCCCCCAAGGCGAACCCTGCCCATGCTGTTCCAGCACGTTTCCATCGCCGGCCTCGCCCATATCGATGCCCCGCATCGCCTGAGCTCCGCCGACCTCAATGCCAAGCTCCAGCCCACGATGGACCGGCTGGGCATCAAGACCGACGTGCTGCAGGACATCGCCGGCATCTTCGCCCGCCGCCTGTGGGACGACGAGACCCAGGCCTCCGACGCCGCCACCCTGGCCGCCGAGAAGGCCCTGGCCGACGCCGGCGTGCCGCGCGAGAAGATCGGCCTGCTGGTCAACACCTCGGTCAGCCGCGACTTCCTCGAGCCGTCCACCGCGTCCATCGTCTCGGGCAACCTGGGCCTGGGCGAGAACTGCCAGAACTTCGACGTCGCCAACGCCTGCCTCGCCTTCCTCAACGGCATGGACATCGCCAGCCGCATGATCGAGCGCGGCGAGATCGAGTACGCCCTGGTCGTCGACGGCGAAACCGCCAATCTCGCCTACAAGAAGACCATCGAGCGCCTGAGCGCCCCCGACGTCACCGAGGAGCAGTTCCGCAACGAACTGGCCACCCTGACCCTGGGCTGCGGCGCCGCCGCCATGGTGCTCTCGCGCGCCGAGCTCACCCCCGACGCGCCGAAGTACCGCGGCGGCGTCACCAAGGCCGCCACGCAGTGGAACACCCTGTGCCGCGGCAACCTCGACCGCATGGTCACCGACACCCGCATGCTGCTGATCGAAGGCCTGAAGCTGGCCACCGCTACCTTCGGCGCAGCCCGCCAGGCCCTGGGCTGGGTGGTCGACGAGCTCGACGAGTTCGTCATCCACCAGGTCAGCCAGGTCCACACCCAGGCCTTCATCAAGGCCTTCGGCATCGACCCGAAGAAGGTGCTCACCATCTTCAACGAGCACGGCAACATCGGCCCGGCCTCGGTGCCGATCGTGCTGAGCAAGCTGCGCGAAATGGGCCGCCTGAAGAAAGGCGACCGCGTCGCCCTGCTCGGCATCGGCTCCGGCCTGAACTGCTCGATGGCCGAAGTCGTCTGGTAACCCCCGCTCGTCTCCCTCTCCCCTTGCGGGAGAGGGCCGGGGAGAGGGGAACCCCTCGCAAGAAAGCCCGCCTCACGGCGGGCTTTTTGTTTTTGGGGAGTGGCGGCAACGGACAGCCAACATCTCGAGCAGCCACTGCCATCAGCGAAAAAGTCTTGCGGACCCTCTGGTTGCTTTGTGAGAGTGTCGGCTATCGGCGCTTGGCGTACATCGGAACTGACCACCACCGCTACCCGACCGCAGAGGCGGCGGTTCCCCGGGCACCCTGGAGCGTAGGCGCGTCTCCGGCTTTCCGTCGGGTGGGTTGCCAGACAAAGGTGACCTGAGCACGCCAACACTCGGCGCGTTGCGGACTGCATCGCGCCACCTCGATTGGATGTATCGCCAGACCCTGGTGTCCGTAGAAATGGCAGCCAGGCCCAGCAAGGATTTTCTCGAATGGACAAGAATGCGTTTCTAATTCAACTGTCTGAAAGCGATCGCACGGATCACGGTCGCGTCGAATTCTCCGCGCAGTCGCAGCCGCAACAAGTATTCTCGGCCATCTGGGCTCTCGAGAGTGAGGTCACCAACGGCGGCTTTGGGAGCTTCTTCGAGAACGAGGATCCGGCCCTTGTCGCCTTCGCTGCCGAGGCGCTGAAAATCATCGGCGCCACGAAGTGCTCGGATATTGTACGCCGCGCGATTCCTGCCGGACCCGAGCAGCGTGATGACTTTGATGCTGAGTTCTACGAGTATCCGGACAACCTGACTGAACTGCTCTTCAGTTTTGTCTCTTCCAATCCGGCCGAATTCGGCGCTGCTTCGATCAGGGGCTAGCTGATTATTCAATCCGACGCCTTCGGCGCGGCTTAACTCAGGCGCTAGGCCATGAACGCAGCACTTCGGTTCGGACGGGTTCTATGCGGAGCAGGGGTTTTGCTGGCGGGCTCAATGGCCGGCATCTCAATCGCGGTCGTCGTATTCACCCTTGCCGGGATGCTGGTTCCTGGGGAAGTAATGTATGTGGGGATGTACACGCCACGGCTCGTGCACGCGTTAGGTGGAGCCGTAGTCTTGGCAGCCGTTACCGCTATTCTCGGCTTTGCGTACTACAAGCTAGGCGTCGCTGCCGGGCTGGCGCGGGCCTAACGAATCATTCAACGCCGACGCCTCCGGCGCGGCTTAACTTAGGTGTTTGGCCTCTAGTGAGCGAGCCGTCCCATCTGAGAGAAATTGCGCGCGAGCTGAGGCGCTTGAGCGACTCGTCTCCGCTCGACCGCTCCTTGTTGCCTGCTTGGCGCCAGGAGGCCGATGCGTTCGCCGAACGACTTGGCGCAGAATTCTGCGCGGTCGATATGCCAGAGGAGGTTTGGCACTTCCTGCACGATGCCGACATTCGTGCCAAGGACCCTCGTTTCCGAGAAATTCAGATCCAGATGATCCACGAGTTGATTCAGGAACTTGAGAACGGGATAGTGCCTGAGCCGCGCGGGGCGACATTAACGGTGCGCCCGCGCTCGCTACTTGTAGTGGCAGCCCTGCTAGTTGGATCTGTT
The DNA here is from genome assembly GCF_035721105.1 of Arenimonas sp. GTDB lineage: Bacteria > Pseudomonadota > Gammaproteobacteria > Xanthomonadales > Xanthomonadaceae > Arenimonas. The sequence continues at coordinate 26,799 of NZ_DASTNG010000077.1, read as the reverse complement.
GCAATATGGCTAGGGTTGTAGCGCGGCCTAACTATTCATTCAAGCCGACGCCTTCGGCGCGGCTTAACTAGGGTTTTGGGCCAGTGGAACGTATGTCTGGATCATTCAGCCTCAGCTGGACGCGCTTTGCCCGAGTGGCGTTTCTGCTCATCGCGTTGCCAGTCTCCTACCTATACGTCGTTACTCGCGAGGAAGCGCTTAGCTCCATTCACGCGAGCGTTCCGCTCATGTGCGCCTCATGCTTGGGCTTCTTCGCGTATCGCTGGTCTAGGATGCGGAGCGACTTCGACGCCGGCAGCCTCACTGAAGCTGACTTTCGCAGAAGCCCACTCTCCGTCTTGTTGGGTCGCCCATTGCATGTGGCGTTTTGGTTCCTACTCACATTGCTTCTGGTGTTCGCACCTGTCGCATGGTGGGCCTATTACAACTGGCCGAGGACCTAACCAATCATTTAAGCCGACGCCTTTGGTGCGGCTTAACTCAAGGTGTTACCTGCCCCATCCCTGATCTCCGCTGCTGGCCGTCAGCGGACCGCCGGGCGGGGAACCATCGTGGCTAGCGGGCCTGACCCAGAAACGCCCGCACCGCCTCCACCGTCGCCACCGGATCTTCTTCGTGCGGCACATGCCCGAGCCCGGGGAACACCACCAGCCGCCCCTGCGGCAGCTCGCGCGCGAAGCGCTCGCCGAACTTCACCGGGATCAGCCGGTCCTTTGCGCCCCACAGGACCAGGGTCGGCTGCCGCACCTCGGCCACCTGCCCTTCGTGCTCGCCTGACTTCATCTGCTTGAAGCGCTCGCCCACCGCGCGGCGGTTGCCGGCGCGCAGGGTGAGTTCGAAGTAGCGGTCGACCAGCGCGTCATCCACGCGCGTCGGGTCGCCGTAGACATCGCGCAGGCTGGCCGCCACCGTGCTGCGCGGCAGGATGCGGGTCAGCAAGGGGGCGAACAGCGGGTTGCGGGCGAGGCGGAAGCCGATCGGGATCGACTCGGGTTCGAAGGCATAGCCGGCGGCGTCCACCAGGATGAGCTGGCTCACGCGCTCGGGGTGGTCGTGGGCGGTCTTCCAGGCGATGTGGCCGCCCAGGGAGTTGCCGGCCAGCACCACGCGCCCAAGCTTGAGCTGGTCCATCAGGTCGACGACGAAGCGGGTATAGGCCTCGATGTCGTAGCGGTCGGCGGGGTCGGGTCCGGTCAGGCCGAAGCCAGGCAGGTCGACGCGAATGACGCGGCGGTCCTTCGCCAGCACCGCCACCCAGCCATCCCAGGTGTGCAGGCTGGCCGAGGTGCCGTGCAGCAGCAGGATCGGCGCGGGGTCGTCGCGCGGGCCCTCGTCGCGCAGATGCACCTGCATGCCGTCGAGGGCGATGAACCGCGAGGGCGGCGGCGCCCACTTCGCCGTCAGCGATTCAACGCTGCGGTCGGGCTCCCACACCGAGGCCAGGGCGATGACGACCAAGGCCAGGACCAGCAGCGCGCTGGTGCGCAGGAACGTGCGGCGTTTCATCGCAAACTGGCCTCGCCTGATCAAGACGAGGCCAGCTTAGCGCGAACGCGGGCGGTGCCTCAGGCGGCCTGCAGCCGCGCGATCGCCGGCGCCGCGGCCAGTTCGCCGAACAGGTCCTTCGGGTCGCGCAGGGCCGGGATCAGGTTCGCCTCGTGTCCCAGGCCCAGCTCCTTGGCGCAGTCGCGCACCAGGCGCAGCGCCGAGTAGTCCTCGAGCGCGAAGCCGACCGAGTCGAACAGCGTCACTTCGGCGGCGGTGCGGCGGCCGGCGGCCTTGAGCGTCAGCACTTCCCACAGCTCGGTCGCCGGGAAGTCGGCCGGCATCTGCTGCAGTTCGCCCTCGATGCGCGACTGCGGGTCGAACTCGACGAACACCGAGGCCATCGCCACGACTTCCGGCGCCAGCTCGGTCTTGCCGGGGCAGTCGCCGCCGACGCCGTTGATGTGCATGCCGGGCTCGATCATTCCCGGGGTCAGGATGTCGGCGTTGGCCTTGTCGGCGGTGACGGTGGTGACGATGTCGGCGCCGCGCACGGCCTGGGCCACGCTGTCGCTGCGCAGCACCCGCAGGGACGGGGCGGCCACGGCCAGGTTGCGAACCAGCTTGTCGGTGGCGGCCTTGTCGACGTCGTACACGCGCACTTCCTCGATGCCCAGCAGGTGGTGGAAGGCCAGCGCCTGGAACTCGCTCTGGGCACCGTTGCCGATCAAGGCCATCGACTTGGCATCCGGGCGCGCGAGCAGCTTGGCGGCCATCACCGAAGTGGCGGCCGTGCGCAGCGCGGTGGTCAGGGTCAGCTCGCTGATCACGGTCGGCATGCCGGTATCCATGTCGGCCAGCACGCCGAAGGCGACCACGGTCGACAGGCCCAGCTTGGTATTGCCCGGGTGGCCGTTGACGTACTTGAAGCTGAATTCCCTGGCGTCCGAGACCGGCATCAGCTCGATCACGCCCAGCTTCGAATGCGCGGCGCTGCGCGGGCTCTTGTCGAACTCGGGCCAGCGGCGGAAGTCGGCTTCCAGGTAGTCCACCAGGCGGCCCAGCAGGTTCGGCAGGCCGTTGGCGGCGACGATGCGGGTGAGGTCCTGGGTGGTGAGCTGGGTCATGGCCATGGGTGGTCTCCGGGAAGGTGGGTCAGTGGTGTCCATTGTCCGGACCCGGGCGGCAGGGCGAAACGGCAGAAATGCCACGTTTTCGCCAGAAACCTGCTAAAACGACAGCATCCATTGCCGGAACGCCAAAAATGGACGATCTCGACCACCGCCTCCTCGCCAAGCTGCGCCACGACGCCCGCGCCCCGGTCGCCGACCTGGCCCAGGCCCTCGGCGTGTCCCGCGGCACCGTCACCAACCGGATGGCCCGGCTCGAGCGCGACGGCGTGATCACCGGCTACACCGTGCGCCTGCGCCCCGATGCGGCGCCGGACGAGATCTGCGCCTGGACCTCGTTGGCGGTCGAAGGCCACCAGCAACGCGTGATCCGCGCCCTGCTCGGCGAGCCGGGCGTCGCCGCTCTGCACGACACCAACGGCCGCTGGGACCTGCTGGCCGAACTGCGCGTGGGCAGCCTGGCCGAGCTCTCGGCCGTGCTCGAACGCATCCGCGGCATCGAAGGCGTCAGCGCCAGCGAAACCAGCGTGCACCTGCAGACCTTGCGAGGCTGAAACGACGTCGGGGCAAGGTTCGGAACCTGGCCCCGCGGTGGCAACGCCAGTCCAGCCGGGACGTCAGTAGCCGCCGAAGCTGCCGGCCGCGCCCGGGAACACCACCGGGCTTTCGGTGCCGTCCTTGGCCACGGCCGCGACGCCGAAGAAGTAGTTGTCGATCACGACGTTGCTGAGCGTGTATTCGCTGACGTCGCCGACCCAGCGGCTGTGCGTCCACTGGGCATCGGTGGTCAGGCGCCAGTAGACCTTGTAGCCGGCCAGGTCCGCGGCCTGCGGGCCGCTGGGGCGGGTCCACTTGAGCGTGGTGTCGGCGCTCACCGCGCCCGAGATCGCCACGTCCGCCGGCGGCGGCGGCGCCCAGGCCATGCCGGCCAGGCTGACGGCGTTGAGCGCGGTGAGCTTGGCGGCGTAGTCGAAGTCGACGCCTTCGATGGTGTCGCCGTAGACGCGGCCGTCCTCGGTGCGCAGGTCCTGGTGCTGGCGGTCGTAATGCTCGTTGGTTTCCATCACGCGCACGGCCGGGTAGCCCAGGTCGTTGAAGGGGCGGTGGTGGCCGCCGCGGCCGAAGCGGTCGAGGCGGTAGACCATCATCACGTCGAGGTTGGGCACGAAGTCGGCCATGCGGTCGATGTAGCGTGCGAGGTTGCGGGTGGGCGAGTCGACCTCGCCGCCGGTGAAGCGGCGCTGGCGGGCTTCCTCCGCCGTCTCGGTGACGCGCGTGCCCTCGGCGAACACCCGCGCCGTGGTGTTGTCGATGACGCCGTTGATGCCCGAGATGTTGCCGATCATGTCGTTGTTGAGCACCGCCTGGAGGCGCCAGCCGTCGCGCTTGGCCTCCTCGGCCAGGAACTTGCCGCCGAACAGGCCCTGCTCTTCGCCGGCGAACGCGGCGTACACGATCGTCGCGGGGAACTGGTATTTCGTCAGTACGCGCGCCGCCTCGAGGGTGCCGGCCACGCCCGAGGCGTTGTCGTTCGCGCCCGGCGAGTCGGACTCGGCATCCATCACGTCGGTGACGCGCGAATCGATGTCGCCGCTCATCAGCACGTAGCGGTTCGGATCGCGACTGCCGCGCTGGATCGCGATCACGCTCACCACGTCCACCGGACCGGGGATGCGCGGCTCGCCCTGCACGGTGCCGCGCACTTCGCGCACCTCCAGGCAGCCGCCGCAGTCGCGCGAAATGCGCTCGAACTCGTCGCGGATCCAGCGCGTGGCCGCGCCGATGCCGCGCTTGGGATCGGTCTGGCTCGACAGGGTGTGGCGGGTGCCGAAGGACACCAGCTTGCGGATGTCGGCTTCGATGCGGTCGGGCGAGGGCGCGGTGCCGATGGCGTACAGCTCCGTCTTCACCGCCGGCGGCGGGGCGGTCTGGGCCAGGGCGGGCAGCGCGGCGAAGCAGGCGAGGGCGATCAGGGTGCGGGGCATGGGCATCTCCGGAGTGACCGGGCAAAGGTACCGCAACCGGCGTTCCCGGCCCGTCAATCCCACGAGAAGGCGGTGCCGCCGCGCCTGGCCCGGTCCCGTGCCGTCCGCGGCGAACCCGTCCGCCGGCCCCGGCCCGCTGGGGCAACACAGCGTGGCGCGGAATGCCTTGCACCCCCCGGCCGGGGCCCCCAAGTTAGAGGCTTGTTCCCGAAGGCCCGCCCATGATCCCGCTCTCCATCCTCGACCTGGCGCCGGTCACCGTCGGCAGCACGCCGGCGCGGACGTTCCAGCATGCGCTCGACCTCGCGCGCGCCGGCGAGCGCCTGGGCTACCGGCGCTACTGGCTGGCCGAACACCACAACATGCCGGGCATCGCCAGCGCCGCCACGGCCGTGCTGGTCGGGCACGTCGCCGGCGGCACGTCGACGATCCGCGTCGGCGCGGGCGGCATCATGCTGCCCAATCATTCGCCGCTGCAGGCGGCCGAGGCCTTCGGCACGCTGGGCACCCTGTTCCCGAACCGGATCGATCTTGGCCTCGGCCGCGCGCCCGGCACCGACCAGGCCGCGGCGCAGGCGCTGCGCCGCTACTACGCCGGCGCCGAGGAATTCCCGGCCGACGTGGTCGAACTGCTGCGCTACTTCGAACCCGCGGTACCCGGCCAGGCCGTGCAGGCCGTGCCGGGCGCCGGCGTCGCGATCGAAGCCTGGATCCTCGGCTCCAGCCTGTTCGGCGCCCGGCTGGCGGCGGCGCTGGGCCTGCCCTATGCCTTCGCCTCGCACTTCGCGCCCGACGCGCTGGACCAGGCGCTGGCGGTCTACCACCGCGAGTTCACGCCGTCGGCGCGGCTGGCCCAGCCGCACGTGATGCTGGCGCTGAACGTGGTGGTGGCCGATACCGACGAAGAGGCCGCGCGCCTGTTCACCACCCAGCAGCAGGCCTTCACCAACCTGCGCCGCGGCCGGCCCGGCCTGGTGCCGCCGCCGCTGGACAGCGGCGCGGCGATCAACGACTACTGCACGCCGGTCGAGAAGCACATGATCGACAGCGCCCTGGCCTGCCGCGCGGTGGGCGCGCCGGCGACGGTGAAGGCGGCGATGCAGGCCTTCGTCGACCGCCATCGTCCCGACGAACTGATCCTGACCGCCAACATCTTCGACCACGCCGCGCGCGTGCGCTCCTTCGAACTCGCCATGGACGCCTGGACCGCATGAGCCTGCCCAAACTCTTCGAACCCCTCGCCGTCGGCGCGCTGTCGCTCGCCAACCGCATCGTCATCGCCCCGATGTGCCAGTACTCGGCGGTGGATGGCCGGATGACCGACTGGCACACGATCCACCTCGGGCAGCTGGCGCTGTCGGGCGCCGGGCTGCTGACGATCGAGGCCACGGCCGTGGTGCCCGAGGGCCGCATTTCCTACGCCGACGTCGGCCTGTGGAACGACGCCACCGAGCAGGCGATGGGCGAGGTGCTGGCCAGCGTGCGCCGCTGGTCGAAGATGCCGATCGCGATCCAGCTCGCGCACGCCGGCCGCAAGGCCTCGACCGACCTGCCCTGGCAGGGCGGCGGCCAGCTGGCGCCCGACCACGCCCACGGCTGGCAGACGGTGGCGCCCTCGGCGCAGCCGTTCAAGGCTAGCCAGCACGCGCCGGTGGCCCTGGATCGCGCCGGCATGGACGCCATCCGCGAGGCCTTCGCCGACGCCGCCCGCCGCGCCGCGCGGCTCGGCATCGACGCGGTGCAGATCCACGCCGCCCACGGCTACCTGCTGCACCAGTTCCTGTCGCCGCTGTCGAACACCCGCGAGGACGACCACGGCGGCTCGCTCGAGAACCGCATGCGCTTCCCGCTGGAAGTCTTCGACGCGGTGCGCGCGGCCTTCCCCGCCGAGCGTCCAGTCAGCGTGCGGCTGTCGGGCACCGACTGGGTGCCCGGCGGCTGGGACATCGAACAGACCGTGGCGTTCTCGAAGGCCCTCGAAGCCCGCGGCTGCAGCGCCATCCACGTTTCCAGCGGCGGCCTGCACCCGGCCCAGGACATCCCGGTCGGTCCGGGCTACCAGGTGCCGCTGGCGCGTGCGGTGAAGCAGGCGGTGGACATCCCGGTCGTCGCCGTCGGCCTGATCACCGACTTCGACCAGGCCGAAGCCATCCTCGCCGCCGGCGACGCCGACCTGGTCGCGATCGCCCGCGGCATCCTCTACGACCCGCGCTGGCCCTGGCACGCGGCCGCCCATCTTGGCGCCAGCGTCACCGCGCCGCCGCAGTACCTGCGTTCGCAGCCGCGCGAATTTCCCAACCTGTTGAAGTAAGCGCGACGCACGCTGGCCGCGCCGCCGCCTCAGCCGTCCGACGCGAGCCGGCCGTCCTCGAGCAGCAGCGTGCGGTCGCACTGCTCCGACAGGCGCGGGTCGTGGGTCACCAGCAGCACCGCGCAGCCGAATTTTTCGTTGAAGCGGCGGAACAGCGCGAACACCTCGGCCGCCGACTTGCTGTCGAGGTTGCCGGTGGGCTCATCGGCCAGCAGCAGCGCGGGGCGCGTGATGAGCGCGCGCGCCACGGCCACGCGCTGCTGCTGGCCGCCGGAGAGCTGGTCGGGCTTGCGGTGCTCGAGGCCGGACAGGCCGACTTCCGCCAGCAGCGCGCGGCCGCGGTCGAGCTGCTCGGCGGTCGGCTTGCCGGTCGCCACCATCAGCGGCATCAGCACGTTCTCCAGCGCCGTGAAGGCCTGGATCAGGTGGTGGAACTGGAACACGAAGCCGATCGCGCTGCCGCGCAGTGCGGTGCGGCCGGTGTCGTCCATGGCGCGGGTGGGCTTGCCCAGCAGGAACAGTTCGCCGCCGGTGGGGCGATCGAGCAGTCCGATCACGTTGAGCAGGGTGCTCTTGCCCGAGCCCGACGCGCCCACCAGCGCCGCGAAGTCGCTGCGCTGCAGCCGCAGGTCCAGGCCATGCAGCACCTCCACCTCGGTCGGCTTGCCGACGTTGTAGCTCTTCTTCAGGCCCTCGAGCCGCAGAACTTCCTGGCCGGCGTCGTGCTCAGACATGGCGGATCGCCTCCACCGGGTCCAGGCCCGACGCGCGCCGCGCGGGGATCGCCGCCGACACGATGCCGGTCACCGTGGCCACCGCAGCCGCCGCCACCAGCAGCCACGGACTGACCGGGATGTAGAAGAGCTTGGGCCCGAAGGTGTTGAACGCGCCCACCAGCCCGTAGCCCGCCAGCCCGCCGATCACCGAGCCGGCCGCGCCGAACACCGCGCCCTGCAGCAGGAACACCTGCAGCATCTGCCGGCGGGTGGTGCCCATCGCCCGCAGGATGCCGATCTCGCGCGTGCGCTGCACCACGCTCACCGACAGCACGCTGGCGATGCCCAGCGCCACGCTCAGCGCCACGAACACGCTGATCATCTGCGTCGACAGGCTCTGCGAGCGCAGCGCGTTCATCAGCTGGGCATTGGTTTCCATCCAGCTTTCCGACTTCAGGCCGGTCAGGCGCCCGATGCGCGCCGCCACCTCGCGGGCGGCGAAGATGTCCTGCACGGTCACGTCGATGACGGTGGCCGCGCCCGGCAGGTCCAGCAGCGACTGCGCCTGCTTCATGTCCAGGTACACGTAGCGCGAGTCCAGCTCGCGCACGCCCAGCTCGAAGATGCCGGCCACGTTGAGCACGGTCTCGCGGCCCTGGCCGCCGTCGAGCCGCAGCTTGTCGCCGACCCGGATGCCCAGGTCGGTCGCCAACTGCTTGCCGATCACGGTGTCGCCGGCGCCGATGCGGAACACGCCGTCGATGATGTCGTCCTGGATCGGGATGATGCGCTGGTAGCGCGCGGCGTCGATGCCGACCAGCGCCACCGATTCCAGCGCCTCGCCGCGCCGGGCGAAGGCCGGGCCCGAGATCACCGGCGACACCGCGGTCACCTGCGGCAGGGTGTCGAGCACGTCGCGCACCTGCTGCCAGTTGTTGATCGAGCGCAGGCGCTGGGCGCGCTTGTTCTCCAGCACCAGCTGCACGGTGCCGTCGGCGGGCGAGAGGATGCGGTTGGTTTCCTCGGTCGGCTGCACCCGGATGTGCGCCTGGGTGCCCAGCGTGCGGTTGATGATGTTGCCCTGCAGGCCGGTGATCAGCGCGGTCAGGAATACGATCACGGCCACGCCCACGGCGATGCCGACCAGGATCAGCGTGCTCTGCGCCTTGCCTTCGCGCAGGAACTTGGTGGCGATGGTCCACTCGATCCACATGGGCGTCAGTCGAACTTGGCCGGCAGTTCTTTGCTGGTCGCGGGATCGGCGCCGGCGGCGGGCAGGGCGGTTTCCGCCACCCGCACCCGATCGCCTTCGGCCACCGGTGCGGCGGCGTCGGCCAGGATCCAGTCGCCGGCGGCCACGCCGTCGGTGACCTCGGTCATGGCCAGGCCGCGCAGGCCCAGCGTCACCGCGCGGCGCGTGGCGCGGCCATCCACCACCTGCCACAGTTCGGCGCGATCCCCGTTGACCGCGGCCAGCGCATCGTTGGGCACCACGACGGCCTGTTCGCGCCGGCCGGTTTCGACGTTCACCGACACGGTCATGTCCTGGCGCAGGAAATCGGGCGCCGGCGACACCGTCAGCCGGATGTCGACCGAGCCCCGCTGCGGGTCGACGCTGGGCGCGATGAAGCTGAGCCGGGCCGGGAACGGTCGCGACGGATAGGCGTCGGCGACGCAGGTCGCGGACTGGCCCAGCGCCAGCACTTCCAGGTTCTTCTCGTCCAGCGGCACCAGGATCTCGGTGTCGCCGGTGCGCGCGATCTCGAACAGGATGCGGCCGGGCTGCACCAGGTCGCCGGGTTCGGCGTTGCGGGTCAGCACCGTGCCGGCGACCTCGGCCCGCAGGGTGGTCTTGGCCAGCTGGGCGCGGGCGGTTTCCAGCCGGGCCCGGGCGCTCGCCTCGGCCGGGTTGCCCGCGGCCAGCGCGCTGGCGGCCAGGCGCGCCTGCTCGGCGGCGGAGCGGGCGGCCGTCTCGGCCTGCAGCGCCTGCTCCAGGGCTTCGCGGGCGATCAGCTGGCGGGCGAACAGGTCGCGCCGGCGGCTGGCCTCGCGGCTGGCCTGGGCCAAGCGGGCCTCGGCCTCGCGCAGCGCGGCCTGGGCCTGCGGACGGGTGGACTGCTGCAGCTGGGACAGCGCGGCCTCGGCCTCGCGCACGGCGGCGGCCAGGTCATCGGCGCGCAGCACCGCCAGCACGTCGCCGGGCTGCACCACGTCGCCCTCCTTCACCCGTCGCTCGAGCACCACGCCCGTGACCGGGCTGCCGACCTGGGCCCGCGACACCGCCGCCACGCGACCAGTCGCGACCACGGTCTGCACCAGCGGCCGGGCGGTGACCTCGTAGCCGTCCAGCACCGGCCCGCGCAGCGCCTGCACTCCGGTCCAGGCCACGGCCAGGACGGCCAGCACGAGGGCGGTGAGGACGAGGGGGCGCTTCATGGGGGACTCCGGGGCTGGGGCTGGGGGGAGGATAGCGATTGCTTCGTGAGGGTGCTGGCGGAAAGCGGGGTCGCGTAGAATCCGGGGGTATGGACCAGACCAATCTCAGCGCCGAACAGGCCCGCGTGCTCGCCAAGGGGCCGTTCCCGGACTACCCCTTCATCCCCAAGGCCTTCGTGCATCCGAACGGGCTGACCCAGTCCTACCTCGACGAGGGCGAGGGCGACCCGGTCATCATGCTGCACGGCAATCCGTCCTGGTCCTACTACTGGCGCCACCTGGTGCTGGGCCTGCGCGAGGACTACCGCTGCATCGTGCCCGACCACATCGGCATGGGCCTGTCCGACAAGCCCGACGACAAGGCCTACAGCTACACCCTGCGCAGCCGCATCCAGGACCTGGACCGCCTGCTCACCCACCTGGGCGTCGGCGACGATCTCACCCTGGCGGTGCACGACTGGGGCGGCATGATCGGCTTCGGCTGGGCGCTCAAGCACGGCGCCCGCATCAAGCGCCTGGTCATCCTCAACACCGCGTCCTTCCCGCTGCCGGCCAGCAAGCCCCTGCCCTGGCAGCTCAAGCTGGGCCGCGACTACAACCTCGGCGCGCTGGCCATCCGCGGCTTCAACGCCTTCGCCGCCGGCGCCACCCGCCAGGGCGTGGTGCGCAAAATGCCGGACGACGTGCTCAAGGCCTACGAGGCGCCCTACGACAGCTGGAAGAACCGCATCTCGACCCTGCGCTTCGTGCAGGACATCCCGCTGGCGCCGGGCGACCGCGCCTGGGACGTGGTGGAAGAGGCCGGCAAGCGCCTGGCGTCCTATGCCGACCGGCCGGCCTACCTGGGCTGGGGCCTGCAGGACTTCGTGTTCGACCATCATTTCCTGAAGGGCTTCGAGCAGGCGCTGCCGCGCGCCGAGAAGCAGGTCTACGAGGACGCCGGCCACTACGTGCTCGAAGACAAGCACGAGCTGCTGGTGCCGCGCATCCGCGACTTCCTCGACCGCAACCTGCTGTGAGATGACGGCGGCCTGCAACATCGCCGCCGCGCTGCCGCGGCTGGCGGCCGAGGCGCCTGACCGCATCGCGATGCGCTGCCCGGGCCGCCGGGGTCCCGGCGGCTTCGCCCGCCACGACCTGACGCTGAGCTACCGCGACCTGGACCAGCGTTCGGATGCGATCGCCGCCGGCCTGGCCAGGCGCGGCATCGGCCGCGGCACCCGCGCGGTGGTGATGGTGCGGCCCTCGCCCGAATTCTTCCTGCTGATGTTCGCGCTGTTCAAGGCCGGCGCCGTGCCGGTGCTGGTGGACCCGGGCATCGACAAGCGCGCCCTGAAGCAGTGCCTGGACGAAGCCCGACCCGAGGCCTTCATCGGCATCCCGCTGGCGCAGTTCGCGCGCGTGCTGCTGCGCTGGGCGCCCTCGGCGCGCACGCGCATCACCGTGGGCCGGCGCTGGGGCTGGGGCGGGGCCACCCTCGCCGAAGTCGAAGCCGCGGGCGCCGGCGCGGGCCCGCAGCTGGCCGCCACCGACGGCGAGGACGTGGCTGCGATCCTGTTCACCTCCGGCTCCACCGGCGTGCCCAAGGGCGTGGTGTACCGCCACCGTCATTTCGTCGCGCAGATCGACCTGCTGCGCGAGGCCTTTGGCATCCAGCCCGGCGGCGTCGACATGCCGACCTTCCCGCCGTTCGCGCTGTTCGATCCGGCGCTGGGCCTGAGCTCGATCATTCCCGACATGGACCCCACGCGGCCGGCCCGGGCCAACCCGCGCAAGCTGCTGCATGCGATCAAGGCCTTCGGTGTCGACCAGCTGTTCGGTTCGCCGGCGCTGATGAAGGTGCTGGCCGACCACGGCGAGAGGCTCGACGGCCTGCGCCGCGTCACCTCGGCCGGCGCGCCGGTGCCGGCCGACGTGGTGGCGCGCATCCGCGCGCTGCTGCCGGAGGACGCCCAGTTCTGGACGCCCTACGGCGCCACCGAATGCCTGCCGGTCGCCGTGATCGAGGGCCGCGAACTCGAGGCCACCCGCGAGGCCACCGAGCAGGGCGCCGGCACCTGCGTCGGGCGCCCGGTGGCGCCGAACGAAGTGCGCATCATCGCCATCACCGACGAGGCCATCGCCGACTGGTCGCAGGCCCGGGTGCTCGATGCCGAGGCGATCGGCGAGATCACCGTCGCCGGCCCCACCGCCACCGACGAATACTTCAATCGTCCGCAGGCCACCGCGCTGGCCAAGATCGCCGAAGCGCTGCCCGATGGCGGCTCCCGCGTGGTGCACCGCATGGGCGACCTGGGCCGCTTCGACGCGCAGGGCCGGCTGTGGTTCTGCGGCCGCAAGTCGCACCGCGTGCGCACCGCCCTGGGCAACCTCTACACCGAACAGGTCGAGCCGGTGTTCAACACCCATCCGGAGGTGGCGCGCACCGCCCTGGTCGGCGTGGGTGACGGCGGCGACCAGCGGCCGGTGCTGTGCGTGGAGATGGCGCCGCATCTGCCGATGTCCGAGCACGAGCGCGTGCTCGACGAACTGTATCGGCTCGGCATGGGCTTCGTGCACACCGCGCGCATCCACGATTTCCTGATCCACCCGGGCTTCCCGGTCGACATCCGCCACAACGCCAAGATCGGCCGCGAACAGCTGGCGGCTTGGGCCGCGAAGCAACCGCGCGTGCCGCGGAGGAACGCATGAAGGTGCTCGTGACCGGCGGCGCCGGCTTCCTGGGCCAGGCCCTGTGCCGGGCGCTACAGGCCGAGGGCCACGAGGTCACCAGCTTCCAGCGCAGCCATTCGCCCGCGCTCGCGGCGATGGGCGTGGCCCAGCTGCGCGGTGACCTCGCCGACGCGGCGGCGGTGCGGGCGGCCTTCGCGGGCCAAGAGGCGATCTTCCACAACGCCGCCAAGGCCGGGGCCTGGGGCAGCGTCGAGAGTTATTTCAGCGCCAACGTCACCGGTACCCGCAACGTGCTTTCGGCGATGCGCGCGCACGGCATCGGCCGCCTGGTGTACACCTCCACGCCCAGCGTCACCCACAGCGGGCGCACGCCGGTGGAGGGCGGCAACGAGGCGGACACGCCCTACGGCCAGCACTTCAAGGCGCCGTACCCGGCCACCAAACTGGTGGCCGAGAAAGAAGTGCTGGCGGCCAACGACGCCATGCTCGCCACCGTCGCGCTGCGTCCGCGCCTGATCTGGGGCCCGGGCGACACCCAGCTGCTGCCGCGCCTGGTCGAGCGCGCCAACGCGGGCCGGCTGCGCTTCATCGGCGGCGGCCACAACCGCATGGACACCACCTACATCGACAACGCCGCACAGGCGCACCTCGATGCCTTCCATGCGCTGGCGCCGGGCGCGGCCTGCGCCGGCAAGGCCTACTTCATCTCCAACGGCGAACCGCGGCCGGTGCGCCAGATCGTCAACGACATGCTGGCGGCCGCGGGCGTGGCGCCGGTCACCGGCAGCGTGCCCTATCCGCTGGCCTACGCCGCCGGCGCGGTGCTCGAGGCGGCATGGATCCTGCTGCGCCGCGACGGCGAGCCGCCGATGACGCGCTTCCTGGCCGAGCAGCTGTCGACGCCGCACTGGTACGACATCTCCGCGGCGCGGCGCGACTTCGGCTACGTGCCGCGCGTCCCGACCGCCGAAGGCCTGGCGCGGCTGGCGGCGTGGTGGCGCGACGGGGCCCGCGCGCCGGGCTGATCGAAAACCGGCGAGGGCGCGAAAACGCCAACCTAAACCGCGCCTGACCCCGATCCGGGGTTTAACGAGCGGGTCAGGCAGTGGGGGCTAGGGTCGGGTGGCCCATCAGAGGCATCCCCCCAATAACAGGAGAGCAACCATGCTCCATTACGCGCTGATCTTCCTCGTGGTCGCCATCATTGCGGCCGTCCTCGGTTTCGGCGGCCTGGCCGGCATGGCCGCGACCATCGCCAAGGTCCTGTTCGTCATCTTCCTGGTCCTGGCGGTCGTGTCCTTCCTCAAGAAGGCGACCTGACGATCCATCCCCGGGCATCACGCCGGATGGCTAGAATGGCGGCATGACGCCTGCCGCCTCCCCCTTCGAAGCCCTCAAGCCCCTGGCCGGTCGCGCGCTGGAACTGGCGCTCAACCGGCTGGTGGCCCTCGATCCCGACACCGCCGGGGCGCTGGAGCGCCTCGGCGGTCGTCGCATCGGGCTGGCGCTGGAAGCGCCGCCGGTGGCGCTGGACATCAAGGTGCACGAGGGCCAGCTGCAGGTGGGTCCGCCCACCGACGAGCCCGACCTGGGCATCCGCGCCACGCTGTCCGGCGTGCTGTCGCAGCTGCCCTTCCTGCGCGCCAGCGGTGCCCCGCCGGTGGGCAAGGTGCGCATCAATGGCGACGCCGACCTGGCGCGCACGCTGCAGCACCTCGCGCAGCGCTTCGACCCCGACTTCGAAAAGCCTTTCGCCGACCTGCTCGGTCCGGTGATCGGCCCGCAGGTGGCGCGCGTGCTGGGCGAGGCGCTCAAGGCCGGCGGTGACTTCGCGCGCGGCTTCAGCCGCGATGCCGTCGACTACCTCACCGAGGAATCCCGCGACCTGGTCGGCAAGGCCGAACTGGCCGCGTTCCACGACGACGTCGACGACCTGCGCGACCGCGCCGAGCGCTTGCTGGCGCGCTTCGCCCGCCTCGACGCGGGGCAGCGCGCATGAGTGCGGTCGGCCTGGTGCGCGGCGGCTCGCGCGGCGTCACCGCGATGCTGCGCGCGGCGGGCATCGCCCGCGTGCTGCTGCGGCACCGGCTGGACGACTTCCTGCGCGACACCGCCTTCCGCCGCTGGCTGTGGCTGCTGCGGCCGATCACGCCCGCGCGCGGCGAGGCCGACCTGCCGCGCGGCCAGCGCCTGCGCCACGCGCTGCAGGAGCTGGGCCCGATCTTCGTCAAGTTCGGCCAGGTGCTGTCGACCCGCCGCGACCTGCTGCCGCCCGACATCGCCGAGGAACTCACGCTGCTGCAGGACCGGGTCGCGCCCTTCCCGGGCGAGGCGGCGCGGGCCCTGGTCGAAGCCGCGCTGGGCCGGCCGGTGTCGGAGGTCTACGCCGAGTTCGACCTGACGCCGCTGGCCTCGGCCTCGATCGCCCAGGTGCACGCGGCGCGCTTCCACGACGGCCGCGAGGTCGTGGTGAAGGTGCTGCGCCCCGACATCCGCAAGCGCATCGAGGCCGATATCGACCTGCTGCGCACGCTGGCCAGCCTGGCCGACCGCCACCATCCCAACGCCGAGAAATTGCGCGCGCAGGAAGTGGTGTCGGAAATCGAAGCGACGCTGTTCGCCGAACTGGACCTGCAGCGCGAAGGCGCCAATGCCAGCCAGATGCGCCGCACCTGGCTGGGCAGCGAGGACCTGTACGTGCCCGAGGTGTTCTGGGACTACAGCACCGAGACCGTGCTGACCATGGAGCGCGTGCGCGGCATCCCGTCCGACGACGTCGCCGCGCTCGACGCCGCCGGCATCGACCGCAAGGCGCTGGCGGCCAAGGGCGTGCGCGTGTTCTACACCCAGGTCTTCCGCGACAACTTCTTCCACGCCGATGCCCACGCCGGGAACATCTGGGTGGACGCCACGCGCCAGGCCAACCCGCGTTTCATCGCCATCGACTACGGCATCGTCGGCCAGCTCGACCGCCGCGACCAGTACTACCTGGCCGAGAACTTCATGGCGATCTTCCAGCGCGACTACCGCCGCATCGCCGAGCTGCACATCGAGGCTGGCTGGATGCCTTCGCACATCCGCGTCGACGAGCTCGAGGCCGCCACCCGCGCCGTGTGCGAGCCCTACTTCACCCGGCCGCTGAGCGAGATCTCGCTGGGCGAGGTGCTGGTGAAGCTGTTCAAGACCGCCCAGCGCTACGAGCTCACGCTCCAGCCCCAGCTCATCCTGCTCCAGAAGACCCTGCTCAACATCGAGGGCGTCGGCCGCCTGCTCGACCCCAAGCTCGACATCTGGGCCGAAGCGCGCCCGGTGCTGGAGAAGATCCTGCGCGAGCGCTACAGCCCGGCCACGCTGGGCGCCGAGTTCCGCAAGCGCCTGCCCGAGCTGATCACCCACGCGCCGGACATGCCGCGGCTGCTGCACGACTTCCTGGCCCAGCAGGTGCGCGGCCAGCACAGCATCAACATGCGCAGCGAAGACCTCGCGGAGCTCGCGCGCATCTCCCGTGCCGGCCAGCGGCAGACCGTGTACGCCATCCTGGGCACAGGCCTGATGGTGGTCGCCGCGGTGCTGGTCGGCCTCGAGGCGGGCGGTCCGCGCCTGCTCGGCATTCCCGCCGCCGCGGGCATCGCCGGGCTCGGCGCCTTCGGCGCCTTCCTCGCGGCCTGGCCGCGGCGCTGAGGTCGGGCCAGGCCTGGCGAGGGATGCCCGGCGTGGCCGGGCACCGCGTCGTGGTTCAGGGGCAGCCGAGCCCGCGGGTGGTGTTGAGCTTGTCCAGCTGAAGGATCTGCGTGCCGCTCTCGCCGGCCAGTTCGACGGTGGCGCGCTTGCAGGATTCGA
This sequence comes from Arenimonas sp., assembly GCF_035721105.1. Classification (GTDB taxonomy): domain Bacteria; phylum Pseudomonadota; class Gammaproteobacteria; order Xanthomonadales; family Xanthomonadaceae; genus Arenimonas. Next base: position 10,223 of record NZ_DASTNG010000077.1, on the reverse strand, counting down.
AGATCAGCTTCGCCGTGCCCCAGGCCCGCCCCGACGGTGTCGGGAAGGTCTGGAAGCCGCCGCCTTCGACCACGTACATCGTCACCGTCACCGGCTGGTTCCAGGCGAAGGCCGGCGTGCCCGGATCGAAGTCGCCATAGAGCCACTGCTGTTCGCCGTCGTTGTGGAAGCCGTAGAAATACAGCAGGAACCGGCTGTCGTTGACCATGTCCAGGTTGAAGCCCTGGCCGGGTGTGCCGGTGTTGTACCAGCTGCCCGACAGGTCGGTGGGGAAGGCCGTGGCCACCGTCGGGGCGCTGGAGGCGACCTGGAAACTGTGGCGCGTGGCCTGGCCTTCGTACGTCGCCTCGAAGGCCCACAGACCCAGCGGCGCGTTCGCCGGCAGCTGCAGGTTCCAGTACCACCAGGCGCCGGAGTAGGTGGTCGCGGCGGTCTGGCTCCAGTTCGCGAACACGCTGCCGTCCGGCCGCAGCACGCGGTACTGCGTGCTGGTGCCCGCCACCTGGTCGCGGTACCCGGCCATGACGCTGAAGCTGTCGCCGGGCACGAAGGTGTTCTTGAAGTTCGGCGTGTCCACCGTGCCCGGGCAGCTGGCCATCTGCGGCGGCGCACCGTGGGTGGATAGGCGGTTGATGCGCGGATCCCGGTACGGCCGGGTCTCGGCGTAGGTGATGCTGGGATTGGCGTTGCAGGCGCCGGCATGCGGTTCGATGACGGCGGCGCCGACGCTGTTGCTGGCGCGGAACTCCAGGTGCAGGTGCGGGCCGGTGGAGACGCCCGAACTGCCGACCTTGCCCAGCGGCGTGCCGGCCGGGATCGGTGCGCCGATCGGCAGCGGCGTGACCGAGCCGTTCTTCATGTGCAGGTAGCGCGCCACCGAACCGTCGGCGTGCTGGATGACGACGTAATTGGGCGTATCGGGCGCGTTGAAGGAGCACGAGCGGTCATCGTTGCCGTCGCCCTTGGCCACCAGCGTGCCGGGCGCCGCCGCCAGGATGTCCACCGCGCCGGCGTCCATCAGCGTCCACGGGAAGGGCCAGATGAAGTAGTCGATGCCGCGGTGGTTGTAGCCGGACGCGTTGTCGTAGCTGCGGTTGCTGCAGGTGTAATCGAGCACCTGGTTCGGGAACGCGGCGTTGAGGTCGACGAAGTTGGAGATGCCGTGCCACTGGGTGCCGGCGCCGTTGACCGGGCCGAGGGGCCAGCCCATGCCGCTGACCGCCTGGGTGGCCGGCGCCACGCGCTTGCCGCTGCGCTGCAGGGTGATGATGTTCTCGTTCACTTCGTCCACCAACCGGCGGTCGAGCTCGGGCGAGACCTGGTCGGCCATCTGGTTGGCGGTGACGTGGCCTCCGCCATCGGGCGGACGCGCCGCGCCGGCGCTGGCCAGCAACAGGCCGGCGAGGCCGGCGAACAGGCAAGGCGTGGTCGTCTTCATGCGCATCCCCTGGCGTGCAGGCGCCCAGCCTACGCCAGGGCCCCGAGGGCTTCCACCGCGCGCAGCGGGCCCGCCCGCGCGGCGCCCGCCGGGGCAGGGCTGCCACGGCCATGCGAGAATCGCGCCCCCGCCCGTCTGGATCTTGCCCCCGTGACGCTCGCGTTATCCGTCCTCCACGCCGACGAGCAGCTCGCGGTGGTCAACAAGCCTGCCGGCCTGATGGTGCACGACAGCGCCCTGGCCCGCGGCGAAACCGACTTCGCCGCCGACCGCCTGCGCGAGCAGTTCGGCCGGCCCGTCTTCCTCGTGCACCGGCTCGACCGCGCCACCAGCGGCTGCCTGCTGCTGGCCTTCGACCGTGAAAGCGCCTCGGCCCTGGGCAAGTCGCTGATGTCGCAGGCCTTCGAGAAGGACTACCTGGCCGTGTGCCGCGGCTGGCCCGAGCCGGCCGAAGGCGTCATCGACCACCCGCTGGACGGCGGCCCCGGCAAGCCGCAGAAGAAGCCGGCGGTGACCGACTACGCCTTGCTGGCCCGCGCCGAGCTCGACATTCCCAGCGCGCAGCACCCGACCTCGCGCTACGCGCTGCTGCGCTGCACGCCGCGCACCGGCCGGTTCCGCCAGATCCGCCGTCACCTCAAGCATCTCCATCATCACCTGATCGGTGATTCCAGCCACGGCGACGGCCGCCACAACCAGGCCTTCCGCATGATGGGCGTGCACCGCATGCTCCTTCACGCGCACCGGCTGTCCTTCCCGCACCCCGTGGACGGCCGCCGCGTGACGGCCGTTGCCGGCGGCGATGCCGAGTGGCAGCGGGCGATGGACCGGCTGGGCTGGTCCGATGTCATGGATTCCCCCTTGCCGCCGTCTGTGTGACTTGCGGCCGATGCGCGGTCGCGCGTCTTCACCTACCTTGCCCCTTCACGCTGTCCTGGAGCCCCGAATGAAAGCCGCACCCGCCCTGCTGTTCGCCCTTGCCCTCGCGGCCGCCGCGCCGATGCCGGAGGCCGTCGCGCAGGACGCCGCGTCCGTCGACGAGCTGGTGACGAGCTCGGATGCCTTCCTTTCCGCGCATCCGGACCTGCGTTTCCGGCTGTCGGGCCTGCGCCAGTACCGCGAAGGCAACTTCGAAAAGGCCTTCGTGCTGTTCAAGCGCGCCGCGCGCTACGCCGACAAGCCCTCGCAGGGCATGGTCGCCGAGATGCTGTGGAAGGGCGAAGGCGTGCCGATGGACCGCCCCGCCGCCTACATCTGGATGGACCTGGCCGCCGAGCGCGGCTACAAGCAGATGCTGCTGCGCCGCGAAACCTTCTGGAACGACCTGAGCGAGGCCGAGCGCGAGCAGGCGCTGGCGATCGGTGACGACCTGTTCCTGGAGTACGCCGACAAGTACGCCAAGCCGCGCGCCGAACAGAAGATGCGCCTGGCCAAGCGCCAGGTCACCGGCAGCCGCACCGGTTTCACCGGTGCGCTGACCATCGTCATCCCGACCCCGGGCGGCTCGCGCACCATCGACGGCAGCACCTATTACGACGAGAAGTACTGGGAGCCGCGCCGCTACTGGCAAACGCAGGACCAGGACTGGAAGGGCCCGCCGACCGGCACCGTCTCGATCGGCGAGCTGCAGTCCGGCGACCTCAGCGCGCCGCCGTCGGATGACGCCGAAGGCGAAGAGGACGACAGCCCGCGCTGAGCCCCCGCGCGCGGCCCCTTGGCCAAGGGGCCGCGCGAGCAGCGATAATGGCGTTCCGCACGCTTCGGAACGCCGCCTTGGCCAAGCTCTACTTCTACTACTCGGCGATGAACGCCGGCAAGACCACGACGCTGCTGCAAAGCGCGCACAACTACCACGAGCGCGGCATGCGCACGCTGATCCTGACGCCGCGGCTGGACGACCGCTTCGGCGAGGGCGTGGTGGCCTCGCGCATCGGGCTCAAGGCCCGCGGCACCATCTTCGGCCGCGACGACGACCTGCTGGCCATGGTGCGTGCCGACATCGAAGCGCGTGGCCCGCTCCATTGCGTCCTGGTGGACGAGGCGCAGTTCCTGTCGAAGAACCAGGTCTGGCAGGTCACCGAGATCGTCGACCGCCTGAACGTGCCGGTGCTGGCCTACGGCCTGCGCACCGATTTCCGCGGCGAGCTGTTCGAAGGCAGCCAGTACCTGCTGGCCTGGGCCGACAACCTGGTCGAGATCAAGACCATCTGCCACACCGGCCGCAAGGCGACGATGGTGCTGCGCGTGGACGAACACGGCCGCGCCTTGTCCGACGGCCCGCAGGTCGAGATCGGCGGCAACGAGCGCTACGTCTCCGTCAGCCGCGGCGAGTTCAAGAAAGTGATGGCCGGCGAAGGCGTGATCGACCTGCAGCAGCCGCAGTTGCCCCTGGCGGGCGGCGAGTAACCGAGGCCCGCGGCCGCCTTTGTCGCGGCCCGCGGGTCCTCGGCCGCGCCAGCGTCCGATGCGAGGATCCATGGCACACTCCCGGCGAAGGCTTGCCTCGCAGGAGCGCCCAGCGGCATGAGGATAGGGATGGCAGCGCTGCTGCTTGCAGGTGTCGCGGGATGCGCTTCCGTGGGGCCGATGGATGGCGATGCGGACCCATCGGAGTTGGCGTCCTCTCTCCAGGCGCACGATCAGTGTTTCGCCGCGTGGCAGTCGCAACTCGACGCGTGGGTCGCCCGCAACGGGGGCTTTCGGCCCGGCCTGGCCGCCAACAGGTCCGCAATTGCCAACGATGCCGATACGACGCTGTCGGCGATGATCCGGGCGGGGTGGGCGAACCAGGGCGACGCCTTGGAGGGTCGGGTCGACCGGGATGCGCGTTTGGAAATTGCGGGTGCGTTCGACCGTGCGATTCCCGATGCCATCCCGGAACTTTGCCGGTCATTCGTGTGGATGCCTGTGTTGATCCTGAACTCGTCCGGGCTATTCATGGCCGGCGCGCGAGACGACTTGCTGGCCCAGGCGCCGCCGGACGTCCGCGAAGATGACGCCAGGTTCGTGAATTGGTTTTTCTTCGAATTGCTCAGGCGTCCTTGAAATGTCCGTCCTAGCGGATGTTTTGCTCAGTCGCGTACGGAGGGCAGTGGAATGAACGCTTGGCCCCAGGTGGTTTTTGCGCTGGCACTCTTTTTCTTCGGTGTCATGGCAATGTTTTCCGGTAAGGTTTCCGTTGGCGACGAGGACCGGACTGACGATGGTCGGACCTTGTCGCGCGTAACGGCCAAGCTTTACGGGGTAGCACTCTGCGTTGCCGGCGTATTCGCCTATTCTTCCATGGCCCATGGCGCACTGCTTTTCGTCGTGGCAACGGCCCTGGCCGCGATTTTCAGCGCCGGCAGGGCAGACTGATCCGAGGTTGGCGCGACCCTTAACCACTCTTTGGAATCCGAATGAAGCGATTTCTTCCCCTTCTGGTCATTTCGATTGCAGGCTGCGCCACTCGACCCGCTCAGCCACCGGAGTCCGCGTTGGCAACCAGTATTTGCCTGGTCTCGGAATCGAAGGACGAATTCATCGGCAAGCGGATCAAGGTGGCGGCGCTTCTGAATACCGACCACATGCATTACGCCTTTCTGAAGGACCCTGCTTGTGGCTCCGGGAGCATCCTGGAGCTTGGGCGCATGGATGGCGTTCCCGAGTACGAGCGGCTTGAGTCGGGATGGCTGGAAGAATGTGCGCAAAGGGGATCGCAGGGCTTGTGCGTTGTTTCGAAGCCCGTCGTGGTCGTTGGCTCGGTTCGGCGTGGCGACGAGGGCTGCCTGGTGCTGGACATCATCCACATCAGCAATGAAATGTTTTCGAGGTCTAATTGATGTCGAATCGACTGGCAGCGACAGTTTTGCGTCGCTGCTCTACGGTCTATTTTCAGTCCTTCGTCAGGCTCACTGAGCAGCGGTGCAAGGAATATGTGTCTTCGGCAATAGATGGATGTAAGTCAAAGGCGCGCGTGGACGCTCTTGATCTCTTGGTCCATTCGCGAGAGCAGCTACGAACAGAATCGGCGTCATGCGGCGATTGCCTGGTTCCCCCGAACAGCTCACCATCAAGCGCGGAAGACGTTGAGCCCGGCACAATCGCGGTGGTTATCGCGATAGGGTCTCGCTTGCTTGAATAGCCTGTAACCACCGTGGCAGGCAGCTGCGCCGCGCGGCCAGTTCAAAAGGCTGAGCTCTTCGTTGCAAGTCGCCAGCGCCGTGGCAGGCCCACGGGTGGCACATGCAGGCAATGCGGTTGAGAATGCGATGGGGGCTAAGGCGGCGTCGGTTTTGGGCGATGTTGCTGGTTCAGCCGTAGGTGAAGGAGCGGCGGCTTGCCTCATTGTTGCTGGGTCATTTGCAGTTGACTCCGCGGCTCGTGTGGAAGCTGCTGTGGGGCAAGCAGCTTCCCAACTGAGCGATGCAATGCAGAAAGAGAAGCAGAGAATGATCGATGAAATTAATCCAAACACGGGCAAATGAAATGAGCGGGATAAGCAAGATACCTAGCCTCCTGTATTTGGCGTGCGTTTTCCTTCCCCTGCTGCTTTTTTATTGGCTGTTCCTTACGTTGATTCGTGGACCGCAGGCGACCGAACTTCAAGTCATTCTCGTTTCGGTTGGATTGGCTCTCGTTACGACGCTTGGATATTTCGTGATGCGAGCAGCTGTTCTCGTTTCGGTGAAGTGCAAAGAGAAATAGAAATCCTCCCCCTTGGGACGCAGGCCATGGGTTGGAGCCATCAGACATTACAGACCATCATCCATCTGATCAGAATCCAGCGTATGGTGATGATAAAGAGTGGTACCGAAAGGAGGATTGAAATGGCCGCGCCAGGTTCTTTTTCGTTGCCCCTGTTTATCGCTGTGAGCCAGCTTTTGATTGGAGGAATGTCGCAAGAGGGTGACGCGTTGAAATTGCTGCGTCATTTGAAAGAGGAGGCAACTGCACCGTACATTTTTAGGACGCAGATCCCTGGCTTGGTAAAAAAAAGCGACCTCCCAAGTCTTGTTGCTCTGCTCTCTTCAACGGAAAAATGTATGCCTGTGGCGCTCGAAGTTAGCTCAGTAATTCGCTTGGAATCTACTGTCGGGGACGAGGCAGCCTTCATGATCGAAGGCTTCCGCGAAGGCAGATACCCGCCAGGACTAAATTCCCGGGCGTACTCTGTCAAGGAAAAGGCGGAGTTGCGCCAATGGGTTCTGGATTTGGAGCAGGTGAGCGGTGGCTGATGTCTTACCACTTCCTTGAATCGCCCCAGCCTTCATAGACAACCACTGGCCAGAGTGTCCTGGCGACATCGGCTGAAGCTCAGCCGTTGCCAATCAGCCCCGCCCACACCCCGCCGCCAGCTCCGCGATTTCGTCGGCCAAGCGCTGCCGCTCGGGCTGGCCGTCGCCGGCTTCGATGAGCATTTGCTGGCGCAGTTCGCGGCCGTCGCCGCTGCGGCCCTGGCGACAGTAGAGGCGGGCCTGAAGGGCGCCGATGCGCCAGTCCCAGGCGTCGGCCGGGGCGTTGCGGGGGCGCGGCAGGTCGCGCAGGTGGGTGAGTGCGGCCTCGGCGCCGGGCAGGTTGCCGACATCGATCAGGAGTTGCGTGCGGGCCAGGGCGACCGGCAGTTGCTCTTCGCTGCCGGCCGGCACGCCTGCGGCGAGCAGGCGCTGGTCGGCTGACGCCAGCAGCGACAGCGCCGCCTCCGAATTGCCGCGATCCATCGCCACCCGCGCCAGCAGCAGGTCGGCGCGCGCGGCCAGCACCGGGTCGCCGGACAGGGCCAGCTGCTGGCATTCCAGCGCCAGCAGTTCGGCGCCGTCGGGCTGGCCCAGCGCCAGCCTCACCTGGGCCAGGTCGCACAGCACCGACGAGCGCGGGCCCAGGTCGTTGCCGCGTCGCCGCAGCTGCAGGCTGCGCTGGAAAGCATCCTGCGCCTGCGCCAGTCGTCCCTGTTCCCAGGACAGCCGGCCGAGCTGCTGCCACGAGGCCGCCACTTCCGGGTGCTCGGGCCCGAAGCGCGCCACCAGCCGCTCGTGCGCGGTGCGCAGCAGGCGTTCGGCTTCCTCGAGCTTGCCGTTGCGGACCAACAGCTCGCCCAGCGGCCGCTGCACGCCGGTGCTGGCCGGATGGCCGGGTCCGAAGCGGGTGAGCGCGATTTCCATCGCCTGGCGATAGGACGACTCGCTTTCGACCGGATCGCCGATGGCCAGGTGCAGGCTGCCCAGCTCACGCCAGATCTCCACGCCCAGAGCATTGCGGTCGCCGCCGCTTTCGCGCAGCAGCGACAGCGCCGAGCGCAAGGCGAGGATGGCTTCGGCGTAGCGGCCCTCGTCCGCCAGCAGGCCGGCCAGGTCGGCCTGGCTTTCGGCCTGCAGGGCTTTTGAATCCGGGCCTTCGCGCAGCGCCAGCGCCTGCCCGAACAGGTCGCGGGCGACGTCGCGGCCGCCCAGTCGGCGGTGGCAGCGGCCCAGCTGCGACAGGAATTCCGACACTTCGCGCGGCTGCCGCGCCGACTGCTGCTGGCTGACCGGCAGCCAGGGCAGCAGCGCACGCACGCAAACCTCGGGCTGGCCCAGCGCGCGCAGGCTGCGGCCGCGCATCGCCGCGGCCTCGATGCCCAGCCGCGCCGGCGCCTCGCCGGCCAGGCTGGCCAGCACCTGCGACTGCCGGTCCAGCAGCTCCAGCGCCTGGCGGTCGTCGCCCAGCCCCTGGCGCAGGCGCACCACCAGTCCCAGCAGCTCGGCGCGCGCCTGCGGCTGGCCCAGCAGCTCGGTGTCGGCGCGGCGCACGCCGGCGTCGAGCAGCGTGCGCACGTCCAGCCCGGCGCCGTTGCCGGCCTGGTCGGTGTTTTCGAACAGCGCCACCACGAAATCCTGCATCGCCTGCGCGCGCTCGGCCTCGACGATGGCCCGCTGCGCCTGCCAGGTCACGAAGCCCAGCGCCGCCAGCAGCAGGCCGCCGACGATCAGCGCCGCCACCAGCGCCACTGAATTGCGGCCGATGAACTTCGCCGTGCGATAGCCCAGGCTCTGCGGCCGCGCCAGCACCGGCTTGCCGCCGAGATGCCGGCGCAGGTCCTGGGCCAGCGCCTCGACCGAGACGTAGCGGTCCTCCGGCGCCTTGGCCAGGGCCTTGAGCAGGATGTTGTCGAGGTCGCCCGACAGCTCCCCCGCCACCCGACGCGCGTTCGGCGCGCTGGCCTCGCGCGCCAGCTTCAGCGCCGCGGCCGAGGGCCGCACCGCATCGCCGGTCAGGATGGCCTCTTCGAACGCGGCGTCGGTGGCGCGCGCCGGGTCGTAGGGTTTGCGGCCCACCAGCATCTCGTACAGCACCACGCCCAACGAGTACACGTCGGTCATGGTGGTGATGACGCCGTTGCGCAGCTGCTCGGGCGCGGCGTAGTGCAGGGTGAAGGCGCGCGTGCCGGTGCCGGTGATCTCGGTGTCGCCGTTGGCCGATTCATCAAGCAGCTTGGCGATGCCGAAATCGAGCAGGCAGACCTCGCCGGCCGAGGTCACCAGGATGTTCGAGGGCTTGAGGTCGCGATGCACCACCAGGTTGGCGTGCGCGTGGCTGACCGCGGCGCACACCTGCAGGAACAGCCGCAGCCGCGCCTCGGTCGACAGCGACAGCTTGCGCGCGTAGTCGGTGATCGCCTCGCCCTGCACATAGTCCAGCGCCAGGTAGGGCTGGCCGTCGCTGCTGACGCCGGCGTCGAGCAGGCGCGCGATGTGGGCATGGCCCAGCCGCGCCAGGATCTGCCGTTCGCGGGTGAAGCGGGTGCGCAGGCCGGCGTCGCCCAGGCCCGGGCGCAGCAGCTTCAGGGCGACGCGGCGGTCGTAGAGGCCGTCGGCGCGCAGCGCCAGCCAGACCTGGCCCATGCCGCCTTCGCCCAGCGGGCGCTCGAGCTTGTAAGGGCCGATCTTCTGCCCGGGCTGCGGCGAGAACACGGCCGCGTCCACCACCGACTGCGACAGGAAGTCCGGGCGTTCGTCCTCGAGCGCCATCAGCCGCTGCAGTTCGCTGCCCAGGCAGGGGTCGGCGGCGGTGATCTCGGCGAGGCGGTGGTGGCGGAGGCCGGGTTCGAGTTCCAGCAGCTCGTCGAGCAGCGCCGACAGCGTGGTCCAGCGCTCGGTGTCCACGGGTCGCCCGGGCTCAGCCCTGCAGGGCGGCCAGCAGGAACATGCGGGCCTTCTGCCAGTCGCGGCGCACGCTGCGCTCCGAGCGCTTGAGCAGGCCGGCGATCTCGGTCTCGGACAAGCCGGCGAAATAGCGCATCTCCACCACCTGGGCCAGGCGGGGGTCGAGGTCGTGCAGTTTGTTCAGCGCCACGTCCAGGCCCAGCATGTCCTCGTCCAGGCGCATGCCGCCGCCGGCGTCCTCGGGCAGGTCGGTGACGCGGTGCAGGTCGCCGCCGCGCTTCACGGCCATGCGCTGGCGGGCGTAGTCGACCACCACCGAGCGCATGGCGCTGGCGGCGTAGGCGAAGAAGTGGGCGCGGTCCTCGAACTCGGCCTCGGCGCGGCCGGCCAGCTTGAGGTAGGCCTCGTGCACCAGGGCCGTGGTGTCCAGCGTGTGGCCGTGCTGCTGGCCGCCCAGCTGGCGCCGGGCCATGCCGTGCAGCTCGCGGTAGAGCGTGGCCAGCACCCGGTCGAGCGCCGACTTGTCGCCGCCGCGCGCGGCACTGAGCCACTGGGTGATGTCTGCCGTTTCGTTCATGGTTCCCCGGGATCCCGTCTGCGCGGGATGGGGACACTATAGCCAATCGGGGACGGAAAGGCTTCGCGCCTGAAGGCGCTCCTACAAA
>NZ_DASTNG010000076.1:0-11198 GCF_035721105.1 Arenimonas sp. | reverse complement strand
CGCGACTACCTCACCGACCTGTTCCCGATCATGGAGCTGGGCACCAGCGCCAAGATGCTGTCGATCGTGCCGCTGATGGCCGGCGGCGGCCTGTTCGAGACCGGCGCCGGCGGCTCGGCGCCCAAGCACGTGCAGCAGTTCGTGCAGGAGAACTACCTGCGCTGGGATTCGCTGGGTGAATTCCTGGCGCTGGCGGCCTCGCTCGAGCACATCAGCGAGCGCTGGCTCAACTCCCCGGCGCCGGTGCTGGCGAAGACGCTGGACCTGGCCAACGGCCGCATCCTCGACGAGGACCGCGGCCCCTCGCGCAAGGTCGGCGGCATCGACAACCGCGGCAGCCATTTCTACCTGGCGCTGTACTGGGCCCAGGCCCTGGCCGCGCAGGACGAAGACGCGGCGCTGAAGGCGAAGTTCGCACCGCTGGCCACGCTGCTGTCCGACCAGGAAGCCACCATCGTCGACGAGCTGCTGGCGGTGCAGGGCCAGCCCGTGGACATCGGCGGCTACTACCGCCCGGACCTCGCGAAGACCACCGCGGCGATGCGCCCCAGCAACACCTTCAACATCGCCCTCTCCACCCTCTGACCGCGCCCGGATCCGCTCGCCTCACACGCGCCCGGCTCCACCGTCCTGTAGGAGCGCCTTCAGGCGCGAATCTTTTCGCCGAAAAGCTTCGCGCCTGAAGGCGCTCCTACATTCAAACTTCGCGCCTGAAGGCGCTCCCGCGCTTTCGGCCCGCGATACGGCCGCAATGACCCTTGGCACACGGCAGCGGCCAATCGCCGCGCCATGCTCGATACGCCTGCCGATGCAGGCTCATCGAAAGGCAGGGACGCCATGCATGGGATCTTCCTGAACGCCGACCGGCGCCTGCGCAACGGCTGGTGGATGCTCCTCTTCGCGGCCTTCATCGCCGCCACGAGCGCTGTCTACACGCCCATCTCGCGGGCGGCCACCGCCGCCGGGCTGCATGAGGGCTGGCGCGAACCGCTGCCGTTCCTGCTGACCCTGCTCGTCACCTGGGCCTGCCTGCGGCTTCGCCGTGAGTCACTGGCCGACGTCGGCTGGGGGCTGGATCGCCGCTGGTTCACGCTGGCCGGAATTGGCGTGGCGCTGGGCCTGGGCTCACTGCTGCTGGCCGCCGCCCTGATCGCCGCGTCCGGCGGCGTCGTGTTCTCGCTCGATCCCGCCCGCAGCGTGGGTGCCCTGGCCTGGGGCGCCTATCTCTTCCTGTTCGTGGCCCTGCTCGAGGAGAACCTGTTCCGGGGCTTCCTGTTCCAGCGGCTCGTGGACGGTGCCGGGCCTTGGATCGCACAACTCGTGTTCGCGCTGGTGTTCGCGCTCGGCCACTGGGACAACCCGGGCATGGACGGGATCACGCGCGTCGTGGCCAGCGTCGAACTGGCGCTGGCGTCGCTGATGCTGGGCCTGGCCTACCTGCGCACGCGCAGCCTGGCGCTTCCGGTCGGCCTCCACTTCGGCTGGAACTGGGCGGGCGGCAGCCTGATGGGCCTGGGCGTCAGCGGCGTCGAGCAGGCCGGGTGGTTCCAGCCCGCGTTCTCCGGCCAGCCGACCTGGCTCACCGGCGGGGCGTTCGGGCCGGAGGCCAGCATCGTCGGCATCGCCGTGGACCTGCTGATCATCGCGCTGCTCTGGCGCTGGAAAGGCCTGGCGCCCGCGCCCACGCGCTAACCCAAGCCCCCTCCCTGTAGGAGCGCCTTCAGGCGCGAATCTTTTCGCCGAAAAGCTTCGCGCCTGAAGGCGCTCCTACAACTTCAGCGCGGCGCCAGCAGGGTTTCGACGGCCTCGATCACCTGTTCGGTCGAGGGCTGCCCCGGGGCGATCATGTCGAAGTGCCCCGCCTTCTCCAGGGCGATCACGCGCACGTCGTCGCCCCCGGCGTTCGCGGCGTACGCGCGGGCCGCGTCGGGCGGAAGCACCACCGAGGCCACCAGAGCCTGCGCCACGCCGAAAGGCAGGCGCTGCGCCGGTGAGCCGTCCGCGTAGCGCGCCGGCACCTCGGCGGGCTTGCCGCCGAACAGGGTCGTGATCACCGGCTGCCCGCAGACCTGCTCGTCCACGCCGACGAAAGCGGCCAGGTCACCCGGCCCGTCCACCGCCACCGCGCCCTGCACCGGCAGCGGCGCAGCGGCGCCGACTTCGCTGTCGGCGGCCAGCGTGGGTCGCGCCGCGATCCACAGCGCCGCATGCGCGCCGGCGCTGTGGCCAACCGTCACCACCCGCGTCAGATCCAGCGGATGCTTCGCGGCCAGGTCACGCAGGGCATCGGTGCCCGCGCCCCAGTCCTGGAAGGTGCCCGGCCAGCCGGCGCCTGCCTCGCCCAACTGGCGGTATTCGATGTTCCAGCTGGCGATGCCGCGCTCGGCCAGCGCGCTCGCCAGCGGCGCCGTGTTCGCCAGCGTGGCAAAGCCCTTCGTCCAGCAGCCGCCGTGCACGACCACCGCGACCGGGAACGGGCCGCGGCCTTCCGGCAGGCGCAGTTGGCCGTACTGCTGCGGCGCCGGACCATAGCGATGAACCGCATGCGGCACCCGCGTGGGCAGCCGGTCCACGGCGTCGGGCGTCAGGCCCTGGGCGGCAACCGGGGTGGACAGCGACAGGCCGGCCAGCGCCAGGCCGAGGACCAGGGACGTGCGGGGCATACGTGGCTCCAGCGTGGGGGACTGAGTCAGGCAACGGCCCACGAGGCCGGGGCGGGACACAGCCGGGCCCGGGCGTGGGCCACGGCGGGCGCCAGCAGGGCCGGCGACACGTAGTGGCGATGCACGCCGTCGATCGCCCGAAGATAGAAGCGACCGAACCCGTTCAGGCAGTGCACGCGGGTGGCCAGCGTGATCCGCAGGCGGCCGTCCGGCCGGCGTTCGACGGCCACGCACGTGCGGAAGCGCAGGTGGCGATCGTCGGCGCCCAGCAGGACCTGCACGCGGCGGCCGTCCCGGTCCCGGCGCTGGGCCAGCACCGGGAAGCGTCCGGCGAAGCGCTCGGGCGAACCGGTGGCCAGCAGCGAGGACACCGGGCAGCCCAGCGGCGAGGTGCGCAGCCGGATCGGCGCCACCAGCACGTTGCGAAGCGCCATCAGCGCGCTGACGCCCGCAGGGCGACGCTCGAGGAAGCCTTCCAGCACCGCGGCGAGGACGTCGTCGACAGGCACCGCGTCCAGTTCATCCGCCGGCAGCGTGATGGCGAAGGCATCCTCGTGCACGCCGTCCACCTGCAGCTGCTCGTGCAGCAGCGAGCCTTCGGGCGCGGCCGGCAGCGCCTGCACCGGCAGCGCCGGCTCCTGCCGCGAGGCAAAGCCAACATCCGCGCGCCAGGCCGCGAGCCTTGCGCGGCCGCGCCCCGCCAGGGTGCGCGCGAGGCCGCAAAGTCGCGCCGGCAGCGAGGCGGCGGGCGCCTGCAGCGACAGTTCCACCGTGCGGATCTCGCGCGGGTCCAGGACATCGAGCAAGGCCGCCACCTCGGCGGGCAGCGTCTCGGTCAGGCTGGGGATGTCGGCCGTGTTGTCCCGGACGCGCGCGCGCACGGCCTCGGGCAGGTCGCCGCCGAGTTCATTGGTGTGGCAGGACAAGGCGAACAGCGCCGGATGGCCGGCGTCTTGGCGGCGCGGCAGGAACTGGTGCCAGGTGCCGCCGCCGAAGCGCACCGTGAACAGGCAGTCCGGCGGGATGTGCACGGTGCGCAGCGCGCGCACGAAGGCCCGCGGGTCGGCCGCGATCGCGTCATCCGAGGCCGTGCTGAAGCGAAGGGCGGCGCCGCCGCTGCCGGAGATCGCCGTGAAAACGCGGTGCCCGGCGTGGCGGTGGAAGGGATGGCCGCCCGCGCCCACGCTGAAGGTGTACAGCGCGGTGGCGTCGCCCTTTTCCAGGTCCATCGCGCCGATCCGGGCCGAGGGTTCGTCCAGCGCGTCGATGTAGGCAGCGTGTCCGCGCTGGCGGGTGTTCGCCGACGCCACCAATGCATCGCCGCCGCCCACCCCGAGCTGGGCGATCAGCGACACTTCCACCGGCAGCCCGCCCGAGCAGGAGGCGAGGCGCACGCTGGGGAAACTCGAGACCTGCTGCAGGGCGACGTCCATGGGCACTCCGGGTTCAGGCGGGCTTCTTGGCGCGGTCGCGGCTTTCGCGCTGCAGCGGACCGGCGACCGGGCAGACCTCGGCCGCCCAGGCGAACACGGTGTTGGCCAGCTTCTCGGGTACCTGCCGGAAGTAGACGAACTGTCCGCGCTTCTCGCGCACGATCAGGCCGGCCTCCTCGAGCACGCGCAGGTGATTGGACAAGGCCGGCTTGCTGAAGTCGAAGCGGGCGCCGATCTCGCCGGCGGTCAGCTCGCCCGCGTGCAGGAAGGCCAGGATCTGGCGGCGCGGCGAGGAGGCGAGGGCTTCGAAGATGCGGTCCATGGCGAGTAGATAGTTAATAAAGTAATTAACTATTTACCGTTTCCCCGCCCCCGGTCAAGCCTTGGATTTCGTTGGCTTTCGCCATATTCGATAGCCGGCGCCTATCGCAGGCATCCGAAACATTCATTTTCACGCGCGACGATGCCGGCGTAGCTTGTGAAGACCGGACCCGTCCGGCGCCCGCCGGGCGCCCCGCCTCCGAACCCTCTGTTCGTTCGCTGCAAGACCCAGGAGCCCACCATGACTACCGAACTCAAGTGCCCGTTCTCTTCCGGCAATGCGCCGATCCACACCCAGGCCGGTGGCCCGTCCAACGGCGACTGGTGGCCGAACGCGCTCAACCTCAAGATCCTGCACCAGCACGACAAGAAGTCGAACCCGATGGGCGAGGCGTTCAACTACGCCGAGGCCTTCAAGACCCTCGACCTCGACGCCGTGGTGCGTGACCTCACCGCGCTGATGACCGACTCGCAGGAGTGGTGGCCGGCCGACTACGGCCATTACGGCCCGTTCTTCGTGCGCATGACTTGGCACGCCGCCGGCACCTACCGCGTGCAGGACGGCCGCGGTGGCGGCGGCACCGGCGCCCAGCGCTTCGCCCCGCTCAATTCCTGGCCCGACAACGGCAACCTCGACAAGGCCCGCCGCCTGCTGTGGCCGATCAAGCAGAAGTACGGCGCCAAGCTCAGCTGGGCCGACCTGCTGATCCTGGCCGGCAACGTCGCCATGGACTCGATGGGCTTCAAGACCTTCGGCTTCGGCGGCGGTCGCGCCGACATCTGGGAGCCGGAAGGCGACATCAACTGGGGCACCGAGACCGACTGGCTCGGCGACAACCGCTACAGCGGCGACCGCGAGCTGGCCAACCCGCTGGCGGCCGTGCAGATGGGCCTGATCTACGTGAACCCGCAGGGCCCGAACGGCAAGCCGGACCCGCTGGCCTCGGCCCGCGACATCCGCGACACCTTCGCCCGCATGGCGATGAACGACTACGAGACCGTGGCCCTGGTGGCCGGCGGCCACACCTTCGGCAAGGCGCACGGCGCCGGTGACGCGGCCAAGGTCGGCGTCGAGCCGGAGGGCGCCGACATCGCCGAGCAGGGCTTCGGCTGGATCTCCAGCCACGGCACCGGCAAGGGCGACGACACCATCACCAGCGGCATCGAGGGTTCCTGGACCCCGACCCCGACGAAGTGGGACATGACCTACTTCGAGAACCTGTTCGGCAACGAGTGGGAGCTCACCAAGAGCCCGGCCGGCGCCTACCAGTGGCACCCGAAGGTGCAGACGGACAGCAACGTGGCCCCGGCCGCGCACGATCCGTCGAAGAAGGTCACCATCATGATGACCACCGCCGACCTTGCGCTGCGCTTCGACCCGGCCTACGAGAAGATCTCGCGCCACTTCCTGGCCAACCCGCAGGAGTTCCACGACGCCTACGCCCGCGCCTGGTTCAAGCTGACCCACCGCGACATGGGCCCGAAGGCGCGCTATCTCGGCAAGCTGGTGCCGAAGGAAGACCTGATCTGGCAGGACCCGGTGCCGGCCGTCGACCACCCGCTGGTGGACGACAAGGACGTGGCGGCGCTCAAGGCCAAGGTGCTGGCCTCGGGCCTGTCCAACGCCGAGCTGGTGCGCGTGGCCTGGGGCGCGGCCTCGAGCTTCCGCGGCTCGGACTTCCGCGGCGGCGCCAACGGTGCCCGCATCCGCCTGGCCCCGCAGAAGGACTGGGAGGCCAACCACCCGGCCGAGCTGGCCAAGGTGCTGGGCGTGCTGGAAGGCATCAAGAAGGACTTCGACGCGTCCGCGTCGGGCGGCAAGAAGGTGTCGCTGGCCGACCTGATCGTGATCGCCGGCAACGCCGCGGTCGAGGCCTCGGCCAAGAAGGCCGGCCACGACATCTCGGTGCCGTTCGCGCCGGGTCGCACCGATGCCTCGCAGGCCGACACCGAGGTCGATTCCTTCGCCTACCTCGAGCCCAAGGCCGACGGCTTCCGCAACTACGCCGCGAACAAGGACTACGCGGCCGACGGCGCCGAGTGGCTGCTCGACAAGGCCAACCTGCTGACCCTGACCGCGTCGGAAATGACCGTGCTGGTCGGCGGCCTGCGCGCCCTCGACGCCAACCACGGCGGTGCGAAGCACGGCGTGTTCACCTCGCGTCCGGGCACCCTGAGCAACGACTTCTTCGTCAACCTGCTGGACATGAACACCAAGTGGGCCCGCTCGGAAGGCGACAAGAACGTGCTCGAGGGCCGCGACCGCAAGTCCGGCCAGGTGAAGTGGACCGGCACCGTGGTCGACCTGGTGTTCGGCTCGAACTCGCAGCTCCGCTCGCTGTGCGAGGTCTACGCCACCGCCGACGCCGAGAAGAAGTTCGTCCATGACTTCGTCGCGGCCTGGACCAAGGTGATGAACCTGGACCGCTTCGACCTGCAGTAATCCCGTCCGGTCCGCTCCTCCGGACCTCGCCCCGCGTTCGACCCCGGCCGGCGCGGGGCGATTTCTTTCCACCCCCCCTCACGGGGCTTGTCCCTCACCACCGCCCCCCCCTGTAGGAGCGCCTTCAGGCGCGAATCTTCCCGTCGAGAAGCTTCGCGCCTGAAGGCGCTCCTACATGGCGAGAAGCTTCGCGCCTGAAGGCGCTCCTACATGGCGTTAACGGGCACGCGTGCTAGTGTCGGCGGCTGATTCCAAACCCCTCCGGAGCCACCGCATGCGCATCAAGTCCGCCCCGCTCGCCCTCGCCCTGTCCGTGCTGCTGCTCGGCGCCTGCAGCCCTGCGTCCGAAGAGGCCGCGCCGGCCGACGCCACCGCCGGCGACACCGCCACCGCCGACGCCATGGCGGCCGACGCCGCGCCCGCCGCCGACGCCGATGCCCGCGACCGCGAGGCCGACCCGATGGCCGCCATCCTTGCCGGCGCCTGGCGCGATCCGGCCAATGCCGCCCGCGACGGCTTCCGCCATCCGCGCGAGACCCTGGAGTTCTTCGGCGTCGGTCCCAGCCAGACCGTGATCGAGATCAGCCCGGGCGGCGGCTGGTACACCGAGATCCTGGCGCCGCTGGCGCAGGGCAAGGGCCGCTACATCGGCGTGCTCAACGATCCGGCCACCGCCGGCAGCGAGCGCGCCACCGCGTACTACGCCAACGCCAACGCCAAGTTCCGCGAAAAGCTGGCCGCGCATCCCGATGTCTACGCCAACGCCAGCCTGATCGAAGTCGACCCGAAGGCGCCGGTGTTCGGCGAGCCGGGTTCGGCCGACGTGGTGCTGACCTTCCGCAACGTGCACAACTGGGTCGGCGCCGGCAGCGAGGCCGCGATGTTCAAGGGCTTCTTCGACGTGCTGGCCCCGGGCGGCGTGCTGGGCGTGGTCGAACACCGCGCGGCCGCCGGCAAGACCCTGGAGGAAGTGGTCGAGTCGGGCTACCTGCCCGAGGACTACGTGATCGGCCTCGCCACCGCCGCGGGCTTCGTGCTCGAGGAAAAGAGCGAGATCAACGCCAACCCGGCCGACACCAAGGACCACCCGAACGGCGTCTGGACCCTGCCCCCGGGCAACAACCACGACGACGCCGACAAGGACAAGTACGCCGCCATCGGCGAAAGCGACCGCATGACCCTGCGCTTCGTGAAGCCCCAGGCCCAGTAAGCCCTGACCTGTAGGAGCGCCTTCAGGCGCGAATCTTTAAGAAAAGGGGTCAGAGTGAATATCTGTTTGGAACAGATATTCACTCTGACCCCTTTTCTTGCGAATCTTTTCGGCGAGAAGCTTCGCGCCTGAAGGCGCTCCTACAGGGAGGCAGGGGGTCAGCGGGAGTCTTTGACGACTTCGCCGCCCTGGATAACGACGGGAATGGCCTCGAGCAGGGTCACGTCACTCGTCGGGTCGCCCGACACCGCCACCAGGTCGGCCCAGCGGCCGACCTCGGCCACGCCGACATCCTCGCGTCCCAGCGCCTCGGCCGAGTTCACGGTGGCCGCGCGGATCGCTTCCAGCGGCGTCATGCCGTAGCGCACCATCACCGCGAACTGCTTGCCGTTGTCGCCGTGGCGATGCACGCCGGCGTCGGTGCCGTAGATCATCCGGACGCCGGCCGCGTGGGCGCGGCGGAAGCCTTCGCGCTGGACCTCGGCGATCTCGCGGTCCTTGCGCAGGTTGTCCTCGAGCACGCCGTTCTTCTTGCCCTCGGCCTGGGTGTAGTCGGTGTTGTAGATGTCCATCGACAGCCAGGCGCCGTACTTCTTGGCCAGCGCGATGCCCTCGTCGTCGATCAGGCTGGCGTGCTCGATGGTGTCCACGCCGGCGCGGATGGCGGCCTTGATGCCGCTGCTGCCGTGCGCGTGCGCGGCCACCCTCAGGCCCCACTGGTGCGCTTCCTCGACCACGGCGCGCATCTCGGCCTCGCTCAGCTGCTGCTGGCCCGGCTCGGTATTGCGCGAGAACACGCCGCCGGTGGCGCAGATCTTGATCACCTGGGCGCCGTACTTGCGCAGCTCGCGCACGCGCTTGCGCGCTTCATCCGGGCTGTCGGCGTTGTACGGGCTCTTGGAATCGAACGACGGCGGGAAGAAGGTGCTGTCGCAGTGGCCGCCGGTCGCGCCGAAGCTGTAGCCGGCGGTGACCACGCGCGGACCGCGGATCTTGCCCTCTTCCACGGCCTGGCGCAGGCCGACGTCGTTCCAGGCGTCGGCGCCGACGTTGCGCACGGTGGTGAAGCCGGCGTCCAGCGTCTCGCCGGCGTGCTTCACGGTGAGCATCGACCAGAAGCGGTCGGTGAACTGCAGGCCCGTGTAACCGCCATAGCTGGGATCGGAGTCGAGGTGCACGTGCATGTCGATCAGGCCCGGCAGCAGGCTCATGCCGGCCAGGTCGATGCGCCGGGCGTCGGCCACCGGCTCGCCGGGGCCGCGGGTGATGCGGGCGATCTTGCCGTCGCGGACCAGGATCTCGGGATTCTGGATCCACTGGCCGGTGCGCACGTCGAGCAGGCGCTCGGCGGAGATCAGCACGGTGTCGGCGGCGGCGGGCAGGGCCGCCAGCGCCAGGGCGGCGGCGAGCAGGGTCTTGGTGAAGGTCGGCAGGGTCATGGGCGGCGTCTCGGTCGGGATCGACCGAGTGTAGCCAAACCCGCGTCGCACGCGGTCAATGCCCGGGCGGCGGGCGACCCGGGCAGGAGGCCCGGGCCCGGGCCGGATTCAGGACGTGCTGCCGAAGTACCAGAGCGCGACGCCCACCAGCTGCAGGAAGAACGGGTTCTTGGCGACGTCCCAATGCAGGATCAGGAACACCAGCGCCGCCGGGGAGAACAGCAGGCAACCCAGGCCCCACCAGATACTGGTGGAAAAGGCCGCGAACAGCGTCCAGAGGCCGCCGATGACCATGAGGATCAAACCCAACATTTCCAAGAACCTGTCTCCGTATCCGTAGAAGAGGGGGCCGCCGCGTGGCTCAGGCCGCGCCGCGGTACTGATCCCACGACGGCAAGCGGTGCTTCCGGGCCAGGTAGCGGTAGATGCCGGCCATCGCCAGGCCGAACAGCACCCCGGCGGCGATCGAGGACCCGAGCATGGCCGACACCGGGTAGCCCTGGCGCGACCAGTACACGAACGCCATCAGCAGGCCCCAGGTCATGCCGAAGAAGGCCCCCGTCGCCAGCGCCATGGGAAGGAACGGCACGAACAGGGGCGGCGGCACCTTCACGCCTAGCGACCAGAGCACCCGCCAGGCCGGCGGCACGGCCGTGCTGCGGCCGATGCCCAGCGCGTCCATGTGGGGATACATGCGTGCGATCTTTTCGTCGTGGTCCATGCGTTGCCTGCTGTCTGGGTTGAGCCGCGCCGGAGGCGTCGGCGTGAATGAGCAGCCTTCGTGCCTTTGAATGCGGGTCTTGTCCTGGGTCAGACCGCACCGCCCAATGTCGTCGGCTTGGCCAGACGGTCAGCGTCCGGTAGCTGTTTCCACACGCCTTAGCACCACGTCTCCCGTGACCGTGAAGGCCCGGTCAGGATCGTTCGGCGACAGATCGGGGTGGCTTACTACGCGGGACCAGTGACCCAGGAGGGTGTCTTCCGTCATCGCCGCGACAGCAATCAGGTAGGTTTCGAACCAGCGGCTGCCATGGGGGCCCGGGACCTGCCCGGCGTGCACCAGATGGATCAACGCGTGAGGGCCAAGACGCTCGACCTTGAAGCGGTCCGGCGCCACCTCCCGCCAGGCGCCACCCTGGCCGGAGAAGACGCGTGCACCTTCGCTGCTGAAGGTAAGACGAATCGTCACGCTGGACGAGATGCTGTGGCCTTCGGGCGTCGGCGACAGCGCCTCGAACGAACCCTCCCATGAGCCCTCGAGTACGTCCGGCGCGGCAATGGTTTCAGCCGCGCGGCCCTTGGCGCTCGCCGAGGCAGTAAACGGGCACAGGACGGCGGTTATGAGCAGAGCGGCCAGGGTGTTGGATAGGAGGTGCATGCGGCCTCGCAAGTGGGCGGTATTCACGGATTGGTCAAGGCACGCCGAAGGCGGCGGCCTGAATGATCGGTCAGGAGACCTTGCCGGTTGATCCTCGCCGACGCAAGGCCAGGATCGCCGCCGCGATGACAAGCGGGGCCGAGACCAACAGCGCCAGCGCCAAGGTGACGTTGACCTGAGACGAAACGTGTAGCCATTTGGATAGTGAGTTCTCTACCCTTAACAGGCAAGGAGAGCTCCATGAAGAAGCGATTTACCGACGAGCAGATCATCTCGATCCTGCGCGAAGCCGAGACCGGCGCCATGCCGAT
>NZ_DASTNG010000075.1:0-40596 GCF_035721105.1 Arenimonas sp. | reverse complement strand
CCGAAGCCGCCGGCGCGGTCGAAGCGCCCGCCGCCGAGCGCCCGGCCCAGCGCCCGTCGCCGTCGTCGCCGATGCAGGTCGATCCGAACGCCCCCGCGCGCAAGCGTCGTCGCCGTCGCGGCGGTCGCCCGGTGGGCGAGGCCGCGGGCGCCGAGGGCGGCAAGCCGCGCGGCGAGCGCAAGCCCGAGGCCGCGCCGGCCAAGGCCCCGGCCGGCGAGAAGCCGTCGCTGTTCGGTCGCATCAAGGCGGGCATCAAGTCGCTGGTCAAGCGCACCCCGCCCACCGGCCACTGACCGACGCTTTCCGTAGGAGGGCCTTCAGGCCCGAAGCTCTTCGCCAAGAGCTTCGGGCCTGAAGGCCCTCCTACCTTTCTTCACGTCTGCTAGATTTGTGGCGCTTTCGCCGCCCCGGACCCGCATGGCCCTCCTCCGCTTCGACAACGTCACCAAGGCCTACCCGGGCAGCGCGCCCGCGCTGAGCGAGGTCAGCTTCTCGGTGGAGCAGGGCGAAATGCTCTTCGTCACCGGCCACTCCGGCGCCGGCAAGTCCACCCTGCTGCGACTGGTGCACCTGTCCGAGCGGCCGAGCCGCGGCACCGTGCTGGTGAACGAGCGCAACCTGGCCAAGGTCCGCGGCGGCAAGGTGCCGCTGCACCGGCGCCAGGTCGGCGTGGTGTTCCAGGACCACCGCCTGCTAACCGACCGCAGCGTGTTCGACAACGTGGCGCTGCCGCTGCTGATCGCCGGGATGCCCGGCGCCGAAGTCGGCAAGCGCGTGCGCGCGGTGCTGGACAAGGTCGGCCTGGGCGATCGCGAACGCGCCCTGCCGCTGCAGCTCTCGACCGGCGAGCAGCAGCGCGTGGGCATCGCCCGCGCCATCGTCGCCCAGCCGCAGCTGCTGGTGGCCGACGAGCCCACCGGCAACCTCGATCCCCAGCTGGCGGCCGAGATCATGCAGCTGTTCGCCTCGCTGCCGGCGCTGGGCACCACCGTCATGGTCGCCAGCCACGACCTGGCCCTGGTCAAGCGCATGCGCCGCCGGGTGCTGGTGCTCGACCACGGCAAGCTGCTCGACGACATCTCGCCCGAGGACCTGGCGGCATGAACACCCCGTCCGCCAAACCCGCCGCCAAGCCGGCCGCCAAGCCCGCGGCCGCCGAGCGCGTGAAGGCCGGCGGCCTGGGCAGCCGCCTTCGCGCCTGGCGCGAACAGCATCTGTATTCGCTGGTTTCCAGCCTCGGCCGCCTGCTCAAGCGGCCCTTCGCCACCGGCCTCACCGTCGGCGTGATGGCGATCGCGCTGGCGCTGCCGCTGGGCCTGGGGCTGGCGCTGGGCAACATCGAACGCTTCTCCGGCAGCGTGTCCGAATCGCGCGAGATCGGCGTCTTCCTCAAGGCCGACATCACCGAGGCGCAGGCCCGCGAGCTGGCCACCGGCATCGGCACCCGCCCGGACGTGGCCGCGGTGATCGTGCGCACGCCCGAGGAAGGGCTGGCGGAGTTCCGCGCCATGAGCGACCTGGCGGGCGCCCTCGAGGTGCTGGACGAGAACCCGCTGCCCACCGTGCTGATGGTGCAGCCGCGCGACGACGGCGACGCGCTGGCCGCCGACCTGCGGGCCCTGCCCCAGGCCGAGGTGGTGCAGCACGACGCCGCCTGGCGCCAGCGGCTGTCGGCCTGGCTGGCCTTCGGCGAGCGCCTGGTCCAGGTCGTGGCCGTGCTGCTGGGACTGGGCGTGCTGCTGGTGGTGGGCAACACCGTGCGGCTCGACATCGGCGCTCGCAGCGAGGAAATCGCCGTGCTCCAGCACCTGGGCGCCACCGATGCCTTCGTCCGCCGGCCCTTCCTCTACCTCGGCGCCTGGTACGGCCTGGCCGCGGGCCTGCTGGCCGGCCTGCTGCTGGTCGTGGCCGGCCTGCTGCTGCAGGGCCGGCTGTCGGCCCTGGTGGCCAGCTACGGCAGCCAGTTCGACCTCGCCGGCCCCGGCTGGCGGGGCAGCCTGGCCCTGCTGGCGGGGGCGGCGTTGATGGGGTGGCTGGGCGCATGGCTCGCAACCGGGCATCATCTACGTCGGACCCGTCCGGTGGACGTCTGACATGAACAGCCCCAGCTTCCGTAGCTTCGACACCAGCTCGCCCCGCATCATGGTCGTGGACGGCTCCAAGGTCGTGCGCAAGATGATCGAGGGCGTCCTGCGCCAGCAGCTGCCGGGCATGGAGTTCGTCGGCTGCGAAACCGGCGAGGAGGCCAAGGCCGCCCTGCAGGCCGGCGCCGTCAACCTGGTCACCACCGCCCTGCGCCTGCCCGACATGGACGGCCTGGACCTGGCCCGATACCTGCGCGAGCACACGCCGCAGGCCTACATCCCGATCATCGTGGTCTCGGGCGACGTGCAGGAGCGGCTGGAGAGTCGTTCGATCAGCGACGACGTCACCGACTACTTCGACAAGGCCCTGGGCTTCAACGCGCTGGCCGCCTTCATCAAGGGCTACGTGGCGCCCGAGTCCGAGGCCGGCGGCGAAGTGCTGTACGTCGAGGACAGCCGCGTCGTGGCCATGGCCACCCGCCGCATGCTCGAGAAGCACGGCCTGAGCGTGATCCACGCCACCGGCGTGGAAGACGCCATCGCCCACCTCGAAACGATGAAGGCGCAGGGCCGCATCCCCGGCCCGGACGTGGTGCTCACCGACGTGTATCTGAAGGGCGAGCTGACCGGCAAGGACCTGCTGCACTCGATCCGCCACGAATTCGGCTACGCCAAGGGCATGCTGCCGGTGCTGGTGATGACCGGCGACGCCAACCCGGCCAACCAGAGCGACCTGCTGCGCGAAGGCGCCAACGACCTGGTGCAGAAGCCGATCGAGGAGCGCCTGCTGGTGACCAAGCTGCTGTTCCAGCTGCGCGTCGGCCGCATGCTCCGCGACAAGCTCGCCAAGAAGTAAGCGGTGTCCGACGAGGACCGGATCCGGCTAGAGCCCTCCTGGAAGGCGCGGGTCGGCGACTACCTGCAGCGGCCCGACATGCGCGAACTCGGCGCCTTCCTGCGTCAGGAAAAGGCCCGCGGCAAGGCCATCTTCCCGCCCGGGCCGCGGATCTTCTCGGCGCTCGACGCCACGCCCTTCGACCAGGTGAAGGTGGTCATCCTCGGCCAGGACCCCTACCACGGCGCCGGCCAGGCCCACGGGCTGTGCTTCTCGGTGCTGCCGGGCGTGCCGGTGCCGCCCTCGCTGCAGAACATCTACAAGGAACTCAAGGCCGACCTGGGCATCCCGCCGGCCGACCACGGCTGCCTGCTCAGCTGGGCCCGGCAGGGCGTGCTCCTGCTCAATGCCGTGCTGACGGTCGAGGAGGGCAAGGCCGGCTCGCACCAGGGCAAGGGCTGGGAGGGCTTCACCGACGCCATCGTCCAGGCCCTGGACCGGGAGCGCGAGGGCCTGGTGTTCATGCTCTGGGGCAGCTACGCCCAGGCCAAGGGCAAGCTGGTGGACCCGCGCCGGCACTGCATGCTGCGCGCCCCGCACCCGTCGCCGCTGTCGGCGCACCGGGGTTTCCTGGGCTGCGGCCACTTCGGCAAGGCCAACCGCTGGCTGGAGGGTGCCCGCCAGGCGCCGATCCAGTGGGCGCTGCCGCCGCGCGGCGAAATCGAGGCCGCGTTGGCCCGCGGCGACTGAGGTGCTTGGGGCGGCGGCGCCCCGGGCCGGGAGCCTGTCCCGGGGCCCGGCGCCGGCCCGATCGGCGCCAGGAAGTCCCGCCCGGGCCCCCTTGAACCCGCCGTCACGGCCCCCAGAACAGGAACGTCGCCAGGGGATTGGCTGTTCCATTCATGGGACGGACAGGGAACTTTTGGCCTATTCAGCACTCCAACAGGCCGAGTGCTAAACTCTGGCCCATGAACGAGGAACGCATGACCACCACCGCCCTGATCGCGAATAACCTGCCGATCCCGAGTGCGCTCGGCTCGCTGGATGCGTACATCGCCGCGGTCAACCGCGTGCCCGTGCTCACCGTCGAGGAAGAGCAGGACCTCGCGCGCCGCTTCCGTGACGAAGAGGACCTCGATGCCGCCAAGGCCCTGGTCGTCTCCCACCTGCGCTTCGTCGTGCACGTCGCCCGCGGCTACCAGGGCTACGGCCTGGGCATGGGCGACCTGGTGCAGGAAGGCAACATCGGCCTGATGAAGGCGGTCAAGCGCTTCGACCCCGACCAGGGCGTGCGCCTGGTGTCCTTCGCCGTGCACTGGGTGCGCGCCGAGATGCACGAGTTCATCCTGCGCAACTGGCGCATCGTCAAGGTCGCCACCACCAAGGCGCAGCGCAAGCTGTTCTTCAACCTGCGCAAGTCCAAGAAGCGCCTGGGCTGGATGAACGACGCCGAAGTCACCGCGGTCGCCAAGGACCTCAACGTCTCCAAGCGCGAAGTGCTGGAGATGGAGTCGCGCCTGAGCGGTCGCGACATCGGCTTCGACGCGCCGGACGAGGACAATGACAACGCGCCGCCGTCGCCGGTGGCCTACCTGCGTGACGCCAGCGACGACCCGGCCATGGCCTACGAGCGCGAAAGCCACGAGGACGACCAGCTCGAGCTGCTGCGCGAGGGCCTGGCCGGCCTCGACCAGCGCTCGCGCGACATCCTCAAGCGCCGCTTCCTGGGCGAGCCCAAGGCGACGCTGCAGGAGCTGGCCGACGAGTACGGCGTCAGCGCCGAGCGCATCCGCCAGGTCGAGGCCAACGCGCTCAAGAAGATGCGGGCGCTGTTCGCGGCCTGAATTCGCCCCAGCGCAACAGACGACGGCCCCGCAAGGGGCCGTTGTCGTTCCAGCGTCTGGAAAACCGCCGCGGCCCCCGATGAAACCCCGGTCTCAGCCCAGGTCGGCCAGCAGGCCGCGCTCTCGGGCGATGCGGGCCAGTTCTGTGCTGTTGCGGGCGCCGAGCTTCTCCATCAGGTTCGCGCGGTGCCGGTACAGGGTCTTGTCGCTGATGCCCAGGTCGTAGGCGATCGCCTTGGGCGGCCGATCCGAGAGCAGGCCGCGCAGGGTGGCGCGCTCGCGCGGCGTCAGCAGCGGGGCCGGGTTCGAGACCGGTGGCGCCAGGTCCGAGCTCAGCACCACTTCGCCGGCGGCGACCCGGCGCAGGCCGTCGAGCAGCTCGTCGGCCGCCACCGCCTTGGTGAAGTAACCGCGCGCGCCCTGTTCCAGCGCACGCAGCACCAGCCCGGAGTCGTCGTGCATGCTCAGCACCACGCAGCGCAGGCCGTGCATCAGGTCCCGCAGCAGGGCGATCAGGTCCAGGCCGCTACTGGCGCCATCGCCCAGGCTGATGTCGACCACCGCGATGTCGGCGGAAACGCGCTCGAGCGCGGACAGTGCCTCGTCGGCGTTGCGCGCCTCGGCCACCACCAGGAAGCCCGGCGAACTCTCGATCAGCCGCTTGAAGCCCTCGCGGACGATGGCGTGGTCGTCGATGAGGAGGACGCGGATCATGGCGACGAGTTTGACAGTTCCGGCATCCTCCCGGCCCCGGGACTGAGATTTTTTCTTAGTGTGACCGGAGTCCTTGTACGCGGCCCGATTGCGTACGGACAATCCGCGGATGCGCGCGGACCCCCTTGCTCCTTACCCCGGAACCGCGCTGCGGTCGGCCTGGCCCGCGGCAGCCGCGTTCGGCCTGGGCTACTGGCTGCTGCTGGTGCTGGGGTTCCTGCACTGGCACGTCGCCACCGGACTGCTGTTCCTGGCCCTGTGGCTGCAGCCCCGGCGGCAGTGGCCGGCGCTGGTGCTGGCCACGATCCTGGTGCGTTGCCTCAACGGCCTGCTGATCGGCTGGCGCAACGGCGTCGACGGCGGCTTCCTGCACTACTGGCATGACGCCACGTCCTTCGTGCTGGGCAACCTGCTCGAACCCTTCCTGGTAATGGCGGGCGTCGCCCTGCTTTGCCGCGCCAACATCCGGCCGCTGGCGCTGGCCGCCGGCGACGGCATCGAACGCTTCCTGGTGGCGGCGCTGGTCGCCGCCGCGCTGCTGGCGGCCAAGGACGTGGGCTATGTCCTGAACGAAGGCAGCATCAGCGACATCCGCCTGTCGCTGCTGGTCGACACCGTGCGGCTGGCGGGCGACGCGTCGCTGCTCGGCTTCTTCGCGGTGAAGAACCTGCTGGGGCATTTCATCGGCATGCTGCTGGTGGTGCCGCTGGGCGCGTGGATCGCCGAGCCGCGGCACCACCCGGGCAGCCGCCGCATCCTGGGCGAGGCGATGATGCTGGCGCCGCTGTTCATCGCGCTGCTGTCGCTGGTGGCGGTGGCCCGGGAGTCGGCGGCGCTGGCCGAGCTGCTGCGCATGCTG
This sequence comes from Arenimonas sp., assembly GCF_035721105.1. Taxonomy (GTDB): domain Bacteria; phylum Pseudomonadota; class Gammaproteobacteria; order Xanthomonadales; family Xanthomonadaceae; genus Arenimonas. The sequence continues at coordinate 34,260 of NZ_DASTNG010000075.1, read as the reverse complement.
GTGCTGGTGGCGGTGGTGGTGTTCTCGATGCGCCACGGCTGGCGCGGCGCGGTGCTGTCGCTGCTGTCGGCCAGCGTGCTGATCGCGCTCGAGGACCACCTGGGCCTCGCCGCGCAGTGGCCGGTGTGGCTGCAGCTGTTCATCGCCATCGCCGGCACCATGGCGCTGATGTTCGGCGCCACCGTCGACGGCCTGCGCCGGCAGTCGGCCGAGCTGGCGGTGGCCAGGCGCCGGCAGCTGCTCCTGGCCGAAGAGCTGCACGACGCCGCCATCCGCAACCTCAAGGTCGAGGAGCGCGAACGCCAGCGCCTGGCCGGCGAACTGCACGACGAATTCGGCCAGAACCTCGCCGCGCTGCAGACCCACCTGAAGCTGTCGGCCCCGGACCTCGCGGCCGCCGGCCGCGCCGGCGTGGTCGACCGGCTCCTGGAGATCACGCGCGCGATGCAGCAAAACATCGGCCGCGTGCTGGACTCGCTGCGCCCCGCGGCCCTGGACGAGTTGGGCCTGTTCGGCGCCATCGACCGCGGCAGCCTGCGCCGGCTGGTCGAGGACGCCGGCCTGGTGTTCGAGACCCGCCTCGAGGGCGATGCGCGGCTGCTGGCCCGGCTCAATCCGGTGCATCGCGTGGCGGCGTTCCGCATCGCGCAGGAATCAATCACCAACATCGTGCGGCACTCGCGCGCCCGGCACTGCTCGCTGCGGCTGCGGGTGAGCGCGCGCGACGGCCAGCTCTGCGTGTTCCTGGACATCCGCGACGACGGCTGCGGCCGCGTCGCCGAGCTGCGCCCCGGCAACGGCATGACCGGCCTGCAGGACCGGATCCTGGCGCTCGGGGGGCGCCTGGTGATCAGCCAGCTTCGTCCTGGCCTGCGCGTGCACGCGGTGCTCCGGCAGCCGCTGCGGTCCCCGGATCCCGGCGCGGCGCCGCGCCCACGATGATCCGGGCGTGGCGCGGGCAGGTCCAATACGCCCGGCGCCTTCAGTAGAGATCGGTGGGGTCGACGTCGAGCGACCAGCGCACCTTGCGGGCCGACTTCAGGGCCTGCAGGCGCGGCAGCCAGTCCTGCAGCGCGGCGTGCAGGGGCGCGCGCTGGAGGGCGTCGAGCAGGATCTGGCCGCGCGCCTTGCCGGCGCGGCGTGCCATCGGGGCCGGCATCGGGCCGTTGAGCTGCACGCCCTCGCGGCGGTCGAATGCTTCCTTGGCTTCGCGCAGGAAGGCCTGCATGTCGCCCTCGGTCGGCGCCTCGGCGCGCAGCAGCGCCAGGTGCGCGTAGGGCGGGAACTGCGCGACCTCGCGCTCGGCCAGCTGCAGCGCCGCCACCGCGGGGTAACCGCCGGCGAGCAGGGTGTTGAGCAGCGGGTGCTCGGGGTGGTGGGTTTGCAGCACCACTTCGCCCGGCAGCTGGGCGCGGCCGGCGCGGCCCGCGACCTGGATCAGCAGCTGCGCCAGCTTCTCGCCGGCGCGGAAGTCGGCGCTGAACAGGCCTTCGTCCACGCCCACCACCGCCACCAGCGTCAGCCGCGGCAGGTCGTGGCCTTTGGCCAGCATCTGGGTGCCGACCAGGATGCCCGCCCGGTCGCCGAAGGCTTCCAGGTGTTTCTCGATGGCGTCGCGGCGACGCGTGGTCTCGCGGTCGACGCGGATCATCAGGGCGTCGGGGAAGCGCTCGGCCAGCGCCTCCTCGATGCGCTCGGTGCCGGCGCCCTGCGGCTGCAGCGCCAGGCTGGCGCAGTCGGGGCAGGCATTGGGTGGGGTGGCGCGGGCGCCGCAGTGGTGGCAGATGAGGCGGCGGCCGCCGGCGTGCACGGTCATCGCCGCGTCGCAGCGCTTGCAGTGCGCGCTCCAGCCGCAGTCGTGGCACAGCAGCACCGGCGCATAGCCGCGGCGGTTCTTGAACACCAGCGCCTGTTCGCCGCGCGCCAGGCAGCGGCCGACGGCATCCAGCAGGTCCTCCGACAGGCCGTTGCGCAGCTGGCGCTTGCGGATGTCGACCACGCGCACGGCGGGCGGGCGGGCGCCGCCCGCGCGCTGGCCCAGGCGCAGATGCCGGTAGCGGCCGGACAGGGCGTTGTGCAGGGTTTCCAGCGACGGCGTGGCGCTGCCCAGCAGCACCGGGACACCGAGCTTGCTGGCGCGCACCAGGGCCAGGTCGCGGGCGTGGTAGCGGACGCCGTCCTGCTGCTTGTAGGAGCCGTCGTGCTCTTCGTCGACCACGATCAGGCCGGCCTCGGGCAGCGGGCAGAACACCGCCGAGCGGGTGCCCACCAGCACCCGCGCCTCGCCCCGCAGCATCGCGGTCCAGGCCCGGGCGCGTTCGCCGTCGGCCAGGCCCGAGTGCGCCGCCAGCACCGGCACCCCGAGGCGGCTGCGGAAGCGGGCCAGCGCCTGCGGGGTCAGGCCGATCTCGGGCACCAGCACCAGCGCCTGCTTGCCGGCCGCCAGGCAGTCGGCGATTGCTTGCAGGTAGACCTCGGTCTTGCCGCTGCCGGTGACGCCCTCGAGCAGGCAGGGGCGGAAACCCTCGCCCTCGCGCAGCGCGGCCAGGGCCTGGGCCTGGGCCGGCATCAGGGCCGGGCCGGGCGCCAGCGGCGCTGGCTCGGGGCGGCCAGCCAGCACGATCCGTTCGGCCAGGCCGCGCTCGGCCAGGGCGCGGGCGGCGCCGCGCCAGTCTTCGCCGGCCTGGTCCAGTCGGTCCTCGCCCCAGGGGCGGGCGGCCAGCTGCAGCAGCAGGCGCCGGGGCTTGCCGTCCCGGCCGGGCGCGGCGGCGGCGGCCTGGCCGGCGGCCGTGAGCGCCCAGCCGTGGCGGGCGGTCTCGGGCAGGGGCTGGCCGGCGCGCAGCGGACCCGGGAGCGCCATCGCCAGCACCTCGCCCAGGGGCGCGTGGTAGTAGCCGGCCAGCCAGCGCAGGCTCTCGAACAGTTCGCCCGCCAGCAGCGGCGACGCGTCCAGGCGTTCGCGCACGGGCTTGAGGCCCTCGCCGTCGCCCTCGGCCGGGCCGACCCCGACCACCACGCCCACCTGTTCGCCGTCGCCCCGCCCGAACGGGACCCGGACCCGGCAGCCGATCCAGCCGGCATCGGCCGTCGCGCCGGCGGGCGGGCGGTAGTCGAAGGCGCGCGGCAACGGCACCGGCAGGGCGATGCGCAGCACGGTTTCAGGGCGGGGCGGCATGGCGTGAGTCTAGCTGAGGGCTCCGTCGGAAGGGTTCTTACCCCACTTGCATACCATTGCTGTCGGATGCATCAGAAAACAGCCCTAAGCTACTGTTCACGAAAACGAATCTCCCTTATCCACACCGTTTGTGGATAACTCTGTGGAAGAGGTTCCGGGGAGGCCTGCGCACCCCCCATGCCAAGGGCGCTTGGGCCGGGTTGGCGATTTTTTAACCAAGCCGTCATAGTGCTTTTGAATCAACAAGTTGCAGTGATCACAAATCAGTCATCACGGCCTTCACGGCGTCCCGGGGGCCGGGTCGAGGCCCCAACTTGGCGCTGTGCACAACGTTTCACGCCGGAAGCCGCGCCGGGCTTGGCGGAGCAGCGTTTTCAAGCCTGTCAACCGCCTCGAAATGTGACGGGTTAGCTAGAATGCCCCGTGCCCTCCGCTCCCCCGTCCCCCGCCCCGACCCCGCCGGCCTCGTCCGCGCTGTCCGCCTTCCTGCGCGGCATCGAGCGACGGGCCTTCGTGTTCGTCCAGGTCCAGTGCGGGGAGGACGAGGTCGCCCAGGCGGCCCTGGGGCGCGCCATGCGGGCGTTCCGCGAGGTTTCCGGGCACAGCCCGCTGTCGTCCTGGCCGGCGGCCTTCTGGGCGCTGCTGCTGGCCCAGGCCGAGCTGGCCGAGGGCGCCAGCGACATCCCGGAGCTGGGGGCGCTGGGTTCCGGGCCGCGGGCGGCGCTGCTGCTGCGGATCGTGGCCGGCCTGGACTTCGTGCACGCCGCCTCGGTGCTGGGCGTCAGCGAGCCGACCTACCGGTTCGCCCTGCAGCGCGCCCTGCAGCAGCTGGGCGACGCCGGCGTCAGCTACGCCGTGCTGGGCGCCCTGCGCGAGCGCCTGCACCGCCAGGTCAAGACGCTGCCCGCCGAGCGGGTGGAGGCGCTGGCGGCGCTGCGCGCCCGGGTCCTGCAGGACGCGCCCGAGCCGGTCGCGGCCGTGGCGGCGCCCGTTTCGCCCTGGCGCCGCCGCCTGGCCTGGGCCGCGCTGGGGCTGCTGGGCCTCGCCTTCGCGGCGACCTACTGGCCCACCGCACCGGTGCTGGCGCCCGGCGGCACCCAGGACCTGCCGGTCGAACCCGCCCCCGCGCCGATGCCCGCCGGCAGCGAGGCCGACCTGGTCACCCACCCGGACTACGCGCAGATCGTGGCGCCCGGGGATGAAGCCCTCGCCGCCGACCTGGCGCTGTTGAGCTGGCTGGCCTCGGGCGAGGCCGGCGACGCCCTGGCGGCGCCTCCTGCCGCCGCGCCCGCCACCGCCGTTCCCGAGGGCGCCGGCGGTGCCCAGCCCCTCGGGTCTGCCGATGAAGCGGCGGATGCGGCGAGTGCGGCGGGTGCCGCCGATGCCATCGATGCCGCGAACGGCGACCGCGTCGCCAGCGCCGCCCCGGCCTTGCTCGACTTCCCCTCGCTGCCGCCGGAGGAGCGCCGGCTGCTGGCGCCCTTGGCCAGCGCCTGGCCGGCGCTGGACGCCGACACCCGCCAGCGGCTGCGCGCCAACACCGCGCACTGGGCCGCGGCGGACCCGGCCGCGCGCGACGCGCTGCGCCAGCGCATCGCCGCCTGGGACGCGCTGCCGCCGGCCGAGAAGGCCCGGCGTCGCGGACCCTTCGCCGCGTGGCTGGCGCTGCCGGCGGCCGAGCGCCAACAGCTGCGCGACGCCGCGGCCCGCCGGGCGGCCCTGCCGCCGGAATCCCGGGAGGCGCTGCAGGCGGCCTTCGATGCGCTGCCGTCGGACCAGCGCCAGGACTGGTGGCTGGGGCCGGACGTGGGGGCGGGCTTCGCCGAGCTGCGGCCGCTGTTCGCGTTCGTGCCCGAGGGCGAACGCGCCGCCCTGCGCGAGCTGCTGCGGGAGCTCACCCCCGCCACCCGCGCCGATCTGGCGATCCTGGCGCGGCGCCTGCCGGCCAGCGAACGCGAATCCCTGCGGCGCGAGCTGGTCGAGGCCGCGCCCGAGGCGCGCGAAGCCGTGGTGCGCGCCCGCCTGGGCCGCTGACCGCTGCTACATGTTGACCAGGCTGGCGAGCAGGCTGGCGGTGGCGCCGAAGGAAATCAGCACCAGGTAGGCCGTGCCCAGCACGGCGTACTTGAGCAGGGTCATGATCCAGCCCTGCCGGTACACGCGCTTCTGCATCAGCAGCAGGTAGAGCGGCATCCAGCAGAGCATCGCGATTTCGCCGAAGCGGAACAGCGGCGACAGCCAGGCCAGGCCGCTGCTCCAGCCGGCCAGCGCGTCCAGCAGCAGCGTCACCAGCAGCCCCGCGCACAGGAAGCTGTGGCTGTGCAGCGCGACGATCAGGTGCTCCATGTACAGCCGGCGCTTGAACAGGTAGGCGAGCTTGAGCAGCACCGCGAACAGCGGCAGCAGCGCGAACAGGGTGGTCGGCACCGTCGACAGGAAGGCGTCCTTGAGCAGGTTGGGGTCTTCCTGGATGCGCTTGATGTTGCCCTTGGCGCGCCCGGCGTAGGCATTGAGGCGGGCGTTGCCGCGTTCGCCCAGCCAGTCGACCTTCAGCGGGTTGGTCACCGGGTCCCAGGGGGTTCCGTTGAAGCTGATGTCGTCGTCTTCGTTGCGCTGGATCGCCAGCGGCTTGCCGGTGCGCTGGCTCTCCTCGATCTCGGCGATCCGCCGGCGGGCGTCGTTCTCGATGGCCTTGCTGGCCACGTCCAGGCCGATGCCGACGCCGGGCACGCCCTTGGACTCCTCGCGCGCCGCCGCGATCTCGGCCAGCGCGGCATCGCGGATCCGCTCGACGTCGGCGACGGTGGTGGCGTCGAGCAGGCGCACGCCGCCCTCGGTGGCGGTGATGGCCGGCGCGCCCGCAGCCTCGGCGTTGTCGAACTTGACGACGTCCTCGCCCTTGTCGATGTCGAAGCTGAGCTGGGCGGCGAAGAACGCGAACAGGCTCAGGAACACGAACAGCCGCACCGGGCTGACGTAGCGGACGCGCCGGCCGGCGAAGTATTCTTGGCTCAGGTAGCCCGGGCGGAACAGCAGCGGCCCGATGGTGCGCAGGATGCGCGAATCGAGCTCGAACACCGAGTCCATGAAGTCGCCGACGATCGAGCTGAAGTGCCGCACCAGGCCCTTGGTCGGCTGGCCACAGGCGTAGCAGTGCTCGCCCAGCAGGGCCTCGCCGCAGTTCTGGCACTGGCGGCCCGGGGCGGGGGCGGGGGTCGGGGTGGCTTCCGTGGTCATGGCGGGCTCCGGGGCGGCAGCCGCTAATATAGCGATCCTGAGCCTGCCGGCATTGCCCCATGAGTCATTCCGAAACCCGTGCCGCGCGCCTGCTGCGCGAGATGCGCGTCAGCTTCGTGCTGGCCCTGCCGCTGGTGCTGGGGCAGGTATCGTCGATGGCCATGAATATCGTCGACACCGTGCTGGCCGGCCGCCACGGGCCGGTCACGCTGGCCGCGGTGGGCATCGGCAGTGCGGTCTGGTCGGTGGTGATCCTGGTCAGCATCGGCGTGCTGATGGCGGTGCCGCCGACCGTGGCCCAGCTCAACGGCGCCGGCCGCCGCGCCGAGATCGGCGCGGTGTTCCGGCAGGCGCTGTGGCTGGCGCTGGCGCTGGGCGTCGGGCTGTTCTTCGTGGTGCGCGCCGGCGCGCTGGCGCTCGCGCCGATGGGCATCACCGCCGAGGCGCGGCCGGAGGCCATCGCTTTCCTGCGCGCGATCAGCTGGGGCGCACCCGGGCTGGCGCTGTACTTCTGCCTGCGCAACCTCAGCGAAGGCGTGGCCTGGACGATGCCGACGATGGTGTTCGGCATCGCCGGGCTGGTGCTGCTGGCGCCGCTGGGCTGGGCGCTGATGTTCGGCCTGGGGCTGGGTGCGGCGGGATTGGGCTATGCGGTGGCCATCACCCTGTACTGCCAGAGCGCGGCGCTGGCGGCCTACCTGGGGCGCTCGCGGCGGTTCGCCGACCTGGGCCTGTTCGCGCGCTTCGATCCGCCGCGCTGGGCGCCGATCCGCGACCTGCTGCGGCTGGGCCTGCCGATGGGCGTGTCGGTGTTCATGGAAGGCAGCCTGTTCGTGGCGACGGCCCTGCTGATCGGCAAGCTGGGCACGACCCAGATCGCCGCGCACCAGATCGCGATCCTGATGGCCAGCCTGTGCTTCATGGTGCCGCTGGGCGTGGCGATGGCGACCACGGTGCGGGTCGGCCACGCCGTGGGCGCCGGCGATCCGTCGGCGGTGCGCTGGTCGGCGGCGGCGGGCTATGGCCTGGCGATGCTGGCGCAGACGCTGTCGGCGGGGGTGCTGGTGCTCGGCGGCGTGTTCCTCGCCGGCTTGTTCACGCAGGATCCGGCGGTGATCGCGCTGGCGGCGCTGCTGATGGCCTACGCGGCGGTGTTCCAGTATCCCGACGGCCTGCAGGCGATGTCGGCGGGCGCGCTGCGCGGCCTCAAGGACACCCGCGTGCCGATGTTCATCACGGTGCTGGCGTACTGGGGCGTGGGCCTGCCGCTGGGCTATTGGTTTGGTTTGGTGAAGGGACAGGGCGCGCCGGGGCTTTGGACTGGCCTGATCCTGGGCCTGAGCGTCGCCGCGGGCCTGCTGGGCTGGCGTTTCTGGCGACTGGCGCGGCGGCCCCTGGCGCCGGTGCGGGTGACGTAAGGCGCATGCGGTCTTCACCCGGGCTGGGTATGCTGGCCCGAAGTTAAGTGGAGTCCTGAAATGTCCGAAGCCAAGCGCGGCCCGATCCTGGGGTTCTTCCGGGGGGTCTGGAGTGTCCTGACCTTCGCCCAGCAGCTCGTTTTCAACGTGTTCTTCCTGCTGTTCCTGCTGTTCGCCTTCGTGATGCTGCTGGCCATCGCGGCCAGCCCGGGCGTGCAGCCGATGCACGATGACACCGCGCTGGTGCTCGACCTCGACGGCGCCCTGGTGGAGCAGTTCACCTCGGCGCCGGTCGACCGGGTGATCAACCGCGCCACCGGCCAGGCCCAGCCCGAGATCCAGCTGCGCGACCTGCTGCAGGCCATCCACGCCGCGCGCGAGGATGCGCGCATCGACCGCATCGTGCTGCTCACCGACGGCTTCTCGACCTCGGGCTTCGCGGCCATGCGCGACCTGGCGGCGGCGCTGCGCGATTTCCGCGCGTCCGGCAAGCAGGTCGTGGCCTACGGCACCGACATGGAGCAGCGCCAGTACTACATCGCCGCGCAGGCGGACGAGGTCTACCTGGACCCGCAGGGCGGCGTGCTGCTCGAGGGCTTCGGCCGCTACCGCATGTACTACCGCGAGGGCCTGCAGGAAAAGCTGGGCGTCGACGTGCACCTGTTCAAGGTCGGCGAGTACAAGTCCGCCGCCGAGCCCTACGTGCTCGACGCCGCCTCGCCGGAGTCGCGCGAAGCCGACCTGTACTGGATGAACGACGTCTGGCAGCGCTTCGTCGCCGACATCGCCCAGGCCCGCAAGGTCGAAGTGCCGGCGCTGAACGCGATGATCAACGAGCTGCCGGCGCGCGTGCAGGCGGCCTCGGGCGACCTGGGCAAGCTGGCGCTCGACGAGAAGCTGGTCGACGGCCTGCGCACGGGCCACGAGTTCGAGCAGATGATGGTCGAGCGCGGCACCCTGGACGAGGACACCCAGAGCTTCCGGCAGATCGGGCTGGACGGCTACCTGATGCAGATCAACCGTCCGCACCTGGTGGCGGAGCCGCAGCCGACGGTGGCCGTGGTGGTGGCGCAGGGCGAGATCACCTACGGCCAGCAGCCGCCGGGCACGGTCGGCGGCGAGTCCACCGCCGAACTGCTGCGCGCGGCGCGCGAGGACGAGAACGTCAAGGCCGTGCTGCTGCGGGTGGATTCGCCCGGCGGCGGCGTGTTCCCGTCCGAGCAGATCCGCCGCGAGGTCGAGCTGGTGCAGGCCGCCGGCAAGCCGGTGGTGGTGTCGATGGCGAACGTGGCCGCGTCCGGCGGCTACTGGATCTCGATGAACGCCGACCGCATCTACGCCGACGAATCCACCATCACCGGCTCGATCGGCATCTTCGGCCTGTGGATGACGGTGCCGCGCGTGCTCGAGAAGATCGGCGTCAGCACCGACGGCGTCGGTACCACGCCGCTGGCCGGCGCCTTCGACCCGACCCGTCCGCTCGACCCGAACGTGGGCCTGCTGATCCAGTCGGTGATCGACCGCGGCTACGCCGAGTTCATCGGCAAGGTGGCGGCGGCGCGCGACAGCACCCCGGCCGAGATCGACGTGAATGCGCGCGGCCGCGTCTGGAGCGGTGCGCAGGCCAAGGAGCGCGGACTGGTGGACGAGCTGGGTGGCTTCCAGGCCGCACTGGACGCCGCGGCGGCGCTGGCCAAGCTCGAGGAAGGCAGCTATCGCGTGACCTACATCGAGAAGCCGCTGACGCCGTTCGAGCAGTTCGTAGTCAACCTGGGCCAGAACTCACGCACCGAGGGCCTGCTGCGCGTGCTGGCGCCGGCGCCGCTGATGCTCGATCGCGAAACCCTGGCCACCGCCGAGCGCGAACTGGCCTGGCTCGACCGCAAGGGCCGCTCGCCGTTCCGCGCCGTGGCGCACTGCCTCTGCGCCTACTGAGCCCGGCCCCGGGGTGGGACGCGACGCCCGGGCTTGCCCGGGCGTCGTCGTTTCAGCCGCCCGCTTCCTCCAGCGCCCGCTGGCGTTCGGCTTCGTCCTCGGCCTGGGTGTCCTCCACGGCGCGGGCCTTGTCCACCGGCGCCTGCATGGCATCGCGCAGTTCGGTGTGGGTGGCCTGCGGCTCGGGCACGGTCTCGGGCGTCGGGTCGGGCTTGGGGGCGTCGCAGCCGCTGGTGAGCAGCGCGGCGGCCAGGATCAGGGCGAGTCGCATCGGGGTGCTCCGTCGGGCGGGTTGCCCGGTATCCTAACCCCGGGACGCGCAGGAGGCCCGGGATGACCATCAATCGCTGGCGACTGGATGGGCAGGTGGCGCTGGTGACCGGCGCCAGCGCCGGCATCGGCCGCGCCATCGCCGCCGAACTGCTGGGCGCGGGCGCCGACCTGCTGCTGGTCGCGCGCGACGAGGCGGCGCTGGAGGCGACGCGCGCCGAACTCGAGGACGAATTCCCGGCCGCGCGCGTGCGCGCCTTCCCGGCCGACGTGTCCGACGCCGAGCAGCGCCGCGAGATCTTCGACTGGGTCGAGGACCTGGGCGAGGGGCTGCAGCTGCTGGTCAACAACGCGGGTACCAACACCAGCCGCCCGGCGATGGATTACGGTGACGACGAGTGGCGGCAGATCTTCGAGACCAACCTGTTCTCGGCCTTCGAGCTCAGCCGCTTCGCGTTCCCGCTGCTCAGCCAGCACGCGGCTTCGGCGATCGTGAACGTTGGTTCGGTCTCGGGCCTGACCCACGTGCGCACCGGCGCGCCCTACGGCATGAGCAAGGCGGCGCTGCACCAGCTGACCCGCAACCTGGCCTGCGAGTGGGCCGAGGACGGGGTGCGGGTGAATGCCGTGGCGCCCTGGTACATCCGGACGCGCCGGACCTCGGCCAAGCTGGCCGACCCGGACTACCTGGACGAGGTGATCGACCGCACGCCGATGGGCCGGGTCGGCGAGCCGGAGGAAGTCGCCGCCGCGGTCACCTTCCTCTGCCTGCCCGCCGCCAGCTACATCACCGGCGAATGCATCGCCGTCGACGGCGGCTTCCTTCGCTACGGCTTTTAGTTGTCGCCGGGGTTTGGGATTCCGGCGCGAACGGGACGGGAAGATTTTTTAACGCGGATAAAATCTGATGAACACGGATAAACACAGATAGAGCAGAGCTAAAGGGGTGGCACCGCCAGTTTCAGCAGAATGCGAAAGCCCAACTCAGAATGCTTCATCCGTGTTTATCCGTGTTCATCAGATTTTATCCGCGTTCAAAAGCATTTAAATGCCCCGAGCCCGGGTCAGCGGCAGCTTTCCGCCACGATCGCGTCCAGGCGCTTGAGCTCGGACTTGCGATAGGCGGCGGTGTCGCTGAAGGCGTGCAGGGCGTCGGAGCGGGCCTGCTTGAGTTTTTTCTTGAACTGCTCGCAGGCGGCATCGTCATCGAGGCGCAGGCAGGATTCGCTGACCCAGCGGCAGGTGCCGGCGGCGGCGCTGGAGCCGCGCACGTCGTAGCCCAGGACCGGCAGCGGCACGCAGCGCGTGTTCGGGTCGTAGTCCTCGCTGAAGCGCACGCTGCCGTCGAAGTCCGTGCACTGGAACAGCGGCGGCGGCGGGAAGGGCAGCGCGTAGTCGGCCTCGGGCGGCGGCGCCTCGGCGGGTTCGGGGGCGGGCGCGGGCCTGGGGGCGGCGGGCGCCGGCGCCGGGTCGCGCGGCCGCACCATGCTGCGGGTGGACTGCTGCTGGCCACTCGGGCAGGGCTCGTCCTGCAGGGTCACGCGGCCGCCGGCGTCCTGGCAGCGATAGACCGTCAATTCCTCGGCGGCGGACGGGCCGACGAGGGCGAGCAAACTCGCTAAGCTGGCGATCAGGACCGGGCGCATGTCGGGATTCTCCCCCCGCATCCCCGCCACCGCCACCCCGGGGACACGCCATGATGCGCCTGCTGTTCATCCTTGCCCTGCTGGCTGCGCCGCTCGCGCAGGCCGCCATTCCCGCCGCGCCCGACCGCCGTGAAGGCGAGGGCCCTTACCCGCAGCTGATCCTGCGCGGGGTCACGGTGATCAACGGCACCGGCGCCCCGGCCTACGGGCCGGTCGACATCGTCATCGAAGGCGACCGCATCCGCGAGGTGCGCATCGTCGGCAGTGCCAACCGTCCCATCGACCCCAAGGGCCGGCCGGCACTCAAGCCCGGCGGCCGCGAGATCGATCTCGCCGGCCAGTTCGTGATGCCGGGCATCATCGACCTGCACGGCCACATCGGCGGCGAGGAACAGGGCGTCGACGCCGAGTACGTCTACAAGCTCTGGCTCGGCCACGGCATCACCTCGGTGCGCGACCCGGGCTGCGGCAACGGCATCGACTGGTGCGTGTCGGAGCAGCGCCGCAGCGAACGCAACGCCATCACCGCGCCGCGCCTGTTCCCGTATGCCTTCTTCGGCCAGGGCCGGGATACCCCGATCACCACGCCCGAGCAGGGCCGGCAGTGGGTGCGCGACATGAAGGCGCGCGGCGCGCTGGGCATGAAGTGCTTCGGCTACCGCCCCGACATCCTCGAGGCGGTGTTCGACGAACTCAAGAAGCAGGGCATGGGCAGCGCCTGCCACCACGCCCAGCTCGACGTCGCCCGCGTCAACGTGCTGACCACCGCGCGCTGGGGCCTGACCACGATGGAGCACTGGTACGGCCTGCCCGAGGCGCTGTTCGAAGGCCAGACCGTGCAGCAGTACCCGGCCGGCTACAACTACCTCGACGAGCAGGACCGCTTCGGCGAGGCCGGCAAGCTCTGGGCGCAGGCCAGCGAAAAAGGCAGCGAGCGCTACGAGGCGGTGATCACCGAGCTGCTGGCGCTGGACTTCACCCTGGACCCGACCTTCAACATCTACGCCGCCAGCCGCGACCTGATGCGCGCCCGCCGCGCCGACTGGCACGACGATTACACGCACCCGGCGCTGTGGGATTTCTTCACCCCCAACCGCGGCAACCACGGCAGCTTCTTCTTCGACTGGGGCAGCGAGGAGGAGGTGGCCTGGCGCGACAACTACCGGCGCTGGATGGCCTTCGTGAACGACTACAAGAACCGCGGCGGCCGGGTCACGGTCGGCAGCGATTCGGGCTACATCTACAAGACCTACGGCTTCGGCACCATCGAGGAGCTGGAGATGCTGCGCGAGGCCGGCTTCCATCCGCTGGAAGTGATCCGCGCCGCCACGCTGTCGGGCGCCGAGGTGCTGGGCGCCGACGATCGCCTCGGGTCGGTCGAGCCGGGCAAGCTGGCCGACCTGGTGGTGCTGTCGGAGAACCCGCTGGCCAACCTGAAGGTGCTCTACGGCAACGGCCACATCCGCCTGGGCGAAGACGGTCGCGCCCACCGGGTCGGCGGGGTGCGCTACACGATCAAGGGCGGGCTGGTGTTCGACGCGCCGGCCCTGCTGGCCGACGTGCGCCGCAAGGTGGCCGAGGAAAAGGCGCGGCGCGGCATCGATCGCTACGCGCAGCCCGGCGACTGACCGGGCCGCGCGGGGCGGCGGTCAGGCGGCCTTGGTCGCCTTCTTCGCCGCTTTCTTGGCGGTGGCCTTCTTGGCGGGCTTCTTGGTCGCCTTCTTCGCCGCTTTCTTGGTGGCTTTCTTGGCGGCCTTCTTGGCCGGCGCCTTCTTCGGCGCGGCTTCGGCGGCGGCGTCCTTCTTCACGGCCTTCTTGGTCGCCTTCTTCGCGACCTTCTTGCCGAAGCGGCCGCCCTTGCGCACCGGCTTGCCCTCGGCCAGCAGCGCCACGCACTCGTCCTGGGTCAGGCTGGCGGGATCGCGGTCCTTGGGGATCTTGCCGTTCTTCTCGCCGTCGGTGATGTACGGGCCGTAGCGACCGTTGAGCACCTGGATCTCGGTGCCCGGGAACACCTTGATGGTGCGGTTGGCGATCATCTCGAGCTTGGCGCGCACCAGCTCCACCGCGGACTCGAAGTCGATCGTGTACGGATCGTCGGTCTTGCCCAGCGAGGCGTAGGTGTCGCCCAACTTCACGAACGGCCCGAAGCGGCCGATGGCGACCGTGACGTCCTTGCCTTCGTGCTGGCCCAGGCTGCGCGGCAGGTTGAACAGCGGCAGCGCCTCCTCCAGCGTGATGGTGTGCATGCTGGTGCCCGGCCGCAGCGACGCGAACTTGGGCTTGTCCTCGTCCTCGGCGGTGCCGATCTGCGCGAACGGCCCGTATCGGCCCAGGCGCACCGACACCGGCTTGCCCGACTTCGGGTCGACGCCGAGCACGCGCGAGCCCGTGGCCTCCGAGCGGTCGACCGACTCGCTCTTCTCGTCGATGGTCGCCTTGAACGGCTTCCAGAAGCGCTCGAGCAGCGGCACCCAGGCCGCTTCGCCCGCCGCCACCGAATCGAGCTCGTCCTCGAGCTTGGCGGTGAAGTCGTAGTCCACGTACTGCATGAAGTGGCCGGTGAGGAACTTGGCCACCGCGCGGCCGACGTCGCTGGGACGGAAGCGGCGGTTGTCGAGGTAGACGTATTCGCGGTTCTGCAGCACCTGGATGATGCTGGCGTAGGTGGACGGCCGGCCGATGCCGTACTCCTCCAGCGTCTTCACCAGCGAGGCTTCCGAGAAGCGCGGCGGCGGCTCGGTGAAATGCTGGTCGGTGTGGATGCTGCCCAGCGGCACGGCCTGGCCGGTCTTCATCGGCGGCAGCTTGCGGCCTTCGTCATCGTCCTCGGCCGACTTGGCGTCCTTGCCTTCCTCGTAAACGGCCAGGAAGCCCGGGTCGATCACGGTGGTGCCGCTGGCGCGGAAGCTGTGTTCGCTGCCGGCGGCCAGTTCGACCGACACGGTGTTCATGGTGGCCGGCACCATCTGCGAGGCGACGGTGCGCTTCCAGATCAGCTCGTACAGGCGGCGGCCGTCGTCGTCGAGGTACTTGGCGATCGACGCCGGCGTGCGCAGGGCGGACGTGGGGCGGATGGCCTCGTGCGCTTCCTGGGCGTTCTTGGACTTGGACTTGTACTCGTTGGGCTTGTCCGGCACCGCCTGGGTGCCGAAATCGCGGGCGATGACGTCGCGGATCTCGACCACGGCGTCCACCGACAGGTTCACCGAGTCGGTACGCATGTAGCTGATCAGGCCGACCGAGCCTTCCTCGCCGATCGACACGCCCTCGTACAGCTTCTGCGCCACGCGCATGGTGCGCGAGGTGGTGAAGCCGAGCTTGCGTGCGGCCTCCTGCTGCAGGGTCGAGGTGATGAACGGCGGCGACGGCCGGCGCTTGCGCTCCTTGCTGACCACGTCGGTGACGCGCAGGGCGTCGCCGGCGGCCTTGACCAGGCGCGCGCGCGCCGCCTCGGCGGCGGCGGACTCGGTGAGGGTGAACTGCTCGAACTTCTGCCCGTCCAGCTTGACCAGGCGCGCGGTGAAGGACTGCTGCGGGTGGTTGAGCTCGGCCTCCATCGACCAGTACTCGCGCGGCACGAAGGCTTCGATCTCCTCCTCGCGCTCGACGATCATGCGCAGCGCCGGCGACTGCACGCGGCCGGCGGACAGGCCGCGCTGCACCTTGCGCCACAGCACCGGGGACAGGTTGAAGCCGACCAGGTAGTCCAGCGCGCGGCGCGCCTGCTGGGCGTCGACCAGGTCGCCGGCGACCTGGCGGGGGTGTTCCACCGCCGCCTTGATCGCCTTGGGCGTGATCTCGGTGAACACGACCCGGTGCAGGTCGCGGCCCTTGAGCAGGCCGCGCTCCTTGAGGATCTCGGAGATGTGCCAGCTGATGGCCTCCCCCTCGCGATCCGGGTCGGTGGCCAGGTAGATGGCTTCGGCGCCCTTGGCGGCCTTGGCGATGGCTTCGACGTGCTTCTCGTTCTTCTCGATCAGCTCGTAGCGCATGGCGAAGCCGTGGTCGGGGTCGACCGCGCCCTCCTTCGGCACCAGGTCGCGGACATGGCCGTACGAGGCCAGGACGTGGAAGTCCTTGCCCAGGTACTTGTTGATCGTCTTGGCCTTGGCGGGCGACTCGACGATGAGGAGGTTCTTGGCCATGGCCGGGGGTTTGCTCCGCTGGGGCGCGCTTCGGGGCGCCCAGATGGCGCGGCCCGCGGGGGTCGCGGGCCGGGGGTCTTCTTTTTCATTAAGGCACCACCCCGGCGGCCACTGTCAAGCCGGGCCGGCGGGGGCGGGGTGGCCGGGGCCCGGGCGGGACCCCAGCCGGGGGCGGGTTACTGGCAGCCGGTCGGGGCGTACCGGGAGGAGTCCAGGTCGGTGCTGCAGGTCACGTTGCCGGTCTCGTCCAGGGTCAGGTACAGGCGCCGGCCGGCGAGGGAAGGGTGGCTGTGCAGGCCGTCCAGCGGCACCTCGATCACGCAGCGGGACGCGTCCAGGGCCACCAGTTCGACCTCCAGCGGGCCGCTGGCGGTGCTGGGGCGGGGCACGCCCAGTTCCTCGAGCGAGGTCGGGCAGCGGCCGTGGGTCTGCTGGTACTCGGCGACCGGCAGCATCACGGCGCGGACCTGCGAATAGGCCATCGTCAGCTTGGAGCGGACGACGTAGTCCTGGTAGGCCGGCAGCGCGATGGCCGCGAGGATGGCCATCATGATCAGCCCGCCCACGCCCACCACCAGGCCGATCACCAGGCAGCCGGTGTTGCTTTTCCTGGGCGCCATCCCGGGCAGGGACGGCGCGGCGACGGCGGCCGGCCCCATCGCCGGCGGGCCCATGCCCAGCTCGTCGCGGAACTGGCGCAGGGGCGCCCACTGGGCCAGGCCCTCGCGCCAGACCAGGCTGTCGTCGTTGACCTGGCCGGCCGCGAAGGCGGCGGCCACGGCCTCGGCCTCCACCGGACCCTGGCGATTGCGGGCGTTGTCCACGTAGAACCAGGTGCTCATGCGTCTACCCCTTGCCGCGCGGCGGCCTTCCCCATTGAAAACGCCCGGCCGGGGCCGGGCGCCGTGTCCGCCAAGGCCGGCGCTAGTGCACCGGCTCGGGCTCGTCCTCGAACATCTGGCTTTCCATCCACGCGTAGGCGGCTTCCGAGCCCGGCTGGTTGAACAGCACCATCAGCACGACCCACTTCAGGTCGTCCACGTCCACTTCGTCCTGGTCCAGCGCCATCACGCGGTCGAGCACCAGCTCGCGCTGGTCGGCGTCGATGACGCCGCTCTGCTCGAGGAACATCAGGAAGCCGCGGCACTCGATGTCCAGCCGGTCCAGCTCGGGCTCGGCGTAGACGCGGACCGGCGTGTCGAGTCGCGCGGCGGTCGACGCCGGGCGCTGGCGGGCGAGTTCGTCCAGCCAGTCGAAGGCCTTGTTGATTTCCGCGGGGCTGAAGCCGGCCTGGATCAGGCCGTTCTGGAGCGAATCACGGTCCCGGACGGCGTCGGGGTCGTCGTAGAAGTAGTGCTCGAACAGGTACAGCAGGACGTCCAGTATGGTCTCTTTCATTACCCTCAGCCTGCGCCCGGGGCGCGTTGGGAAGGTCAGGGGCGGCGGGCATAGCGACCGTTGTCGACGACCACGCGCCCTTCCAACTCCATGACCAGCAGCATGGAGGACAGGGCGGCCACCGTCAATCCTGTCCGCTCGACCAGGGAATCCATGCCGGTAGGGTCGTGGCCAAGCGCGGACCACAGCCGGTTGTGGTCGTCGTCGCCGGTTTCCTGTCGCTGCGCTGACCGCCGGACCGGCTCGGACGGGGCTGCCTGGAGGCGCCCGCGGAGCGAATCGGCGAGGCTGGCGGCCAGGGGCGCGAGGGCCTCGATCACCTCCCGGGGCGACTCGACCAAGGCGGCGCCTTCCCGGATCAGGCGGTGGCAGCCGCGGGCGGTGGGATTGTCGATGGAGCCGGGCAGGGCGAAGACCTCGCGGCCGGCCTCGGCGGCCAGGCGGGCGCTGATGAGGGCGCCCGAGCGCAGCGCCGCCTCGATCACCACGGTGCCCAGGCTGAGGCCGGCGATGATGCGGTTGCGGCTGGGGAAATGGCTGGCCAGCGCGTCGGTGCCGGGCGGGTGCTCGCTGACCACGGCGCCGGCGGCGGCGATCCGCGCCATCAGGGCGGCGTTGCCGGCGGGATAGCAGGTATCGAGCCCGGTGCCGACCACCGCCACCGTCTGGCCGCGCGCCAGGGCGGCTTCGTGGGCGGCGGTATCGATGCCTTCGGCCAGGCCACTGGTGACCGCCCAGCCCGCGCCGGCCAGGGCGGCGGCGAAGCGGCGGGCCCGGTCGCGACCGCCGGCACTGGGCCGGCGGCTGCCGACGACGGCCACCTGGGGATGCCACAGCCGGCCCGGGTCGCCGGCCACGAACAGGATGGCCGGCGGGGCCGCCGAGCGGCGCAGCAGCGCCGGATAGTCGGGGTCCTGCCAACCCAGCAGGTGATGGCCGGGGGCCGCGGCCCATCCGCGATCGGCCGCCTGTCGGGCCGGATCCGGACGGCACAGCGCCTGCCGCTGCTCGGCCGAGAGCGCCAGGCCGGCGCCATGGCGGGCCGCGTCCAGCGCCGCCACGGGGTCGGGCTGGCTGTCGAGCAGGCTGCGCAGCAGGGCGCCGGGCAGGCCGGCGCGGGCGAGGATCAGGAGGGCGTGGTCGGGTTCCAAGGCCCCGACAGCATCGCGGCGCCCGAAGGCGCCGCGATGTAGGAACTATGCGAGTCGTGCCGTCTTATTCGGACGCGTCCGGATGCTTGAGCACGTCGCCCTGGGTGATCGGGCGGATACCGTCCATCACCAGCGCGTAGCTGACCTTGTCGAACGTGCGGAACACCATCAGGTGACCCAGGAAGTCATCCGGCATCTGGACGCGGTCGCCGCGGGCGGCCATCGCGTTGCGATGGGCCGTCGTGTCCGGGCGCAGGGCGCCCTCGCTCCACACCGAGAAGGTGTGGCCGTTGCGGATGCCGTCGCGGGCGCCGACCGACAGGGCGACGACGTAGCGCGGGCCGGCGCCCATGCCGTCGGCGACCGCCAGGATGCGGGCATTGTCCGGGATGCTGTCCGGCGCGCGCGGCATGAACTGCAGGTCGTAGGGCTGCGCTTCCGGCGCCAGCACGCGATCACCGACGCGGATCTCGCGGCCTTCGTCGCGCAGCAGGACCACGGCGACGTCACCCTGGACCCGGGTCACTTCACCGCTGGCGTGCAGCTGCAGCTCGTGGCCGAGGGTCTCGCCGGTGGCTTCGCCGAAGCCCATCGGGGTCGACCAGTGGCCGTGGCCGCGGTCGCCGCGCTCGTCGAGACGCGAGAAGCCCGGGATGCGCTTGCCCTTGCCGCCGCCGAAGACGTTGATCGGACGGGCGAGGTCGACCAGCTGGCCCGGACGGGCGCCCTGCAGGCCGCGGACGTAGACGAGCTGGCCAGCGGCCGAGCGCAGGCGGTCTTCCTCGAGGCCGACCACGTGCGGCAGCGACTTGACGTCGTCCAGCACCGTGAACTGCTTCAGGAAGGGCTCGATCTCGGCCAGCGGGATGGTGTCGACCGCCTCGCCGATGCGCGGGCCCTCGGCCTGCACGACGGGCTTGCCGTCGATGTAGACCAGGCTGAGCACGTCACCCGGGTAGATCAGGTGCGGGTTCTTGACCTGCGGATTGGCCTGCCAGATCTCGGGCCACAGCCAGGGCTTCTTGAGGAAGCGACCGGCAATGTCCCAAAGGGTGTCGCCCTTTTTGACCGTGTAGGTAGTCGGATGACCGCCGGCAAGCTCCGCCGCGACAGCGGCAGTGGCGATGGTGAGCAACATGGCAGCAGTAACTGCAAGAAGCCGTTTAAGCATGGCGGCTATCCACCTGATTTTCCCCGGACAGGTTGGGCGACTATAGCCCAAATACCGTCCATGAATGCAAGCCCACCCGGGCTATAATGACCGCCCGGCCCTTGAGGTCGGATCCCGTCCTCCCTATCTCACAGTACATGGCCAAGCTCCCGATCCTCGAATTCCCCGATCCGCGCCTGAGAACGGTCGCCAAACCGGTCGCGCAGGTCGATGACGCCATCCGTCGCCTGGTCGACGACATGTTCGAGACCATGTATGACGCGCCCGGCATCGGCCTGGCCGCGACCCAGGTCGATGTCCACCTGCGCCTGCTGGTATTGGACGTAAGCGAGGACAAAAGCAGGCCAATGGTCTTCATCAACCCCGAGATCCTCGCGTCCCAGGGCAGCCAGGTGTACCAGGAGGGCTGCCTGTCGGTCCCGGGCATCTATGCCGATGTGTCCCGCGCCGACCAGGTGCGGGTCCGGGCCCTGGATCGCGACGGCCAGGCCTTCGAGATCGAGGCGGACGGCCTGCTGGCGGTCTGCATCCAGCACGAGATGGACCACCTGGCCGGCAAGGTCTTCGTCGACTACCTCTCGCCGCTCAAGCGCGAGCAGGTTCGCAAGAAGCTGGCCAAGCAGCAGCGCGCCGGCGCCGCCTGAGGTGGCCCTGCGCATCGTTTTCGCCGGCACCCCCGGCTTCGCGGTGCCCTGCCTGCGCGCCGCCGCCGGCCGCGACGAGGTGGTGGCGGTCTACACCCAGCCCGATCGCCCGGCCGGACGCGGCCGCCAGCCGACCGCCTCGCCGGTCAAGGTCGAGGCGCTGGCCCGCGGCCTGCCCGTGTACCAGCCCGAGAACTTCAAGACCGCCGCCGCGCGCGAGCAGCTGCGCGCGCTGCAGCCGGACCTGATGGTGGTGGTGGCCTACGGCCTGATCCTGCCGCAGTCCGTGCTCGACATCCCGCGCCTGGGCTGCTGGAACGTGCACGCCTCCCTGCTGCCGCGCTGGCGCGGCGCCGCGCCGATCCAGCGCGCGCTGGAAGCCGGCGACACCGAGACCGGCGTGTGCCTGATGCAGATGGAAAAGGGCCTCGATACCGGCCCGGTGCTGCTGTCGCTGTCGACGCCGATCAGCGCCGAGGACACCGGCGGCACCCTGCACGATCGCCTGGCCGCGCTCGGCGCCGAAGTGCTGGGCGACGGCCTGAAGCTGCTGCGCGCCGGCATGCGCCCGATCCCGCAGCCGCAGCCGGTCGAAGGCGTCACCTACGCCCACAAGCTCGACAAGGCCGAGGCCCGGCTGGACTGGTCGCGGCCGGCCCGCGAGCTGGCCAACCGCGTGCGCGCCTTCGATCCCTGGCCGGTGGCCGAGGCTGAACTCGCCGGCGAGCGCGTGCGCATCCATGCGGCCAGCGCGCGCGAGCTGGCGCACGCGGCGGCGCCGGGCACGGTGCTGGCCGCCGGCCGCGACGGCATCGACATCGCCTGCGGCGACGGCGCCCTGCGCCTGCTGCGGGTACAGCGCGAAGGCGGCCGGCCGATGGCGGCCGCCGATTACCTCAACGCCCGCCCGGCGCTGCGCACGCCATGAATTCCCCCGCCGGCGCCGCCCTGCGCGCCCGCGCCGCCCGCGTGCTGGCGGCCGTGCTGGGCGAGGGCCGGTCGCTCAAGGCCATGCTGGGCCAGGCGCTGCCCAACGTCGCCGATCCGCGCGACCGCGCCCTGCTCGAAGCGATCTGCTTCGGCGTGCTGCGCCATCGCCGTCGCTACGATTACGCCCTGTCGCAGTGGCTGGCCAAGCCGCTGGCGGCGCGCGACTTCCCCGTGCACTGCCTGCTGCTGGCCGGCCTGGCCCAGCTCGATGCGCTGGGGCTGCCGGCGCATGCCGCGGTCGGCGCCACCGCCGAGGCCACCCGCGAACTGGGCCGCCCGCCGCTGGTGGGCCTGGTCAATGCGCTGCTGCGCCGCGCCAGCCGCGAGCCGCTGCCGGCCAGCCGCGACCCGGCCATCGCCAGCAGCCATCCGGACTGGCTGGTCGCCGCGCTCCGCGCCGACTGGCCCGCCGACGCCGAGGCCGTGCTGGCCGCCAACAACCGCCCCGCGCCGATGTGGCTGCGGGTGAACCCGGGGCAGCTGGGCATCGACCGCCTGATGCGTTCGCTGCGCGAAGACGGCCTGTCGGCCGCGACCCTGCCGCTGCTGCCCAACGCCGCGCGGGTGGACGATCCGATCCCGGTCGAACGACTGCCGTTCTGGCACACCGGCGCGCTGAGCGTGCAGGACGGCGCCGCCCAGCTGGCCGTGCTGGCGCTGGCGCCCTCCCCGGACGAACGCGTGCTGGACGCCTGCGCGGCGCCGGGCGGCAAATCGGCCCAGATCGCCGAGCGGCTGTTCGCCGGCGACGGCGAGCTGACCGCGCTGGACATCGAGGCGCGCCGGCTCGAGCGCGTGACCGAGACCCTGCAGCGACAAGGCCTGGACTCGCCGCGCGTGCACGTGAAGGTCGCTGACGCGGCGGTGCCCGAGGCCTGGTGGGACGGCCGCGCGTTCGACGCGATCCTGCTCGATGCGCCCTGTTCGGCCACCGGCATCATCCGCCGCCAGCCCGACATCAAATGGCATCGCCGCGCCGACGACATCCCGGCGCTGGTGGCGCAGCAGGCGCGCCTGCTCGAGGCGCTCTGGCCGCTGCTGCGGCCGGGCGGGCGGCTGCTGTACGCGACCTGCTCGGTGCTGGTCGCCGAGAATGCCGGCCAGGTCGACCACTTCCTGGCGGCACACCCGGACGCTGCCGCGCGGCCGCTGGACGACCGCTTCGGTCGAGCCAGTGGCGCCGGTCGCCAGCGCTTGCCGGGCGAAGACGGCATGGACGGTTTCTTCTACGCCCTGCTGCAGAAGGCCGGCTAAGGCCGCGCCCGGCCCCGGGCGGTTGACCGCGGCCGTGCCGGGGCACACGGGCGACTGATAGAGTTTTCGCCATGGACAACGCCGCCGATCGTCGCGACACCTGGATCTTCTTCCTGCTGGCCTTCGTGGTGCTGGCGGCGGGCTACGGCCTGCGCGATCCCTGGCCCGCCGACGAGCCGCGATTCGTGCTGGTGGCCAAGCAGATGATCGAGAGCGGGAACTTCCTGTTCCCCCACCGCGGCGCCGAGCTTTATCCCGACAAGCCGCCGCTGTATTTCTGGCTGCTGTCGCTGGTCTACGCGGCGGTCGGCAGCTGGCGCTGGAGCTTCCTGCTGCCTTCGCTGCTGGCGGGCCTGGGCACGCTGGCGCTGGTGCGCGACCTGGCCAGCCGGCTGTGGTCGCCGCGCGCCGGGCTGTGGGCCGCGGCGGCGGTGCTGGTGTGCTTCCAGTTCATCTACCAGGCCAAGCGCGCACAGATCGATCCGACCCTGGTGTTCTTCACCACGCTGTCGCTGTACGGGATCCTGCGGCACCTGCTGCTGGGTCCGGCCTGGCGCTGGCTGTGGTTCGGCGGGTTCGCGGCCGGGCTGGGCGTGATCAGCAAGGGCGTCGGCTTCCTGCCGCTGCTGGCGCTGCTGCCGTTCGCGCTGATGGCGCGGCGCGGCTGGAACGGGCTGGCGCCGCTGGGGCAGGGCAACGGGCTGCGCTGGGCGCTGCTGGTGCCGGCGGTGCTGGCGCCGGTGGTGCTGTGGCTGGGGCCGGTGCTGGTGGTTGCCTTCACCAGCGGCAACCCGGAACACGAGGCCTACCTGCGCAACATCCTGCTCAAGCAGACCGCCGAACGCTACGTCGATCCCTGGCACCACACCGAACCGTTCTGGTACTTCGGCGAGGTGGTGCTGCTGTTCTGGCTGCCGTTCTCGCTGGCCTATCCCTGGCTGCTGGGGCCGTGGCGCGACGCGTGGCGTCAGCGCGACGCGCGCGTCTGGCTGCCGCTGGCCTGGGCCGTGCTGGTGGTGCTGTTCTTCAGCGCCAGCGCCGGCAAGCGCGACATGTACATCCTGCCGGCGCTGCCCGGGCTGGCGCTGGCGGCGGCCCCGTTCCTGGATGCGATCTCGCGTCGCGACGGATTCCGGCGCACCGTGCTGGCCTTCGTGCTGGTCTTTTCCGCGCTGCTTCTGGCGGCAGGCGTGGCGGCGCTGGTGTCCGACCCCGGCTTCGCCCGCAAGCTCGTCGCCGAGCGCGGGCTGGGCGACGAGGCGCGCTGGCTGTGGTGGATGCTGGCCACGGTCGGCACCGTCGGCCTGGCGGCCGGTGCACTGGGCCGCGCGCGGCGCGCGCTGGGCGCCTGCGCCCTGTCGCTGGGGCTGCTGTGGGGCGGCTACGGACTGGTGGTCCACCCGCTGCTGGACGACGAGAATTCGGCGCGCGGCCTGATGGTGCAGGCGCGCGCGCAGGTCGGGCCGGATACCGTCATCGGGCTGGTCGACTGGAAGGAGCAGCAGCTGCTGCAGGCCGTGGGGCCGGTGGCCGAATTCGGCTTCCGGCAGCCGGTGCCGGAGCAGTTCACGCGGGCGCTGGCCTGGCTGCGCGAGGCGCCGGAGGGCCGCCGGCTGCTGGTCCAGCGCAGCGAGATGCTGGCCTGCGCGGACTTCGACGCGGCCCATCGCCTGGGCACCGCCAATCGCCGCGACTGGTGGCTGCTCGATGCCGCCGAAGTGGCCGGCTGCCCCTGAAGCGGGCCACCCGCGCCGGCCGCGGGTACACTAGCGCCGTCCGGCCTGGCCGGACGCGTTTCCTGCCCCATTCGAAGACAAGGCCACGGCGTCAATGAAGATCCTCATCCTCGGTGCCGGGCAGGTCGGCAGTTCGGTGGCTTCCTCGCTGGCCTCCGAGAACAACGACATCACCGTCGTCGACACCGACCACGCGCGCCTGCGCGAGCTGGCCGAGAAGCTCGACATCCGCACCGTCGTCGGCCACGCCTCGCTGCCCAACGTGCTGTCGCAGGCGGGCGCCGACGAGGCCGAGCTGCTGGTGGCCGTCACCTCCAGCGACGAAGTGAACCTGATCGCCTGCCAGGTCGCCCAGCACCAGTTCCGCACGCCCACCCGGGTCGCGCGCCTGCGCGAGGCGCAGTACCTGGACGTGGCTTCGCTGGCCGATCCCGAGCATTCCGCGGTCAGCGCCGCGATCAGCCCGGAACAGCTGGTCTGCCGCCACGTCGAGCGCCTGATCGAGTATCCCGGCGCCCTGCAGGTGCTCGACTTCGCCGACGGCCGCGCCCAGCTGGTGGCGGTGCGCGCCGTGCCCGGCGGCGCCCTGGTCGGGCACGAGATCCGCGAGCTGCGCGAACACCTGCCCACCGGCGTCGACGCCCGCGTCGCGGCCATCTTCCGCAACGGCAAGCCGGTCAAGCCCGAGGGCAACACCGTGATCGAGGTCGACGACGAGGTGTTCTTCCTCGCCGACCGCAAGAACATCCTCACCGTGATGAGCGAGCTGCGCCGGGTCGACCCGCGCCCGGCGCGCCGCCTGCTGATCGCCGGCGGCGGCAACATCGGCCGCAACCTGGCCCGCAGCCTGGAGTCGCGCTATTCGGTGAAGGTGCTCGAGCGCTCGAAGGAACGCGCACGCGGCATCGCCGAGGACCTGCTGAACTCGATCGTGCTGGTCGGCGACTGCGCCGACGAGGACCTGCTGCGCGAGGAGAACATCGACCAGACCGACGTCTACTGCGCAATGACCAACGACGACGAGGCCAACATCCTCTCGGCGATGCTGGCCAAGCGCATGGGCTGCCCGCGGGTGATCTCTCTGATCAACCGG
This sequence comes from Arenimonas sp., assembly GCF_035721105.1. Lineage (GTDB taxonomy): Bacteria > Pseudomonadota > Gammaproteobacteria > Xanthomonadales > Xanthomonadaceae > Arenimonas. Next base: position 8,994 of record NZ_DASTNG010000075.1, on the reverse strand, counting down.
CCGTCCTACGCCGAACTCGTGGAGGGCGGCAGCATCGACATCGCCGTCAGCCCGCAGCTGGTGACGCTGGGCGCGCTGCTGGCGCACATCCGCGAAGGCGCGCCGGCCCGGGTGTACTCGCTGCGCCGCGGCGCCGCCGAGGCGATCGAAGCCGTGGTGCGCGGCGATCGCCGCACCTCGCAGGTCATCGGCCGCGGCCTGGACGAGCTCGAGCTGCCGCCGGCCACCACCATCGGCGGCCTGGTGCGCGGCGACAAGCTGCTGATCGCCCACCACGACGTGGTGATCGAGCCCGGCGACCACGTCATCCTGTTCGTGATGGACAAGCGCGAGATCGCGCAGGTCAGCGCGCTGTTCCAGACCGGGGCGACCTGGCTGTGATGAGCCAGCGTTTCCGCGCCATCCAGCGCATCATCGGCGTGATCATCGTGATGTCGTCGCTGACCAAGCTGCCGCCGGCGTTCCTGGCGCTGGCCTGGGGCGAGCAGGGCACGCCGCAGGTGTTCTTCGGCAGCTTCATGGTCAGCCTGCTGATCGGCGTCGGGCTGTGGGTGCCGGTGCGCAACGTCAATTACGACATGCGCCTGCGCGACGGCTTCCTGATCGTCACCATGACCTGGGTCTTCGCCAGCCTGGTGTCGGCGCTGCCGTTCGTGCACGGCCCGCCCTACCTCAGCTACACCGACGCCATCTTCGAGGCCACCTCGGGCCTGACCACCACCGGCGCCACCGTCATCGTCGGGCTGGACGACCTGCCCGCGAGCGTGCAGTTCTACCGCCAGCTGCTGCAGTTCCTGGGCGGCATGGGCATCGTGATCCTGGCGGTGGCGATCCTGCCGATGCTCAAGATCGGCGGCACCCAGCTGTTCCGCGCCGAGAGCACGGGCCCGACCAAGGACACCAAGCTGACGCCGCGCATCGCCGAGACCGCGAAGGCGCTGTGGGCGGTGTACTTCGGCCTCACCGTGCTGTGCGCGATCTCGTTCTGGTTCGGCGGCATGACCGTGTTCGAGGCCGTCTGCCACGCGATGTCGACCGTCAGCACCGGCGGCTTCTCGACCTATGACGCGGCCTTCGGCGTCTGGAACAGCCCGATCCTCGAGTGGACCGCGGTCGCCTTCATGCTGTTGGGCGGCGTCAACTTCGGCCTGCACTTCGTGGCCTGGCGGCGTGCGTCGGTGGCGGTGTATTCCACCGACTCCGAGCTGCGTTCCTTCATCCGCATCGTCATCGGCGCCAGCGTGCTGGTGACCCTGATGATCTGGTTCGGCGGCGACTACGCGCACCTGGGCGAAGCCTTCCGCTTCGCCACCTTCCAGGTCGTGTCCAGCATCACCACCACTGGCTTCGCGGTGTCGGGCTTCGACCAGTGGTCGGGCGCGGCGCCGCTGATCGTGATCGGCGTGGCCTTCATCGGCGGCTGCTCGGGCTCCACCGTCGGCGGCCTGAAGGTGGCGCGCGTGGTGATGGTGGTGCGCCAGGGCTACCGCGAGATCAAGCAGCTGGTGCACCCCAAGGCGCAGTTCCTGGTGAAGATGGGCGGGCGCCGGGTATCCGAAAGCGTGGTGCTGTCGGTGAGCGGCTTCATCGCGATCTGGATGCTGTGCTTCGTGCTGCTGATGGTGGGCATGAACCTGGCCGGCCTGGACATCACGTCCTCGTTCGGCGCCGTGGTCGCCACCATGACCAACCTCGGCCCGGGCCTGGGTTCGGTGGCCAGCAACTTCGCAGACGTCAGCGACGGCGCCGTGTGGCTGGGCACCCTGGCCATGATCCTGGGGCGGCTCGAAGTGTTTTCGCTGCTCGTGCTGCTTACGCCGGCATTCTGGCGGGAGTAGCGGCGGCGTCCATCGCCGCCGCCAGCTGGTCGCGCAGCGCCCGCGCCTCGGCCTCGGGCAGGTAGCGCACCCGCAGCGGCGGTTCGAACGGGCTGGCGCCGACCGTGTCCATCAGCAGGCTGGCCATGCCGTGGCGCCGGTCGAAGGGCGACTGGGCCAGGCGCAGCGACTGCAGCTTGCGCACTTCGGCGAAGCGCCAGGACTTGTCCAGCCAGCCCTCGCGCACCGCCACCAGGCCGCCCTCGAGGCTGTAGGCGGCGTACCGGGCCCAGACCACCGCGCGCAGCGCGAACACCGGCAGCAGCGCCAGCGCCAACAGGCCCCAGGGCCCATTGAGCCAGGTCAGTCCGCCCGCCAGCGCCAGCGCGAACAGCGCCGGGATCGTGAACTGGCGGCGCCAGGCCTTGGGATGCAGCGGGCGCCACTGCGCCAGTGGCCAGGCGTGGCCGGGCAGCAGGTGGCGGATCAGCGCCACCATCGCCTCGGGCGTGGCCACCGGGGCCAGGTCGCGCAGGGACCGCTGGTCATTGACCGCTTCGATCGAGGCGCTGTCCACGCGCAGCCCCTGCCGTCCCAGCCAGCGGTGGGTCAGGCTTTCGCGCAGGCTCCAGGCCTGGATGCGCGAGCGCGGCATGTTGGCGCGCACGCGGGTGAGCAGGCCGCGCTGGGCGCTGAGCCGGCGCCCGGTCTCGGTGAGGGTGAAGTCGTGGTACTGCAGCAGCGCCAGCACCACCGACAGCAGCCGCAGCGCCACCAGCGCGAACACCAGCATCGCCGCCAGCGCCAGCACGGTCCCGGCCACGCCCAGCGCATAGGCCCGCGACCAGTCGGCGGCGTGGTCGGCGACGTATTCGATGCCGTCGCCGAACATCTCGCCGCCCGACTGCGCGATCACGCCGATGACCGCGGCCACCATCAGCATGCCGCGGTTGGAGATCAGGCCCAGGCGCACCACCTCGGAGGTGGGCAGCGCCAGCAGCGTGTGGGTGGCGGCTTCCGGCGCCGCGTCGCCGGGCAAGGGCGCGCGCGGGGCGTCGCGGCCGTGGCTGCGCACCAGTTCCTCCAGCGCGTGCGCGTCGGCCAGCGACAGTACGCGCATCTCGCCCTCGGCCTTCATGCCGCCGGCGGATTCGAGCCGCACTTCGGCCACCTTGAACACCCGGTGCAGCAGGGTCTGGTGCAGCGCCACGTTGTGGATGCGCTGGAACGGGATGTGCCGCAGGCTCTTCTGCAGTAGCCCGCTGCGGATGACGATGCCTTCCCCGTCGACCCGGAAGCGGTAGGTGAAGTACTGCGCCAGCGACACCAGCACCAGCACGCCGGCGCCGACCAGCCCCCACAGTTCCCAGCTGTTGCCGCGGCCGGTGAAGAGCAGCACCACCAGCGGCAGCGCGAAGCTCTTGAGCTGCTGGATCAGGACGAACAGCCACGACCACGGATGCAGGCGGCGCTCGTCGCCGCCGGCGACCACGCCCTCAGAGGGAGTCGTCATCGCGGTCCGCCTCCGGCAGCAGCGCGTCGCGCAGGGCCAGCGCGTCGGCATCGCGGAGGCCAGGCTGGCGCAGCGCGTGCATGCGGGTGCCGGCGGTGTGCACCACCAGCGTGGCCAGCCCGAAGCGGCGCTCGATCGGGCCGCGCTCGATGTCCAGGTGCTGCACGCGCGAGCGCGGCACCAGCAGCTCGTGCTTCCACACCAGGCCGCGCCGCACCTGCAGGCCGCGGGCGTCGAGCTTCCAGTGCGTGCGGCGCGCACGGGCGCGGCCGATCCAGGCGCCCAGCGCCGCCACCCCCGCGAACAGCAGCAGCGCCGCGCCGATGCGCGCCGGCCAGCCATCGAGCAGGGCGCTGCCGAGCACGCCGGACCCGAGGCAGAACGGGATCGCGACCAGGGCGCCGACCAGGCCCGACACGGTGAGGGCGGCGGGCGGCAGCGGCTGCCAGTCGTCGGGCGTGGTCCAGGCGGCGGGGAGGGGCGTGTCGTCCAAGGGATTCACCTGCATTCAGGACCGTAGGGGTCGATTTCACCGGAGCCGGGTGGCCGCAGCGTGAAGCGTTTGTAGGTCCACTGGTATTGCCTGAAGTCACGCCGGGCGATCGCCTCGACGCCGGCGTTCATCGCGGCGGTCGCGGCGGCGATGTCGGCGCCGCCCAGCGCGGCCTCGGCCGGCGCGAAGTGCAGGTCGAAGCGGCCGTCCTCGCGGCGCTCGGCGAAGGCGAACAGCACCGCCGCGCCGCTGCGCTCGGCCAGGCGTGGGATCAGGCTCAGGGTCAGGGCCTGGCGGCCGAAGAAGGGCGCGAACTCGCCGGCGCCCAGCTTGGGCTGCTGGTCGGGCGTGATGCCGACCACGCCGCCGGCCTTCAGCGCCTTCCACAGTGGCCGCATGGCGTTGCCTTCGGCCGGCACCAGGGTGATGTTCTCGCCGCCGCGGGCCAGGCGCAGGAAGCCGTCGCCGACGCGGCTGTCGGGCACCCGGTAGACGAGGGCGAAGGGGCCGCGCGCGGCCATGAATTCGATCACCAGCTCCAGGTTGCCGTAGTGCGGCGCGGCCAGGACCAGGCCGCGCCCGGCGGCCATCGCCGCCGCCAGGTGCGGCTCGCCCACCACCGAAGCCACCAGGGCGAGGTTGTCGGCACGCGGCCGGGTCCAGATGCGCAGCGTCTCGAAGGCGTTGCGGCCGGTGGCGCGCAGGATGCCGGCGACCGCGGCCTCGCGCGCGGCGGCGTCCAGGCCGGGCTCGACCAGCTCGAGGTTGCGGCGCGCCACCCGCGCCTCGCGCGTGTCGCGCCAGTGCGCGAAGCGGCCCAGGGCATCGCCGAGGCGCTGGTGCAGCGACAGCGGCAGCCGCCCCAGGCACCAGGCGACGGCGAACAGCAGGCGGCTGGCGAGGGAAATCGGCGGCATGGCCGGAGTGTAAGGGATGCCCGGCGGCCGCCGCGCGCCTTAAACTCGCGCCATGATCGCCCTCATCCAGCGCGTCACCGAAGCCCGCGTCCGCGTCGACGACGAAACCGTCGGCGAGATCGGCCCCGGCCTGCTGGCGCTGGTGGCGGTGGAGCCGGGCGACGACGAGGCGCGGATCGGGCGCATGGTCGAGCGCCTGCTGGGCTACCGGGTCTTCGCCGACGACGCCGGCCGCATGAACCGTTCCCTGGCCGACACCGGCGGCGGCCTGCTGCTGGTCAGCCAGTTCACCCTGGCGGCCGACACCTCCCGCGGCATGCGGCCCGGCTTCAGCACCGCGGCCACGCCGGAAGCGGCGCGGACCGGCTTCGAGCGGCTGCTGGCCCTGTGCCGGGCCCGGCATCCGCGGGTTGAAACCGGCCGCTTCGGCGCCCACATGGTGGTCAGCCTGGTCAATGACGGCCCGGTGACCTTCCGACTGCAGTCCTGAGCCCCTCCGGGGCGTTCCGTTTTCCCTAGGTTAATCAAAAGGTTAGCTAAGGGCCGGCGGCTCCTGTATACTGCGCGGTTCCATTTTCCCAGTCGCGGGATGCCTCAATGGCCAACGATCGTCCGGCTCAGCAGTCCGAAATCAAGCAGCTGATCAGCAAGGGCCTCGAGCAGGGTTATCTGACCTATGCCGAGGTCAACGACCACCTGCCCGACGATATCGTCGACGCCGAGCAGCTCGAAGACATCATCGGCATGATCAACGGCATGGGCATCGAGGTGCACGAAGTCGCGCCCGATGCCGAGACGCTGCTGCTCTCCGATTCCTCGTCGCAGCGTGACTCCGACGACACCGCCGCCGAAGAAGCCGCCGCCGCGCTCACCGCGCTCGACAGCGAGGGTGGCCGCACCACCGACCCGGTGCGCATGTACATGCGCGAGATGGGCTCGGTCGAGCTGCTGACCCGCGAGGGCGAGATCGCGATCGCCAAGCGCATCGAGGAGGGCCTGAACCAGGTCCACGCCTCGCTGGCCAGCTTCCCGTGGTCGATCCAGCTGCTGCTCGAGGACTACGACCAGCACCTCGAGGGCAAGAAGCGCCTGAACGAGGTCGTGGTCGGCTTCCTCGACATCGAAGAGCCGGAGGAAGTGATCCCGGTCGCCGCCGTCGAGGAAATCTCCGAGGACGAGGAGACCGACGAGGTCGAGGGCGCCGACGAGGAAGAGACCGTCGTCGACACCGGTCCGGACCCGGCCGAGGTCGGCCGCCGGATGGACACGCTCAAGGGCCTGTACACCAAGTTCCAGAAGACCCACGCCAAGTACGGCGCGACCGACAAGAAGTCGATCAAGGTCCGCGAGGAAATGGCCGCCGAGTTCCTGCGCCTGAAGCTGCCGCTGGCGCTGATGGACGCGTTCGTGCGCAAGCTGCGCGAAGTGGTCAACTCGATCAAGGAACACGAGCGCCGCATCCTCGACATCTGCACCCGCAACGCCAAGATGCCGCGCAAGGACTTCCTGCGCGCCTGGCCGACCAACGAGGTCAACCTGGACTGGGCCGACGACGTCATCCGGCGCAAGCAGAAGTGGTCCTCGGGCATGCGCGAGTACAAGGACCTGATCATCGCCGAGCAGCACAAGCTGGTCGGCATCGAGCAGTCGCTGTGGCTGACCCTCCCGGACATCAAGGAGATCAACCGCGCGATGGCCTACGGCGAGGCCAAGGCCCGCAAGGCCAAGAAGGAAATGGTCGAGGCCAACCTGCGCCTGGTCATCTCCATCGCCAAGAAGTACACCAACCGCGGCCTGCAGTTCCTCGACCTGATCCAGGAAGGCAACATCGGCCTGATGAAGGCCGTGGACAAGTTCGAGTACCGCCGCGGCTACAAGTTCTCCACGTACGCCACCTGGTGGATCCGCCAGGCCATCACCCGCTCGATCGCCGACCAGGCGCGCACCATCCGCATCCCGGTGCACATGATCGAGACGATCAACAAGCTCAACCGCATTTCCCGCCAGATGCTGCAGGAAATGGGCCGTGAACCGACCCCGGAAGAGCTGGCGAAGAAGATGGAGATGCCGGAGGACAAGATCCGCAAGGTGCTCAAGATCGCCAAGGAACCCATCTCGATGGAGACCCCGATCGGCGACGACGAGGATTCGCACCTGGGCGACTTCATCGAGGACACCAGCATCGAGTCCCCGATCGAGGCCACCACCAACCTCGGCCTGATGGAAACCGTGCGCGACGTGCTCGCCGGCCTGACGCCGCGCGAGGCCAAGGTGCTGCGCATGCGCTTCGGCATCGACATGAACACCGACCACACCCTCGAGGAAGTCGGCAAGCAGTTCGACGTCACCCGCGAGCGCATCCGCCAGATCGAAGCCAAGGCCCTGCGCAAGCTGCGCCACCCGACCCGCTCGGAGCAGCTCCGCAGCTTCCTCGACCTCGAGTAAGCGCCTTGCTCCCTCTCCCCTTGCGGGAGAGGGCCGGGGAGAGGGGAGAACGGCCGCGAAAGCGGCCGTTTCCATTTAAGATGCCAACGCCACAGCGGGCCTATAGCTCAATGGTTAGAGCACGGGACTCATAATCCCTTGGTTCCAGGTTCGAGTCCTGGTGGGCCCACCACATTGGCATCCGAGGGTGTCCCGGATTGCGCGATCCATTGAAGTGGAGTTCCCAGCTTTTAGTGGACAGCTGACCGCGTTCCTGGACGCGGTCAGAGAGGAAGGCCGTGCGGGATTCGTCAACACATACTTCTACGAGTCGATCTACGGACCTACGACGGGCTAACGATGAAAACCTACTTCAAGCGCTGGGCCACATTGTTCCTTCAGACAAGCGTTGTACTTGGCGCGCTTGCCTTCGCATTCCAGAGTCCTCACTTTCCGCCTCTTGAGATGATGGCGCTGGGTGCGTTGGGAGTAGTCGTAGTTTCGCTAGCCGCGAGCGCGGTTTCGGCTGCCATATTCGTAGGAGAAGGTAGCAAGAGCCTAGTTGCCTCGGCCATTGGTGCGGCCTTGATTCTTACAGGCCTGCGGTTGATGTGATCCATGCTCGTTCCGCGGGCGGCGGCTGTTGCATTGTTCCACGCGCCCGCGACGACGACACGAACTAGCAAGAGGCGTTTGATCGCTGCGCTTGGTCCAGTCCACTTTCAGCCGCTATAAGAAGCGCTCTGGACCGCCTCCACCCTCGTGCGCAGAACACCGTCTCAAGGGATTTTTGCCGGGTACACTGCCCGGCATGGTCCATGCCCTCGCAACCCCGTGCCGTGTAAGGAGAAACCGCCATCGGTGGCGGAAAACCGCGTCGGGTCGGCAACGCTACAACGACTGCTGCGACGATGACCCGGCCGGGGGTTGGCAGCTTGCGGTGCGCAGGGCAGGTGAGAAGAAGTCGTAGCTCGGCCGGACCATCTCGGGCCCTATGTCGACTCATTCCGGCCGTTGCAGCCCAAAGGAAAGCGAGTAAGAGTGAGAGTAACGCGGAGCATTTCGTCTGATTAAATGCAGCCTAATCAATTGGTTGGGGGTCCTATGTGGTTGCTGGTGGGCACCACCCCGTGCTGCCGCATTCCGGTCATGCAGGCCCGCTAGGCTAGCGGGCTCGATTACAAGGAACTTCCCCATGCCCGCCCCCCTGCGCGCTGTCGCCCTGGCGTCGTCCCTGTCCCTGCTGCTGGCCGCCTGTTCCGATCCGGCGGCCACGCCCGAGGCGGCCCCGGCGCTCGATTCGCCCGCGAGCTCCGCGGCTTCGGTCCCGGCAGCGCCCACCGACGAGGCCGGCCTGCGCCAGGCCGTGCGCGAGGCGATGGCGAGCCAGCGCGTCTACGCGCCGGCCGGCGACAATGCCATCGAGTACTACCTGGCGCTGCGTGCGCTACGCCCGCAGGACGCCGCGATCGGCACGGCGCTGATGGAGCTGCTGCCCTACGCGGTGATCGCCAGCGAGCAGGCCGTCGGCCGCGAGGATTTCGTCGAAGCCCGCCGGCTGCTGGGGCTGATCGAGCGCGCCGACGCCAGCGCCCCGGCGCTCTCGCGCCTGCGCGAAAGCATCACCGCCGCCGAAGCCAACGCCGCGCGGCGCCTGATCGCCGAGGCCGAAGCCGCCAAGCTGCGCGAGGTGCAGGCCGCCGAGCAGGCCGCGGCCACCGAACGCGAACGCCTGCTCGCCGAGCAGCGCGCGCGCGAAACCGCTGCGGTTACCGCTCCGGCGGCCGCGCCGGCGCCCGCCACCCCGCGCCCGCCGGCGGCGACGCCCGT
>NZ_DASTNG010000074.1:0-63862 GCF_035721105.1 Arenimonas sp. | reverse complement strand
GCATAGTTGCGCCTTCCCCCACGCTCCCTGACCCAAGGAAACCCGCGCCGGCCCCGTCCGGCAGCCCATGACCCTGGAACTCGCCCTCGTCCTGCTGTTGATCGTCTGCAACGGCTTCTTCGCGCTGTCGGAAATGTCGGTCGTGGCCTCGCGCAAGCCCAAGCTGCGGCAGATGGCCCAGGACAGCCGCCGGGCCAAGACCGCGCTGGAGCTGGCCGAGCATCCCGAACGCTTCCTGTCCACGGTGCAGGTCGGCATCACCTCCATCGGCATCCTCACCGGCGTGTTCGGCGGGGAAAGCATCGGCAACCGCGTGGCCGACATGATCGCGCCGTTCGGCCTCGACCCCGAGCTCACCCAGGGCATCGGCACCGGCGTCGCGGTCACTCTGATCACCTACTTCAGCATCATCATCGGCGAGCTGGTGCCCAAGCGCATCGCGCTGCTGGCGCCCGAACGCATCGCCAGCGTGGTGGCCGTGCCGATGAACGCCATCTCGCTGGTGGCAACGCCCTTCGTCTACCTGCTGTCGCTGAGCACGCGCACCCTGATGCGCCTGTTCGGCCTCAACCGCGGCGGCGACAACCAGGTGACGGAAGAAGAGATCCGCCTGCTGGTGGCGGAAAGCCACGAACAGGGCGTGATCGACGCCGACGAACGCAACATGATCAACCGCGTGCTGCGCCTGGGCGACCGCAGCAGCGCCGGCCTGATGACGCCGCGCACCCGCATCGTCTGGCTCGACGCGTCCGCCAGCACCGAGGAAAACCTGGCGACCATGCGCGAGACGCCGTATGCGCGCTACCCGGTCTACCGCGGCAGCGACGCCGACGTGCTGGGCATCCTCGAGGTCAAGACCCTCACCGGCCTGCTGGGCGCCAGCGCCACCACCACGCCCGACCTGTTCCGCGAGCTGCGCCCGGCGCTGTTCGTCTCCGAGTCCACCCACGCCCTGAAGCTGCTGGAGATCTTTCGCGAGGAACAGCAGACGATGGCCCTGGTGGTCGACGAGTACGGCGACATCCAGGGCATGGTCTCGGCCAACGACCTGCTGGGCGCCGTGCTGGGCCGGGTGCAGGCGACCGAGAACGAGGACGAGGAGGCGCTGGTGGTGACCCGCGCCGACGGGTCGCTGCTGGTCGATGGCCGCCTGTCGAGCGAGGAGCTGCGCGAGGTGCTGTCGGTGAACGCCCTGCCGGGCGAGGAAGAACACGACTATCACACGGTCGCTGGCATGGTGATCGCGCGTTTCGGCCGCATCCCGCACGCCGGCGAGCTGTTCGACTGGGAAGGCTGGCGCTTCGAAGTGGTCGACCTCGACGGTGCGCGCATCGACAAGCTGCTGATTTCAAGGCTGCCGTTCGCCGAGGATGCCCCGGCAATTTAGGGCCGATAAAGCCGGCCCCCCACAGACTCCGGCCCAATGAGCCCAGAAATCAGCACCCGCGCCCTGCTCCACGCCCTCGCCGAGGGACGCGCCGGGCATTCGCTGACCCTGGGCGACCTGCTCGACCAGTTCCGCGCCCGGGCCTTCGGCGTCTTCCTGCTGATCGCGGTGCTGCCGGCCTTCGTGCCGCTGCCGATCGGTGCCGGCGCCATCAGCGGGCCGCTGGTGTCGCTGATCGGCCTGCAGATGCTGTTCCAGCTCGCGCATCCCTGGATCCCGGGCTTCCTGTCCCGGCGCGAACTCTCGCGCGAGGGCGTCGAGAAATTCCGCAACCGCACCGCGCGCCTGCTGGGCTGGCTGGAGAAAGTCAGCCGGCCGCGCGCCGAGGGCGTGATCGACCACCCCGCCGCGCGCGCCTTCACCGGCCTGCTGCTGGTGCTGCTGGGCTTCCTGCTGGCGCTGCCGCTGCTGGCCACCAACTACCCGTTCGGGCTGATCCTGCTGGCCTACGCCATCGCCCTGGTCGAGCGCGACGGCCGGCTGATGCTGGTGGCCTGGGCGCTGGGCCTGGCCGAACTGGTGGTCGTTGGCTTCTTCTCGGGGCAGATCGCCGTGTGGATCGGCAAGCTGGTCAGCTGATCACTCGGCGAAGCGGCGCTTCATCTCCGCGGCCGGCATCGGCCGGCCCAGCCAGAAGCCCTGGCCCTGGTCGCAGCCGCGCTCGCGCAGCACCTCGTACTGGCCCTCGGCCTCGATGCCCTCGGCCACCACGGTGATGCCCAGCGAATGCGCCATGGCGATGATGGCCGAGGTGAGCGCCAGGTCGTCGGGGTCGCGCAGGACGTCGGCGACGAAGCTGCGGTCGATCTTGACGCCGTCCACCGGCACCCGGCGCAGGTGGCTCAGCCCCGAGAAGCCGGTGCCGAAGTCGTCCAGCCACACCTTCACGCCGGTGGCGCGCAGGCGCGAAAGCAGCGCGCTGGCCTGGACCTCGTCGCCCAGCACCGCGGTCTCGGTCAGCTCCAGGTGCAGCTGGCGCGGCAGCACGCCGGTGGCCGCCAGCGCGCTGGCCACCACGTCGGGCAGGTCGCCGGTGCGCAGCTGGCGCGGCGAGATGTTCACCGACACGAACGGCGGCTCCATGCCCGGCAGCGACCAGGTGGCGGCGTCCTGGCAGGCCTGCACCAGCACGTGCCGGCCCAGGGTTTCGATCAGCCCGCTCTGCTCGGCCACTTCGATGAACACCGACGGCGGCACCACGCCCAGGCGCGGGTGCTGCCAGCGGCACAGCGCCTCGGCGCCCATCAGGCGGCGGTCGGCCAGGCGGTAGATCGGCTGGTAGTGCAGGCTCAGCTCGCCGCGGTCCCAGGCGCCGCGCAGCTCCTCCTCCAGCTGCACGCGGCGCTCGACCGCCTGGTCCATGGCCTTGGAGTAGAAGCGGTAGCAGCCCTTGCCCGCGACCTTGGCCTGGTACATGGCGATGTCGGCGTTCTTGAGCAGCTGGCCGGCGCTGGCGGCGTCGAAGGGGAACAGGGTGATGCCCACCGAGGCGCCCAGGAACACCTGGCGCCCGCGCAGCACCAGCGGCCGCTGGATTTCCTCGATCAGCGACTCGGCCAGGTGGCCCGAGCTGGCGCGGATGTCGTCGGCCATGAACAGCACGATGAACTCGTCGCCGCCGAAGCGTGCGATCTCGGCGCCAACGCCGCCCAGGCGCTCGACCGCCATGCGGATGCGCATCGACAGCTGGCCCAGCACTTCGTCGCCGGCCTCGTGGCCGAGGGTGTCGTTGACGCGCTTGAAGTCGTCGAGATCGACGAACAGCAGGGCCAGCTCGCCGCTGCTGGCCTGCAGGGTGAGCAGGCGGTCGTCGAGGGCTTCGCGGAAGGCCAGGCGGTTCGACAGGCCGGTCAGCGAATCGGTGTAGGCCATGCGGCGGATGTCGCGGTCGTGGCGGGCGACCGACTCGCTCATGCGGGCGAAGGCGCGCACCAGCTCGCCGATCTCGTCCTGGCGGTCGGACGAGACCTGGACGTCGGCATAGCGGCCCTGCTCGATGCGCGCGGCGGCCTCGGCCAGGCCGCTGATGGGCTGGACGACGCGCCGCTGCAGCAGCCCCATGGCGGTGACGCCCATCGCGACCAGGGCCGCCATCAGGGCCAGGATCCAGCCCAGGTGTTCGTTGCTGGCGTCCTGCAGGCGCTCGGCCAGCGGCTCCAGCATTTCCTGCTCGCGGCGATTGGCGCTCTCGCGCGAGAGGCCGACGCGGACGCCACCGATGCGTTCGCCGCCGATGCGGATGGGGCTGGCGACGTCGAGCAGCTTGTCGCTCCACTGGCCGTGCACGCCCTCGGCATTGAGCGCTTCGTAGGCCATCGGATCGGACATCGGCTGGCCGAAGGCGGGGATGTCGCCTGAGCCGTCGTGCACGACCTGGCCCTCGGCGTCGTGGATGACCACGTAGACCACGTCGGGCTGGCGCAGGGTGGCACGGGCGAGCTCGCCCAGCTTCGCCAGGTCGAGGTAGTACAGCGGGTTGGTGGCGGCGTCGGCGAGCTGGCTCGACAGCGTCTGGCCGCGGCCCAGCAGGCCTTCGCGGGCCAGTTCGCGCATGGCGCTGGCGCTGAGTTCGCGGGCGTCGCGGCTGCTCGATTTCTCGTGCAGCCACAGCGCCGCCACCAGTGCGGCGACCACCAGCATCATGCCGAACATGATCAGCAGCAGTTCCCCGCGCAGGCCCAGCTTCACCGGCAGCTTCATTCCAGGGCCTCGCGGATCTCGCGGGCGCCGCGGCGCAGCTGCTGCAGCTGGACCTGGGCGGCGGCGTCAGGCTCGTAGAAGCCGGTGGTGCGGAAGAACTGCCGCAGCGCGTCGCGCGCCTGCGGGTCGGTGCTGGCGCCCAGCAGCACTTCCTTCAGGCGGGCCTCGACGTCGGGCGCCATGTTGGCGCTGACCAGCTCCATCGCGCGCGGCACCGGCTCGGTGGTGTGGATCACCACCAGGTCGCGGCGGAAGGCTTCGGACACGCGCTGCAGCTGGTCCCAGTCCTGGTCGCTGAAGCCGCCGGCGTCGACCAGGCGCTTGTGCACCCAGGCCGCCAGGTTGGCGTCGGTATTGGCGAAGACGTAGCCGACGCTGCCCGGCTCGCGGCCTTCGAGCGGCGAGACCATCAGGCCCATCGGCAGGCGCCGCCGGCGCAGCGCCATGGCCGGCACCAGGTAGGCGCTGGTGGAGGACGGCGACTGGAAGGCGATGGTCTTGCCCAGCAGCTGGTCGAGGTCGGTGATGCCGCTGTCGCGGCGCACGAAGATGACGCTGCGGTATTCCCGGGCGCCGCTGCGCTCGGTCAGCAGCAGCGGCCGCGCGCCGACCCGGTCGGCCAGCAGCAGGCCGGTGCCCGGCGTTTCGGTGACCCAGTCGACCTTGCCGCGGCGCAGGTAGCTCATCATCTGCTGCGGGTCGCGGGCCATCAGCACGCGGCCCTGGGTGATGCCGACGGTGCGCATGCGCGGCACCACGTAGTCGAGCAGCGGCTTGAGCTGCTCGTGGTGGCGGCGCGGGTCGTCGCTGATGCGGCCGAGCACCAGCACGCCGTCGGCGGCCGGCGCCGGGCCGGCCAGCAGCAGGAGCAGGAGCAGGAACAGACGCCGGAGGCCTGGCTTGGGGCGGGGTTGCTGTGGCGTCACGTAGGGCTCGGGGGCATCGGGACTTCGGGTGGCCTACTGTATGCGCCCCGCCGCGACCGCGCTAGGCGCGACCGCCCCGGGCCAGCCGGGCCATGCGCTGGGCCTCGGACAGGATGCCGCGCAGGATCTTGAGCTCGCGCGCGTCCAGGCCGGCCCGCAGGTACAGCCGGCGCAGGCGCGACATCACCATTTCCGGCGGCTTGCCCTTGTGGAAGTCGATGTCGTGCAGGGCCTGGTCGAGGTGCCGGAAATAGCCCTCGAGTTCGTCGGCCGTGGCCGGCGGCTCGGCGTCCACCGGGGGCATGGGGCGACCGGACGGCAGCCCGCCCCCGGCGCGGGCCAGCACCGCCAGCCGCAGTTCGTAGGCCAGCACCTGCACCGCGGCCGCCAGGTTGAGGGAGCTGAAGCCCGGATCGGTGGGGATGCCCACGGTGAAGTGGCAGCGCTGCAGCTCGGCGTTCTCCAGCCCGGTGCGCTCGCGGCCGAACAGCAGGGCCACCGGGCCCTGCCCCGCGGCCTCGACCAGGCGCTCGGCCGCCTCGCGGGGCGCCAGCTCGGGCAGGGGCACGTGCCGGCGCCGGGCGCTGGTGCCCAGCACCAGGTGGCAGCCGGCCAGGGCACCGTCCAGGTCGGCATGCACCGGGGCCGCGGCCAGCAGGTCGTCGGCGCCGGCGGCCAGGGTGTTGGCCTCGGGGTCGGGGAACCGCTCGGGCGCGACCAGGTGCAGGGCCGACAGCCCCATGGTCTTCATGGCGCGCGCGGCCGAGCCGATGTTGCCGGGGTGCTGGGTGCCGACCAGCACGATGCGGAGATTGGGAAGGCCTTCGATCATGGTTTTAGAGGCCCCGTTCAGGGCAACCTGTTATCCTTTGCGCCGCGCCGGCTCGACCGGCCCCTTGTTCTCTTCACAATCCAGCGGACCTTTGGACGGGCATATGCAGAAACCTGTCGTCAACGTCATGGTCAAGGCGGCCCGTTCGGCCGGCAACTTGATCCTGCGCCACATGAGCAAGCTCGACAGCCTGAGCGTCTTCGAGAAATCGAAGCAGGACTACGCGAGCGAAGTCGATGCCCAGGCCGAGGCGGAGATCATACGCGAGCTGCGGCGCGCGTTCCCGGACTACGCCATCCTGGCGGAGGAGTCGGGGGCGATGGGCTCGGGCCGGCACACCTTCATCATCGATCCGCTGGACGGGACCTCCAACTTCCTGCGCGGCTACCCGCACTTCTGCGTGTCGATCGCGCTGTGCGAGGGCGGCGAGCCGATCCATGGCGTTATCTTCGACCCGCTGCGCAACGAGCTGTTCACCGCCTCGCGCGGCGCCGGCGCCGTGCTCAACGACAAGAAGATCCGCATCGGCGAGCGCAAGGACCTCCACGGGGCCATGCTGATCACCGGTTTCCCGCCGCGCGAGCGCAAGCGCCTGGCGCCCCACCTGGCGGCGCTGGAGGCCGTGCTGGGCGAGGCCGAGGACATCCGCCGCACCGGTTCGGCGGCGCTGGACCTGGCCTACGTGGCCTGCGGCCGCGCCGACGCCTACTTCGAGGCCGGCGTGAAGCCCTGGGACATCGCGGCCGGCCTGCTCCTGGTCCGCGAAGCCGGCGGCCGCGTCTGCGACTTCCGGGGTGGCGGCGACAAGCTGCTGATGTCGGGCCAGATCGTCGCCGGCAACCTCAAGATCACCGAACACCTGCAAAAGGCCATCGTCTCGAGCAACTACGCCGCTGCGTTCTCCGTTTGATCTGGCTTTTAAAAGCCTTGAACACGGATAAAGGCGGATGAGCACGGATAAAAGCGGATAGGGCCGAAGCGATGGGAGTGGCTCTTCGCACCCCATCCCAAGACGCCTCTCCAGCAGATTTTCTTGCCGCGATTCCGCCGAGGCGAGTTAAAAAAAAAGCCCAACGAAAAAGGCCCGCCGATGCGGGCCTTTTTCGTGCTTGCGTAGCCCCCCTTGGTAAGGGGGGCGCGCCGAAGGCGCAGGGGATGGGAAGTGATGAGCCCGGGGCCCACGATTTGCAAAGCAAATCGTGGGGTAATACCGCGAATGCGGTATTACGGCCGTCGAGCGAGCTCGGCTTCGATGTCGTCCCTGGCGCGCGGCATCAGGTCCTGCTTGGTGACGCCCATCAGCATCAGCAGCGGGCAGGCCACGAAGATCGAGGACAGGGTGCCGAACACGATGCCGATCATCTGCGACTCGGCCATGCCCTTGAGCGACTCGCCGCCGTAGAGGTACAGGGCCAGGATCGTCAGGAAGGCCACGAACGACGTGATGATCGTGCGCGACAGCGTCTGGTTGACCGACTTGTTCAGCACCTCGCGCGGCTCGACCTTGAGGCTGCGGAAATTCTCGCGGACGCGGTCGAAGACCACGATGGTGTCGTTGATCGAGAAGCCCATCACCGACAGGATGCCGGCCAGCACCGTCAGGTCGAATTCGTGCTGGCTGAGCGCGAACCAGCCGCAGACCACCAGCAGGTCGACCAGGGTGGTGATGATGGCCGCCACCGCGAACTTGAACTCGAAGCGCGCCCAGATGTAGGCCAGGAAGCCCAGCACCACGAAGATGGCCGCGTAGACGCTGTTGAGCGCCAGCTCGTTGCCGATCTGCGGGCCGACGAAGTCGCTGCGCAGCACCGTGCCCGGGTTGCCGTCGGGCTGGGCCGCCGCCAGGATCGCCGCGCCGCTGTACTCGCGCTGCGTGCCCGTGGCCTCGTCGCCGGTCTCCTGCGGCTGCAGGCGGATGACGATGTCGTTGCCGGCGCCGAAGGTCTGCACCACGGCCCCGCTGTAGCCGGCGGCCTCCAGGCGCTCGCGCACCTGCTCGACGTCGACCGGCTGGGCGAACTCGATCTCGGTGGCGGTGCCGCCGGTGAAGTCGAGCGCGTAGTTGAAGCCGCGGATCCCGATCAGGGCCAGGGCCGACAGGCACAGCGTCGCCACCACCGCCAACGCGACGTAGCGGGTGCGCATGAAGTTGATGTTGCTATTGGACGGGAAAAGTTCCACGCCGCCTCCAGGAATGCGTTAGATCGAGATCTTGGCAAGCTTCTTGCGCTTGCCGTAGATCAGGGTGGCGATGCCGCGCGAGACCGAGACCGCGGTGTACATCGAGGTCAGGATGCCGATGATCAGCGTGATGCCGAAGCCGCGGATCGGGCCGGAGCCGAACACCGCCATCGCCACGCCGGCCAGCAGCGCCGTGGTGTTGGAGTCGGTGATCGTGCCCGATGCCTTGTCGTAGCCATTGGCGATGCTGGCCAGCGGCGTGTTGCCGTTGCGCAACTCCTCGCGGATACGTTCGTTGATCAGCACGTTGGCGTCGACCGACATGCCTACCGTGAGCGCGATGCCGGCCAGGCCAGGCAAGGTCAGGGTGGCGCCGATCACCGACATCACCGCCACCACCATCAGCAGGTTCAGCAGCAGCGCCAGGTTGGTGACGATGCCGAAGGTCTTGTAATAGACCAGGAAGAAGGCCAGCACGAACATGAAGGACCAGAACACCGCCGACAGGCCGCGCTCCACGTTCTCGGCGCCCAGGCTCGGGCCGATGATGCGCTCCTCGATGATCACCATCGGCGCCGCCAGCGAACCCGCGCGCAGCAGGCGCGCCAGCTCGGTCGCTTCCTGCTGGCTCGACAGGCCGGTGGTCTGGAAGTTCTTGCCGAACACGCCCTGCAGGGTGGCGGCGTTGATCACTTCCTCGCTGACGCGGAAGCTGAGCACGTCCTTGCCGTCGACGGTGCGCACTTCCGGGATCGATTCGATGTAGACCGCCGCCATCAGCTGGCCGACGTTGTCGCGGGTATGCGCCAGCATGCGGTTGCCGCCGGCGTTGTTGAGCTCGATCTGCACCGCGAAGCCGCCACCCTGCGTATCGGGATTGGAGGTCGCATTGACCAGCTGGTCGCCCGACACGATGACCCGGCGCGAAAGCAGGATCGGCCGCGGCTTGCCGTCGGGGCCCAGCTCGCGCATGTAGTAGAGGCGGGCATTGGCCGGCACCGCGCCGGTGCGCGCGGCCTCGGCCGCCTTCAGGCCGTTGTCGACCACATGGCGGTATTCGAGGGTGGCGGTGGCGCCGATCAGCTTGCGGGCCTCGGCGGTGTCCTGCACGCCCGGCAGCTGCACGACGATGCGGCTGTCGCCCTGGCGCTGGATCACCTGCTCGCCGACGCCCAGGGCATTGATGCGGTTGTCGAGCGTGCTGCGGTTCTGCTCGATGGCGCCGTCCATGATCGCCTGGATCTGGGCCGGGGTGATGCGGGCCAGCAGCCGCTCGGGCTGGGCCGGGTCGACGATCAGCTCGAGCTCGGGCGCGTCGCGGCCGATCGCGGCGCGCACGCGCGCCATGTCGGCGCCATCGCGCAGCAGCACCTGGATGCCCTCGGGGGTGCGGGACACGCTGGTGTAGGCGAACTTGCCGTCGCGCAGGATCGCCGAGATCTCGTCGGCGAAGCCATTGGTGCGCTTGTCGATCGCCGCCTGCTGGTCCACTTCCAGCAGGAAGTGCACGCCGCCCTGCAGGTCCAGGCCCAGGGACATCGCCCGGGCGCCCAGGAAGCCCAGCCAGTCCGGCACGGTCGAGGCCAGGTTCAGCGCGACGGTGTAGCTGCGGCCCAGCTCCTTGCTGATCAAGTCATAGGCCTGGGTCTGGCGCTCGGGGGTGGCGACGCGCACCACCAGGCTGCTGCCTTCGATCGCGACCGACTTGGTCTCGATCTTGGCCGCCTCGAGCGCGCCGCGGACCCGCAGCACCAGCGCGTCATCGACGGCGCTGCCGCGGTTGGCGGCGATCTGCACGGCCGGGTCCTGCGGGTACAGGTTGGGCAGCGAGTAGAACACCGACAGCGCGATCACTAGCGCGGCGACGAGATATTTCCACGTGGGGAACTGGAGCATGGGCGACAACCGTTTGCGGCCCGGTCAGGGCCGTGGGTGGATCGGATGGGGACGGATCAGGCGGACTTCAACGTGCCCTTGGGCAGGACGGCGGTAATGGCGCCCCGCTGGACCTTGATGCTGACCTTGTCGGCGATCTCGACGGTGACGAAGCTCTCGCCCAGGTCCTCGATGCGGCCGGCGAGGCCACCGCCGGTGATCACTTCGTCGCCTTTCTGGAGCTTGGCGAGCAGTTCGCGGTGTTCCTTGGCGCGCTTCATCTGGGGGCGCAGCAGCAGGAACCAGAAGACAATGAAGATGATGATCAGCGGCAGGATGCTGCTGAGCATGCTGGGCTGGCCGGCAGCGCCGCCCGCGGCCTGGGCGGCCGCCGGGGAAACGAGGATATCGAGCAGGGACATGGCTTTACCGTCTGTGCTGGGGAATCAAGCGGGCAAGTATGCCACAGCACCCCTCCCCCGGTAGGCGCGCCTCCAGGCCTGCTGCCCTTGCTTCCGGGCGCTGGGGTCAGCCGCATTCCATGGCTTCCCGGCGCCAGGGCCGGCCGCGTTTCGTCCGGTGTCGGTGCCGGGACCGGCCATGGCGACAGGCCGCCGCACGAGAGCCCGCTCCCAGGGGACGCCGTGAACCCATCCATGGGGGCTTCTCGAAAACGTCCCTGTTTTCGAGACCCCTGGGAGCGGGCTCTCATGCGACGGCCTCCGTACCTTCCGGGCCGGATTCGCGCCTCAGAAAGCCAAAGTGCCCGCAGCTTCACCCTGGAAGGAGAGCCTCCCGGCTCGCGAGCTCTGGGAATCGAAACCCCGGCCCGGATGGCCCGCGGGCCGACGTGCGCGAGGGTCCTTTCCCGGGACATCGAAAACAGGGACGTTTTCGATGAGCCCCCATGGACGGGTTCACGGCGTGCCCGGGAAAGGACCCTCGCGTACGGCGGACCTTCGCGACCCACGGGCCCGGGGCCAAAGAGTCAAAAGATTCGCGCCTGAAGGCGCTCCTACAGGGAGGGGTCAGGGGGTGCGGGCGGCGTGGAAGGCGGTGCGCCAGGCTTCGAAGCGGCCGGCCTCGATGGCCGCGCGGATCTCGCGCATCAGCTGCTGGTAGTGGTGCAGGTTGTGGATCGTGCCCAGCATCGAGGCCAGGATCTCGTTGCAGCGGTTGAGATGGCGCAGGTAGCTGCGGCTGTAGCCACTGGCGCAGGTGTAGCAGGTGCAGCCCTCCTCGATCGGCCGCAGGTCCTTCTCGTACTGCGCATTGCGGATGCGCACCTGCCCCCCGCGCACGAAGAAATGCCCGTTGCGCGCATTCCGCGTCGGCATCACGCAGTCGAACATGTCGATGCCGCGCGCCACCGCCTCGACGATGTCCTCCGGCTTGCCCACCCCCATCAGGTAGCGCGGCTGGTCTTCCGGCAGCAGCGGCACCAGCGCGTCCAGCGTCGCGTCGCGCTCCTCCGGCGGCTCGCCCACGGCCAGCCCGCCGACCGCATAACCGTCGAAGCCGATCGCCTTGAGGCCCTCGGCCGAACGCGCCCGCAGCTCCGGATGGGTGCCGCCCTGCACGATGCCGAACAGCGCCGCGTCGTTGCCTTCATGCGCCCGCTTGCTGCGCTCGGCCCAGCGCAGGCTGAGCTCCATCGACTTGCGCGCCACCGGCTCGGTGGCCGGGTAAGGCGTGCACTCGTCGAAGATCATCACGATGTCCGAGTCCAGCGAGCGCTGCACCTGCATGCTCACTTCCGGCGACAGGAAGACCTTGCTGCCGTCGGTCGGCGACGCGAAGGTGACGCCCTCCTCCGTGATCTTCCGGCGCTTGGCCAGCGACCACACCTGGAAGCCGCCCGAGTCGGTGAGGATCGGCCCGTCCCACTTGCAGAACCCATGCAGGCCGCCGTGCAGGTCGATCACCTCCATGCCCGGCCGCAGCCACAGGTGGAAGGTGTTGCCCAGGATGATCTCGGCGCCGATGGCCCGCAGCGACTCCGGCAACATCGCCTTCACCGTGCCGTAGGTGCCCACCGGCATGAAGGCCGGCGTTTCCACCGTGCCGCGCGGGAAGTGCAGGCGGCCGCGGCGCGCGGCGCCGTCCTGGCCGAGCTTCTCGAAACGCATCCGGCTCACGGCGCCGCCTCCGGGTAAAGCAGCATGGCGTCGCCGTAGCTGAAGAACCGGTATTGGTCGCGCACCGCGTGCGCGTAGGCGGCCAGGATGCGTTCGCGGCCGGCGAAGGCCGAGACCAGCATCATCAGCGTGCTTTCGGGCAGGTGGAAGTTGGTCAGCAGCGCGTCCACCGTGCGGATCTTCTTGCCCGGGAACAGGAAGATGTTGGTGTCGCCCGCGTACGGGCGCAGCTCGCCGTCCTGGGCCGCCGTCTCCAGCGCACGCACCACCGTGGTGCCGACCGCGACCACGCGGCCGCCGGCGGCGCGCGTTCGCGCCACCTGCTGGCACAGCTCGGCGCCGACGTTGAGCCATTCACTGTGCATCTGGTGCTCGTGGATCGACTCCACCCGCATCGGCTGGAAGGTGCCCGCGCCCACGTGCAGCGTGACGTGCCCGGACTGCACGCCCTTGGCCTCCAGCGCCGCCAGCAGCGCCTGGTCGAAGTGCAGGCCGGCGGTGGGCGCCGCGACCGCGCCGGTGTGGCGCGCGAACAGGGTCTGGTAGCGCTCGAGGTCGGCCTCGCCGGCCTCGCGCTGGATGTAGGGCGGCAGCGGCATGCGGCCGGCGCGCAGCAGCAGCTTTTCCAGCGGCTCGTCGGTGAGGAAGCGCAGCCGGTAGAACTCGCCCTCGCGGCCCAGCACCTCGAGCGACGTGCCTTCGTCGAGCGTGATGCGGCCGCCCGGCTTGGGCGACTTGCTGGCGCCGACCTGGGCCAGCACCTCGTGTCCGCCGACCAGGCGCTCGAGCAGGATCTCGACCCGCCCGCCGCTGTCCTTGGTGCCGTGCAGGCGCGCCGGGATCACCCGCGTGTCGTTGAACACCAGCAGGTCACCGGCCCGCAGGTACTCCGGCAGGTCGCGCACGTGGCGGTCGGCATACGGCGGCGCGTCGGGCGGGACCACCAGCATGCGGCTGGCCGAACGCTCGGCCAGCGGCGCCTGCGCGATCAGCTCGGGCGGCAGGTCGAAATGGAAATCGGACTTCTTCAAGGCGATCGGAGGCGGCGACGGGGCCGGCATTATCGCGGATTTCGGCCGGCCGGCGCGGCCGGGGCGCGGCAACGGAGCGCGACGGCTCCCTCAGAGCCAGCCCTTGGCCCGGGCCACCCGGTAGGCCTCGATGCGATTGGCGGCGCCCAGCTTGCCGATCGCCTCGGACAGGTAGTTGCGCACCGTGCCGTGCGACAGGTGCAGGCGCTCGGCGATGTCGGCGCTGCGGGCGCCCTCGCCCGCCAGCCGCAGCACCTGGCGCTCGCGCTCGGTCAGCGGGTCCTGCTCGCCCCAGGCCGCGACGGCCAGCTGCGGATCGATGACGCGGCCGCCGGCATGCACCTGGCGCAGGGCCGCGGCGAGCTGGCCCGAGGGCGCGTCCTTGAGCAGGTAGCCGCGCACGCCGGCGTCCAGCGCCCGGCGCAGGTAACCGGCGCGGGCGAAGGTGGTGATGATCACCACCCGCGTCGCGAGCCCGGCGTCGCGCACGCGCAGGGCCAGGTCCAGGCCGGTGAGGCCGGGCATCTCGATGTCGGTGACCAGCAGGTCGGGCACCTGCTTTGCCACCGCCAGCCAGGCGGCTTCGCCGTCGCCGGCCTCGGCCACCACCTGCAGGTCGGTCTCCAGGCCCAGCAGCGCGACCAGCGCGCCGCGCACCATGGCCTGGTCCTCGGCCAGCACCAGCCGGATCACGGGCCCACCGCCAGCGCCCGGCGCGGCAGCGTGATCTGCAGGCGGGTGCCGGCGCCGCGCGGGCTGTCCACGTCCAGCGCGCCGCCGAAGCTGGCAAGCCGCTCGCGCATGCCGGCCAGGCCGTTGCCGGGGACGTCCGCGCCGCCGCGACCGTCGTCGATGATGTGCAGGCGCAGCTGGTCGCCCTCGGCCACCAGCTCGACCTCGACGCGGCGGGCCTCGGCATGCCGGAGCACGTTCGTCACCGCCTCGCGCAGCGCCATCGCCAGCGCGGACTCCACCGCCGGGTCCAGCGCCACCGGCGCCAGCCGCTGGTCCAGGTGCACGTCGGCCGAGAGCAGGGCCAGGCGGGCCGCCGCCAGCTCGGCCTCCAGGCCGGTGGCGCGGATGCCCACGACCGCCTCGCGCACCTGCGCCAGCGCCTGCCGCGCCACGCTCTCGACTTCGCCGATCTGGACCCGCGCCGCGGCGGGATCGACCTCGACCAGGCGGCCGGCGAGCTCGCTCTTGAGCGCCACCAGCGACAGCGTGTGGCCCAGCAGGTCGTGCAGGTCGCGGCCGATGCGCTCGCGTTCGGCCATCGCCGCCAGCCGCGCCACCTCGGCCTGGGTCAGCCGCAGCTCGGCGTCGCGACGCTGGCGCGCGCGCGTCATCAGGACGCCCGCGACCACCAGCGCGCAGATCACCGCCGCCATCAGGCTGTAGGCCAGCGCCATCTGCGCCGGCAGCGTCTGCACGAAGGCCAGCGTCATCGCCGCCACCATCGCCACCGTCGCCAGCAGCGCGATCCGGGCCGGCAGCACCGCCGTCGCCATCGCGCAGGCGTAGATCACGAAGGTATTGCCGCCGGGCTGGATCGTGATCAGCGCCAGCCCCAGCAGCGCGGTCGTCGCGACCAGGGCCAGCTGCGCCCGCCCGCGCCAGCGCCGGAAAGCGAAGAAGCCCGGGACGAAGACGAGCGCGGCGGCCAGGCTGGCCCACCACGCACTCGCCGGCGCCTGCGGCCAGAACACCAGCGGCAGGAACACGAACGGCAGGTAGACCAGGCCCAGCACGGGGCGGCCGATCAGTTCGTCGTAGACGGCTTCCGGTGCAGGCGTTGGCTTCGGCATCGTGGCTCCCTTCGGCGCCGAGGGTATCGGATTTCCCGCCACGGCCGCCGCCTCAGCCGCGCCGCAGGCGCAGGGCGGCCAGACCGAGGAACACGGCGGTGGTGGCCAGCAGCACGGTGGCGTGCAGGCCGTAGCGCACGTCCTGCGCCTGCCCCACCACGCCCAGCGCCATCCGGCCCAGGTGCCAGGCCGGCCACAGCACGGCCAGCTTCTGCAGCAGCACGGGGAAGGCGAAGATGGGGATCCACAGGCCCGACAGCACCGACATCGGCAGATAGACCAGGTTCACCACCGCCACCGCTCCCTGGCCGCGCACCAGGGTGCCCAGCCACAGGCCGATCGCGCAAAAAGGCAATGTGCCCAGCATCAGGGTGGCCACCAGCAGGACCCAGGTCCCGGGCGCGATCCGGACTCCTCCGGCGAACACCGCGGCGATCGACAGCAGGCACACCACGACCAGGCCGACCACCAGGCTCATGGCGATCTTGGCCACGAAGTACACCATCGTCGGCATCGGCGACACGCGCTTGAGCTCCAGCCAGCCCTTGTCGCGCTCGATCGCGAGCCCAACGCCGAATCCGAACAGCGCCGGGCCGATCACCCCGAACACGCCGTAGGTCGCCAGCAGGTAGGCGGCGCGCTCCAGGCCGCCCCACTTGCCCGGCAGCACCACCGCGAACAGCAGGTAGAACACGACCGGGAACAGCAGCGTCGGCAGCGCGAAGGCGGGCTGGCGCAGCACCGCCAGCAGTTCGTACCAAGCCTCGAGCGCCTGGATGCGCAGCAGCGCCGGAAATGGGCGCGGGGCGGGCAGCGACGGATTCATGCGGCTTGCTCCTGGGGGCCGGCGGCCCCGGGGTGACGGGTGAGGGACACGAACGCCTCCTCGAGGCTCAGCGGGCGGACCTCGAGCTCCGACAGCCCCGGGTCGGCGGCCAGCCAGCGGCGCAGCACGGCCTCGGCCTCGCGGGTCACCAGCTCGGTGGCGCCGGGCACCTCGTCGGCGCGAAGCACGCCGGGCCAGGCCGCCAGCTCGCGGGCGGCGACCGAGGTGCGCGCGCGCAGCCGCTTGCCGTCGGCGCGGGCCTTGACGCCGGCCGGACTGTCGTCGGCGAGGATGCGGCCGCCGGCCATCAGCACGATGCGGTCGGCGAGCGCATCGGCTTCCTCCAGGTAATGCGTGGTCAGCACGATGCCGGCGCCCTCGTCGCGCAGCTGGCGCAGCACGGCCCAGAAGCCGCGGCGCGATTCGACGTCGAGGCCGACGGTGGGCTCATCGACGAACAGCAGGGGCGGCCGCCCGCAGATCGCCAGCGCGAACTGCACGCGCCGCTTCTGGCCGCCCGAGAGCGCGCCGTAGGGCCGTCGCGCCAGGTCGGCGACGCCGGCCAGGGCCAGGGTCTCCGCCAGCGGGCGTGACGTCGGGTAGTAACTCGAGAACAGCCGCACGTGCTCGGCCACCCGCAGGGTGTCGGGCAGGTCGCCGTCCTGCAGCATCACCCCGATGCCGCGGCGGACCCGGGGGTCACGCGGGTCGCCGCCGAACAGTTCCGCGCGGCCGGCGTCCGGGCTGAGCCGGCCGGTCAGCAGGCCCAGGGCAGTGGTCTTGCCGGCGCCGTTGGCCCCCAGCACGGCCAGCACTTCGCCGGCATGGATGGCCAGGTCGACGCCCGCGAGTGCCTCGATGGCGCCGTAACGCTTGCCGGCGGCGTGCAGCCGGGCCAGGACGGGGGGTCGGGTCGGATCGGGGGGCATGGCGGTCCTCCTGAGGGGGTGCGGCCAGTGTCCGCAGCCCCCGTTGGCGCCAGCAGTGGCCGGCGTCAGCGATCGCGGCTGACACCTGTCACCCGGGGCCGCCGGATTCAAACGCTTGGGGGTTACGCGCCCTTCACGGCGGTGGTAAGATCGGCCGCAAGTATTTGATTTTCAACGCAAGACCCGCCGCGCGAGGAGCTTCCTCGCGTTTTGCTTTGGGTCCGGAGCCCGCCATGAACCTGATCGACACCCTCAAGCCCCTGCGCAGCCATGCTGGCCAGGTCCGTACCGCCGGCCTGGACGACGCCACCCTGCTCGATCTCGCGGGTCGCTATCCGGACCTGGTCGAAGCCGTCGACGCCGCCGTCGCGCAGCACGCCGCCATCGCGGCCGAGTTCGCCGACCTGCTCGACCTCGACGAGCAGGCGCAGATCGACGCCGTGCAGGCGGGCTTCGTCAACTTCTACCCCGACGACGCCGTGAACCCCTACGTCGCCATCGCCGCCCGCGGCCCGTGGGTGGTGACGCTCAAGGGCGCGGTGATCCACGACTCCGGCGGCTACGGCATGCTCGGCTTCGGCCACACCCCGAAGGCGGTGCTGGGCGCGATGGCCCGGCCGCAGGTCATGGCCAACATCATGACCCCGTCGCTGTCGCAGCTGCGCCTGGTGCGCGCGCTGCGCAACGAACTCGGCCACACCCGCGGCGGCTGCCCGTTCGCGAAGTTCCTGTGCCTGAATTCGGGCTCGGAGTCGGTGTCGCTGGCCGGCCGCATCGCCGACGTGAACACCAAGATCCACACCGACCCGGGTGGCCGCCACGCCGGCAAGCGGGTCAAGCGCATCGCGGTGAAGGGCGCCTTCCATGGCCGCACCGAACTGCCGGCGCTGTATTCGGACTCCTCGCGCAAGAACTACCTGCAGCACCTGGCCAGCTACAAGCACCACACCGACCAGCTCATCACCATCGAGCCCTACTCGATCGAGGGCCTGAAGCAGGCCTTCGCCGACGCCGAGGCCAACGGCTGGTACTTCGAGGCGATGTTCCTGGAGCCGGTGATGGGCGAAGGCGACCCGGGCCGCGCGGTGCCGGCGGAGTTCTACGCCGTCGCGCGTGAATTGACCCAGGCCCACGGCACCCTGCTGCTGGTCGACTCGATCCAGGCCGGCCTGCGCGTGCACGGCGTGCTGTCGATCGTCGACTACCCGGGCTTCCAGGGCCTGGAGGCGCCGGACATGGAGACCTATTCCAAGGCGCTCAACGGCGGCCAGTACCCGATGTCGGTGCTCGCGGTGAACGAGCGCGCCGCGGGCCTGTACCGCAAGGGCACCTACGGCAACACCATGACCGCCAACCCGCGCGCGCTGGACATCGCCGCCACGGTGCTGGGCCAGCTCACGCCGGAACTTCGCCGCAACATCGTCGAGCGCGGCCAGGAGTTCCTGGACAAGCTCAACGCGCTCAAGAACGAACTCGGCAACGGCCTGATCACCCAGGTGCAGGGCACCGGCCTGCTGTTCTCCTGCGAACTGCACCCGGACTTCAAGTGCTTCGGCACCGGCTCGACCGAGGAGTTCATGCGCGAGCGCGGCATCGGCGTCATCCACGGCGGCACCAACTCGCTGCGCTTCACCCCGCACTTCGCGGTCACCAGCGGCGAAGTCGACCTCGTGATCGCCCACATCCGCCACGCCCTCCTCCACGGCCCCCGCAAGTCCCAGGCCGAAGCGGCCTGATCCTGGCTTCGGGTGGGATTCAAGAATTGAACGCGGATCAGAGCAGAAAGGCCGGATAAAAGCGGATAAAGCCAAAAAATCAGGGTTGGGTTTTCGCGCAAATCATCCATCGCGCGAAAGCCCAACCCTTTTCTTTATCCGCTCTTATCCGATCTTTCCGCTCTGATCCGCGTTCGAGCCTGTAAAAACCACAGCGGGCCACTAAACCCCGGCGGCGCGACGCCAGAGGGCGCGGGTGACGGGGGTGAGGCGGTTGGCGAGGCCGAGGGCCGGGCCGCGGAGCAAGGTGGGCCACAGGGCGTCGTTGCTGAAGACGCGGTTGATGGCTTCGAAGGAATAGGCCGCCACCGCGTTCTCGCTGCGGCGGGTGCGCTCCCAGCGGGCCAGGCGATGCGCGGCGGCGAAGTCGGCCTGGGCCTCGGCGGCGCGGCGCCAGGTCTCGCGCAGGGCGGCGACGTCGCGCAGGCCCAGGTTCACGCCCTGCCCCGCCAGCGGATGCACTGCGTGCGCCGCGTCGCCGACCAGCAGCACCCGGCCCGCGACATAGTCCTTCGCCAGCTGCCGGCGCAGCGGGAAGGCCGCGCGCGCCGACACCGACGTCACTTCGCCCAGGCGCGCATCGAAGGCGCGCGTGAGCTCGCGCCGGAAGCTTGCTTCATCCGCCGCCAGCAGGCGCTGCGCCTCGGCCTCGGGCAGGGTCCAGACGATCGAACTGCGGCCGTCCGCGCAGGGCAGGAAGGCCAGCGGCCCGGTGGGCAGGAAGCGCTGCCAGGCCGTGTCCTCGTGCGGACGCTCGGTGCCGACGTAGGCGACCAGGCCGCGCTGGCCATAGTCGTGCGCCTCCGCCTGCAGCCCGACCGCCGCGCGGACCTGCGAGGCCGCGCCGTCGGCGCCGACCACCAGGCGCGCGCGCAGGCGCTGGCCGTCGTCCAGCACCGCGGTGGCCGCGGACGCCTCCTGTTCGATCCCGGCCAGGCGCGCGGGGAACACCCGCCGCAGCGAAGCCTCGCGGCCGCAGGCGGCCCACAGCCGGTCCACCAGCAGCGCGTGCTCGACGATGTGGCCCAGGTGCGCGCGCCCCAGCGCGTCGGCGTCGAAATCCAGCTCGCCGCCGCCGGCCGCGTCCCACACCCGCATGCGGCGATACGGATGCGCGCGCGCCGCCCGGATCGGGCCCCAGGCACCGAGGTCATCGAGCAGGGCGGCGTTGTCGGGCGCGAAGGCGTACACGCGCAGGTCGGCCTCGTCGGGCGTCCAGGCCGGCGGCGCGTGCGCCTCGACCAGGGCCACGCGCAGGCCGTCGCGCGCGGCCGCCAGCGCGGTGGCGCTGCCGACCACGCCGGCGCCCACCACCACCAGGTCCAGCAGGTCACGACGACTCATGCCCGGTCCCTCGACAGCGCCGGCACGCGGCCGCGGAACCCCATCGCCCCGGCCACCAGCGGATCGGCCAGTCCGGGCACGTGGCCCAGGGCCAGCAGCCCCAGCGAGCGCAGCACGTGCAGCGGCGCCGACGGGTTCGCGGTGATGCGGGCCAGGCCGTCGCTGAAGGCCAGCGTGCGCTCGCGGTCCTCGCGGCGTGCGGCTTCGTAGGCGGCCAGCCCGGCGGGCGCGCCGGGATCGTCGCCGGCCAGCACCTCGGCCAGGGTCAGCGCATCGCGCAGGCCGAGATTGAAGCCCTGGGCGCCGATCGGATGCAGGGTCTGGGCGGCGTTGCCCATCACCACGCCGCGGGGCGCGGTGAGCCGCGAGGCAACCAGCCGCGCGATCGGATAGCCGCTGCGCTGGCCGACGCGGGTGACGCGGCCGGCGCGCCAGCCGAAGCGCTGCTGGAAGTAATCGCGGTAGGCGGCGTCGTCCATCGCCAGCACGGCGTCCGCGTCGCCGCGCGGCACGCCGCAGATGGCGCCGAAGTGGCCGCCGGCCATCGGCAGCAGCGCCACCGGGCCCTGTTCACTGAAGCGTTCGTAGGCGGTGCCGTCCGGCGCGCGGTCGGTGGCCAGGCTGCAGACCACCAGGGTCTGGCCGTAATCGTGTTCGTCGGCGTCGATGCCCCAGGCGGCGCGCGCCAGTGACCGGCTGCCGTCGGCGGCCACCAGCAGGCGGGTGCGCAGGCGGCGCGTCCCGCCGTCCTGCTCAAGCGTGACGCCGGGACCGTCGGCATCGGGCGCCACCGACAGCACGCGGGCCGGCCGGTAGCGCACCAGACCCGCGCAGTCGGCCAGCCGGGATTCGAGCGCCTGGCCCAGCTCGCGCGCCAGCACCACGCCGCCGAACTGCTCGCGGCCGTGGTCGGACGCCGCCAGGCGCACGCTGCCGAAGTCGCCGGCGCGACTGACGTGGATGCGGCGGATCGGCGCCGGCGGCGTCGCCAGGCGCGGCAGCACGTCCAGCGCCGACAGCGCGTTCAGGCTGGCCAGGGCCAGCGCCAGCTTGCGCTCGTCGAAGCCCGGTGCGCCCGCCTGCGGCGGACTGGCCTCGACCTGGGCCACGCGCCAGCCGCGGCCATCGAGCGCGCAGGCCAGGGCGCTGCCGACCAGGCCGCCGCCAAGGATGAGGATGTCGTGATCGAAGCCGTCGGTGCCCGCCATGGCCGAATGATACGCGCCCGTCCGGTGAAGGCCCACGCATGGCCCGCTCGGGGCGCAGTTCGTCTAAAATGCGGGCCTGACCTCCGGAAGCCCGCTCATCATGACCCTGACCCTCCGTTCGCGACTGGCCCTGTTCCTGGTGCTCGCCGCCGTCATGGCCGCGACCCGGCTCAACCATTTCGGCCTGGTGCCGGACGCGTCCTGGGCGGTGTTCTTCGTCGCCGGCTTCTACCTGCGCGGCAGCATGCGCTGGGCCTTCCCCGCCCTGATGGCGCTGGCGGTGGCGGTCGACTACCTCGTGATCACCGGCGGCGGCCAGAGCTTCTGGAGCCACTACTGCATGTCGCCGGGCTACTGGTTCCTGGTGCCGGCGCATGCGGCGATGTGGCTGGGCGGCAGCCTGCTGCGCCGCGGCTACCGCGGCCTCGAGCCGCGCGCGCTGGGCCTGCTGGCGGTGTCGGTGTTCGCCAGCGTCGCCACCTGCCATTTCTTCGCGCAGGGCGGCTTCTACTGGCTGGCCAGCGCGGTCGCCGAACCGACCCTGGCCGGCTGGGCCAAGAACTACGCCGACTGGTTCCTGCCCTACCTGCGCAACGCCAGCACCTACGTCGCGATCGCGGCCGCCCTGCACGTCGTCGCCACCTGGGCCCTGGCCCGGCGCGCGCCGGCCGTCGCCGCCCGCTGAGGTCGCCATGGGCAACCGGCTGTCGAAGATCTACACCCGCACGGGCGATGACGGCAGCACCGGCCTGGGCGACGGGTCGCGCGTGGCCAAGGATTCTGCCCGCGTCACTGCCTACGGCACCGTCGACGAGGCCAACTCGGCCATCGGCATCGTGCTGGCCTGCGAGCTCCCGGATGCGTTGCGCACCGTGCTGGTCTCGGTGCAGCACCAGCTGTTCGACCTCGGCGGCGAGCTGTGCATCCCGGGCCACGCGGCCATCTTCGACGCCGACATCCAGCGGCTCGAGGACCAGCTCGACGCCTTCAACGCCGACCTGCCGCCGCTCAAGGACTTCATCCTGCCGGGCGGTGGCCTGGCCGCGGCGCACTGCCACCTGGCCCGCACCATCTGCCGCCGCGCCGAGCGCGAGTCGGTGACCCTGTCGCACCACGACGCGGTGCGTCCGGAAGCCATCCGCTACCTCAACCGCCTTTCCGACCTGCTGTTCGTCATCGCCCGCGTGCTGGCCCGCGCCAGCGGCCACGGCGAGGTGCTCTGGAACCACGAGCGCCGGAAAGGCTAGTCGTGCTGCTCTACACCCACCCCGCCTGCCTGGCGCATGACCCGGGGGCCGGCCACCCGGAATGCCCGGCGCGGCTGGAGGCGGTGCTGCACGCGGTCCGCGCCAATTTCCCGCTGTGGTCCTGGCGCGAGGCGCCTCGCGCCGACCGCGACGCGCTGCTGCGGGTCCACAGCCGCGACCTGGTGGCGCGCGTGCTCGACACGCCGATCGACGGGACCGTGCGCCTGGACGAGGACACCGCGATGTCGGCCGACTCGCCCGAGGCCGCGCTGCGCGCCGCCGGCGCCGGCATCGCCGCGGTCGACGCGGTGCTGCGCGGCGAGGCCACGCAGGCCTTCTGCGCCGTGCGCCCGCCCGGCCACCACGCCACCGGCCCGGTGGCGATGGGCTTTTGCCTGTTCAATTCGATCGCGGTCGCGGCGGCGCATGCGGTGCACGCGCACGGGCTCGCGCGGGTGGCGATCATCGACTTCGACGTGCACCACGGCAACGGCAGCCAGGACATCTTCGCCAGCGACCCGCGGGTGATGTACGCCAGCTCGCACCAGTACCCGCTGT
Source organism: Arenimonas sp. (assembly GCF_035721105.1). GTDB lineage: Bacteria > Pseudomonadota > Gammaproteobacteria > Xanthomonadales > Xanthomonadaceae > Arenimonas. The sequence goes on along the minus strand of NZ_DASTNG010000074.1, from coordinate 41,040 downwards.
ACCCGAACTCCGGCCTGGCGCACGAGCGCGGCGTCGGCAACGTGGTGAACGCGACGCTGTCGCCGGGCACCGACGGCGAAGCCTTCCGGCACGCCTGGCGCGAGCACCTGCTGCCCGCGGTGGATGCCTTCCGCCCGGAGCTGGTGCTGGTCTCGGCCGGCTTCGACGGGCACCGCCTCGATCCGCTGGCGGACCTGATGCTGGAGGCCGAGGACTACCGCTGGCTCAGCGCCGAACTCGCGGCCCTGGCCGCGCGCCACGCCGGCGGGCGGCTGGTGTCGATGCTCGAGGGTGGCTACAGCCTGGCGGCGCTGCGGGCCTGCAGCGTGGCCCACCTGCAGGGCCTGGCCGGCATCACGCCGGCTTGAAGTCCAGCGACGCCGAATTGATGCAGTAGCGCAGCCCGGTCGGCTGCGGACCATCCGGGAAGACGTGGCCCAGGTGGGAGTCGCAGGCGGCGCAGCGCACTTCGACGCGTCGCATGCCCAGGCTGTCGTCGGCGTGTTCGTCGACCACCCCGGCCGCGACCGGACGCGAATAGCTGGGCCAGCCGCTGCCCGAGTCGTACTTGTCGACCGAGGCGAACAGCTCGGCGCGGCAGGCGGCGCAGACGTAGGTGCCGGTGCCGTGGTGGTTCCAGTACTTGCCGGTGAAGGCGCGCTCGGTTTCCGAGCAGCGGCAGATGGCGTATTGCTCCGGGCTGAGCTCGGCGCGCCACTGCTCGTCGGTTTTCTCGATCTTGCCGGCCATGCCGCTGTTTCCGTGTTGCCCCGTCAGGCGCGTTGGGCCAAGCTATCACGTCTTTTCCCGGGATGCCTCCGTGCGCCGTCAAGCCCTTCGACTGCTTCCCCTTTGCCTGGCCATCGCCGGCACGGCCCGCGCACAGGATCCCGCCCCGACCGCCGACTGGGCGCTCTGCCCTTCGCCCGACGGCCTGCCGCTGTTCCAGCCGCTGGCGGTGCCGGCCGATCCCGCGGTCGACCCGGCCACCCTGCCTACCGACATCAGCGCCCGGAACCTCGACGTGAGCGGCGACGAGACCACGGTGTTCGAAGGCGGGGTGGAGCTGCGCCGCGGCAACCGCTGGCTCGGCACCGAAAAGCTCACCTGGTCCCACGACACCGAGCAATACGTCACCGAGGGCGGCGTGCGCTTCCAGGACGAAGGCCTGCGCTTCACCGCCGACAAGGCGTCCGGCGACCAGAAGGCCGACGTCGTCACGCTCGACGGCGTGACCTACCAGTTCAACGACAACGCCGGCAACGGCCGCGCCGACACCGTGACGCTGCAGGGCGACCTGGGCCGGATGGCGGGCGGCACCTACTCCACCTGCCCGCCCGGGCAGCGGCAGTGGGAGTTCTCCGCCAGCCGCATCGACGTCGACCAGGAAGCCGCGATGGGCACCGCCCGCAACGCCACCCTGCGCCTGGGCGGCGTGCCCGTGCTGTGGCTGCCCTACCTGCGCTTCCCCACCGACGACCGGCGCCGCACCGGCCTGCTGTCGCCCAAGATCGGCATCGACGACCGCAACGGCTTCGACTACGAGCAGCCGATCTACCTCAACCTCGCGCCCAACGTCGACGCCACCGTGGTGCCGCGCTGGATGAGCAACCGCGGCCTGATGCTGGGCGGCGAATTGCGCTACCTCACCACCCGCAGCCAGGGCGTGCTGGAAGGAAACTGGCTGGCCAACGACGACGAACCGGGCCGCGGCTACGACCGCGGCGTGGCGTCGCTGCGCCACTCCACCTCGTTCGGGCCGCACTGGTACTTCAACGCCAACCTCAACCACGTCAGCGACGTCCTGTACTTCGACGACTTCAACGACTCGCTGGCCTCGACCTCGATCACCCTGCTGCCCAGCACCGCCGGGCTGTACGGCCGAGGCCTGGGCTGGAGCGCCAGCCTGTCGGCCGAGCGCTGGCAGATCGCCAACCCGCTGGTCGTGCCGGGCACCGAACCCTACCGTCGCCTGCCCACCGCCGCGGCGCGCTGGAGCAAGTCGCTGCTGCCGTGGGTGCAGCTCGACCTGCAGGCCGAGGCGGTGCGCTTCGACCACGAGACCCTGGCCGGCGGCGAACGCGTCGACCTGCGCCCGACCCTGCGCCTGCCCTTCGGCGGCGCCGCCTGGTACGCCACCCCCGAAATCTCCTGGCGCTACACCGCCTGGTCGCTCGACGCCGGCCTGGTCGCGCCCGGCGCCGACCGCTCGCCCAGCCGCAGCCTGCCGATCACCCGCTTCGACGCCGGCGCCTTCTTCGAGCGCGAGTTCGCTTGGGGCGACGGCCGCCTGCTGCAGACGCTGGAGCCCCGCCTGGTCTACCTGAACGTGCCCTACCGCGACCAGGACGACCTGCCGCTGTTCGACACCCAGCCGCTGACCTTCAGCTGGCCCGGCCTGTTCCGCGACAACCGCTTCGGCGGCGCCGACCGCCAGGGCGACGCCGACCAGGTGACGCTGGCGCTGACCAGCCGCATCCTCGACACCCGCGACGGCCGCGAGCGCCTGAGCGCCAGCGTCGGCCGCATCCACTACTTCGATCCGCCGCGGGTCACCGTGCCCGGCGCGCCGCCGCTGTCCGACGACGGCTCGGCCTGGGTCGCCGAAGCCAGCCTGGCCCTGGGCCAGCGCTGGACCGTGGGCCTGGCCCAGCAGTGGGACCCGGACCGCGAACGCACCAACCTCTCGGCCGTGCGCAGCCAGTGGCGCTTCGGCGCGGGCGGCCTGGTCAACGCCGCCTACCGCTACCGCGCCGACGTGCTCGAGCAGGGCGACCTGTCCTTCGTGCTGCCGGTGAACGACCGCTGGCGCCTGCTGGGCCGCTGGAACTACTCGCTGCGCGACCGGGACACCCTCGAGTCGCTGGCCGGCGTCGAGTGGAAGAGCTGCTGCCTGGCGGTCCGCGTGCTGGCCCGCGAATACATCCGTGAATTCGGCGGCGACCGCAACCTGGGCATCTACCTTGAGCTGGAGCTGAACGGTGTCGGCAGCCTGGGCCGCGACACGGCCCGTTTGCTCGATGATGCTATCCTTGATTACTCCCGTTGAACCCATGGCGCCGGCCCCCGGCGCCGGAGCCACGAACCGCATGAAGAACACCCTGCACATCCTCCTGGCCGGCCTGATGGCCCTGGGTTTTGCCTCGGCGCCCGCGCCGGCATTGGCCCAGGCCACCACCGCGCTGGACAGCATCGTCGCCGTCGTCGACGAGGAAGTGATCCTGCGCAGCGAGCTCGACCGGGCCGTCGCCAACATCCTGGCCCAGTACGCCAACCAGCCCGAGCAGCTGCCGCCGCGCGACATCCTCGAGCGCCAGGTGCTCGACCGCCTGGTGATGATGCGCCTGCAGCTGGTGCGCGCCCGCGACAACGGCATCCGCGTCAGCGACGGCGAGCTCAACCAGGCCATCCAGAGCGTGGCCGCACGCAACCGCATGACCCAGGACCAGCTCCAGGCCCGCCTGCAGCAGGACGGCCTGGGCTACGAGGAATTCCGCAACAGCCTGCGTGACGAGCTGATGCTCGAGCGCCTGCGCCAGAGCTACATCCAGTCGCGGGTGCAGGTCAGCGAGGCCGAGGTCGACCAGCTGCTCGCCGTGCGCGAGATCGGTGGCCCCGAAGTCCGCCTGTCCAACATCCTGGTCGCCCTGCCCGACGGCGCCACGCCCGAGCAGATCGCCACTGCCCAGCGCAAGATCACCGGCATCCGCGAAGTGATCATGAAGGGCGAGCTCGACTTCCGTGCCGCCGCCATCCGCTACTCCGACGCGTCCAACGCGCTCGAGGGCGGCGACATCGGCTGGCGCGGCTACGACGCGCTGCCGCAGGCCTACGTGGGCATGATCCAGGCCATGAAGCCGGGCGACATCAGCGAGCCGCTGCGGGGCCCCAGCGGCTACCAGCTGGTGCAGCTGGTCGAGACCCGCGAGGCCGGCCGCCAGACCGCCACCGAATACAGCGCCGAAGGCATCCTGGTCCGCACCACGCCGACCCTGCCGGCCGAGGCCGCGCGCCAGAAGATCGAAGACCTGCACCGCCGCCTGCTGGCCGGCGCCGACTTCGCCGAACTCGCCCGCGCCAACTCCGACGACAGCCTGACCCGCGCCGACGGCGGCGACATGGGCTGGTTCGTGATCAACGCCTGGGGCACCGCCATCGGCAACCAGATCCAGCAGCTGGCCGACGGCGAGCTGTCGGCGCCCTTCCAGAGCGAAAGCGGCTGGCACATCGTCCGCCGCAAGGGCGTGCGCGAACAGGACGTCACCGAGATCAACCGCCGCAACCAGGCGCGCGAAGTCATCGGCACCCGCAAGGCCGAGGAAGAGTTCGAGCGCTTCCTGCGCCAGCTGCGCTCCGAGGCCTACGTCGAGACGCGCCTCGCGGCCGCGGGCTGACCGCCATGCGGACCCGGCTGGCCCTGGTTCCTGGTGAGCCGGCCGGCATCGGGCCCGAGCTCTGCGTCCGGCTGGCGCACCAGCCGCCGGACGCCTCCCTGGTCGCATTCGCCGATCCCGACGCGCTGCTGGCCGCCGCCGCGGCGCTGGGCCTGCCGCTGCGCCTGCTCGACCCCGATCGCGACGCCGGCCCCGGCGAACTGGCCCTGCAGCCGGTGCCCCAGGCCCGCCCCACCCGCTTCGGCCAGCCCGATCCGGCCAACGCCCCCGCCGTCATCGACGCCCTGCGGCGGGCCGGCGCCGCCTGCCTGGCCGGCGAATTCGATGGCCTGGTCACCGGCCCGGTGCACAAGGCCAGCATCAACGCCGGCGGCATCGCCTACACCGGCACCACCGAACTGCTGGCCGCCCAGGCCGGGGCCGAGGTGGTGATGATGCTGGCCAACCCGCGCCTGCGCGTGGCCCTGGCCACCACCCACCTGCCGCTGCGCGCGGTGCCCGACGCCATCACCCGCGACGGGGTCGCGCGCACCCTGCGCATCCTGCACGCCGCCCTGGTCCGCGACTTCGGCCTGGCCACGCCGCGCATCGCGGTGCTGGGCCTGAACCCGCACGCGGGCGAGGACGGCCACCTGGGCCGCGAGGAGCTGGATACGATCATCCCCGTGCTCGACGCGCTGCGTGCCGAGGGCCTGGCGCTGGCGGGCCCGCTGCCCGCGGACACCGCCTTCCTGCCGCAGAAGCTGGCCGGCTACGACGCGGTGCTGGCGATGTACCACGACCAGGGCCTGCCGGTGCTCAAGCACTCGGGCTTCGAGCAGGCGGTGAACATCACCCTGGGCTTGCCCTACCCGCGCGTGGCCGTCGACCACGGCACCGCGCTCGACCTGGCCGGCAGCGGTCGCGCCGATCCGTCCAGCCTGTTCGCCGCGGCCGCGCTGTGCGCGCGCCTCGCCCGCCACCGGAGGTCCGCATGAGCCACTTCAAGGCACCGCCCAAGAAGAACCTCGGCCAGCACTTCCTGGCCGACCGCAGCTACATCGACCGCATCGTGATGGCGGTGAACCCCAAGGCCGGCGACCGCCTGGTCGAGATCGGCCCGGGCCAGGGCGCCATCACCTTCCCGCTGCTGCGCAAGCACGGCGAGCTGACGGTGATCGAGTTCGACCGCGACCTGATCACGCCGCTGATGGAAGCGTCCGAGGGCGTGGGCCGGCTGACGATCATCCACAAGGACGTGCTGCAGGTCGATTTCAGCCGGCTGGCCGGCGACGAAGGCCCGCTGCGCCTGGTCGGCAACCTGCCCTACAACATCTCCTCGCCGATCCTCTTCCACGCGCTCGAGCATGCGGGCGCGGTGCGCGACATGCATTTCATGCTGCAGAAGGAGGTCGTGGACCGCATGGCCGCCGATCCCGGCAGCAAGGTCTACGGCCGGCTGAGCGTGATGCTGCAGGCCTATTGCACGGTCACGTCGCTGTTCGACGTGCCGCCGGGCGCGTTCCGGCCGCCGCCGAAGGTGGACTCGTCGGTGGTGCGGCTGGTGCCCAAGGCCGCGGCCGACATCGGCATCGCCGACCCGGCGCTGTTCGAGCGCGTGGTGCGCGATGCCTTCGGCCAGCGCCGCAAGACGCTGCGCAATGCGCTGTCGCAGGTCTGCAGCGGGGCCGACATCGAGGCCGCGGGCCTGCGCCCCGACGCCCGCGCCGAGCAGCTGGCGGTGGCGGATTTCGTGCAGCTGGCGCGATTCCTCGGCACGCTGCCCCCGGCCGACCGTCCTGCGTAGAATGGCGGCATGGAATCCCCGCAGCACGCCATCGAGGTGATCGTCGCCACCCGCTTCCTCGAGGACCAGTCGATCCCCGAGGACGACCGCTACGTCTTCGCCTACACCATCCGGATCGTCAACCTGGGCGACGTGCCGGCCCGCCTGCTCAGCCGCCACTGGATCATCACCGACGCCAACGGCAAGGTGCAGGAAGTGCGCGGCGAAGGCGTGGTGGGCGAACAGCCCTGGCTGCGCCCCGGCGAGCATTTCGAGTACACCTCGGGCGCCGTGCTCGAGACGCCGCTGGGCACCATGCACGGCAGCTACCAGATGCTGGCCGACGACGGCACCGCCTTCGACGCCCTGATCGACCCGTTCACGCTGTCGATCCCGCGGACCCTGCACTGACATGGCCACCTACGCCATCGGCGACGTCCAGGGTTGCTACGACGCGCTGCAGCGGCTGCTCGAGAAGATCCGTTTCGATCCCGCCGCCGACCGGCTGTGGTTCTGCGGCGACCTGGTCAACCGCGGCGGCCAGTCGCTCGAGACCCTGCGCCTGATCCACTCACTGGCGATCCACAGCACCATCGTGCTGGGCAACCACGACCTGTCGCTGCTGGCCATCTCCACCCGCCGCGAGGCCGACCAGCGCAAGGTCAACCCCGACCTGCAGCGGGTGCTGTTCGCCGACGACAGCGAAGTGCTGGTCGGCTGGCTGCGCCGGCAGAAGCTCTTCCACGTCGACCGCACCCTGGGCTTCGCGATGGTGCACGCCGGGCTGGCGCCCAAGTGGACGATCAGCCTGGCCGAGGCGCGCGCGCGCGAGGTCGAGGACAAGCTGCAGGGCGACGGCTTCTTCAAGCTGGTCAAGAACATGTACGGCGACAAGCCGGCCTGGTCGCCCAAGCTCACCGGCGTCGATCGCCATCGCGCCATCATCAACGTCTTCACCCGCCTGCGCTATTGCACGCCGGCGGGACGCATCGGCTTCGAGGACAAGGGCCGCCCCGGCACCCAGAAGCCGGGCATGTACCCGTGGTTCGAAGTGCCTGGCCACGCCGCGCGCGAGCTGCCGGTGGTCTGCGGCCACTGGTCCACGCTGGGCCTGTTCATGGGCCTGGGCATCTACGCCATCGATACCGGTGCGGTTTGGGGCGGCAAGCTCACCGCGATGGAGCTCGGGCCCGAGCTGCGCCTGCACCAGGTCGCCGGCCGCGACCCGCCCGACGGCAGCCCCCGCGGCGACGACTGACGCCGGTCGTCCCCTTTTTAGTGCAGGGCCTCGGTCGTGGCCCGGTATGGTCCTGTTCCAGGCTCCAAGGAGAACCCGCCCCATGATCCGATTCCTTTCCGTCCTCATGCTCGGCCTCGCCCTGCTCGCCCCCGCCGCGTCGGCGCAGGCCGTCGATGCCCACCAGAAGATGGCCGCGTTCAAGGCCGAGGTCGCCCAGGGCAAGCAGGCCTACGTCTCGCGCCAGCTGGCGCTCGATTCGGCCGAGCAGGCCGCGTTCTGGCCGGTCTACGACAAGATGCAGGAGGCGCTGGCCGAACTGGCCCAGCGCCGCCGCGACAACGCCGCGGCCTATGCCGCCCTGGTCGGCGATGCCGCGGACGCCGACGACGCCGAGGACATCGCCGAAGAAGCCGTGGCCATCGAGATGGACCAGGCCGAGCTGTTCGAGCGCGCCTTCAAGGACCTCAGCCGCGACCTCGGCCCGCGCCAGGCCCTGGCCTACGTGCAGGTGGAGGCCCGCCTGGCCACGCTGCTGCGCTACGAAGTCGCCGCCAGCCTGCCCTGAGGCCCGCCCGCCGCCGCGCCGCTCAGCGGCGCCGGTATTCCACGAACGCGTAGCCAAAGGCATGGCGCGCGTCGGGCGCGTGCTCCTCGCGCGACACTTCGCGCCACGCGCCGGTGTCCAGCGCCGGGAAGAACGCATCGGCGCCCTCGACCACCGTGTCGACATGGGTCAGGTGCAGCCGCAGCGCCTGCGGCAGCGCCAGCGCGTAGACCTCGCCGCCGCCGATCACCATCAGTTCGTCGGCGCCGCAGGTCGCCTGCGCCCGCGCCAGCGAGTCCACCGCCTCCATGCCGTCGAACGGCACCTGGCCGCCCCGCGTCAGCACCAGGTTGCGCCGCCCCGGCAGCGCGCGCCCGAGCGACTCGGCGGTCTTGCGCCCCATCAGCACCGGCTTGCCCAGCGTCAGTGCCTTGAAGTGCTTCAGGTCATCCGGCAGCCGCCACGGCAGCGCGTTGCCGCGGCCGATCGCGCCGGCGCGGTCGATCGCCGCCACCAGCACCAGCGCCGTCAAACGGCCACCGGGGCCTTGATGGCCGGGTGCGGATCGTAGCCTTCGATCGCGATGTCCTCGAAGCGCATCGCGAACAGGTCGGTGGCCTCCGGCGCCAGCACCAGGGTCGGCAGCGGGCGCGGCGCGCGCGAAAGCTGCTCGCGGGCCTGGTCGAAGTGGTTGCTGTACAGGTGCGCGTCGCCCAGCGTGTGCACGAAGTCGCCCACGCCCAGCCCGCAGTGGCGCGCCACCATGTGGGTGAGCAGCGCGTAGCTGGCGATGTTGAAGGGCACGCCCAGGAAGATGTCGGCAGAACGCTGGTAGAGCTGGCAGCTCAGCTTCCCGTTGGCCACGTAGAACTGGAACATCGTGTGGCAGGGCTGCAGCGCCATCGCCGGCAGGTCGGCCACGTTCCAGGCGCTGACCACCAGCCGCCGCGAGTCCGGGTTGCGCTGCAGCTCCTCGACCACGTTGCGCAGCTGGTCGATCTCGACGCCGTCGGGTCCGCTCCAGCGCCGCCACTGCTTGCCATAGACCGGCCCGAGGTCGCCGTTCGCGTCGGCCCACTCGTCCCAGATGCTGACCTTGTGCTCGCGCAGGTAGTCGATGTTGGTCTCGCCGCGGATGAACCACAGCAGCTCGTGGATGATCGAGCGCAGGTGCAGCTTCTTGGTGGTGACCAGCGGGAAGCCTTCGGACAGGTCGAAGCGCAGCTGCCAGCCGAACACCGAACGGGTGCCGGTGCCGGTGCGGTCGGCCTTTTCGGCGCCGTTCTCCAGCACGTGCCGCAGCAGGTCGAGGTACTGGCGCATCAGGAGGCCTTCACGTTGGACAGGTCGGGCTGCAGGGTCGGCGCCGTATGCGAGCGCCAGAGCAGGAACAGGCCCAGCGCCACCAGCGGCAGCGACAGCACCTGGCCCATGGTCAGCCAGCCGAAGGCGAGGTAGCCGAGGTGGGCGTCGGGCTCGCGCACGAACTCGACCAGGAAGCGGAAGCTGCCGTAGAGCAGGGCGAACAGCCCCGACACCGCGTAGCGCGGCCGCGGCTTGCGCGAGAACCACCACAGCGACGCCATCAGCACCACGCCCTCCAGGAAGGCCTGGTAGAGCTGCGAGGGATGCCGCGCGTAGGCGTCCAGCGCGCCCGTGGCGTGCAGCTGGCGCAGCTGTTCGATCGGCTGCGCCGCCAGTTCGGCCGGCAGCGCGTCGCGGAACACCACGCCCCAGCTGCCGCCGGTCGGCTTGCCCCAAAGTTCGCCGCCGATGTAGTTGCCCAGCCGGCCGAAGCCCAGGCCCAGCGGGATCAGCGGCGCCACGAAGTCCATCACGTCGAAGAAGTGCCGGCGGTGCTTGCGCGTCCACCAGGCCGCCGCGACCATCACGCCCAGCAGGCCGCCGTGGAAGCTCATGCCGCCCTCGTTGATGCGCAGGATCATCAGCGGGTTGGCCACGAAGTCCGCGAACACGTAGAACAGCACGTAGCCGATGCGCCCGCCCAGCACCACGCCCAGCATGCCGTAGAACAGCAGGTCGCCGAAGGCTTCCTCGTTGACGCCGGGCAGGCGCCCGGCGCGGATGCGCCGCGTGCCCAGCCACCACGCGGCCAGGAAGGCCAGCAGGTACATCACGCCGTACCAGTGGATGCCGTGCGGCCAGAACGGCAGCGGGACGGCGATCGGATCGATGTCGTGCAGCAGGGTCATGCGGGCTCCGTCGGGACTGGCGTTCGCGGCGGGCGGCGCTAGGCCGGCCGGCCTTTCTTGCGCTTGGACAGGATGTTGAGCGTCTCGACGGCGGCCGAGAAGGCCATGGCGAAGTAAAGGAACTTGCGGTCGATGTGGTAATCGAAGCCGTCGGCCACCAGGGCCACGCCGACCAGGATGATGAAGGTGAGCGCCAGCATCTTCACGGTGGGGTGCTTGTCGATGAAGTCGCCGATCGGGTTGGCCGCGAACAGCATCACCGCCACCGCCATGATGATCGCCGCCACCATCACCCAGCGGTTGTCGACCATGCCGACCGCGGTGATCACCGAGTCGAGCGAGAACACGATGTCGATGACCGCGATCTGGGCGATGACGTAGCCGAACACCGCCGACGGCTTGGTCGCGATGTCCTCTTCCTCGTCGCGGCCCTCGACCGAGTCGTGGATCTCCATCGTGCCCTTGACCAGCAGGAACAGGCCGCCGGCGATCAGCACCAGGTCGCGCACCGAGAAGTCCTGCCCGAACAGGCTGAACAGGTTGTGCTGCATGCTGGCCAGGAAGGCCAGCGACAGCAGCAGCAGGATGCGGGTGACGCAGGCCAGCATCAGCCCGAACTTGCGCGCCCGGGGCCGCTGCTCGGGCGGCAGCTTGCTGACCGCGATCGAGATGAACACGAGGTTGTCGATGCCCAGCACGATCTCGAGCGTGGCAAGGGTCAGCAGCGCGACCCAGATTTCAGTGCTGAACAGCCAATCCATCGTGCAGCTACCTCTAGAAGAAACGGGGGCCGAGGACCAGGCCCCAGCAGGCCAGGACGTTCATGTCGGCCAGGAACACGGCGGCCGAGCCCATGTCCTTGGCGCGGCCGGCCAGTTCGTGGTGTTCGGCGCCCCAGCGGTCCACCACGGCCTCGACCGCGGAATTGAGCACCTCGACCACCAGCACGCCGATCAGCGAGCCGACCAGGATCGCCCGCTCGACGCCATCGGCGCCCAGCCACAGCCCCAGCGGCGCCAGCACGACGAACAGGTAGACCTCGAGCCGGAACGACGATTCGAGCTGCCAGCAGGCCCGCAGGCCCTGCAGCGACCAGACGAACGCGCTCCAGACCCGGAACGGGCTGCGCGGCGCGTGGCTGCCGGAGCTATCGGCCATGTCGGTCCCGGATCGGAGGCAAGGCCGCATTTTGCCACATTCACCGCCCCCGCCCGACCCGGCCTTGTGTCCCGGGATCGGCCACCCCACCATTTGGAACGGACCCCTCGATCACCGGAGCCAAGGATGTTCAACCCCGAGCAACTGCTGGGCCAGCTGATGGGCGACGCCCTGTCGGGCCAGCTGGGCGGCCGCAAGCGCAAGCGTTCGAAGTCCGGGCTGGGTGGCCTGCTGGGCGGCGGCGGGATGTCGGGCGCGACCAAGGCCAAGGTGGGCCTGGGCCTGCTGGGCGTGGCCTTCGCGGCCTACCAGCACTACTCGAAATCCAGCGCCCCGGCCGCGGCGCCGCAGCCGCTGGCCGGCGCGATGCCGCCGCCCCCGCCGGCCGCCGGTGGCGCGATGCCGCCCCCGCCGCCGCCCGCGACCCAGCCCACGCCGGCCCGGGTCGAGGAAGCCATGCACCTGCTGCGCGCGATGATCACCGCAGCCCACGCCGATGGCCTGATCGACGCCGAGGAGCGCGAAGCCATCCTGGGCCGCGCCCGCCAGGCCGGCATGGACGGCGACAGCCTGCAGGCGCTGGACGCCGAAATCCGCGCGCCGCTGACGCTCGAGCAGCTCGCGGTGCGCACGCTGCCCCACCAGCGCGCCGAGACCTACGCCGCCGCGCTGGTCGCCATCACCGCCGACACCCCGGACGAGCGCGCGTTCCTCGACCGCCTGGCCGCGCAGCTTTCGCTGGATGCGGCGATGCGCTCGGACATCCATGCGCAGCTCGGGATGCCCGCCGCGCCCTGACCTTCCGGGCCTGACGGCCCACTCCCCCCCTCGCCCCAAGGAGCACGTCCATGCACCAGTGGTACCTGAGCTACAACGGCCAGCAGATCGGCCCCCTGGACCACGCCGCCGCCATCGCCCAGGCCACGCGCGATCCGTCCGGCCACTGCTGGCGCCAGGGCTTCCCCGAGTGGATCCCGATCGCCGCCTGCACCGAGCTGCGCGCCGAGTCGGCGCCGGGCGCGATGATGGCGCCGGTGCCGCCGCCGGTCGCCGCCGTCGGCGCCAGCGGCCAGCGCAGCGACGTGATCGACTACCGGATCTACGGCGAGGACATGCAGTTCGTCGAAATCGAGCTCGACCCGGGCGAAAGCGCCGTCGCCGAAGCCGGTTCGATGATGTACAAGGACTCGGTCGTGAACATGGACACCGTGTTCGGCGACGGGTCGGCCAGCAGCGGTGGCGGCGGCTTCATGGACAAGCTGGTCGGCGCCGGCAAGCGCCTGATCACCGGCGAGAGCCTGTTCACCACGGTGTTCTCGCACACCGGCGGCAGCGGCAAGGCCAAGGTCGCGTTCGCGGCGCCCTACCCCGGCACCATCGTGCCGATGACGCTGAGCAACTACGGCGGCACCATCATCGCGCAGAAGGACAGCTTCCTGTGCGCGGCGCGCGGCGTCTCGATCGGCCTGTTCTTCCAGAAGAAGATCATGACGGCGCTGTTCGGCGGCGAAGGCTTCATCATGCAGAAGCTCACCGGCGACGGCCTGGTCTTCATCCATGCCGGCGGCACCATCGTCGAGCGCGAGCTGCGCCCGGGCGAGCGCCTGGACGTCGACACCGGCTGCGTGGTGGCGATGACGAGCACCGTCAACTTCGACATCCAGCCGGTGGGCGGCGTGAAGTCGATGCTGTTCGGCGGCGAGGGCGTGTTCCTGGCCACGCTGACCGGCCCCGGCAAGGTCTGGCTGCAGTCGCTGCCGTTCTCGCGCCTGGCCGGCCGCATGTTCAGCGCGGCCTACCAGAAGGGCGGCGGCAAGGGCGAAGGCTCGGTGCTGGGCGGCCTGGGCGGCATCATCTCCGGCGACCGCGGCTTCTGAGCAGACGCCGCGCGTTCACGTCCTGACGCGCGGGCCCCGCGACCGGGCCCGCGTCATTCCCGCCGCTGCAGCGCCAGGCCCAGCCACAGCGTGCGCGGCGCCCCCGGCTCGTAGAAGCGGCCGTTGCCGTCGTTGGTGATCACCGAGCCGACGTGGCGGCGGTCGAGTGCGTTGTCGAGGCGGACGAAGGCCTCGACCCGCGGCGTCGCCGCCCAGGTCAGGCCCAGGTCCAGCAGCGCGTAGCCCGGGGCGCGCTCGCTGCCGACGTCGTTGACGCCGACGGCGGACAGCCCGCGGACCTCGGCGAAGCCGCGCATTCCCCCGCGCCACCCCTCCCAGCGCAGCCGGCCCTGCGAGGCCGGTACGCCGGCCAGCCGGGTGCCGCTCGCCACCCACTGCGTCGGCACCAGGCACGGCGCGCCCGCGCAGGCCAGGTAGTCCTGGCGCATCCGCGCGTCCAGGCGGGTGAAGCCCAGCTGCAGCGACATCGCTTCGCCCAGCGCCGCATTCAATGCCAGCTCCAGGCCCTGGCGCCGCGTGCGCGCGGCGTTGGTGAAGCTGGCGCGGCCGCCGGCATTGGTCGCCACCACCAGCTCGTCGCGGGTGTCGGCGCGGAACAGCGCGAGGTCCGCGCCCAGCCCCGGCCGCGGCCGCCACTTCATGCCCAGCTCCAGGCTGCGGCTGCGCGCCGGACGCAGGTCGAGGTTCAGGCCAGACCCGCCGTCCGGCCGGTACGCCAGCTCGACCAGGGTCGGCGTCTCGAAGCCGCTGCCGAAGCTGGCGTGCAGGTTGAGGCCCGGCTGCAGGCGCCACTGCAGCGCCAGCACCGGCGTCCAGCGTTCGAAGTCGACGGCGCCGCTGTCGTCGGGGTTGCCGTCGGTGACGTAGCGATCGGACGAGGTGAAGCGCAGCCGGCTGTGGCGTAGCCCGGCCTGCAGCGACCAGCGTTCGGCCAGGCGCCAGTCGGCCTGCGCGAACTGGTCGAAGGAGGCGACCGCATTGCGCTCGTCGCGCCGCAGCGTGCCGCGCACGCCCAGGCGGTCGCCCGCGAAATTCTCGAAGCCGCGGCGCTGCTGCACGAGGCCTTCCCAGCCCAGGCCGACGGTCCACTGCAGCGGGCGCCCGGCCGGCGCGGACTCGCCCGCCAGCCGCAGCTCGCCGCCGCCGTAGTCGCTGCCGAGGTCGACCACGCCGCCGGACTGCAGCGGATTGCCCTGCACGAACACCGGGATGGCGAGGAACTGCAGCACGTCGCGCTGGCCGGCATAGGCCATCGCCTGCAGTTCGGCGCTGCCAACGCCCCGCGACCAGGTGCCGCCCAACTGCACCTGGCGCACCGACTTGCGGGTGTCGAAGTCCAGCGCCTGCGGCGCCACCTGGCCGGGATCCGCCGCGAACTGCGCGCGGTCCAGGCCCAGTGGATCCTGCGCTTCGGGCGCGTCGAAGGCGTTGAACACCAGCGCGACACCCTCGCCGCCCCCGGCCGGCCAGTGCAGGCGGGCGTTGAACGAGGTCCGCTCGGCGGCGGAATGCGGGCGGAACCCTTCAACCCGAAGTCGCGACAGGCCGGCCACCACGCCGGCCCCGCGCCAGCGCGTGCGCAGGCCGGCCGAGACGCGCCAGTCGCCGGCGTCCGAGCCCGACGCGGCCACGTTCGCCTCGCCGGGCGCGCGCCCGTCGCCACTGAAGACCTGGATCACGCCGCCGGACGAATTGCCGTACAGCGCCGAGAACGGCCCGCGCAGCACCTCCACCCGCTCGGCGCTGGCCAGGTTGGCGTGCGAAAGCTGCGACTGGCCGTCGGGCTGGGTGGCCGGGATGCCGTCGATGATCACGCGCAGCCCGCGGATGCCGAAGCTGGCGCGGGTGCCGAAGCCACGGATCGACACCTGGGTGTCCTGCGCGTAGTTCTGGCGGTCGCGCGCCAGCAGGCCGGGGATGCCGCCCAGCCACTCGGAAAGATTCAGCCCGGGCGCCGCGTCGGGCAACGTGCGCACCGACACCGCCGCCGGCGTGTCGAACACGCTGGCCGCGCGCCGGGTGGCGGTGACGTTGACCGGATCGAGCGTCGGCGCCGCGGCGGCCGCCGCCGGGGCCGCCGCCTCCGCTTCTTCGGCGCAGGCAGGCGGGAGGGCCAGCGCGAGGGCGAGCGCGCCGGCCGTGGCGGCGTGGATGCGGCTCACTCTTCGCGGAAGACGGCGGTGCCGCGGCTGCCGTCGGGCTTCACCCAGCCGCGGTACATGCCGCTGGTGTTGAAGGGCATGGCGATGTTGCCGCGGCGATCGAGCGCGATCGCGCCGCCGTCGCCGCCGAGCGCGACGATCTCTTCGTTGATCACGGCGTGCGCCGCCGTCGCCAGGGCATCGCCGCGCAGGCCGACGCGGGCGCAGATCGCGTGCGCGGCGGCGGTGCGCAGGTAGAACTCGCCCCAGCCCGTGCCCGAGACGCCGCAGTCGGCGTCGGCCCAGGTGCCCGCGCCAATCACCGGCGCGTCGCCGACCCGGCCCCAACGCTTGTTGGTCATGCCGCCGGTGGAGGTGGCCGCCGCGATGTGGCCGTTGGCGTCCAGCGCCACCGCGCCCACCGTGCCGAAATAGGCGCCGGGCCCGGGCACCATGGCGGCGCGCTCGCGCGCCTGGGCCGCCTCCAGCTGCTGGCGGCGGCGATCCGTGTCGAACCAGTCCGGCGCCACCCGCTCGAGCCCCGGCAGGGTGTCGGCGAAGGCCTCGGCGCCGCCGGCCGCGAGCATGACGTGCGGCGACTGCTCCATCACCGCGCGCGCCAGCCGGATCGGATTGCGCACGGTGCGCACGCCGGCCACCGCGCCGGCGCGCCGGGTGTGGCCTTCCATGATGGCGGCATCGAGCTCATGGCCGCCCTCGGCGTTGAAGACCGCGCCCTTGCCGGCGTTGAACCACGGCGACTCCTCCAGCACCACCACGCTGGCGGTCACCGCATCGAGGGCGCTGCCGCCGTCGCGCAGCACGGCGTGGCCGGCGTCGAGCGCGCGGTCGAGCGCGGCGCGGACTTCGCGCTCGTCCTCGGCCGACAGCGCGCTGCGCTCGATCACGCCGGCGCCGGCGTGGATGACCAGCGCGGTCGGCGGCGACGGCGTGGCCGCCTGCGCGGCAAGCGCCGCGCCGAGCGCAAGGGCGGCGCCGAGCGCCTGGACGAAACGGGTGCGGATCATGGCGACCGGGACTCCTTGGGCAGCGGGAGCCCACAGTCTAGCCGGCCCCGGCGAAGACGCCGTGCAGGACGGCGAGGCCCGCGCAGTCGGACTCCCGCAAAGCAGCAAAACGACGACCGTGGCGACGCCGCGCCGATGCTGCAGTGCGGGCGGCTTCACGGGCCGCGACAGCGCCGGCGCGGCCCGCGTCGTTGCTGCGTCGCGCCAGCCGCAGTGCAGCAACTTTCCTTCACGACGTCCGTGTTGACAGCCGCCGCGGCCATCCCCTATCCACGGCCAGCCACGCGACGCATCGATCCGGCGACATGCCGGACGGACGCCGCGGGCCGGTCCGACAGGGGAAGGACCGCACCGGGCATGTCGCCCATCCGCACCTGTTCGAACCATTCGGGGAGTCACCACCATGAAGAACGTCCACCTGCTGGCGCTGGGCCTTGCCCTCGCGCTGGGCACCACGTCCGCGCTCGGCTCCGAGCTTCGCCGCGCCGAGCATCCGATCAAGAACAGCTACATCGTCGTCCTCAAGCCCAACGCCATGGTGCTGCCGGCCAACGCCCGCAACGGCCGCGAGGCGATGCGCATGGCGGTCGAGAACGCCGCGGTCGACCTGTCCGACCGCTTCGAGCTTCGTCCGCACCAGGTCTACGACGTCGCCATCCAGGGCTTCGCGGTGGAGGCCAACGAGAAGCAGATCCAGCGCCTGATCAACGATCCGCGGGTGGACTACGTCGAGGAGGACGAGATGTCCTACCTCGGTGCCACCCAGACCGGCGTCACCTGGGGCATCGACCGCGTCGACCAGCGCGACCGGCCGCTCAACGGCAGCTACGTCTACGACTACACCGCCTCGAACGTCCGCGTGTACGTGATCGACAGCGGCATCCTCGCCAGCCACGGCGACTTCGGCGGCCGCGTGCTGTCGGGCTACACGGCCATCAACGACGGCCGCGGCAGCAACGACTGCAACGGCCACGGCACCCACGTCGCCGGCACCGTCGGCGGCGCAACCTGGGGCGTCGCGAAGGGTGCGCGCCTGGTGCCGGTGCGGGTGTTCGGCTGCACCGGCGGCAGCGCCAACTCGACCATCATCGCGGGCATCAACTGGGTCGCCAGCAACCACGTCAAGCCGGCGGTGGCCAACATGAGCCTGGGCGGCGGCGCGTCCTCGGCCACCGACTCGGCCACCAACAGCCTGATCAGCGCAGGCGTCACCGTGGTGGTGGCGGCGGGCAACGACAACGCCAATGCCTGCAACTACTCGCCCGCGCGGGTGGCCAATGCGATCACGGTGGGCTCCACCACCTCCACCGATGCGCGCTCGTCGTTCTCGAACTACGGCACCTGCGTGAACATCTTCGCGCCGGGCAGCTCGATCCGGTCGACCTGGTACACCAGCAACACCGCCACCAACACCATCAGCGGCACCTCGATGGCCTCGCCGCACGTGGCGGGCGCGGCGGCGCTGTACCTGGCGGCCAATCCCTCGGCCTCGCCGGAGACGGTGCGCAACGCGCTGTATGCCAAGGCGACCACCGGGCGACTGACCGGCATCAACACCGGCTCGCCGAACCGCCTGCTCTACACGCGCTGAACCCACGGCCTCCCCGGGCGGCCTCGCCGCCCGGGGCAGGCGTCAGCCCTGGTGCCGCAGCGCTTCGATCGGGTCGAGCCGCGCGGCCTTGCGGGCCGGGTAGAAACCGAAGAACAGGCCGGTCGCGACCGAGAACCCGGTGGCCATCAGCACCACCTTGGCGTCGAGCATCACCGGCAGCGCACCGAACTTGCTGGCCAGCAGCGCCCCGCCGATGCCCAGGGCGATGCCGATGAAGCCGCCGCCCAGCGAGATCAGCATCGCCTCGGCCAGGAACTGCGCCTGGATCTCCCGCGGCCCCGCGCCGACCGCCATGCGCAGGCCGATCTCGCGGATGCGCTCGGTCACCGACACCAGCATGATGTTCATGATGCCGATGCCGCCGACCACCAGCGAAATGCCGGCCACCGCGCCCAGCAGCAGCGACATCAGGCGGGTGGTCTGGGTGCGGGTGCTGACGATCTCGGCGATGTTGCGCACCGCGAAGTCATCCTCGGCGCCGGGCGCGATGCGGTGCCGCTGGCGCAGCAGCGCATTGAGCTCTTCCTCGACGTAGACCAGGTCCTCGGCACGGCCCACCATCACCGAGATCTGCTGCACGGTGCTGGCCTGGCGTGGCACCACGGCCGCGCTGCGCGCGGCGGGCGTGGCGGTGGCCGGGGTGCTGGCCGCGGCCGCGGCGGGCGCCAGCCGGCGGCGGCCGGTTTCCAGCGGCACCATGATGATGTCGTCGGAGTCCTGGCCCCAGTTGCCCTGGCCCTTGGCCTCGAGCACGCCGACCACGCGCAGCGGCACGCGCCCCAGGCGGATGGTCGCGCCGATCGGGTCGGCGTCGCCGAACAGCTCGCGGCGCACGGTCTCGCCCAGCACCACCACCTTGGCGGCCGAGCTGTAGTCGCGCGGGCCGAAGCCCGCGCCCAGCGAATACGCCCAGTCGTTGACCGGGAAGTAGTCGGCGTTCACGCCTTCCCAGCGCGTCGACCAGTTGTTCTCGGCGAACACCACCTGGCCGCCGCCGCGGATCGAGGTGGCGACGTACTGGATCTCGGGGATCTCGGCGCGGATCGCCTCGGCGTCGTCGTCGGTGAGGCTGGCGGCCGTGCCGGCCCCGCCGCGCACCGGGCCCTGGCGCGAGGACGAGGCGAACACCTCGAGCCGGTTCGAACCCAGGCGCGAGATCATCTTGTCGAGCTCGCTCTGCGTGCCCTGGCCCACCGACACCATCACGATCACCGCGGCGATGCCGATGATGACGCCCAGTGCGGTCAGGATGCTGCGCATGAAGTTCCCGCGCAGGGAGAACACCGCCGAGCGCAATACGTCGGGGAAGGTCATGCCGCGCGCTCCTCGGGGATCCAGCCATCGGCGTGCAGCTGGCCGTCGTGCATCACCACGATGCGATCGGCGTGGTCGGCGATGGGGCGTTCGTGGGTGATGATGACGATGGTGCGGCCGCCGGCCTGCAGGCGTTCGAACAGCGCCATGATTTCCTCGCTGGTGCGCGAGTCGAGCGCACCGGTGGGTTCGTCCGCCAGCAGCAGCGGCGGCTGGTTGATCAGCGCGCGGGCGATGGCGACACGCTGCTGCTGGCCGCCGGACAGTTCGTTCGGGCGATGCCCGGCGCGTTCGGCCAGGCCCACCTCGGCCAGCGCCGCCAACGCCCGCGGCGCCCGTTCGGCCACGGGCACGTTGGAATACACCAGGGGCATCATCACGTTCTCCAGCGCGGTCTGGCGCGAGAGCAGGTTGAAGCCCTGGAACACGAAGCCGATCTTGTCCAGGCGCAGCTTGGCGCGCTGGGTGGCGTCGAGCGTGGCGACGTCGACGCCGTCGCACAGGTAGCGGCCGGCGGTCGGCTGGTCGAGGCAGCCGATCATGTTCATCATCGTCGACTTGCCCGAGCCCGAGGCGCCCATGATGGCGAGGAACTCGCCGCGCGGCACCACCAGGTCGACGCCGCGCAGCGCCACCACTTCGGCCGGCGTGCCGGGCGAATAGACCTTGCGCAGGTCGGTCAGTTCGATCATCGGCGCGGGAGCGCTCATGCCGCGGGGCGCTCCTGGCCGATGATCAGGGCGTCGCCCTCGGCGAGTTCGCCGCTGACTTCGGTGACGGTGCCGTCGGACACGCCCAGGCGCACCGGCACGGCGCGCGGCTGGCCCTGGTCGAGCACCCAGACCACGCCGCGGCGGGCGGTGGTCAGGGCGCGCAGCTCTTCGTCCCAGCGGGCGCGCTGCTCGGGCGAGAGCGTGTCGCGGAATTCGGCGTAGTTGCGGCTGAAGGCCTCGGCCATGCGCTGGCGGATCGCTTCCGCCGACGGCGCCGCGCCGCCCGGCGCCCCCATGGCCCCCGGCGATGGCGCGCCGCCGGCCGGACGCGCGGCCATCCGCGCGGCCATGCGCTCCTGCATCGCCGCCTGGGCGGCATCGAAGGCCGCGCGCTGGGTGGCGTCGAGCTGCAGGGCATCGGCGATGCGCGGGAGGTCCTGGCCAAAGCCGCCCCGGCCGGCCCCCGGCGCCGCCGCGGCGTCCGCGCCCGGCGGGGTGAAGCGCAGGGCCGCGTTCGGCACCCGCAGCACGTCCTCGCGGCGGCTGACCACGATCTCGGCGCTGGCGGTCATGCCCGGCAGCAGGCTCTGGTCGGCGTTGTCGACCTGCACCACCACCGGGTAGCTGATCACGTTGGCGTTGGAGGTCGCCGACAGCCGCACCTGCTTGACCTCGCCCACGAACTGGCGGTCGCGGAAGGCGTCGACGGTGAACGACACCGGCAGGCCTTCCTTGATCTGGCCGACGTCGGCCTCGTCGATGCTCAGGTCGATCTGCATCTGGCCCAGGTCCTCGGCGATCTGGAACAGCACCGGGGTCTGGAAGCTGGCCGCCACCGTCTGGCCGGGTTCGACCGCCCGCAGCAGGATCACGCCGTCCACCGGCGAGCGGATGACGGTGTAGGACACGTCGAGCCTTGCGTTGTCGACCGCCGCCTGCCGCTGCTGCACGCCGGCCTGGGCCGACACCACGCGGGCGCGGGCCTGGTCGCGGGCCGCGAGCGCGAGGTCGAGTTCGTTGCGCGCGATCAGCTGGCGCGCGGCCAGGTCTGCCTTGCGGACGTAGTCGGCCTCGGCGTTCTTCAGCGTGGCCTGGGCCTCGTTGACGGAGGCGCGGGCGCTGGCCAGGTCGGCCTCGGTCTGCTTCACCCGGCTCTGGAACGGCGCCGGATCGAGCCGGGCGATCGGCTGGTCCTTCTCGACGCGATCGTTGAAGTCGACCAGCACCTCCTGCATCTGCCCCGACACCTGCGAGCCCACGTCCACCGTGGTGGTGGCGCGCAGCGTGCCGGTGGCCGAAATCAGCACCCGCACTTCGCCGCGATCGACATTGCCGGTGCGGAAGCCGCCGCCGGCCTCGGGCGCGCGCGCGGACCAGGCCCACCAGGCCAGCACGGCAAGGCCCAGCACCGCGACGGCGACAAGCAGGCGGCGGATCGGGCGGGGGGAAGCATTCGCGGACGACATCGTGGCTCCAGGCAAGGAAAGGGGTGGGGACGGGTCGAAAGATAACGCGCGGGCGCCGACGGCGTTGACCGCCGGACCAGCCGCCGCGGCGCCGGTTCAGGCCATGGGCGGCAGCAGGGGGAAGCTGATGGTGGCGACGGTGCCCTTGCCGGCTTCGCTATCCAGCCGCACCGGCCAGCCGTAGCGCTGGGACAGCCGCTGCACGATCGACAGGCCGATGCCCTGGCCGTCCTTCTTGCGGTCGCCGGCCCGGTAGAACGGCTCGAACACGCGCGCCAGCTCGTCCTGCGTCATGCCCACGCCGGTATCGGCCACCGCGATCGAACCGCGCCGCAGGATCACCGTGACGCTGCCTTCGTCGGTGTAGTGGCAGGCGTTGCGCAGCAGGTTGCTCAGCAGCACCGACAGCACCCGCGCCGGCGCATGCAGGCAGAAGTCGTCCTCCTTCACCAGGTGCAGCTCGACCGGCTTGCCGGCCACCAGCACCCGCGCCTTCTCCACTTCCTCCTCGACCACCGAGCTGACCGCGAAATCGTCGTCCGGCAGGCCGGTGTCGCCTTCGCGCGCCAGGATCAGGAAGGCCTCGATCAGCGCCTCCATGTCGCGGCCGGCGCCCTGGATGCGCTTGAGCGCGCGCCGGGACATCGGGCTGAGGTTGTCGTCGCCCGCCATCATGTCGCCGGCGACGCGGATGACGGTGAGCGGGGTGCGCAGTTCGTGCGAGGCGTCGCGGGTGAAGTCCCGCTCGCGCTCGACGAAGCTTTCGATGCGGCTGGCGAAATCGTGCAGGGACGAGGCCAGCACCAGGGTCTCGCCCTCGACGTCGACCGGCAGGTTCTCGGGCCGCAGTGCGCTGGCCTCGGGATGCTTGGGATCCCAGCGCTGCACCTGCCCCGCCAGCCAGATGACCGGGGACACGGCGCGCTTGGAGGTCCGGTAGGTGCTCCAGGCGATCACGTAGATCACCACCAGCACGATCGCCAGCGGCGTCACGCCGAACCAGAACGCCAGGCTGTCGACCTGCTCCTGCTTGAACAGCAGGTAGAGCATGTGGCCGTTGCGGTCGCGCTCGACCAGTACCAGCGAGCCGCCCTCGGCGCGCGGCAGCGCGTGGAAGCCGACGGACAGCGGCCGCAGCTTCTCGGGCAAGGCGTCCTGGCTGCCGCCCGCGGGCACCAGGTAGCCGGTCATGTTGTAGGTATCGGGGACCTGCGCCTGCGCGTCGCTGGCCAGGCGCTGCCAGTAGTGCGTGGCCTCTTCCTGCAGGGCGCGCTGGATCAGCACGTGCTTGAGCACGGCCGAGGCGCCGTACACGCCCAGCACGGCGGCGAAGCTGATCGCCGCCGCCTGCAGGATGAAGGCGACCCAGATCTTGCGGCGAAGTCCCGAACGCGCGGTGGCCATCCCTGGTCCGCGGCTCAAGCGGCCGGCGGCGCGTCGAGGTCGGCGATGCGGTAGCCGGCGGTCTGCACGGTGTGCAGCAGCGGGCGGTCGAAGGGCCGGTCGATGGCCTTGCGCAGGTTGTACAGGTGGCTGCGCAGGGTGTCGGAATCGGGCAGGCCGTCGCCCCAGATCTCGCGCTCGATGTCGCGGCGGGTGACCACCCGCGGCGATTCCCGCATCAGGATGGTGAGCAGGCGCAGGCCGATCGGCGACAGCGCGATCTCCTGGCCGGCGCGGGTGACGCGCAGGCTGGCGGTGTCGAGCACCAGGTCGGCCACCTTCAGCACTTCGGCGCTGACCTGGCGGCGGTCGCGGCGGATCAGGGCGCGCACGCGGGCCTCGAGCTCCTGGATCGCGAAGGGCTTGACGAGGTAGTCGTCGGCGCCGGCCTCGAGGCCGTTGACCTTGTCGTTGAGGGTGTCGCGCGCGGTCAGCATCAGCACCGGGGTCGACTTCTTGGCTTCATTGCGCAGGCGGCGGCAGACTTCCAGGCCGTCCAGGCGCGGCAGCATCAGGTCCAGCACGATCACGTCGTAGCTGTTGTCGGCGGCCAGTCGGTAGCCGTCCATGCCGTCGCCGGCATAGTCGACGCCGAAGCCCTTGGACTCCAGGTATTCGCCGACCATCTCGGACAGGTTTCGGTTGTCTTCGACCACAAGGATCAGGCCGGCCGGGTCATCGCGTCGCATGGGGGTTCTCCGGGATGTGAAGGGGATGTCTTCAGCTTTGTGAAGATTACACGCCCCACCCGGTGAGTCGGATGTGAAGCCCCCGGCAAGACGGCGTCAAGGCTACCCTTGGCCACCCCCGGCGCGGCCTCCCGGCCGGGGTCCGCCCCCTTCCCCTGCCCGCCCGGCCCGCCGACATGCCCACTTTCAGCGCCTACGCCACGCCCGTCCTGCTGCTGCTGTTCTCGAACGTGTTCATGACCTTCGCCTGGTACGGGCACCTGAAGTTCAAGGCCAGCCCGCTCTGGATCGTGGTCTTCGCCAGCTGGGGCATCGCCTTCTTCGAGTACTGCCTGCAGGTCCCGGCCAACCGGATGGGCCACGCGGTCTACACGGCGCCGCAGCTCAAGGGCATCCAGGAAATCCTGACCCTGCTGGTCTTCGCCGGCTTCTCGATCGGGTACCTCGGCGAGCAGATCAGGTGGAACCACGTCGCCGGCTTCGCCCTGATCATCGTCGCCGCCTTCCTGCTCTTCCTCGAATGACGCTCGCTCTTCGCAGGAGCGGCTTCAGCCGCGAAGCCCTTCGCGAAAAGATTCGCGGCTGAAGCCGCTCCTGCAGGTCGCGCGGGATCAGAAGCGGATCTTGCCGGTGAGCATGTCCTTGAACATGACCCAGTCGCCGGCGAACGAATAGAACGGGTGCTTGAAGGTGGCCGGCTTGTTGTGCTCGAAGAAGAAGTGGCCGACCCAGGCGAACGCGTAGCCGCTGACCAGCGCGCCCAGCAGCCACCCCGCGTTCATCGTCGCCACCGCCGCCGCCAGGAAGCCGAGGGCGACGCAGCTGCCGGTGAAGTGAAGCCGCCGGCACGTGACGTTGGCATGCTCGCCGAGATAGTAGGGATAGAACTCGCGAAAGCTGGCAAAACCCTGGCGCATGGCCCGGTGTCTCCGAAATTCCTGCGTGGTCGGGACTTTAGTCCCGATGTCCGGCGCTGGGAAGCGCCGGGGCTGGCGCCCCCGGGGGCGGCTCGCGCTCCTCCTGCTTGGCGCGGTTCCACAGCGCGTCCTGGGCGGCGAGGTCCAGCTGGTCAAGGGACTGCCCGTCGTCGGCGGCCAGCTGCTCCATGCGCCGGAAGCGGCGCTCGAACTTGGCGTTGGCCCGGCGCAGGGCGGCGCCGAAGTCGACCTTGGCGTGGCGGGTGAGGTTGGCGACCACGAACAGCACGTCGCCCAGCTCGTCCTCGAGCCGGTCGCGGGCTTCGGCCTCGCCGGCCGCCACCGCGTCGAACTCGACCCGCACCTCTTCGATTTCCTCGTGCAGCTTGGCGATCACCGGCGCAGGACCGGGCCAGTCGAAGCCGACGGTGGCGGCGCGCTTCTGCAGCTTCACCGCGCGCTGCCACTCCGGCAGGCCGCGGGTGATGCCGGCCAGCACGCTCATGTCCTGCTCGCCGCGCTCGGCGCGCTCGGCGCGCTTGAGCTGCTCCCAGTTGGCCAGCTGCGCCTCGGCATCGGCCTGCGCCGCGACGTCGCCGAACACGTGCGGGTGGCGCCGGACCAGCTTGTCGTTGATCGCGGCCACCACATCGTCGAAGGCGAAGTGCCCGGCCTCCTCGGCCATGCGCGAATGGAATACGACCTGCAGCAGCAGGTCGCCCAGCTCGTCGCGCAGCTCGGGCATGTCGCCGCGCTGGATGGCGTCGGCGACTTCGTAGGCTTCCTCGATGGTGTAGGGCGCGACGCTGGCGAAGTCCTGCTTCACGTCCCAGGGGCAGCCGCGCTCGGGATCGCGCAGGCGGGCCATGATGGCGATGAGCTCGCGGATGTCAGCCATGCGCGGGCTCCGCCAGCCAGTCGCGCCAGGGCAGGCGCAGGTCGCCCAGGGCGATGAAGTCGGGATTGAGCAGCGATTCCTTGCGGTTGTAGGCCAGCGGCTGGCCGTCGAGGCGCAGCACGGCGCCGCCGGCCTCCTCCAGCACGCACTGGGCCGCGGCGGTGTCCCACTCGCTGGTGGGGCCGAAGCGCGGGTAGACGTCGATGAGGCCCTCGGCGATGCGGCAGAACTTCAGCGACGAGCCCAGCCCGATGCGCTCGGTCTCGCCCATGCGCGCCAGCGCGGCGGCGGTGCGCGGGTCCAGGTGCGAGCGGCTGGCGGCCACGCGCAGCGGCAGCGCCGCCGGGCGCCGGGTGGCGACCGCGACGTCGCCGGCGGCGGTGCGCAGCCAGGCGCCTTCGCCGGCCGCGGCGTGCAGCAGGGTGCCCGGCACCGGCGCATAGACCACGCCCAGCACCGGTCGGCCGTTTTCGACCAGGGCGATGTTGACGGTGAACTCGCCGTTCTTCTTCACGAACTCGCGGGTGCCGTCGAGCGGATCCACCAGCCAATGCCGCGACCAGCCCTGGCGCACCGACCACGGGATGTCGGCGTCCTCCTCGCTCAGGACCGGGATGTCGGGCGCCAGCGCCCGCAGGCCATCGGCGATGATGCGGTGCGAGGCCAGGTCGGCCTGGGTCAGGGGCGAGGCGTCGTCCTTGTGCTCGACCGCGAAGTCCTGGGCGTAGACCGCGAGGATGGCGGCGCCGGCGTCGATCGCCAGCGCCACGCAGGCTTCGCGCAGGGCGCTCACGCGCGGCCCCGCAGCACTTCCCGGACGATGAACAGCGCCGCCAGCGAGCGGCCTTCGGAGCAGTCGTCGCGCAGCATCAGTTCGTCCAGGCGATCCAGGCGCCAGGGGATGACCTCGAGCTCCTCCGGCTCGTCGCCCGGCAGGCGCTCGGGATACAGGTCCTCGGCCAGCACCAGGTGGATCTCGTGGTTCATGTAGGTGGGCGCCAGCGTGATCGCGCGCAGCGCGGTGAGCTTGCGGGCGCCGAAGCCGACCTCTTCCTTGAGCTCGCGGTTGGCGGCCTCGAGCACGGTCTCGCCGGCGTCCATGCGGCCCTTGGGCAGGCCCAGTTCGTAGCGGTGCACGCCGGCCGCGTACTCGCGGATCAGCAGCACGTGCTCGGGATCGGGCACCGCGGCGATGATCACCGAGCCGTGGCCGCTGCTGAGGGCGCGATGGTAGCGCCGGCGTTCGCCGTTGCTGAACTCCAGGTCCAGGTGCTCGCGGCGGGCGCCCTCGGCGCCGTGCTCCTCGCGGGCGTGGATGACGGGCAGCGGGCGCGTGGCGGCGGGCGGCGGGGATCGGTCGGCAGGCTCGGACATGCCCCGATTCTAGCCGCTGGCCGTGAAGACTGCCGCCTGCATGGACAGCGCGGGCCGCGGGCCGGATCATCCACGCATGGACACCGACCCCACCGCCGCCCGCCGCCAGGCCGAAGCCGCGGCCTGGCGCGACCGCGACCTGGCCGCCGTCTGGCACCCCTGCACCCAGATGAAGGAACATCCGGGCACCCTGCCCCTGGTGCCGATCCGGCGCGGCCGCGGCGCCTGGCTCGAGGGCGTCGACGGCGTGCGCTACCTCGACGCGGTCAGCAGCTGGTGGACCAACCTGTTCGGCCACGCCGAGCCGCGCATCGCCGAGGCCATCGCCGCGCAGGCGCGCGAGCTCGAGCACGTGATCTACGCCGGCTTCTCGCATGCGCCCGGCCTGGCCCTGGCCGAAGCGCTGCTGGCCAAGGCGCCGGCCGGCCTGTCGCGGGTGTTCTATGGCGACAACGGCTCGGCGGCGGTCGAGATCGCGCTGAAGATGAGCTTCCACAGCCACGCCAACCGCGGCGACCCCGGCCGCACCCGGTTCATCGCGCTGGGCAACGGCTACCACGGCGAAACCATCGGCGCGCTGTCGATGGGCGACATCCCGCTGTACCGGCGCGTCTACGCCCCGCTGCTGCTCGAGCCGCTGTTCGCGCCCTCGCCCGACGCCTACGAGGCCGAGCCGGGCGAGCGTGCCGAGGACTGCGCACTGCGCCGTGCCGACCAGCTGGCCGCGATCTTCGAGGCCCACCCCGGCCAGGTCAGCGCGCTGATCCTGGAGCCGCTGGTGCAGTGCGCCGGCGGCATGCGCATGCATCATCCGGCCTACCTGCGGCGCGCGCGCGAGATTTGCGACGCCCACGGCGCGCACCTGATCGCGGACGAGATCGCGGTCGGGTTCGGCCGCACGGGCACCCTGTTCGCCTGCGAGCAGGCGGGTATCTCGCCGGATTTCCTGTGCCTGTCGAAGGGCCTGACCGGCGGCTTCCTGCCGATGTCGGCGGTGCTGACGACGGCGGCGGTCTACGAGGCCTTCCTGGACGACTCGCGCGAACGCGCCTTCCTGCATTCGCACAGCTACACCGGCAATCCGCTGGGCTGCGCGGCCGCGCTGGCCTCGCTGGCGATCTTCGACAGCGACGACGTGCTGGTGCGCAACCGCGCCACCGCCGCCCGCATGGCCGAACTGGCGGCGCCGCTGGCGGCGCACCCGAACGTGGCCGACCTGCGCCAGACCGGCATGATCCTGGCCATCGAGCTGACCGCCGACGGCCGCGGCAAGACGCCCTTCCCCGCCGCCGACCGTCGCGGCCTGCGCGCCTACCGGCACGCGATCGAACGCGGCGTGGTGCTGCGTCCGCTGGGCGACATCCTGTACTGGATGCCGCCCTACTGCGTCGGCGAAGCGGAACTCACGCACCTGGCCGCGGTCACCACGTCGGCCATCGAGGAGGCCACGCGCCCATGAGGACCATCCGCTGCCACGTCGACGCGCCGCTGGCCGTCGGCAGTCCCGCCGCCCTGTCCGAGCTGGCCAGCGGCCACCTGGTGCGGGTGCTGCGGCTGGGCGTCGG
Source organism: Arenimonas sp. (assembly GCF_035721105.1). Taxonomy (GTDB): domain Bacteria; phylum Pseudomonadota; class Gammaproteobacteria; order Xanthomonadales; family Xanthomonadaceae; genus Arenimonas. The sequence continues at coordinate 12,668 of NZ_DASTNG010000074.1, read as the reverse complement.
TGACGCCGTGGTCCTGTTCAACGGCGATGGCCACGACTACGACGCGCGCCTGGCCAGCGTCGGCAAGCGCGGCGCCGAGGCGATGGTGACCGGCGTGCGCGCACTGGCGAACGAGTCGCCGCTGGCCATCACCCTGGCCCAGGGCGTGGCCCGCGGCGAGAAGATGGACCTGGTGCTGCAGAAAGGCACCGAGCTGGGGGTGGCGGCATTCGCGCCGATCAACACCGAGCGCACCGAGGTGAAGCTGGACGCCGAACGCGCCGCCAAGCGCCTGGCGCACTGGCAGGGCGTGCTGGTGGCGGCCTGCGAGCAGAGCGGCCGCGCCCGGGTGCCGGCGCTGGCGGCGCCGCTGGGGCTGGCGCAGTGGGCCGGCGGCACGCATGCGGGCCTGAAGCTGATGCTCGACCCCGAGGGCGAACTGACGCTGGCGGCCCTGCCGCCCACCGACGCGGTGACGCTGGTGGTGGGTCCGGAAGGCGGGCTCTCGGAGCGCGACCTCGCGACGCTGCGGGCGGCGGGCTTCCGCGGCCTGCGGCTGGGGCCGCGCATCCTGCGCACGGAAACCGCCGGCCTGGCCGCGATCGCGGCGCTGCAGTCCCGCCTGGGCGATCTTTAGCCAACCACTGTAGGAGCGCCTTCAGGCGCGAATCTTTTCGCCAAGAGCTTCGCGCCTGAAGGCGCTCCTACAACAACGCGGTGGGTCAGGCGGCGACCTGGGCCTGGTCCAGGGCCTTCTGGATCAGCAGCTCGATGCTGAGCAGGTCCGGCACCACGGCCGGATCGTCGTTGAGCGTCACGCGCGAATGCACGCCCAGCGGCAGTTCCTTCATGTCCTGGTTCTCGGCCAGGGCGCTGCGCGAGACCGTCACCAGGCGCGGGAAGCCCTGCGACAGCACGGCGAAGAACGGCAGCTTGGGGTTGTTGCCCAGCGCCTTGAGCACGGCGACCTTGGCGCCCATCTGGCCGTCCTCGCCCGACCAGCCGGCCAGGCGCGAGAACGACAGCAGCGGCAGGCGCCAGCCGCGCCAGCGAACGCGGCCCAGCAGCCAGTCGGGCGCGTCGCCCACCGGCTCCGGCTCGGAATAGGTGATGACCTCGGCGACGCTGGCATTGGGCAGCAGCAGGCGCCCCTGGGTCACGGTGATCAACACGCCTCGGATGTCGCGCTGGGCAGTCATGGGGTACTCCGGAATCCTTTGCTTCAGTTCCAGCAATCAATGGTCAGGCGGGCCAGGTCGGCGTGGCCGGCCGGGACGGCGCCGGCGGCGATGACCTGCTCGGACGCCACGGCGTCGAAGCAGGTGCCCGGGTCCTGGGCCAGCACCACGGCACCGGCATCGCGCAACGCCAGCACCGCCGGCACCACCGTCGGGTCGGCGCCGCTCAGCACCAGCACGACGCTGTCGGCGGCCGGGAGCGCCGCGACCACGTCGGCCAGGCTGGCCGCGGCCACGAATTCGAAGCTGTTGTCATGGTGCGACACGCCCGTGCCCGGCTGCAGCACGGCGACGCGGCCCGGGTAGGCCAGCTTGCCTTCGACGGCCAGGTCCAGCGGCAGGCGGCTGGCCTTGGCCAGCTGGCCCACCAGGCGATCGTGCTTGCCGGTGTCGAGGTGCTGGTACAGCAGCACCGGTACCGGCAGGGTCGGCGGCAGCGCGGACAGCAGCTGGCGCACGGCGTCGGGACCGCCCAGGCCGGCCAGCACGAGCAGCACGCCGCGGGTGGCGCTGTTGCCGTGCAGCGAGCCTTCTTCGGCGAGGCTGAGCGAAGCGGCGGCGGCCGGTTCGCGGTAGATCGGCTCCGGCGCCGCCGGGGCCGCGGGTTCGTCCCGATAGGCCGGCGGGGCGGCAGCGTCGCCGTCCATGGGCACCAGCTCCAGCGCGCCGAACATCGAGCTGCCGCCCGGGGCGGGCGCGGCGGCGGGACGGGCGTCGTCGGCCGCGACCGGGGCGGCGCGCCCGGCGCTTTCGTCCGGCGTGCCGAAGTCGGTCGCGAAGTCCGGCTCCTGCGCCGCCTGGCGCTGGTCCTGGGCTTCGAAGGCTTCGAGCTGCGCGGCCAGGGCGGCGACGTCGTCGTCGACGCCTTCCGGTGCGGCCAAGTCGTCGTCGTTGAACGACGAGAAACTCACCGGGCCGCCGTCGAGCTCAAGGTCGGCCAGCAGCGGTTCGTCGGCACCCGCGTCCTCGAAGGACAGGCTGTCGGCCTCGTCCAGCGTCGGCAGCGGCGCGTTTTCGTCCGGCAGGGCGGACAGGTCGATGTCGAAGCTGCTGGCGTCGAACGCCAGGTCTTCGATCGCCGGTTCCGGCGGGCGCGCGGCTTCGACTGGCGCGTCGACGCGGCCCATGGCCTGCTCCAGGTCGGCCAGGTCCAGGTCGCCCAGGTCCAGGTCGGTGGCCACGGCCTCCGGTGCCTCGGGCGCCGGCAGGGCGTCGTCGGTGGGCGCGGCCACCGGTTCGTTGGCCAGCGACGGGTTGGTCGGCACCCACTCGGACAGATCCAGCGATTCGGCCGCGTAGTCCTCGAGCTTCTCGTGATCCATTTCCTGGGCCGGCGTGCGCGGCGCGCCCGGCTCCATGGACAGGTCGACCACGGGCAGGTGGTCGGCGTCCTGCGGCGCGGGCGGCAGCAGGTCGGAGCCGACCAGCTTGGCCGCGAGGTGGCGGGCCCAGCGCGCCAGGTCCCAGCCGTCGAGGCCGCGGGTGACCTCGGCGTCGTCGTACATCACTTCGATGCCGGGCGCGGCCAGCAGGTCTTCGAAGCGATCGAGCGAATCCTCGACCGCGGGTTCGAGGCTGACCAGCACCACGGTCGGCTTCTCGCCGGCGACGGTGCCGGGGTCGAGCTCGGCGGGATCGCCTTCGGCGACCAGCTGCGCCCCCAGCTCCGCCAGGGCGCGGCGGAGCTGGTCGCGGGCGTCTCCGGGGCGGGCCAGCAGGGCGACGCGGACCGGCGACTCAAGCATTGGCCGGCTCCATGCCGAGCATCTCGAACACATTCCGCATCAGTTCGACTTCCTGGTAGGGCTTGCCGAGGTAGCGGTTGACGCCGATGTCGAAGGCGCGCTGGCGGTGTTTGTCGCCGGTACGCGAGGTGATCATGATGATCGGCACGTCCTTCAGGCGCGGGTCCGACTTCATGTTCTGGGCCAGCTCGTAGCCGTCCATGCGCGGCATCTCGATGTCGAGCAGCATCAGGTCGGGCACGCGCTCGGCCATCTTCTCGATGGCGTCGACGCCGTCCTTCGCGGTCAGCACTTCCATGTTGTGGCGCTCGAGCACGCGGCCGGTGACCTTGCGCATGGTGATCGAGTCGTCGACCACCATCACCGCCGGGATGCGGCGCGCGGCCGGGGCCGGGGCGGCCGGGGCGAGCTCGATGCTGCGGTCGATGCTGGCCTGGCGGCGCACCAGCGGCGCGACGTCCAGGATCACGACCACGCGGCCGTCACCCATGATGGTGGCGCCGAAGATGCCCGGGATCGAGTTGACCTGCGGACCCACCGGCTTGACCACGATTTCCTTGCTGCCCAGCACCTGGTCGATGCAGATGGCGGCGCGCAGGTCGCCCGAGCGGGCGAGCAGCAGCGGCATCTGCAGGCTGTCCTGGGCCTTGGCCGGGGCGTGCCCGATCAGCGTGCCCAGGTCATGGATGGCGTAGGACTCGCCGGCGTAGGTGAAGCTGGGATGGTCGGTGGCGAGCTGCTTGTCGAGCTCGGCGCGGCTCATGCGGCCCACGCCCTGCACCGAGGCGATCGGCACCGCGAAGCTGGTGTCGCCGATCTTGACGAACACCGCCTGGGTGACGGCCAGGGTGAACGGCAGGCGGATCGTGAAGATGCTGCCCTTGCCGACTTCGGACTCGATGCTGAGCGTGCCGCCGAGCTGGCGGATTTCGCTGTAGACCACGTCCATGCCGACGCCGCGGCCGGCCAGGCGGCTGACGGTGGCGGCGGTGGAGAAGCCGGTCTCGAGGATGAAGCCGTACAGGGACGCATCGGAGACTTCCGCGTCGGGCTTGAGCAGGCCGCGCTCGATCGCCTTCTTGCGGATCGCTTCCTTGTCCAGGCCGCGGCCGTCGTCGCTGATCTTGAGCACGACTTCGGAACCTTCGCGCTGGACCTGCACGCGCACCGTACCCTCTTCCGGCTTCTTCGCCTTCTTGCGGTCGGCGGGAAGCTCCAGGCCGTGGGCGACGGCGTTGCGCAGCATGTGCTCGAGCGGCGCGGTCATGCGGTCGAGGACGTTGCGGTCCATTTCGCCGCTGGCGCCGTCGACCTTGAGGTTGACCTGCTTGCCGGTCTCGCTGCCGGACTGTCGCAGCACGCGCCGCAGGCGCGGCACCAGCGCATCGAAGGGCACCATGCGCGTGCGCATGAGGCCTTCCTGCAGGTCCGAGCTGACGCGCGACTGCTGCAGCAGCAGGGTTTCGTACTGGCGGGTCAGGTCGTCCAGCGAGCCCTGCAGGCTGACCAGGTCGGCCGCGGACTCCGCGAGCGAACGCGACAGCTGCTGCTGGGTGGTGAAGCGGTCGAGCTCGAGCGGATCGAACTGCTCTTCGCTGGTGTCGCCCTCGCGCTGGTAGCGCGCGATGATCTGCGCCTCGGTCTCGATGTCGAGCTTGCGCAGCTGTTCGCGCAGGCGCGTGGTGGTCTGGCCGAGTTCGCCGAGGTTGGAGCGGAACGCGCCGAGCTGCTGTTCGAGGCGGGCGCGGTAGATGGCGACCTCGCCGGCGTAGTTCACCAGGCGGTCGAGCAGGTCGGCGCGGATGCGGACCTGTTCCTGCGGGGCACGGACGCCACCGATGTCCTCGCCCTCGTCCATCGCATCGATGGGCGCGGACAGCGGCGCCATGCCGCCGGCGACGCCCGAGGACGGGGCGAACACCGGACGGGTGACGGCGGCTTCCTCGGCCGCGGCGGCCTGGCGGTCGAGCGCCGTGGTGGCGGGACGCTCCACCGCGGGCGCGGCCGGGGCGGCGTCGCCGGCCACGAGCGCGCGGCCCTTGGCGAGCGCGTCGATCTGGCCGATCAGGTTGGCCGGCAAGGCCAGGGCTTTGCGCTCGCCGACGCGGGTGACCATGCCATGCAGGCGGTCGAAGGCGCGTTCGAGCACGACGACGCCGGTCTGGTCGAGCTCGCGCTTGCCCTCGGCGACGACCTCGAGCAGCGACTCCATCGCGTGGCCGAGTTCGCCGATCGGGAAGATGCCCGCCATGCGGGCACCGCCCTTGAGCGTGTGCAGGTCGCGCTGCAGGCCAACGACCAGTTCGCGGTCGTTGGTGCGGTCGCGGAGTTCGGCCAGCAGGCTGTCGGAATGGTCGAGCAGGTCGGCCGACTCTTCCAGGAAGATGTCGAGCAGGTCGACGTCGATGTCGCTGGTGTCGAGCTCGGCATCCGGGTCGTCCGGATCCTGCGCCAGGGGGACCTGGGCATGGGCCGGCGTGTCGGTGTTTTGCTCGGTGGCTTCGGCAGCGGCAGCGGCTTCGGCAGCGGCGGCTTCGGCAGCGGCGGCCTCGGCAGCAGCGGCTTCGGCGGCGGCAGCTTCGGCAGCAGCGGCTTCGGCAGCAGCGGCTTCGGCAGCGGCGGCTTCGGCAGCAGCGGCTTCAGCTGCGGCAGCAGCGTCGGCGGCAGAAGTATCCGGGGCGGCCTCACCGGCCGGAGACGTCAGGGCCTCCAGCTCTTCGATCGTCATGCCGTAGAAGTCATCGGACGACATGCGGTCTGCGGCATCGTCGATGGAAGTCTCGGCAGCGGCGGCCTCGGCGGCAGCGGCCTCGGCGGCAGCGGCTTCGGCGGCAGCAGCGGCTTCGGCAGCAGCAGCTTCGGCGGCAGCGGCTTCGGCAGCGGCCTCGGCGGCAGCAGCTTCGGCAGCAGCAGCTTCGGCGGCAGCGGCTTCAGCAGCGGCGGCTTCGGCGGCAGCAGCTTCGGCAGCAGCAGCTTCGGCAGCAGCAGCTTCGGCAGCAGCGGCTTCGGCGGCAGCAGCTTCGGCGGCAGCGGCTTCAGCAGCGGCGGCTTCGGCAGCAGCGGCTTCAGCAGCAGCGGCTTCGGCAGCAGCGGCTTCGGCAGCAGCGGCTTCAGCAGCAGCGGCTTCAGCAGCAGCGGCTTCGGCAGCGGCGGCTTCAGCAGCAGCGGCGGCTTCGGCGGCAGCGGCTTCGGCAGCCTCTGCTTCGGCGGCTTCGGCCTCGGCGGCGGCGAGCGCGGCTTCGGAGGCGGCGATTTCCTCGGCGGTCGGACCGGCGCTGAAGTCTTCGGAAATGGTGAACGCGGGTACCGCCGCGTCGGCCGGCGCCTCGTCGAGGAAGGCCTCGAGCGACACGCGCTCCTGCTCGGGCGCCTGCGCATCGGCGGGCTCGCCGAAGCTGGGCAGGCCGGACAGGTCCGGCGCTTCCATCGGTACCGGCGTCGGCATCACGCCGGTGACCGGCTCGTCCGGGTGCAGCGGGATCGGGGCGGTGGCCTCGGGCAAGGCGTCACGCAGCGCGACGGCGCGGGCCGCCAGCGCAGCGAAGGACGGAACCACGCCGCCCGGACGCTCCAGCGCGACGATCGCCTCACGGATCGCGGCCGCGGCATCGCGGACCACGGCGACGGCCTCGGTCGAGGGCACGCGGCGATCGGCCACCGAACGCTTCATGAAGCCTTCCAGCGGCGCGGTGACGTCGGTGAGCGCGACGACCTCGGTCATCGCGAACGCACCGTTCATGGTGTGCACGGCGCGCAGCAGCGGGTCGGTGACGGCCTGCGGGCCGGCGGCGGCGCAGGCCGCGAGCCAGGCGTCGACGGTCTCGAGATGGCCGGCGACTTCGGGCTTGAGGATCTCGAACAGGACCGGATCGATGGCGAAGCCACCGGTCTCGACCGCTTCGGCCTCCTCCAGCTGCGCGAACACCACGGCCGGCTCCGGCTGGACCGGCTCGGGCTCGGGGGCCGGGGCGGCCTCGACGACCGGCGCCTCGGCCACCGGCGCGGCGGCCGCGGCGGGCTGCGGCGGCTGGTAGGTGACTTCCTCGCCCGCGGCCACGCGATCGGCCAGGGCCTGGATGCCCTCCAGGTCGGCGTGCACGGTTTCGCCCTGCAGCGCAGCGCGCAGCAGCGGCAGGGTGTTGAAGGCGTTTTCGATCAGCGAGACCACGGCCGGGCTGGCCGCGCGGGTGCCGTCGAGCACGCGGTTGAGCGTGCTTTCGACCTTCCAGCTGAACTCGCCCAGGCTCTTGGCGCCGACCAGCCGGCCGCTGCCCTTGAGCGTGTGGAACACGCGGCGGATCGGCCGCAGCTGCTCCATGTTGTCGGGCTGCTTGCGCCAGGTCGGCAGCAGCTGTTCGAGGTTGCCGATTTCCTCCTGGAACTCCTCCAGGAAGACTTCGCGGATCTCGTCGTCGATCTCGTCGCTGGTGCCGTCGAAGCCGGGAATGACCGGCAGCGGCGGCGGCGCGAAGCTCGGCGCGGGGGCCGGCGTGGGCGCCACGGCGACGGGCTCGGGCCGCAGGTCGACCGGCAGGTCGAAGGCGGACGTCAGCTCGACCGGGGCGGCGGGCTCGAACACCGGCTCGGCCGGCTCGTCGGCCGGGGCCGGCGCGTCGAAGGACGGCAGCTCGAAGCTGAAGTCCTCGACTGGCGGGGCCGAGGCTTCGATCTCGGGCTCGGCATCGGGTGCCGGCAGGGACTCGGGCGCAGGCGGCGAAACCACCGGCGCGGCGGCCTTGGGCGGCTCGGCATAGACCGGCGCGGGCGCCGCGATGGGCTCTTCGGCCGGCAGCGGCCAGTAGCCGAGCGACTCGAGGTTCTGGCGCGCGACCTCGAGGATCTGGTCGCGCTTCGGCCGGCGGTCGCGCAGGGCCTCGAGGTAGTACTCGAGGCTGGCCAGGGCATCGGCCAGGCGATCCATCTGCTGCCCGTTGGGCACGCGATGGCGACGCAGCAGTTCGTTCTCGGTGAAGCGGCGGACGGCGGCCAGGTACTGCGGCGCCTCTTCCAGCTCCAGGATGCGCAGCGCACCCGCGACTTCCTCGACCAGGCGCGGCACGTCGGCCAGCTGGGCGTGGTCCCAATGGGTTTCGACGAAGGCGACGAAGCACTGGCGCGCCTGGGCGAAGTTGGCGATGGCTTCCTTGACCAGGACCTCGAGCACCTTGCGGGCCTCGGCGCCGGGCAGCAGGGTTTCGTCGACCGGAGCGTCGGCGCCCTCGTCGGCTTCGCCAAGGCGGGCGACCTGGTCGTCCAGCGAGGCTTCGACGTAGAGCAGCGCGCCGGCGATATCGAGCAGGCTCGACTCGTCGGCGATGCGCTCGCCGCTGACCAGGCCATGGATGGCATTGCGCTGGTCCTGCACGACCCGGCGCGGCACGCCGAGGCCCAGCATGCCCAGGGTGTCGGCGACGCGGTCGAGCGCCTCGACCTGGTCGCTCAGGCCCACGGCCGCGGCTTCGGGCGTGCGCAGGTGGAGGTCGAGCGCGTCCTTGACGCGCAGCAGGTCTTCCTTGATGGCGACCGCGACGGTCGACAGCAGCGCGCGGTTGCGGCCGCTGAGGCTGCCGCGGGCGTGCGCGAGCTCGGACTCGCTGGGCAGGTACTCGCCCAGGCCGAACACCTGGCGGATCTCGCCGATGCGGCCGTGGTCGGTGGGCGCGTGCGCCACGAAATACAGCAGCTGGCGGGTCAGTTCGAGCGGCGGATCGGAGCGGAAGGCGGCGTCGCCGCCCTCGGCCAGGCGCTTGATCTCGCGCTCGACCTTGGCCAGCGACTGCTTGAGCGGGTTGCTGGCTTCGAAGGACTTCTTGGCCAGCGCGTCGAGCGTGCCGGCGGCGACCCAGAACAGGCGGCGCGCATGCTCGGAATCGGTGATCGGGACCAGCTGCTCGCAGACGTCGGTCAGGTCGCGGATGGTGGCCTGGCTGTTGTCGTCCTTGAGCCAGCGCAGCAGCGCACCCTGGAACAGACTGCGCAGGCCTTCGGCGCGGCGCTTGAGCTCTTCCGGCGCGAGCGGCTGGGCCGGGCCGGCCGCGGTCGGCGGCAGCGGCCGCGACAGGTCGGGCGAGAACAGCACGGATTCGGACAGGCCCTTCTCGCCGCGCGGCTCGCGCAGGTCGTTGAGCAGGGGCAGCAGGACGATGGGGATGTCGCGGTGGCCGCTCTGCAGGCGCTCGAGGTAGTCGGGCAGCTGCACGATGCCGCGCATCAGCGCGGCGTAGCCGGTCTCACGCTCGGCGACCCGGCCCTCGACCAGGGCCTTGGCCAGCTGCTCCATTTCCTCGGCGACCATGGCGGCGCCGTACAGCTCGACCATGCGCAAGGTGCCCTGCACCTGGTGCAGGTAGTTCGAGCAGGCCTTGAGCTGGCCCGGGTCCTCGCCTTCCTCGACGTAGGCCTCCAGCGCCTGGCGGGCCTGGCGCAGGGTCTCGTCGAGCTCGGGCTTGACCCAGGTGAGCGTGGTGAAATCGATGTTTTCGTGCAGCCTCATGCCGAGGTCCTGTCAAGGCCGGGGCGCCAGTGAGCGCGCCCGTGCCGGGGTGAGTCCAGGGGCAAGCGTGGCGCGGGCATCAGCCCGGCAGCTTGAAGTCGGCGACCGAGCGACGGAGGTCGGCAGCGAGCTGCGCGAGGTTTCCGATCGACTCCGCCGTCTGGCTCGCGCCCTGCGACGTCTGGGTGGTGATCTCCTGAATCACGGACATGGTGGCCGTGATGTTGGTCGCCGCGGTGGACTGCTGGCGCGCCGCCTGGGAGATGTTCTGGATGAGGTCGGCGAGGTCGTTGGACACCTTTTCGATCTCGCCCAGGGCCAGGCCCGCGTCCTCGGCGAGCCGGGCACCGGCCACCACTTCCGCGGTGGTCTGTTCCATCGAGCTGACGGCTTCGTTGGTGTCGGACTGAATGGTCTGCACCAGGGCCTCGATTCGCTTCGTCGCGTTCGAGGCGCGCTCCGCAAGTCGCTGCACTTCGTCGGCCACGACCGCGAAGCCTCGGCCCGCTTCACCGGCGGAGGCCGCCTGGATGGCGGCGTTAAGCGCCAGGATGTTCGTCTGTTCCGAGATGTCGTTGATCAGTTCAACGATCGAGCCGATTTCCTGCGAGCTTTCGCCCAGTCGCTTGATTCGCTTCGAGGTCTCCTGGATCTGGTCACGGATGTTGTCCATGCCCTGGATCGTCTGGCGCACCACTTCGGCGCCCTTGGCGGCGATCTGCACGGAGCGCTGCGCCACGTCGGCCGATTCGGCGGAGTTCTTCGACACCTCGTCGATGGACGACGCCATTTCGTTGATCTGCGCCGAGGCGCTGGTGATCTGCTGCGCCTGGTGCTCGGCGGCCTCGGCGAGGTGCATCGCGGTGGCCTGGGTTTCCTGGGCCGCCGCGGCGACCTGCACCGCGGTTTCGTTAATCGTGGACACCAGGGATCGCAGCGCTTCGACCGCGAAGTTGATGGAGTCGGCGATCGCGCCGGTGATGTCCTCGGTGACCGTCGCCTTGACCGTCAGGTCGCCTTCGGCGAGCGAACCCATTTCGTCCAGCAGGCGCAGGATGGCCTCCTGGTTACGCTGGTTGAGCTCCTGGGTGGTGCCGAGGCGGCGGCGCTGGTCGCGGAAGATGGTGAACAGCAGGCCGAGGATGCCGAGCGCGGCGCCGATGGCGCTGCCGATGGCGATGTAGTTGTTCGGGAACAGGCGCTGGTAGTTGATGTTGGCGAAGCTGGTGAACAGCGCCTGGCTGTTCTCGAGCAGGACGTTGGAGTCCTCGGAGATCTGGGTGGCGGCGCCCTGCACTTCGGCCAGGTCGGCAGCGGCCTCGAGGATGATGTCCAGGTCGGCCTGGGCCTCGGCGTAGAGGTCGGCGGCGGCCTGCAGGTTGGCGATGCCGTTGGCGCTGGTGATGCGGTTGTAGCCCGCTTCGGCGTTGCCGTCGCGGAAGCCCTCGAGCACCGAGGCGAACACGCCGGCGTCGCGCGCGAGCGCGTCGGCCGCCGACACCGCGTTCTCGCCGCCGGCGACGATTTCCGTCACGCGGCGCGACATGCGGTCGGCCAGCACGAGCTGGCGGTTGGCGATGGAGATCTGCGAGGCCGGGGCGTTGGCGTCGGAGAGCGATCGCACCACTTCGTCGAGCTGGAAGGCCAGTCGCGGCACGCGGGCGGTGAACTGGTCGGCGGTGTCGGCGAGGTTGAGCACCTCGTCCTCGCTCTGGGTGATGCGGTCCGCGGCCTCGGCCATCGGGGTCCAGGTCTCGGTCACCTTCTCGAGCGCGCTGGAGACGCCGAGCGCGTTCGGGTCGCCTTCGTAGCCCGGCACGTTCTCGGTCTCGCTGCCGGTGCGCAGGGCCGACACGATCGAGTCGATGCGGGCCTTGGTGGCCTTGAACTCGGTGAAGGCGTCGGCGTTGCCGTCGACGGCTTCCTGGGTGTACTTCGCGAGCTGCTGCGAAAGCACCTGGAGGTCCGCCGTCAGGCCGCGCGCGTTGTTCTCCTGGTTGTTGAGGTAGGACGCGTAGATGAAGTTCGCGCCGAACGCCAACAGGGAAACGATCAGGATGAACGCCCAGAAGCCCAGGCCGAAATTGGTTAGCTTGTCGGTGAACGAGCGCGAGTTAGTGCTCATGACTGGACCTCAACCCCTGTAAAAAAACAAATGAGTGGAACCTTGGACGGCCACTTATGCGGTGGCCTGGCGGAATTCGGGGGTGCGCGTGAGCAGCGACATGTTGAACACACCCCAGGTCTGGTCGGCCAGCCGGTAGGCCTGGCCGACGAAATGGCCATAACGGCCGTCGTTCTCACCGGCCAGCTCGGCCCGGTGCGAATCGTTGAAGGTTCGCTGGCCGAACAGCTCGTCGATGATGACCGCGACGTTGCCGCCGCCCTGGCGCACGACCAGGCAGCGCTGGCCTTCGTGCACGACGGTGCGGTCGCCCTCGAGGAACTGCTTGAGGTCGACCACCGGCAGCAGGCTGCCGCGCACGTTGGCGACGCCCAGCATCCACGGGTGCGCCCCCGGCACCGGGGTCACCGGCGGCAGGGGCAGGATCTCGACCACTTCGTCGAACGACGACACCAGCCGGCGCTGGCCGAGCCGGAAACCGACGCCGCGCCAGTGGCCCGGCGCTTCGATCATCTCCGGGCGGCCGGCCACGTGGGCGAGCGAGCGCTCCTCGAAGTCGAGCAGGGTGTCGAAGGGATTGGCGCGCTGCGGCGACGAGGACTTGGCCATGGCGTCCGCCTCAGCCCGCCGGCACGTACTTGCGGATGGCGGAGAGCAGCTCATCGCGCGTGAAGGGCTTGGTGAGGTACTGCTCGGAGCCGACGATGCGGCCGCGGGCCTTGTCGAACAGGCCATCCTTGGACGACAGCATGATCACCGGCGTCTGCTTGAACATCTGGTTGTTCTTGATCAGCGCGCAGGTCTGGTAGCCGTCCAGCCTGGGCATCATGATGTCGACGAAGACGATCTGCGGCTGGTGGTCGGCGATCTTGGCCAGCGCCTCGAACCCGTCCGTGGCCGTGACGACGTCGCACCCTTCCTTCTTGAGGAGGGTTTCGGCGGTGCGGCGGATCGTCTTCGAGTCGTCGATCACCATCACTCGGAGGCCATCGAGGCTTCCGGCGCGGCTGTCGTCTGGCGTCATTTACTGCTCCCCTGCGCGGTGCTCGTGAGTGCCGGCTCCGCTGCGAAACACCTATATCCCAGCC
>NZ_DASTNG010000073.1:0-81212 GCF_035721105.1 Arenimonas sp. | reverse complement strand
AAATGAACCTGGTTCGATTTTTTAAATGAACCTGGTTCGATTTCAGCGTTCGATGATGGCGGCGACGCCCATGCCGCCGGCGGTGCAGACGGAGAGCAGGACGCGGCCCTGGCCCTTTTCCTTGAGCAGCTTGGCGGCGGTGGCGACCAGGCGGGCGCCGGTGGCGGCGAAGGGATGGCCGACGGCCAGCGAGCTGCCGACGACGTTGAGCTTGGCGCGGTCGATGCTGCCCAGCGCGCCGTCCCAGCCGAGCTTCTCGCGGCAGAAGGTTTCATCCTCCCAGGCCTTGAGCGTGCACAGCACCTGGGCCGCGAAGGCCTCGTGGATCTCGTAGAAGTCGAAGTCCTGCAGGGCCAGGCCGTTGCGCTTGAGCAGCTGCGCGACGGCCCAGCACGGCGCCATCAGCAGGCCTTCGCCGTGCACGAAGTCGACCGCGGCGACCTGGGCATCGCGCAGGTAGGCCTGCACTTCGAGGCCATGCGCGTTCGCCCATTCCTCGGTCGCCAGCAGCGCCGCCGAGGCGCCGTCGGTGAGCGGCGTGGAGTTGCCGGCGGTCAGCGTGCCCTGGCCGGACGTGCGGTCGAAGGCGGGCTTGAGCGTCGCCAGCTTCTCGATCGTGGTATCGGGGCGCAGGATGTTGTCGCGCTCGACGCCGCGGAAAGGCGTGACCAGGTCGGCGTAGAAGCCGCGGTCGTAGGCCATCGCCGCCTTGGTGTGCGACTCGAAGGCCAGCTGGTCCTGCGCCTCGCGGGTGATCTTCCACTCCTTGGCCATCATCTCGCAGTGCTCGCCCATCGACTTGCCGGTGCGCGGCTCGCCGACGCCCGGGAACTCGGGCTTGAGCTCCTTGAACCGGAAGCCCTTGAAGGCCTTGAGCCGCGCGCCGAAGCTGCGCGCCATGTTGGCGTCGAGCAGGCGGCGGCGCAGGCGCTTGTTCACCGCGATGGGCACGTCGGAGGTGGTGTCGGAGCCGCCGCCGATGCCGGCCTCGATCTGGCCGACGGCGATCTTGTTGGCGATGTGGATGACGGTATCGAGCGAGGTGCCGCAGGCGCGCTGCATCGTGATGCCCGGGGTCGCCGGCGACAGGCCCGAGCTGAGCGTCGCCTCGCGGCCGATGTTCCAGTCGCCGCTGTGCTTGAGCACCGCGCCCATCGCCACTTCGCCCAGCACCTCGCCGTGCAGCTTGAACTTCTCGACCACCGCGCCCAGCGCCTTGATCGACATGCCGAGGTTGCCGACGTCGTGGTAGGCCGTGTTGTTGCGGACGAAGGGGATGCGGACGCCGCCGAGGATGGCGACACGACGGATGGGCGACATCGGATTCACTCCTTGCGATAACGGTGCAGCGGTATGATCACGATCATAACCCGACGCCACCGTATGCCCATGCCGAATCCCGACCTCAGCTGCCTCGCCGCCCTCGCCGTCGAACTCTCGCCCGGCGCCACGGCGGGCCGCACGGCGCTGTCGCCGGACGAGGCCGGGGCCCTGGCGGCGCTCGTGGCCCGCGACCTGGACAAGCTGGTGCCGGGCGCCGCGGCGCTGGACCTGGGCCTGGTGGCGGCCCTGTTCGACCCGGTGGAGCTGCTGCGCCCGGGCTATCCGCTGCACGCCGAGCTGGAACGCCTGGTGGCCCGCGCCCCCGGCGCCGCCGGCGGCCGCGTGATCGGCTTCGGCGCCGGGGCCGAGGGCCTGCCGCCCCCGCTGCGGCCCGCGCCCGAGCACACCCAGGGGCCGCTGCGCCTGCTGCCGCTGCTGGTGCGCGGCGAGCCGTCGGCCGTGGCCGAGGTCGGCGACCGCATGGAGCAAGTGCTGCTGGACACCGGCATGGCCGGTGCCGATACCGCGCTGCTGGCCCAGGACGGCTTCGGCGCCGCGGTCGAGCACGCGCGCCTGCTCACCCTCAACGACCTGGCCGCGATGATGGCCATGCAGTACGACCACGCCGGCCTCGGCCCGCTGTGGCCGCTGGTGGAGGCCGCGCTGCTGGCGCCCGGCAGCGAGCAGTGGCTGGACGCCCCGCCCGAGCCGCTGGCCCGCTACGCCGCCGGCGAAGTGCGCATCGCCATGCTCGACGCCGAGGCCTGGGCCGAGGGCGGCTTCGCCCCGGCCGGCGCCGACGCGGCGCAGCTGGGCCGCGCCTTCGAGCGCTTCCAGATGCGCCAGCGCCAGTTCGCGGCCGTGCTCGAGGCCCACGGCATCCCGGTCACCTTCGACCACTGTCCGGCCGGCCAGGACCCGCGCGCGGTGCTGTCGGCCTGAAGCGCACCTGAGGCTTCACGCCGCCGCGGTGGTTGCCGGCGGGACGATGCGGAACAATGCCCGGTCACCCGGAGTGCCGCCGATGCCCGTGTCCAGAATCCTCGCCCTGTCCTGCCTGATCGCCGCCGCCCCGCTCGCGCGGGCGCAGGACCTGCCGACCCCGGCGTCCGGCCCGGAGGCCGTGCCGCCCGCCGCGACCACGGCGGCCACGCCGGCCGCCGCCTGCGGCGTGCGCGCCGAAGGCGACACCCGCCCGCGCATCGGCCTGGTGCTGGGCGGCGGCGGCGCCCGCGGTTTCGCCCACGTGAGCGTGCTCAAGGAGCTCGAGCGCCAGCGCATCCCGATCGACTGCATCGCCGGCACCAGCATGGGCGCGATCGTCGGCGGCCTGTACGCCTCGGGCATGGACGCGGTGGAGCTGGAAGCGCAGATGCGGGCGATGGACTGGGGCCGGATGTTCGTCGACCGCCTCGACCGTCCGCAGCGCTCCTTCCGCCGCAAGCGCGACGATGACCTGGCGCTGGTGGCCGGCAAGCCCGGCATCGGCAACGAAGGCCTGAAAATCGCCCCCGGCGTGCTGTCGGGCGAACGCGCCCTGCTGCTGCTCGAGGAGCTGACCGAGCCGGTGGCCACGCGCGAGGACTTCGACCGGCTGCCGATCCCCTTCCGCGCCGTCGCCACCGACCTCAACAGCGGCCAGCCGGTGGTGCTGGGCTCGGGCAACCTGGCGCTGGCGATGCGCGCCAGCATGTCCATCCCGGGCATCTTCAAGCCGGTGCCGATCGACGGCCGCGTGCTGGTCGACGGTGGCCTGGCCAACCAGGTGCCGGTGGACGTGGTGCGGGCGATGGGCGCCGACATCGTGATCGCGGTGGACGTCAGCACGCCGCTGTACAAGCTCGACGAGGGCGCCAGCCTGTTCGCCATCGTCGACCAGATCAGCGGCTTCATGACCGTCGGCAGCGCCCGCGCGCAGACCGCCACGCTGGGCCCGGACGACGTGCTGGTGCGGCCGCCGCTGGGCGCCGAGGTGTCGACCTCGGATTTCGAGAAGATCGAGCTGGCGATGTCGCTGGGCGAGCGCGGCATCGAGGACGTGCGGCCGCGCCTGGCCGCGCTGTCGCTGGCGCCCGAGGCCTATGCCGCCGCGCTGGCCGCCCGCGACAAGCCCTCGCGCGACGCCCCGGTGGTCGACTTCGTGCGGCTTGACAACCGCAGCCGCTACGCCGACGCCTTCCTGCTGGCGCGGCTGGACATCGCCCCCGGCCAGCCGCTCGACAGCGAGCGCCTGCAGCGCAACCTGCAGCGCATCTACGGCCTGGACACCATGGACCTGGTCACCTACGACGTGATCGAGGAAGACGACCGCACCGGCGTGGTGGTGCGCGTGGTGCCGCACAGCTACGGACCGAATTACCTCGAGACCGGCCTGAGCCTGTACTCCGACTTCAGCGGCGACTTCTTCGTGAACCTGCGCGCCGGCGTGCTGCGCGCACCGGTGAACGACACCGGCGGCGAAGTGCGCGGCCTGCTGCAGCTCGGCGACGAGCCCGGCCTGCTGATGGACTGGTACCAGCCGCTGGGCGCCGAAAGCGACTACTTCACGCTGCTGCAGCTCAGCGCCGAGAGCCCGAAGTTCACCCTGTTCAACGAGGACGGCGAGCGCCTGGCCAACTTCCGTGCGCCCAACTGGGGCGGCGAACTGGGCCTGGGCCGCGAATTCGGCAACTTCGGCGCGGCCACGCTGTCGCTGCGGCGGCGCCTGGGCAGCGCCAAGCCGGAGCTGTTCGATCCGCTGTTCGAGCCGCTCGACTACGACCTGGGCGAGGCCGAGTTCACGCTTACCTACGACCGCATCGACAGCACCTACCTGCCGCGCTCGGGCACCTACGCGGTGTTCAGCCAGGTGGCGTCGCGCGAGGCACTGGGCGCGGACGGCGATTTCGACCAGTCCAACTTCGACGTCATCCACGCCCGCGCGATCGGCAAGCACTCGGGCTTCGCCGGCCTGCGCTACCACGTCTCGAGCAGCGACCTGATCCCGATCCAGAGCCAGTTCCGGCTCGGCGGCCTGACGCGCTTCGCGGGCTACCGCCCGAACGAGCGCCTGGCCGACAACTACGCGCTGGTCTACGGCGGCTACACCTACGAGCTGGGCCGCGTGCTGAGCCGGCCGGCGGTGCTGGGCGGCACGCTCGAGTACGGACGCAGCTGGGCCACCGGCGGCGACCTCGACGGCGCCGAGGGCGAACTGCACGGCAGCATCTACTTCGGCTTCGATTCCTGGCTGGGCCCGCTGCAGCTGGGCTATGGCCTGCGCCAGGGCGGCGACGGCATCTTCCTGCTCGAACTGGGCCGCCCGCGCTGACGCGTCGGCCGGCGCGCGGGCCTCAACGCGCGCCGGGACCCCAGTACCCGAGCTCGCGCCGGATCTGCAGGCCGCGGTAGATCGCCGACAGCGGCTTGCGCCGCAGCGCGCCGAGCTCGCCGGCGAGCAGCGCTTCGGTGGCGGCGAGCACGCGCTCGCTGGCGCGGCCGTCGCGGGCCGGGTGGATGGCGTCGGCGTAGTCGGCGATGGCCTGCACCCGTTCCGGCGTCGGCGCGAAGGCGCGTTCGAGCTGCCTGCGCAGGTCGGCGGCCTGGTCGAAGTCGAGCATGTGCGGCTTCGGCGCGCGGTTGCGGAAGGTGACCACCGGCTTGCGCTGCACCGCGAACTCCGAGACCACCGAGGTGGTGTCGGCCACCAGCACGTCGGCGGCGCGCTGCGCCGACACCAGCTGTTCGGTCTCGACGAAGACCGCGTGGTCGCCCGCCAGGGCCCGGTAGCGCGCGAACAGTTCGGGCGCGCACTTGGGATGCAGGGTCAGGATCCAGAATCGCTCGCCGCGCGCGATCTCGGCCGCGATGGCGTCGAACAGCCGCGGCGCGGCGCTGAGGCGTTCGGTGAAGGTGGACGCGAACAGCACCACCGGGCGACCGCCGGCGCGGGCGCGAAGCGCATCGGCCAGGGCGTCGTCGCCGCGGAACAGCGGATCGAGCTTGGGCCAGCCGGTTTCCACCACCGCGAAGTGGCCCTGCGCGCGCGCCATCGCCGCGAACGGCGCCGTGGTCAGCGGGCCCTGGGTGCAGTAGAGGTCGAACAGCCCGCGCACGCGGAAATGACCGCGCTGGTCCGAGCGTTTCTCGACGTTGAAGCCGTGGAAGAGCTGCACCTTGGCCCCGCTGACGAAGGTGGGCACGGTGTTGGCCGCGCTGAACACCGCCCGCGGGCGCAGCGCCACCGCGCCGCGCACGTCCACCGGACGCACCGGCGCCGGCAGCGCGGCCCCCGCGGCACCGGCCACGAACAGGCTGGACACGCCGTGCCCGGCGGCTTGCAGCGCGCTCGCCAGCGGCCCCAGAATGGGCAACGCATAGCGCTCCGTCGCGAACAGCAGGTACTCCGCCATCAACGTCCCCCAGGCCACGTCGCCGCGCCTCTCGGCCTGCATTATCACGTTCAACGAGGCCGGCCGCCTAGCCGACTGCCTGGCGTCGCTGGCGTTCTGCGACGAGATCATTGTGGTGGACTCGCATTCGACCGACGCCACGGTCGCGATCGCCGAGGCGCAGGGCGCGAAGGTGTTCCTGCGCCCGTTCAAAGGCTTTCGCAGCCAGAAGCAGTTCGCGGTCGAACAGGCCGCGCACGACTGGGTGCTGTGCCTGGACGCCGACGAGCGCGTCAGCCCGGCGCTGCGCGACGCCATCCTGGCCGCGCGCGACACCGGCTTCAACGGTGCCGCCGGCTATCGCTTCGCCCGGCTTTCGGACTATTTCGGGCGCTTCCTGCGCCACGGCAACGCCTATCCCGACCGCGTGCTGCGCCTGTTCGACCGCCGCCGCGGCGGCTGGCGCGGCACCCGCGAGATCCACGAGGCCGCCAGCGTCGACGGCCCGGTGCAGACCCTCGCGGGCGACCTGGTCCACTACCCGTACCGCTCGCTGGAACAGCAGCTCGCCAAGACCCAGAAATACGCCCGGATGATGGCCGAACACGAGTTCGCGCGTGGCAAGCGCGCCTCGCTGGCCAAGCTGGTGCTGTCGCCGGCCTGGCGGTTCTGGCGCGGCTATCTCTTCCGCGGCGGCTTCCTCGACGGCTGGCACGGCCTGGTCTACGCCTACGTCCGCGCCAACTACGTCCGCCAGAAAACCGTGATGCTCTGGCTCCTGCAAAACCACCAGCCCGTCACCGACGCCCCTCCCCCTGTAGGAGCGGCTTCAGCCGCGAACCCTGGCCAACGGCCAGGCCCCTCCGGTCCCGACGCCTGATGTGCGGCCTCGCCGGCGCCTGGCTCCCCGACGCACACGACCCCGAGGACGCCCTGCTCGCCCTCGGCCGCCGCCTCGGCGCCGCCATCGCCCACCGCGGCCCCGATGACGCCGGCGCCTGGGCCGAACCCGCCGCCGGCCTGGTGCTGGCGCACCAGCGCCTGGCCATCGTCGACCTGAGTCCCGAAGGCCACCAGCCCATGGCCTCGGCCGACGGCCGCTGGGTGATCGCCTTCAACGGCGAGATCTACGACCACGCGGCGATCCGCGCCGAGCTGGTCGCGCTGGGCCACGGCTTCCGCGGCCGCTCCGACACCGAGGTGCTGCTGGCGGCGATTTCGCAGTGGGGCGTCGAGGGCGCGCTGGCGCGCGGCAACGGCATGCTGGCGTTCGCCGCCTGGGACCGGCGCGAGCGCGTGCTGTGGCTGGCGCGCGACCGGCTCGGCAAGAAGCCGCTGTACTACGGCCTCAGCAACGGCCGGCTCGTGTTCGGCAGCGAGTTCGCGGCGCTGCGCGCGCTGCCCGGCTTCCGCGCCGAGGTCGATCCGGATGCGCTGGCGCTGCTGCTTCGCTTCGACTACATCCCAGCACCGCATTCGATCCTGCGCGGCGTGCGCAAGCTGCCGGCGGGGCATCTGCTGCGGCTCGACGCGGCCGCACTCGCGGCGCCCGAACTGCCGGCGCCGCGCGCGTGGTGGAGCGCACTGGAGGCACAGCGTGCGGCGATCGGGCGCGGCTTCGCCGGCGACGAGACGGCGGCGCTCGACCAGCTCGACGTCCTGCTTCGCGACGCCACGGCGCTGCGCATGGAGGCCGACGTCCCGCTGGGAAGTTTCCTGTCCGGCGGCACTGACTCCTCGCTGGTCACCGCCCTGATGCAGGCGCAGTCGGCCCGGCCGGTGCGCACCTTCTCGATCGGCTTCGACAACGCCGTGCATGACGAGAGCGAGCAGGCGGCCGCCGTCGCCGCCCACCTGGGCACCGCGCACACCCCGCTGCACGTGGACGGCCGCGCCGCGCTGGACCTGGTGCCCGAGCTGCCGCGGCTGTTCGACGAACCGTTCGCTGATTCCTCGCAGATTCCCACCACGCTGCTTTGCCGCCTCACGCGCCGGCACGTCACCGTGGCGCTGTCGGGCGACGGCGGCGACGAGCTGTTCTTCGGCTACCGCCGCTACGCGCGCACGCTCAAGAACGACTCCCTGCTGCGCCGCCTGCCGCGTGCAGCGCTGGCGAAGCTGGCCGGCCACCCCGGCGAACGCGCACGGCTCGGCGGCCTGGCCGCGCTACGCGCCGAGCTCGCCACCGGCGACCTGCAGGGGCTGGCGCGACACCGCGTGAGCCATTGGAAAGACCCGGAAGCGGTGGTGATCGGCGCGCGGCGCCTGGCCACCGCCTACGACGACCCTGGCGCGATGCCCGGCACCGGCACGCCCGGCGATGCGCTGATGGCGCTCGACACCGCCTGCTACCTGCCCGAGGACATCCTGACCAAGGTCGACCGCGCCAGCATGTCGGTGGCGCTGGAGGCACGCGCGCCGCTGCTCGATTACCGCGTCGCCGACTTCGCCTGGGCGCTGCCGATGGCGATGAAGTACCGCAACGGCGAGCTCAAGGTCCTGCCCAAGCGTCTGCTCGAGCGCTACCTGCCGCGCGATCTGGTCTATCGCAGCAAAGCCGGCTTCGGTGCACCGGTCGGCGACTGGCTGCGCGGCCCACTGCGCGACTGGGCCGAGGCCCAGCTTTCGGAAAAGCGCTTGCGTGATGAAGGCCACTTCGATCCGGCGCCGATCCGCGCGCTGTGGCGCGAGTTCCAGGCGGGCGAACGCAAGTGGCACACGCATCTCTGGGGCGTGCTGATGTTCCAGGCCTGGCGCGAAGGCTTGTCCTGAGTCGCGGGGTGCTCGTGGCCTGGCGCGGGGGTGTCGCGCTCGTTATCTAACGCGGATCAGGGCGGATGGGCGCGGATAAGAGCGGATTGAAGCTCCGTTCTTACTCGGCCGCGGGGCGCTTGGGCAGGGCGGCTTCGTACATCTTGTAGCCGGCGTCGGCCATGCCGAGGGATTCGTAGGTGCGCTGGGCGGTCTTGTTTTCGTGCTCGACGTAGAGGCGGAGGCCGCGGACGTCGGACTGGGCCTCGGCGGCCTGCTTCACGTGGGCGTAGAGAGCGGCGTAGACGCCCTGGCGGCGGTGCTGCGGGGAGACATAGACGCTCTGGATCCACCACCAGTCGCCGTTGCGCCAGTCGCTCCACTCGTAGGTGAGCATCAGGGTGCCGGCAGCTTCCCCGTCGCGCTCGGCGATGAAGTAGCGGCCGCGGCCGGGCTGGTCGAACACGCCGCGGATGCCGCGGCGCACGGTGTCCGGGTCGAGCGGCTTGTGTTCGGTTTCCCAGGCCATCGCGACGGCCCAGTCGGCCATGCGTTCGATGTCGTCCACCGTGGCGCTGCGAATGACGATGTGCGACATGGTTCCACCGGCAGGAGAGGACGCGCCCAGTGTAGCGGGCGCGCCCCCGGCCTGTTTACTCCGCGGGGCCGGCGTCGGCCGGCGCCGGGTTGGCGAGCTCGATCACGCCGCAGGCGATGCGGCCGCCGGCGTTGCCCGTGGGCTGGGTGGCGTAGTCGTCGGCCTGCGCGTGCACGATCACGCCTTTGCCGACGATGTCGTTGGCGCCGCCGCTGGCGATCTCCAGCCCGGACAGGGACTGGTCCACGACGGCTTCGCCGTTGTCACCGGCGGTCTGGTTCGGGATGTCGCCGGCGTGGTGCGCGCCGCCGGCGGCACGGTCACCGTGCGGCTGCATGTCGGGGTTGAAGTGGCCGCCGGCGCTGGTGCCGTCGGGCGCGCTGCAGTCGCCGAACTCGTGCACGTGCAGCGCATGCGTGGCGCCGGGCTGCAGCCCGGTCAGCGTGCCGGTGACGCGCACGCCGCCGTCGGCGACGTCGAACACCAGCTCGCCGCCGACGCCGCTGTCGCCAAGCGGGGACAGGGTGGCGCGCGCCGAAGCGGCGAGCTGGGCCTGGACGGGCTCGGGCGCCGGCGCGGCGGCCGGGGCTTCCGGGCCCGCGGCCGCGGGCGCCTCGGCCTCCGGGCTGGCGGCAGGCTGGCAGGCGGCCAGGGCGACGACGGAGCCCAACAGCAGGACGGAGCGGAACGGAGTCATGGCGGATCCTTTGGAGACGGGAAGAACGGGCAGCTTGGCGACCCGGGCATTAACCCCGGGTCAAGACCGCCGGCTCAGGCCGGGCGATACAGCGCGCAAAGCTTGTTGCCGTCCGGATCGCGGACGTAGGCCAGGTACAGCGAGCCGATGGCGTTCTGGCGCAGCCCCGGCGGGCCTTCGCAGGAGCTGCCGCCGTGGGCGACGGCCACGTCGTGGAACTGCTGCACCTGTTCGGGCGAGCTGCACTTGAAGCCGAGGGTGGCGCCGTTGGCGACGGTGGCCGGCTCGCCGTTGATCGGCTCGGTGACGCAGAAGGTGCTGCCCTCGTGGCGGTAGAACAGGCGCTTGTGGCCGGTGCCCGCCGTGTTCTCGAAGGGCGCGCCGGCGCCGAGGAAGCCCAGCACCGCGTCGTAGAAGACCTTGGCGCGGTCGATGTCGTTGCTACCCACCATTACATGGCTGAACACGCGGAATCTCCTTGGGGAATGGTTCGGATGATCGTCTCAAACCGGCGGGCGAAGACGCTAGGGTGATTTTCGCCGCCGTGTGGCGCCCAGCTTGCGGGTCACCGTGTTGCGTCCCAGGCCCAGCTTCTCGGCGGCCTGCTGGCGGTGCCCGTCGGTGTGTTCCAGCGCGGTTTCCAGCAGCACCTGGTCGAAGCGTTCGCGCAGGGTGGCGTGCAGGCCGGTGTCGCCGCGGGCCAGGGCCTCGCGGGCGACCTTGGCCAGCGACTGGGTCCAGTCCTCGGCCCCGGCGGCACCGACGTCGCTGCGCAGCGCGGCGCCCAGCTCGCGCGGGGTGATGGTTTCGCCCGGGGCCAGGGCCACCAGGCGCCAGCACAGGTTCTCGAGTTCGCGCACGTTGCCAGGCCAGTCGTGGCGCTCCAGGCGCTTCAGGGCTTCCGGGTGGAAGCGCTTGGCGGGCGCGCCGAACTTCTTCGCGGCCTGGGCCAGGAAGCGCGCGGCCAGCGCCGGCAGGTCGCCCTTGCGCTCGCGCAGCGGCGGCAGCCGCAGCCGCACGACGTCGAGGCGATGCAGCAGGTCGGCGCGGAAGCTGCCTTCGCGGACCTTGGCCTCGAGGTCCTGGTGGGTGGCGGCGATCACGCGCACGTCCACCTTGATCAGCTCGCGGCCGCCGACGCGGAAGAACTCGCCCTCGGCCAGCACGCGCAGCAGCCGGGTCTGCAGCGAGGCCGGCATGTCGCCGATCTCGTCGAGGAACAGGGTGCCGCCATCGGCCTGCTCGAAGCGGCCGACGTGGCGCTTCTGCGCGCCGGTGAAGGCGCCGGCCTCGTGCCCGAACAGCTCGCTCTCGAGCAGCTCGGCGGGAATCGCGGCGGTGTTGAGCGCGACGAAGGGCTTGCGCGCCCGCGGCGACTCGCGGTGCAGGGCGCGCGCCACCAGCTCCTTGCCGGTGCCGGTTTCGCCGGTGATGAGCACCGACAGCGGCGCCTGCGCCAGCCGGCCGATGGCGCGGAACAGCTCGCGCATGGCCGGCGTATCGCCGACCAGGGCCTCGCCCATCTCGGGCGCCGGCAGCGCCTCCACGGCGTCCTGGGCCGGCAGCACGCGGGCGGCCAGCGCCACCGCATCATCCAGGTCGAAGGGCTTGGACAGGAACTCGTGCGCGCCACCGCGGAAGGCGCCGGCCGTGCTCGCGATATCGGTGTAGGCCGACATCACCACCACCGGCAGGTCGGGCCGCTTCGCCTTCAGCGCGTCGAGGAAGGCCAGGCCGTCCATGCCCGGCATGCGCACGTCGGTGAACACCAGGTCGGGCAGCTCGCCGCCGGCCAGCGCGTCCAGCGCCTGGCGCGGGTCCTCGAAGGCGCTGACGGTGTGCCCGGCATCGCGCAGCGCCTCGGCCAGCACGAAGCGGACCGTACGGTCGTCATCGACGACCCAGAGGCGGGAGGCAGGGGTGGGCATGGTCCGCAGTTTGCACCAACAAGGTGCATCTTACGAGGGCGCCGCCGACCGGCCCGCGCCCGCGCGTCAGCGCCTGTCGGCTCAGCCGGGCAGCGCGCCGGCCGGCTCGTCGGGCACCGGGATCAACAGGGTGAACACGGTATGCCCCGGCCGCGAGCGATAGCCGAGCGAGCCGCGGTGTTCGCGCGCGACCTGCTGGGCCAGCGGCAGGCCGAGGCCGCTGCCTTCCGCGCGGCCCGAGACCAGCGGCAGGAAGATGCGTTCGGCCAGGTCGTCGGGGACGCCGCGGCCGTCGTCGGCGATCTCGACGCGCACGGCGAGCCGGTGCGCGGTGTCGCCGATCAGCACGTGGTGTTCGGCGCGGGTGCGCAGCCACACCTGCGAGGCGCCGGATTCGAGCGCGTTGCGCACCAGGTTCCACAGCGCCTGCGACAGGCGGTCGGCGTCGCCGGGGAATTCGGGCAGCGAAGGATCGAAGTCTCGCACCAGCTTGACCGACCAGCCGGCCTCGGTTTCCGCCAGGGACCGCACGCGTTCGAGCACGGCGTGGATGTTGGTGGGCTCGAAGTCGCGCGGCGGCGCCGGGTTCAGCAGCCGGTCGACCAGGGCCGCGAGGCGGTCGACCTCGCTGCCGATCAGCTCCACCAGCTCGCGGGCATCGTCGCTTTCGACGCGGCGGCCGAGCAGCTGCGCCGCGCCCTTCATGCCGGCGAGCGGATTGCGGATCTCGTGCGCCAGGCCTTTGAGCGCGGCCGAGAGCGCCGCAGGCAGCGCGGTGGCGGGATCTTCGCCGGGGAATTCATCGGCCGGATGCGCCTCGAGCCGCAGGCCGCCGTCCTCGGTGCGGGCCAGCCAGACGTCGGCGAAGCGATCGGCGTTGCCGGGAAAGCGCAGGCGCGCGCGACGCACCCGCAGCGGCTCGCCGGTGGGCAACAGCCGCGGCACCAGGCCGGCCACGCGGTCCTGCTCGGCGTCCAGTTCGTGCAGGCCCATGCCCACCAGGCGCCGGGCGCTGACGCCCAGCCAGCTGGCGAACGCGGGATTGCAGGCGAGCAGGCGACCCTCGGCCGTGGCCCAGGCCAGGGGCGTCGCGAGGCTGTCGGTCAGGGGCGGTTCGGGCGTGGACACCGCGCCATCATAGGGCGACCGGGCGCCGAAGGCAGGCGCGGGCGGCGCAAGGCCGCCCGCGCCGGCGGAACTCAGGGGCAGACGCCCTGGAACACGCAGGCCGCCCACTCGGGGTGGTCGATGAAGGGGTTGCGGTTGCCCTGGTAGGTGTAGACCGCCTCGTTGCGCAGGATTTCCTTTTCGTCCACCGGATCCTCGGCGTGCCAGCGCAGCAGGTCGGCCAGGCGACCCATGTAGGCCACGTTGAGGTTGCTGCTCGACGCCTGGATCAGGCCCGGGTCATCGGTGAGGATCAGGTCCGGCTCGGCCGCGCCGGTCACGCCGTGGGTCCCGCCGGCGTAGCGCACGTCCATGTACATCAGCGCGCGCGCCACGTCGCCCTTGCGGTCGCCCCAGGTCTGCCAGTAGGTCGTGTCGTACCAGTTCGAATTGCCCGGGAACACGCCGGTGCCGCCGCCCGCGCCGGCATTGGCCACGGTCGCCTTCTCGACGCAGTTGGCCAGGCAGTCGGCATAAGGCTTGTTGCCGCGCGAGCTGTTGTAGCCCGAATCCGACAGGAACAGCATGTGGGTGTCGGTGTACGGGTAGTTGCCGCTGGCGTCGTTGGTGAAGCCGTAGCTCTTGGGCCAGGTGTGCTCGCGGTTGTACTCGGTGTTGCCGGCGCCGTACTTCTGGAAGCTGGCGTTGCGGTAGACGTCGAGGATGCGGCCCGGGTTGGTCGGGTCTTCGTCGGCGTACTCGAGGATGTCCCAGGTATCGGTGGTCGTGGCGGAGTACGGGAAGCGCTGGTGGTCGTCGATCAGCGCGTGCAGGCTGCTGCGCAGGGCCGCCGGGCTCGAGGTGTCGACGCCGCCGTAGTAGTCCAGGCCCGGCGCCGCGGCGGTGGTGAAGACGAAGCTGTAGTCGGCGGCCATCGGCGTGGGCGTACCGTCGAGGTCGGTGACGCGGGTGGCCAGCACGTCCACCAGGCAGTCCGACAGCGCCGGCAGCGAGGCCTGCGGGTCGACGGTGAACTGGCTCGGGCCGCCGCTGGTGGCCACCGCCACGCTGCCGCCGCTGTCGCAGGCCAGCGTGACCGCGCCCGAGGCCAGGCTCACCGGCTCGGAGAAGACGATCGACAGGTTGCTGTCGAGCGGCACCGAGCCGCTGCCGTCGACCGGCGAGGTGCCGGTGACGGTCGGCGCCTGGTCCGGCACCGGGAAAGTCTGCGCGACGTTGCAGGTGCCGAAGCTGTCGTCGGCCGCGGCGCGCCAGGTGAAGTTCGCGTACTGGGTGCCGCTGCCGCCGAGCTGCAGCGAGAAGCCCGCCGGCGTCGACTCGGTTTCGGACACGACGATGTTCACCGAGGTCTTGTTGCGGGCCGGGCCAGCCGCGCCCTTGAAGCTGCCTTCGTAGCTCAGGAACTGCACCAGCTGGCCGGAGGCGTTGGTGAGCGCGATGCCGTCCGGCGCCCCGTTCTGCAGGCCCGCCGCGGACACCGTGATGAAGCCGAAGCCTCCGCAGGTCGACCCCAGCGTGCCCGACAGGCTGCGCGTGGCGTACACCTTGCGATCGGCGCCGTTGTAGAAGTGCAGGGTCCAGCCGGTGAGCGAGGTGCCGGCGTCGCCGGCGATCTCGATGCGCTCACCGACGTCGGTGCCGGCGTTGTCGTAGTGGATCTCGTTGATCCAGGCATCGGCCTGGGCGAGAGACGGGCACAGCAGAAGCAGCGGCACCAGCCGCAGGGTCCGGATAGTCACGTACGCTTTCTCCCCAGAAGTCGGTACGAAGTTTCCTACCCGGATATTACAGATTTCCCTGCCTGGGGGTGGGCGTGGTCGTGGGCCTTGGCTTCGATGGGGTGCAGGTTTTTAACGCGGATAAAATCTGATGAACACGGATAACAGCGGATAAAGCTTGAGTGGGGCGTGGCTGGCCTGGGCCTGGCGGCGATGAGCGGAGGGCCACGGCCTGAAGATTTTCTATTTTTTATTTTTGATTTATCCGCTTTGATCCGTGTTCATCAGATTTTATCCGCGTCAAAAGAAAACAGCCCGGCACTCCCCGAGCCGCCGCGTCAAGGCGCACCACCTCAAAGGGCGACGCTGAAGCGCGGTTCCGGGTCCTGGCCCGTGTACTGCAGCGGGATGACCAGGCGGTCGCCCTCGACCTCGACCGGATAGCCGGGCGACGCGCCGGCGGTCGTGGTCTGGTCGCGGGTGATGCGGCCGTCCAGGACCGCGAGTGCGGCCAGCTGCAGGCGCAGCCTGGCGGCATTGTCGAGCTGGCGTTGCTGGTACTTGTCGGCGCTTGGCATGCTGATGTCACTGAGGATGCAGCTGATCACGGCGCCCCAGCAGGTCGGGCTGGATAGACCCTTCACCCGATGCGTCGACGGGGGCACCTGCCCGGCCAACACCTGGTCGCGGTAGTTGTCCCGGCAGGTATCGGCGAAACGCGGCGCCATCCAGGCGTCCTGGGTGCCGGCATCGAAGGCGGTGAGCCTCAGGAACACGTCGCGCGGGTTCCAGCGCTCCGCCAGCGACGCGTCGAGCTCATGGCCCACGCGCGACACCATCCGGAACTCGCCGCGCATGGCGCTGCAGATCAGGTAGTCCTCGCCGCGCACCGGCTCGAGCGCGGCACGACACGCCGATGGTAGCGGTGTCTCCGGCGCCGCGCGGCGCAGGTCCAGGAGCAGGCCCGCGGCGCCGTTGGCCAGGCTGCTCATGACGGCGGCGTGGATCAGGTCGGGGCTGTTGCGACCGTGGCGGCGCGCGTTGGCCAACACGCCGCAGGTGCGCGCCATGGCGTCGGGCAGGCGGCCCTCGACGGCGTCCAGCGCCGCAGCGGTCAGGGGCAGGCGCAGCATCTGGTAGGCCGGCAGGGGTGCCGCGAAGGCCGGCGGGAAGGGGCTGTGGATATGGCCGCTGGCCAGGGCGCGTTCGGCCAGCGCGGTGCGCTCTCCCGCTTGCGCGAGCAAATCGCGGACGGCGTCGGCGTTGTCCCGGACCTGGGCCAGGCAGCCCTCGGGCCGCCAGCGGCAGGCGGTATCGCCCAGTTCGATCGGCTCGCGCAGCGGGTAGCCGCTATCCTCGAGCAGGGTGTAGGCCAGGCCACCGTCGGTCGCGGACTGCGGCGACTTGCGGGCCATGGCCACCATGGCCTCGCGGTTGATCCGCTCGAAGGACGCGAAGCGCGCGACTTCCTCCGCCAGCGCCTGCGCCAGCTGGTCCGCCGGCACCTCGTGGTTGATCAACGCGAGCGCGGCGAACCCGTTGTCCCCCGTGGGCGCCGGCGGCGGCGCCATCATCATCGCCACGTCCGCCTCCGCCTCGCGGCTCACCGCGAACCACCGCAGCGTCGCCGTCAGCACCACCGCCACCGCCAGGAACAGCAGCGACGCCCAGAACATGTGGCGGATCCACTTCATTCCACGCTTCCCCTTTGACGGCTCGATGCTAGCCGTGGGGCTGTGGCGGGGGCAAGGCATTTAAAATTTGAACACGGATCAGAGCGGATCAAAGCCGATAAGAGCGGATAAAGCATTTGGATGGGATCTGGCTCGCCGAGGAAGGGTCGCGAAAACCGTGGGCTTCTTCTTTTTGATCAATTCGCTTTATCCGCTTTTATCGGCTTTGATCCGCTCTTATCCGTGTTAAAAAAAAGCGACCCGGTTTTCACCGGGCCGCCTCGCTTACGCCAACACCCAAGAATCAGATGCCGTAATACATCTGGTACTCCAGCGGATGCGTAGCCGCACGGAACTTGGTCACTTCCTGCATCTTCAGCGCGATGTAGCCGTCGATGAAGTCGTCGCTCATCACGCCGCCGGCCTTGAGGAACTCGCGGTCCTTGTCCAGCGCATCCAGCGCCTGGTCCAGGGAGTGGCAGACGGTCGGGATGTTCTTCTCTTCTTCCGGCGGCAGGTCGTAGAGGTCCTTGTTGCTCGGCGCACCCGGGTCGATCTTGTTCTTGATGCCGTCCAGGCCGGCCATCATCAGCGCGGTGAAGATCAGGTAGCCCGAGTTCATCGGGTCCGGGAAGCGCATCTCGATGCGGCGCGCCTTCGGGTTGGCCACGTACGGGATGCGGCAGCTGGCCGAACGGTTGGACGCGGAGTACGCCAGCATCACCGGCGCCTCGAAGCCCGGCACCAGGCGCTTGTAGCTGTTGGTGGTCGAGTTCGAGAACGCGTTGATGGCGCGCGCGTGCTTGAAGATGCCGCCGATGTACCACAGCGCCAGCTGGCTCAGGCCGCCGTAGCCGTCGCCGGTGAACAGGTTCACGCCGCCCTTGGCGAGCGACTGGTGCACGTGCATGCCGCTGCCGTTGTCGCCGACCAGCGGCTTGGGCATGAAGGTGGCGGTCTTGCCGTTGCGGTGGGCGACGTTCTTGACGATGTACTTGAGCATCTGCAGCTCGTCGGCCTTCTTCACCAGCGAGTTGAACTTGGTGCCGATCTCGCACTGGCCCGCGTTCGCGACTTCGTGGTGGTGCACTTCGACTTCCTGGCCGGCGGCCATCAGCAGCTTGCACATCTCGGCGCGGATGTCGTGCAGCTGGTCGGTCGGGGCGACCGGGAAGTAGCCGCCCTTGATGCCCGGACGGTAGCCGCTGTTGCCGCCCTCGTACTTCTTCTTGCTGTTCCAGGCCGCTTCCTCGGAGTCGATCTCGAAGAAGGTGTGGCCCATGTCGTTGCCGAAGCGCACCGAGTCGAAGATGAAGAACTCGGGCTCCGGGCCGAAGAAGGCCTGGTCGGCGATGCCCGACGCCTTGAGGTAGGCCTCGGCGCGCTTGGCGACGCCGCGCGGGCAGCGCGAATAGCCCTGCATGGTGGCCGGGTCGAGCACGTCGCAGACCAGGATCAGGGTCGGGTCGGCGGTGAACGGATCCAGCACCGCGGTATCCGGGTCCGGCAGCAGCACCATGTCGGACTCGTTGATGCCGCGCCAGCCCGAGATCGAGGAGCCGTCGAACATCTTGCCGTCCTCGAACAGGGACGGCTCGATGATCGAGACCGGGAAGGTGACGTGGTGGTGCACGCCACGCACGTCGGCGAAGCGCAGGTCGATGAACTCGACCTCGTGGTCCTTGATCAGCTTTTCGATATGGGCAAGCGACATGCGGGCGGCTCCGGTGGTAAGGGGGTCGCCTAGTGGTTGCAAGCGGCGTGCCAAGGCCAGGCATCACCCAAGCTACTGATTTACATGGCCGTTAGCCGAGCTTGCGCGACAACAATCCCTTGATTGGTGCGGCTTCTAAGTCATGTCGCACCAAAACCGTGCAGCCAGCCCCTGCCCCGCCTCGCGTATGCTGCCGCCTTTGCCCACCAAAGCGCGCCGCCCGTGAACGACCTGCTGTCCGCCCTCCTGCTGGGCATCATCGAGGGCCTGACCGAGTTCCTGCCGATCTCCAGCACCGGCCACCTGCTGATCGCCCAGCACTGGCTCGGGGCCCGCTCGGACCTGTTCAACATCTCGATCCAGGCCGGCGCGATCCTGGCGATCACCCTGGTGTACCGGCAGCGGCTCTGGCAGTTGGCCACCGGCCTGGGCGACGCCGCCCATCGCGATTACGCGCTGAAGATCGCCGTGGCCTTCGGCGTCACCGCCGTGGTCGGGCTGCCGGTTCGGCTGCTGGGCTGGGAGCTGCCGGAAACGGTGACGCCGGTGGCCTGGGCGCTGGTGATCGGCGGCGCGTGGATGCTGGTGGCCGAGCGCATCGCCGAGGGCAAGCCGCCTTCGGACGCGCTGACCTGGAAAGTGGTGGTCGCGGTGGGCCTGGCCCAGGTGCTGGCCGGCGTCTTCCCCGGCACCTCGCGCTCGGCGGCGGCCATCTTCATGGCCCTGCTGCTGGGCATGAACCGCAAGCCGGCCGCGGCCGAGTTCGTGTTCCTGGTCGGCATCCCGACCATGTTCGCGGCCAGCGGCTATGCGCTGCTGGAAACCGCGCTCGACGGCGGCATCGGCGACGAGGACTGGGCCAGCCTGGGCGTCGCCTTCGCGGCCGCGACCCTCACCGGGTTCGCGGCCGTGCGCTGGCTGCTGGGCTACATCGCCACCCATCGCTTCACGCCGTTCGCCTGGTACCGCATCGGCCTGGGCGTGGCGCTGCTGCTGGGCCTGCCGGCAGGCAGTTAGTCCGCCGGGTAGCCCAGCCGCACCGCGACCGGCGCCAGCCGGGCGAAGGCCTCGGCGAAGTCATCGCGGTAATGGCGCCAGTGCCCGTCGGGCAGCTGCAGGCCGGGGCCGCGCAGGCCGGGCAGGGGCTGTTCCAGGCCCAGGGCCTGCTCGATCAGCGCGCCCACTTCGCCAGCGTCCCCGTCCAGCGCCGCGACGACCACGCGGTCGGGGTGCGCGTCGCGGTGGTCGGCCAGGGCTTCCAGGCCGCGCGCCAGCCAGTCGGCCGAGGCCACCGGATCCGGGGCCGGCAGGTAGTTCTGCAGGCTGCCGTGCACGAACCAGTTCATCAGCGCCTGCCGCGGGTCGGTGACCAGCGCCAGCACGCGGGCGCCGCGCAGCGCGGCCAGGGTGTAGGGATCCAGGTGCGGCAGCCAGTCGATCACGGTCGCCGGGTCGAGCTTGGCCGAGGCCCAGGCGGCGGTCCAGCGCTCGGCGCTGCCGGCGCGCGGATGGCCCGGCGGGAAGCGCATCAGGCCGAAGCCATCGCCGGCCGAGGCCACGCTGGCGCGCTCCAGGCCCAGGCGCGCGCCCAGCACCTGCTTGGCGGAAATCAGCACGTGCTCGGCGCGCACGCCCACCGGCGCCCACACCAGGGTGGCGCTGATTTCGCCCTCGGGCACCTGCTCGGCGGCGGCCACCGACGGCGGCGGCACCATGCGCGGCTGGCGCGGGATGCGGCGCAGCATGTCCTTCCAGCGCGCGGCGGCTTCGGCGTGGCGGCCGGCGGCGTCCAGCGCCATGCCGGTCCAGGCCAGCAGGCTGCGCTGCTGCTCGATGTCGCTGGCTTCGGACAGCATGCGGGCGGCGCGGGCCAGGGCCTGGTCCAGGTCTTCGGCGCGCTCGGCCTCGAGCTTCACCATGCCGCTGCGGAACAGGCGCGGGGCCTTGGCCAGGGCGCGGTCGGCCCAGGCCGAGGCCTGGGCCAGGTCGCCACGGCTGAAGTGGTAGTCCGCGAACAGGTCCAGGCAGGCCGGATGCTCGGGCTGGCTGGCCAGCCAGCGCTCCAGCACCGCCAGCGGCGACTCGCCGGTGGCCGAGGCCAGCTGCAGGCGCAGCAGCCACAGGTCGATCTCGGCCGGCGCCTTGGCCAGCGCGGCCTCGACCCGGGCAATGGCTTCGGGCGCGCGCGGGGTGTTGCCCAGCAGCTGGACCAGGCGGCGCAGGCTGGGCAGGTGCAGCGGCTGGTGGTCCAGCACGCGACCCATGTCCTCGACGGCGGCCGCGCCCTGGCCCTGCTGCAGGCGCAGCTCGGCGCGCAGGCCGACGGCGTCGTGCTCGGCGGGGAAGCGTTCGATCAGTTCATCCAGGGTCGCCAGCGCCTCGGTCCGCTTCTCCTGGCGGCGCTGGGCCTCGACCAGGCCGCGCAGGGCGATGCGCGGACGCGCCGGGTCCAGCCGCAGCGCATTCGCCAGCGCCTGTTCGGCGAACACCCACATCTGCCGCTGCAGGTAGGCGATGCCCAGCGCCAGCTGGGCCGAGGCCAGGTCGGGCTGGGCGTTGGCGGCCGCGGTGAAGCAGCGCAGCGCGTGGTCCGGGTCGCCCTTGGCCTGGGCCACGTGGCCTTCGGCCAGCACCACCAGCGGGTGGCCGGGGTCGACGCGCTGGGCCAGGCGCAGGTTGCGCTCGGCCTCGGGGCGGTCGTCGCGGGCCAGGGCGGCGTGCACCTGCATCAGGTAGGCGACCAGGGTGTTCGGATCCAGCGCCACGGCCTGCTGCAGGCCGTCGGTGGGCTTGCCCTCGGACAGGTCCAGCGCGGCGCGGGTGGCGTGGAAGTGGCCGCGCTCGGGGTCGAGCGCGATCGCCTTGTCCAGCGCCTCGCGGGCGGCGGTGCCGTCGCCGGTGGCCTTCAGGGCGATGCCCAGCAGGTGCCAGGCCTCGGCATTGGCCGGTTCGGCCGCGACCAGCTGGCGGGAGAGAGCGAGGGCCGAGGCGAAATCGCCCTGGCGCAGGGCGTCGTGGATGCGGGCAAGCATGGGCGGGGTCGTTCTTAGGCGGAAACGGCGATTGTATCGCGGGCCGGCGCCGCGGCCGCCGCCAGGCGGTCGGCGACCCAGCGCTCGGCGTAGCCGCGCAGGTCCACGCCCTCGAGGAAGCCGCAGTGGCCGCCGAAATCGGCGATCTCCAGGGTCGAATGCGCCGGCAGCACCAGCCGGGGGAAGCCCTCGACCGGAATCACCGGATCATCGGCCGCGGCCAGCACGCTCACCGGCACCTGCAGCGCGGCCAGGCGATCGCCGGCCACCGCGTAACCATCGAAGTATTCCTCGACCCCGGCCAGGGTCGTGTGCCGCTCCACCAGCCAGCGGGTCAGGCTGCGCATGTCCTTGGCCAGCACGCTGTCGTCGAAATCGTGGTGCTGCGGGAACAGCGCGCGCTTGATGGTGAGCGAGCGCCGCCACTTCTTCATGAAGTACCAGTGGTAGAACGGCTGGCCGCTCTCGAGCGTGCGCATCACCGCCGACGGATCGATCGCCGGGCATACCGCCGCCGCGTGCACCAGCGGGATGCCGGCCGCCGGCGCCGCCAGCGCCAGCCGCAGCGCGAAGTTGCCGCCCAGCGAATAGCCGGCCGCCAGCATCGGCCGCGCCGGGAAGCGCCGCGACACTTCGAGCGCGGCCTGCACCACTTCGCCCAACCGGCAGGAATGGAACAGGCCCTCGTTGAGGTGGTGGGTGTCGCCGTGGTCGCGGAAGTTGAGCCGGAACACCTCGAAGCCGCGCGCCAGCAGCTGCGCCGCCGTGTGGCGCATGTAGCTCGATTCGCTGCTGCCTTCCCAGCCGTGCAGCAGCAGCACCAGCCCGCGCGCCGGCGCCTCGGCCCGCGGCAGCCGGGTGTGGAAGCCCTGCAGCCGCACGCCGTCCTCGACGGTGATGATGTGTTCGGTGGTTTCCGCGCCCAGCCGCTGCAGCTGGCGCAGGCCGGCGGCGCGGCGCAGCGGGGTCGAGCTGAGCACCGACTGCACGTGCGCATTGCGCAGCCAGCGCGGCGGGCGGTAGGCGCTGCCCATCTCAGCCCGCCATCGCCGCGATGATGCGTTCGCGGCAGGTCTCGGCCATGCGCCGGCGGCCGTCCTCGCTGGCCGCGACGGGCTCGAGGAAATGCACCTCGGCCACGCGCCCGGGTTCGCCCAGCAGGCGCACGAAGTTCTGCATGAAATTCTCGCGCGGCCCGAACGCGACCACGGTCTGGGCGTCGCCCCGGCTGCCGTACTTGAGCGCCACCGGCTGCGCCGGCACCTTCGCCAGCACCGCCGGCTGGAAGATGCGCGCATGGAAGGTGCCGATGGCGTCACCCCCCGTGGTCCGGCCCTCCGGGAACACGCCCACCGCCTGGCCCTGCTCCAGCCGCTGCACCATCTGGTGCATCACGCCGTGCAGCGAGTCGTTGCTGCCGCGATGGTGGTAGATGGTGCCGCCGCGGCTGGCCACCCAGCCCACCAGCGGCCAGCGCGCGATCTCGGCCTTGGCCACGAAGCCCATCATGCGCTGGCTGTGCATCAGCTCGATGTCGATCCAGCTGACGTGGTTGGCGACGAACAGCGCCGCGCCCGGCAGCGGCGTGCCGTAGCGGCGCAGCCGGAAGCCGAAGATGCGCATCAGGGTGCCCGACCACCAGCGGATGATGCGGTGGTCCAGGCGTTCGCCGCGCAGCTCGATCCGCGCCGAGATCGGATTGATCATCAGCAGGGTCAGCGGCAGCCCCAGCCCCAGGTGCAGGGCCAGCAGCGGCAGGCGCCAGAGGTAGCGCAGCGGGCGACGCCAGTCCTGGGACGAACGGGCCGTTTCGGTGTGTGCGGACATTGGCGGCATTGTGCCGCAGGCGGGCCGAGTAAACACCCGACGCCGCGGTACGTCGCGGACGGCGACCGCCGCGGGGCGCTCAGGCGCCGATCACCGCCGCGGTCATGCGCGAAATGCAGGTCAGGCGACCCTGGGCGTCCTCGATGCGGACTTCCCAGACCTGGGTGGCGCGACCGAGATGGATCGGCCGCGCGGTGCCGGTCACCACGCCCTCGGTGACGGCGCGCAGGTGGTTGGCGTTGATTTCGATGCCGGCGGCCTGCTGCTTCAGCGCCGGGTCCAGGCACAGGTAGCCGGCCAGGCTGGCCAGGGTCTCGGCCAGCAGCACCGACGAGCCGCCGTGCAGCAGCCCGAAGGGCTGCTTCGTGCGTTCGTCGACCGGCAGGGTGGCGCGGAGGAAATCCTCGCCCAGCTCGGTAAGCACGATGCCCAGGTGCCCGGGGGCGGTGCCCACGAGCATCCGGTTCAGGTCGGCGAGTTCGGGCCGGTGGCGGAACGGACCGGCCACGGCAGGGCTCAGCGGACGCGCATCAGGCCCGGGCGGAAGGCGCTGGTATAGCCCTTGCGCGCGTAGCCGGAGCTGTCGCCGTAGCCGCTGCCGCCGGCCTGGCGGTTGCGGCGACGATGCATGCGGTCGACCAGCTCGTCGCGACGGGCCTCGAGCCAGTCGGCGCGGCCGACGGTGGCCGGGTCCAGGCCGCGGCGCTCGGCCTCGCCCTGGCGGTATTCGCAGAACTCGTCGTAGGCCTCGATCTCGTGCTTGAGTTCCTTCACGCACATCTCGATGGCGATGGCGTCGTCGAAGTAGCCCAGCACCGGCACGTTGTCCGGGATGACGTCGGACGGGTCGGCGAAGTAGACCAGGGCCGACAGCACGCGCTGGCGGTCTTCCTCGGGCAGGTGCCAGCCCTCGTCGCGCGACATCGCGATCAGCGCGTCCAGCCGGTCCAGGCGCTCGGCGATGAAGTCCGGGACCTCGACCTTGTTGGCTTCGACCAGCAGCTTGGACGCGGCGGCGATGATTTCATCGGCGGTCTTGCTGCCGGCGGCGGCGCGGGCCTTGGCCAGGGCCTGGGTGAAGTGCTCGAGGTCGCGGTCGGAGAGTTCGAAGCTGATGGCGAGGGGCATGCGGGCAGGTCCGGCGGGGTTTGCGAGAACGAGCAGCCTAGGCCCGGGCGCGGGCGGCGTCAATCGAACGCAGGCCGGCCCGACACCGGCCACGCGGCTCAGAGGATGGGCACCAGGCCGGCGCCGAACGCGGTCAGGATGCGGGTGTAGACGGACTTCAGCGGCAGGTCGACCTCGGGGAAGGCACCGACGTCCTCGTAGCAGTCGTGGAAGCCGGGCGCGCCGGGCGGGATCGGGTTGCAGCCGGGCCGCAGCGCGTAGCTGGTGGCGTAGGGGAAGGGCCAGATGTCGAAGATCGGCAGCTTCTCGGACAGCTTGCCCAGGCTGTAGTTCAGGCCCGACAGCACCGGCGGCTTCTCCTGGGCGGCGATCAGCCAGGCGTTCTCGGGCGTCATGTCGCGCCGGATGCTGGCCAGCAGGGCGCCGGCGAACTCGACGTCATGCACCACCA
Source organism: Arenimonas sp. (assembly GCF_035721105.1). Classification (GTDB taxonomy): domain Bacteria; phylum Pseudomonadota; class Gammaproteobacteria; order Xanthomonadales; family Xanthomonadaceae; genus Arenimonas. The sequence goes on along the minus strand of NZ_DASTNG010000073.1, from coordinate 56,874 downwards.
CCATCGACTCGGTGTTGTAGTTGTCCGAGCGCGGATCGAAGTTGTGGCTGCCGACCACGCCGATCCGGCCGTCCACGACCAGCGACTTGGCGTGCAGGCCGACCCGCACGCCGGCGCGCTTGAGCGGCACCGGTCCGCTGGACGAGCCCGAGGAGCCCGAGCCGAACATCGGCAGGTGCGCGGCCCGCTCCTGCCCCAGTGCACCGGTGGCCGCGACATTGATCGGGGCGTCGTCGGGATAGGGCTTGTACTCGAAGATGCGGAAGCCCAGCTCGCGCAGGTACAGGCGCTTGTACTTGTGGCTCATCGCGTAGACGGGGAAGGCGTCGGTGGCCGCCAGCGAATTGGTCGACACCCACACCTTGGGCTTGTCCTCGCGCTTTTGCAGCGCGCGGAACAGCTTGCGGGCCGGCCGCGACAGGACCAGGTAAGGCGTCTGGATCACCAGCTCGTCGCGGGTGCCCTCGACCAGGTCGCGCATGGCGATGGACGCGTCGTCGGCCGCGCGCAGTTCGCCCTCATGCTTTTCCGGCAGGTCGGCGTAGAAATCGACCCGGCCCACGGTGAGCCGCAGCGGCTGCAACCGCGCCATCACGGCATCGCCGTCGCCGGCGGCGGCACGCATGGCCACCACCCGCGGCGGCCGCACCGCCGCCGGGTCCAGCAGCGCGTTCGGCGGCACCCCGCCCTGGCGGTGCAGGCGTTCGGCCACGTCGCGCAGCTCCTCGGCCGGGCGCGAGCGCCCGAAGCTCCAGAAGGCGTCGAAGTTCTCGCCCATCGCCGCCACCACCGGGCCCAGCACCAGGAGGTCGCGGTCGCGGTAGTTGTAGCCCTCGGCCCAGTCGAAATAGCGGTCCTGGATGTTGCGGCCACCGGTGATGCCGGCCACGCCGTCCACCCGCACCAGCTTGGTGTGCATGCGCTGGTTGAACTTGGTGAAGCAGCACAGGATGCCGGCGGCGTACTGCAGGCTCTGGGTCTTGGCTTCGTCGAAGGTCGGGTTGTACAGGCGCAGCTCGAAGTTGACGTGCTGGCCGGCCAGGGTCGCCTGCAGGTTCGGGTCGGGCAGGCCGTAGAGCTGGTCCAGCAGCACCCGCACCTTCACCCCGCGGCGGGCGGCGGCCAGCAGCTCTTCGAGCACGAGCAGGCCGCTGTCGTCCTTGTCGAAGATGAACATCTGCAGCTCGATGCTCTCGCGCGCGGCGCGGATCAGGTGCAGGCGCGCCAGCAGCGAGTCCTGGCCACGATCGAGCAGCACCACCTCGTGCCGGGGCGCGTCGGGGGTGGACGCCGCGACGGCGGCATGGCCCAGGTCGAGCAGGGGCGAGTCGACCGCGCAGTCGACGCCTTCCTGGCAGCCGATCTCGGTGCTGCGGGCGTCCAGGGCCAGGTCGGTGGCGGCCTGGCGCTCCTGCACGGATAGGGTCGAGCAGCCTGCCAGCAGCAGGAGCAGCAGGCCGGAAAGAAGGCGGGGGGCGGGGCTCATGGGGCGACAGGGTCGCGCAATCTCACCCGGAAGTCGAAGCCTACTTCGTCGCGGACCCAGACCCGCTGGCTGGTCATGCCGAAAGCCCGGCGGCTGACCTCGCCCCGGACGACGATGTCGCAGTCCCGGCCGGGCCGGTCGCAGGTGGCCGGCAAGAGCGTAAAGGCGACCTGGCGGGCCTGGCCGCGCAGCTCCAGCCGGCCCTTGAGCACCCCGCCCGAGGCCAGCAGCGCGCGCGGGAACGGTACCGAACCGAAGCGGATCTCGGGATGCGCCTCCACGTCCAGGAACTTGGCCGAGCGGGTGCTGCGCAGCATCCAGCCCGGACCATCGAGCTCCAGGCCGCGGGCGTCGACCCGCACCTGCACCCGCCAGCGCCCGCGGGCGTCCTCCAGCAGCTCGCCCTCGATGTGGCGGAAACGGCCCGGCACCGGGCCGGTCACCCGCAGGGACACTTCGAAGCTGGCCCGTGAGCTGGCCGGGTCCACCGCCTCGCGGGCGGTGCCGGTGGCGGCGGCATTACCCATGGCGGCGGCGAGGCAGAGTCCGCCCAGCCACGCCAGCTTCATCCGCTCAGGGCCACCAGAAGGCGGCGAGGCGGGCGATGCCGGGCTCGAGGTCGGCGTCGGCCGGCATCGACAGCACCGCAACGCCGCCCGCGGGCATGCCGCGGAAGTCGCCGGACTGGCCCGAGCTGAGCAGGGCCGCCAGCTGTTCGAAGCCGGGGTTGTGGCCGACCAGCAGCACCCGCGACAGCTCGCGGTGCTCGTCGGCGACCTGCATCAGCATGCCGGGGGTGGCGTCGTAGATGCGCGGCTCCTGCCGCATCTCGACGTGGCCCAGCGCCGCCAGTGCCTGCTCGGTGGTCTCGCGGGCGCGGCGCGCCGGCGAGGTGACGATGCGGTCGGGCAGGTAGCCGTGGTCGCGCAGCCAGCGCCCGGCGGCTTCGGCCTCGGCCTGGCCCTGCAGGGACAGCGGCCGGTCGAAGTCGTCCTGGCCGGGCGCGGCGGGTTCGGCGTGGGCGTGGCGGAGCAGGATCAGTTCGCGCATGGCTTTCCTTAGTCAGCGGCGGTAACGCAGGGGAGCAACGGGGTCAGAGCGATTTCTTGAGCCATTTGAGCAGCGGCGCCCAGTCGTCCTGGTGGCTGCGGATCTGTTCGGAGTGGTAGTCGAACACCGACTTGCCCAGCGCCGCCATCAGCACGTAGGCCTGGGTGTCGCGCAGCTCGGCCACCAGCGGATAGGGCCAGGCCTTGAGCTGGTCGAGGGCCTGCTGGGAGTTGCTGGTCCAGGGCTTGAGGCGGTTGCCGACGATGCCGACCGGCAGCTTGCCCTTCTTCACGCGCGGGTGCTGCACCAGCGTGTTCAGGAAAGGCACGGTGGCCTCGAGGTCGATGATCGAGGGCAGCACCGGCACGATCACGGCGTCGGCGATGTCGAGGAAGGCGGTGAGGTCGTCGCCCATCGCGCCGGCCGGGGCGTCGACCACCAGGCGCTGGATGCCTTCGGGCAGGTGCTTGTCCCAGCCGCGCTTGCTGCCGTCGAGGGGCAGCACGGCGGTGTCGAGCGCGGCGCGCTTCTCGCACCAGTGGGTGGAGGACTTCTGCCGGTCGGCGTCGAGGATGGCGGTGGCCTTGCCGTCGACGGCGAAATGGGCGGCGAGGTTGGTCGACACCGTCGTCTTGCCGGCGCCTCCCTTCGAGCTGGCGACCAGGATCGTGCGCATGCCGGACCTCCACGGTGGGAAGAGGCCTCACTCTAGCCCGCCTTGCGCGGGCTTGGGAAGGCAACCGAGCAGAAACTCTATTGGCCTGTGTGACCGTGGGGTGAGCCACCCGGAAGCGCCTGTTTCCACGGCGCGGAGCGGGCTTCGATTCCCACTGAGCACGGAGGGCGCATGCCAGCACCCCCGGTCCCGGGCCTGCATTCCCCGGCATTCGAGCGCGACAGCTGCGGATTCGGGCTGATCGCCCAGCTGGACGACCGGCCGTCGCGGGCCCTGGTCGACGCCGGGCTGCAGGCGCTGGCGCGGCTGGTGCACCGCGGCGCGGTCGGCGCCGACGGCCTCAGCGGGGACGGCTGCGGGCTGCTGCTGCGGCGGCCGCGGGTGTTCCTGGCGGCGATCGCGCACGAGGCGGGCATTCCCTACGCCGACGGCGACGCCTGCGGCATGGTGTTCCTGCCGCATGACGAGGCCGCGGCCCGGGCCTGCCGCACCGGACTGGAAGACGCGCTGCGTGCCCGCGGCCTGGCCGTGGCCGGCTGGCGCGTGGTGCCGGTGTCGCGCGCGGGCTGCGGCGAGATCGCGCTGCGCGGGCTGCCGCGGATCGAGCAGGTGTTCGTGCGCACGCCCGAGCGCGCCGAGGCCGCGGGTTTCGAGCGCCTGCTGTTCCTGGCGCGACGGGCGGCCGAACAGGCGCTGGCGGCGCAGGACGACTTCTACGTGGCCACGCTGTCGGCGGTGACCCTGGGCTACAAGGCCATGGTGCTGCCGGACCGGCTGGCGGCGCTGTACCCGGACCTGGCGCGCCCGGAGCTGGCGTCGTCGGTGGTGGTGTTCCACCAGCGCTTCTCCACCAACACCGCGCCCGCCTGGAAGCTGGCCCAGCCGTTCCGGCTGCTGGCGCACAACGGCGAGATCAACACCATCGAGGGCAACCGCGCCTGGGCCCGCGCGCGCGCCGCGCACTGGTCGACGCCGCACCTGGACCTGGCCGCGCTGCAGCCGCTGGTCAGCGAGCACGGCTCGGACTCGCAGAGCCTGGACAACCTGCTGGAGCTGCTGCTGGCCGGCGGCATGGACCTGCTGCAGGCCATCCGCATCCTGGTGCCGCCGGCGACCGCGTCGCTGGAATACAAGGACCCGGACCTGGCCGCGTTCTACGAGTACTACGGCCTCTCGCTCGATCCTTGGGACGGCCCGGCCGGCATCGTGATGTGCGACGCGCGCCACGCCGCCTGCACGCTCGACCGCAACGGCCTGCGCCCGGCGCGCTGGCTGCTCACCGCCGACCGCACCCTGGTGGTGGCGTCGGAAACCGGCGTCTATGACGTAGCCGACGAAGACGTGGTGGCCAAGGGCAAGCTCGGCCCCGGCGAGATGCTGGCGGTGGACCTGCAGCGCGGCAAACTGCTCGACACCCACGCCATCGACGACATCAACAAGCGGCGCGCGCCCTACAAGGCCTGGCTCAAGCAGGGCGTGACCTACCTCAGCACCAGCCTGGTGGACCCGTCGCTGGCCGCCGAGCCCTTCGATGCCGCCACGCTGCGGCGCTTCCAGAAGCTGTTCCAGCTGAGCCGCGAAGAGCGCGAGGCCGAGCTGCGCGTGCTGGCCGAGACCGAACAGGAAGCCACGGGCTCGATGGGTGACGACACGCCGGTGGCGGCGCTGTCGCGGCAAATCCGGCCGGTGTACGACACCTTCCGCCAGGCCTTCGCGCAGGTGACCAACCCGCCGATCGACCCGCTGCGCGAGCAGCTGGTGATGTCGCTGGCCACCCAGCTCGGGCCCGAAGGGAACGTGTTCGAGGACAGCCCGGCGAACGCCGTGCAGGTGATGCTGAACTCGCCGATCCTCTCGCAGCGCAAGCTGCGGCAGCTGCTGGCGCTGGAACAGTTCGCCGGCGCGCACGCGCTGCTGCCGCTCTATTTCGGCGCCGACGACACCCTGGCCGCGGCGCTGGACCGCCTGTGCGCCGAGGCCGAGGCCGCGGTGCGCGGCGGCGCGGTGCTGCTGCTGCTCAGCGACCGCTACCCGGGCGAAGGCCTGGCGGCGGTGCCGGCGCTGCTGGCCACCGGCGCGGTGCACCACCATCTTTCCGCCGCCGGCCTGCGCTGCCGCGCCAACCTGGTGGTGGAAACCGGCAGTGCCCGCGACGCGCACCACATGGCCTGCCTGATCGGCGTCGGCGCCACCGCGGTCTATCCCTACCTCGCCTACCAGACGCTGTCGGCGCTGGGCCGCGCCGGCGTGGTGGACGGCAAGCTGGGCAACGCCCCGGCCGAGCTGGGCCGCAGCTACCGGCGCGGCATCAAGAAGGGCCTGCTGAAGATCCTGTCGAAGATGGGCATCAGCACCATCGCCAGCTACCGCGGCGCGCAGCTGTTCGAGATCGTCGGGCTGGCCGACGAGGTCGTGGCGCGCTGCTTCCCGGGCATGGTGAGCCGGCTGCAGGGCGCGGGCTTCGCCGAGCTCGAAGCGGAGGCGCGGGCGCTGGCCGCCGAGGCCTGGACCGACACCACCGACATTTCGCCCGGCGGCCGCCACAAGCTGGTGGTCGGCGGCGAGTACCACATGTACAACCCGGACGTGATCGCCGGCCTGCAGCGCGCGGTGCGCAGCGGCGATCCCGCCGACTACTTCGCCTATGCCGCGCACGTCGACGGCCGGCCGCCCTCGGCGCTGCGCGACCTGCTGGTGCCGCGCGCCGGCCTCGCGCCGATCCCGCTGGCGGAGGTGGAGCCGGCCGAGGCCATCCTGGCCCGGTTCGACTCGGCCGGCATGTCGCTGGGCGCCCTGTCGCCGGAGGCGCACGAGGCGCTGGCGATCGCGATGAACCGGCTCGGCGGCCGCAGCAACTCCGGCGAAGGCGGCGAAGACCCGGCCCGCCACGGCACCGAGAAGCGCAGCAAGATCAAGCAGGTCGCCTCCGGCCGCTTCGGCGTGACGCCGGAATACCTGGTCAATGCCGAGGTGCTGCAGATCAAGATCGCCCAGGGCGCCAAGCCCGGCGAGGGCGGCCAGCTGCCCGGCCACAAGGTCAACGCGATGATCGCGCGCCTGCGCCACGCGCGGCCCGGCATCGGCCTGATCTCGCCGCCGCCGCACCACGATATCTATTCGATCGAAGACCTGGCCCAGCTCATCTTCGACCTCAAGGAGGTCAACCCTGACGCGCTGGTGTCGGTGAAGCTGGTCTCGCACGCCGGCGTCGGCACCATCGCGGCCGGCGTGGTGAAGGCCTACGCCGATCTGGTGACGATCTCGGGCCACGACGGCGGCACCGGCGCCTCGCCGATCTCGTCGATCCACCACGCCGGCACGCCCTGGGAGCTGGGCCTGGCCGAAGTGCAGCAGACGCTGCGCCTGAACGACCTGCGCCACCGCGTGCGGCTGCAGGCCGACGGCGGCCTCAAGACCGGGCTGGACGTGGTGAAGGCGGCGATCCTGGGCGCCGAGAGCTTCGGCTTCGGCACGGCGCCGATGGTGGCGCTGGGTTGCCGGTACCTGCGCATCTGCCACCTCAACAACTGCGCCACCGGCGTCGCCACCCAGGACCCCCGGCTGCGCGCGAACCACTTCACCGGCTTGCCCGAGATGGCGATGAACTTCTTCCGCTTCGTCGCCGAGGACGTGCGCCGCTGGCTGGCGGCGCTGGGCGTGGCGCGGCTGGAGGACCTGATCGGCCGCACCGACCTGCTGGTGCAGGCCGAAGGCGTCACCGACCGCCAGCGCCGGCTCGACCTGTCGCCGATCCTGGCGGCCGCGGCCGGCCAAGGGCCGGCGGCGCGGCACTGCACCGAGGCCCGCAACCCGCCGCGCGACCACGGCCGGCTGGCGACCCGGATGCTGGACGAGATGCGTGCCGCGATCCACGCCGGCGCCGGCGGCGAATTCCATTTCGCCATCGGCAATGCCGACCGCAGCGTCGGTGCGCGGGTGTCGGGCGAGATCGCGCGCGTGCACGGCGACGCCGGCATGGCCGACGCGCCGATCGCGGTGCACCTGCGCGGCCACGCCGGCCAGAGCTTCGGCGCCTGGAATGCGGGCGGGCTGCACCTGCATCTCGCCGGCGACGCCAACGACTACGTCGGCAAGGGCATGGCCGGCGGCCGCATCGTGCTGCGCCCGCCGGCACAGGCGCGCTTCGTCGCCGAGCAGACGCCGATCATGGGCAACACCTGCCTGTACGGCGCCACCGGCGGCGAGCTGTACGCGGCCGGCATCGCCGGCGAGCGCTTCGCGGTGCGCAACTCCGGCGCGGTGGCGGTGGTGGAGGGCGTCGGCGACCACGGCTGCGAGTACATGACCGGCGGCGTGGTGGTGGTGCTGGGCCGGACCGGCCTGAACTTCGGCGCTGGCCTTACCGGCGGGCTGGCCTACGTGCTCGACATCGAGCGCGACTTCGTCGACCGCTACAACCATGAGCTGATCGACGTGCTGCGGATCACGCCCGAGGGCATGGAGCACCATCGCCACCACCTGCGCGGCCTGCTGCGCACGCACGTCGAACACACGGGCAGCGCCGCGGGCGAGCGGCTGCTGGAGGACTTCCGCGACGTCGCCGGCCGCTTCTGGCTGGTCAAGCCCAAGGCCGCCACGCTGGAGCAGCTGGCGGACGCGCTGAGGAACGCCGCATGAAGGCGCGCCCGTTCCAGTTCCTCGAGCTGCCGCGTCGGATGCCGCGCGAAGTGCCGGCCACCACCCGGGTACTGGGCTGGCGGGAGATCTACGGCCAGTTCGCCGCGACCGAGGCGGCCGACCAGTCGGCCCGCTGCCTGGACTGCGGCAATCCCTACTGCGAGTGGAAGTGCCCGGTGCACAACCCGATCCCGGACTGGCTGGCGCTGGTGCGCGAAGGCCGGCTGTTCGAGGCCGCCGAGCTGGCGCATTCCACCAACCCGCTGCCCGAGATCTGCGGCCGCGTCTGCCCGCAGGACCGGCTGTGCGAGGGGGACTGCACGCTCAACACCGGCTTCGAGGCGGTCACGATCGGCTCGATCGAGAAGTACATCGTCGACGAAGCTTTCCGGCTCGGCTGGCGGCCCGACCTGTCGGCGGTGAAGCCCACCGGGCGGCGCGTCGCCATCATCGGCGCCGGGCCCGCCGGCCTGGCCTGCGCCGACCGGCTCGCGCGCGCCGGCATCGAGGCGCACGTGTTCGACCGCTATCCGGAAATCGGCGGACTGCTCAGCTTCGGCATCCCGGCCTTCAAGTTGGAGAAGCAGGTGATCGCGACGCGGCGCGGCGTGCTCGAGGCGATGGGCGTGCGCTTCCACCTGGGCGTGGACGTGGACGCCGCGAAGGGCGCCGCGCTGGTGCGCGACTTCGATGCGGTGTTCCTCGGTACCGGCGCCTACACGGCGGTGGACGGGCGACTGCCGGGGCAGGACCTGCCGGGCGTGCTGGCGGCGCTGCCCTTCCTGGTCGGCAACGCGCGGCGACAGCTGGGCGTGGCGGCGCCGGAAGAACCGACGCTCGAGCTGGGCGGCAAGCGCGTGCTGGTGCTCGGCGGCGGCGACACCGCGATGGACTGCGTGCGCTCGGCGATCCGGCTGGGCGCGGCCGAAGTCAGCTGTGCTTACCGGCGCGGCGAAGAGGACATGCCCGGCTCGCGCCGCGAGGTGAACAACGCCCGCGACGAAGGCGTGCGCTTCCTGTTCCAGCGCCAGCCGCTGGCGATCGAAGCCGGCCTGCGGATCGACGGCGGCCAGCAGGTGACCGGCGTGCGCGTGGTCGGGACCCGCCCCCGCGGCGGCCGCGGCAGTCCGGCCGAAGCCGTGCCCGGCACCGAGGCGGTGCTGCCGGCCGACGTGGTGATCCTGGCCTTCGGCTTCCGCGCCAGCCCGGCGCCGTGGTGGCAGGACTTCGGCCTCGCACTCACGCCCGAGGGCCGCGTGCGCACCGACGCCTGCGGCGCGACCTCGCATCCGAAGCTCTTCGCCGGCGGCGACAACGTGCGCGGCGCCGACCTGGTGGTGACCGCGGTCCACGACGGCCGCGAGGCCGGCGTGGCGATCGCGCGGCAGCTGCTGGCCCGGGCCGCTCCGGTGGCGGGCGCCACGCGCGTGGGCTGAGCGCGCCGCAGCCGGTATCATCACGGCCTTCGAACGAAGGACCCCCGATGAGCGAGCTGCAGGACCTCACTTCCCTGATCCGCGCCAACACCGCGCTGATCGTGATCGAGACGCCCGACGAGGGCCGCGTGGTGGACCTGTTCCGGCACCTGCTGATGAGCGTGTGGCGGCCGCTGTTCCGCTGGTCGATCACCGAGGGCCTGCGCCGCATCGACCTCGACGGCGAGGACGCACCGCTGGCGCCGCCCGACGCCACCACCACCCTGCGCACCATCCGCGAGATGGACCAGCGCGGCATCCACCTGCTGCTCGACTTCCATCCCTACCTGGGCTACGCCACCACGCAGCGCATGCTGCGCGAGATGATCGACCGGCGCGACTGCAAGGACCACAGCATCGTGCTGGTGGGCGCGAAGATCGAACTGCCGCCGGACCTGGAGCACGCGGCCGTGCGCTTCTCGCTGCGGCTGCCGAACGAGGCCGCGCTGCTCAAGCTGGTGCAGGACGAGGCCGCGCTGTACATGCGCGAGCACGGCGGCAAGCGCGTCGAAGTGGACAAGGACGCGCTGGCGGCGATCGTGCGCAACCTGCGCGGCCTGTCGCTGACCGACGCGCGCCGGCTGGCCCGGCACCTGATCTTCCGCGACGGCGTGATCGGCGCCAACGACCTGCCCGAGCTGGCCAAGCTCAAGTTCGAGCTGCTCAACCGCTCGGGCAACCTGCACTTCGAATACGACACCGCCCGCTTCAGCGACGTGGCCGGGCTGTCGCGCCTCAAGACCTGGGTTGGCCAGCGCCGTTCGGCCTTCACCGGCGACGTCGCGCTGCCGGTGGGCCTGGACCCGCCCAAGGGCATCCTGCTGCTGGGCGTGCAGGGCTGCGGCAAGTCGCTGGCGGCCAAGGCGGTGGCGGGCGGCTTCAACGTGCCGCTGGTGCGCCTGGATTTCGGCACGCTGTACAACAAGTACCACGGCGAAACCGAGAAGAACCTGCGCGAAGCCCTGGCCTCGGCCGAGCAGATCGCGCCCTGCGTGCTGTGGATCGACGAGCTGGAGAAAGGCCTGGCCAGCGCCGGCGGCAGCGACGACGGTGGCGTGTCGCGGCGCGTGCTGGGTTACTTCCTGACCTGGATGGCCGAGCGCAAGTCGAAGGTGTTCCTGGTCGCCACGGCCAACGCCGTCAACGACCTGCCGCCGGAGCTGCTGCGCAAGGGCCGCTTCGACGAGATCTTCTTCGTCGACCTGCCCGACCACGGTGCCCGCGCCGAGATCTTCCGCATCCACCTGGAGCGACGCGAAGTGGATTGGGAGGGTTTCTCGCTGGACACGCTGGCCGAGGCCGCGAACGGATTTTCCGGCGCCGAGATCGAACAGGCCGTGGTCAGCGCCCTCTACGCCGCCCACGCCGCCCAGGGCCCGGTGGACGAGGCGCGCGTGCTGACCGAGGTGCGCAACACCCGCCCGCTGAGCGTCCTGATGGCCGAACAGGTCAACGCCCTGCGCGAATGGGCCCGCAGCCGTACCGTGCCGGCCGACTGATCCTTACAGGCCCGACCGTTCCTGCACGCTCGACGTTTCTTCCCCTGTAGGAGCGCCTTCAGGCGCGAATCTCTTCGCGAAAAGATTCGCGCCTGAAGGCGCTCCTACAGGAAGGTTCGGCGCAGGAAGGTTCGGCGCAGGAGGGTTCGGTGCAGGAGGGTTCGGTGCAGGAAGGTTCGGTGCAGGAAGGTTCGGAGCGAGAGGGTTCGGAGCGAGAAGGTTCGGAGCAAGTGGGATCGGAGCGAGGGGTTTCGCAGCAGGCGGGTCAGAACCAGCGGCGGACCTGGCGGCAGTAGTCGCGGTAGGCGTCGCCGAACAGCGCCGTGAGATAGCGCTCTTCGCGGCCGATGACGTAGTAGCGGACCAGCAGCAGCACCGGCACCAGCGTAAGCACCGGCCACAGCGTGTTGAAGGCCAGCGCGACGGCGGCGTAGGCCAGGGCCATGCCCAGGTACATCGGGTTGCGGGTGTGGCGGTAGATGCCTTCCACCACTAGCGCCGAATCCTCGCGCCAGGGACGCGGGTCGGTGCCATTGCGGCGGAAGCCGCCGAGGGCGCTGCCGAGCAGCCAGATCGCGACCACGCCCAGTCCGAACGCATGCAGGTCCAGCCACCACGCGCGCGCCGGATCGAGCAGCGGCAGCGACGCGTGGAAGTACTCCAGCGCCAGGCCCGCGGACAGGCCGGCCAGGAAGATCAGCGGCGGCGGGACACGGACGCCGGGCGTGGCGGGCGCCGGGGAACTCATGGGCCTGCGGGCGGCCCCGACAGCGAGGAAGACCATGCCTGCGGCGGCGATGCGGACCGCCCATTGGCCAGCAGCAGTCGCCGGGTGGCTTCGAGCTCGCCCAAGGTGCCGTAATCCTCGAAATAGTCGGCAACGCCCACGGGCGGGGCGGCGTCCCCGGCCTGCTGGAAAAGCTGGGCCGCCTGCTCGATCCGCCAGAAAGCGATGCGGCGTTTTTCACGCGCTGCCGAGGCTTCCTGCTCGCTGCCAAGCGCTTCGATCACGGAGGCGGCGAGACTGGTCTCGATCGGCGTCTGCGACGAGGCCAACTGCAGTCGCGCGATGGCCAGGCAATGCTCGCGCAGTTCGCCCTCGGCCTCACGACAGGGGCCAATGAAGCCCTGGAACGGCGGCATCGCATACGCGGTCGAGAGCGCCATCGCCATCACCGCCCCACGGGGCAGTCCCGTGTCTTCTCCGAAACCGGGCGCCACGTTGGCAGGAACCTGCCGAAAGCGTTCAAGCAGGCCGCGGTAGTAATCGGTGTAGGGGCTGGCGTAGGACCCGGCGGCGGCGGCGGCCCTGGCGTGGGCCAGGTAGGCCGCGGCATCGCCGCCCGACCAGGCGTAGGCCATGAGCGCGAGGTGGTAGTAAGCGTTGTCGCCAGCCACTTCGGCCAGGCGCTGCTTGCGCTGGTCGCACTCGAGGTCGGTGGCGGCCTGGTCCTTGCAGCCCAGGCCGCGCGCCAGCAGTTCGGGATGGTCGGCCTCGACGGCGCGCAGCTTTTCCGACAGCCGGGCATGAAGGACGTCGGCTTCGGCGCGCAGGCTGACCTCGCCGGGCGACCGCTGCTCCGGCGGGACGTGTTCATAGATATCCGCCTGGAGCTCCAGCAGGCGCAGCAAGGCCGCGTCCGAAGTGAGATTGCCTTCGACGCGCGCGGCGGCCACGACGTAGGCGAGATAGGCTTCGCGCTCGGCCGGTGCGGACACGTCGGCCTGGGTGGGCAGCGCGGCGGCGAGGAGCAGGGTGGCGATCCAGCGCATCATCGAAGTACTCCTTGGTGAGACCCGGTCATTCCAGCAGGTCTTGCGGCCGGGGCGTTCGGGCCTGAAGGCCCGCCTACCGAAGGTCGTGGGGCCAGGCGGTTCGGGCCTGAGGGCCCTCCTACAGGAGGTGGGCCAGGACCCAGGACCAGGCGGGCAAGGTGGCCAGTGAAAGCAGGATGCCATAGCCGACCATGGCGGCGGCCAGGCCAGGGGCGAGTCTGTGCGATATCGCTAACGCCGCCGCCGTGATCATCGGCGGCATCGCCGACTCCAGCACCACCGCATCGTGCCTCACGCCGGTCATGCCGAAGGCCCAGGCAATGCCCAGGGCCAGCAGCGGCATCACCGCCAGCTTCAGCGCCAGGCCCGCGGCCAGCGGCTTGAGTTCGTCGCGCGGCAGCGCCAGCTTCAGGCTCAGGCCGATGGCCAGCACCACCAGCGGCAGCAGGGCGTCGGCCAGGCGCTGCAGGCCGCCGGCGATCCACGCGGGCGGCGCCTCGGGCATCACGGTCAGGCCGACCACCAGCGCCAGGAACGGCGGGAAGGTGGCGATGCGGCGGCCGATCATCGCGGCCGTGGGCCTGGCGTCGCCGCCGTAGCGCGCCAGGACGTACAGCCCGAAGGTGGAAAGGATCAGGAAGGCGCCGAACTGGTCGTAGATCACCGCGTAGGGCAGCGCGTCCTCGCCCAGCAGCGCGCGCACCAGCGGGTAGCCCAGGAAGCTGGTGTTGCCCAGCGCGACGCAGAGCAGCAGCACGGCGTGCTCATCGGGGCGCAGCTTCAGCGCACGCGTCACGCCGGTGACCAGCACGACGGTGGCCACCAGCAGCAGCCAGGGCACCGCCGCCACCGCCAGCACCTGGGGGCCCAGCTCGAGCCTCGGCGCATAGATCAGCACCGAGGCCGGCAGGCAGACATACAGCACGACCTTGTTGAGCACTTCCGCGGCGCTGTCGGGGAACAGCCGCAGGCGCTGGAACAGCAGTCCCAGCGCCAGCATGGACAGGATCAGCGCGAAGGCGTCGAAAGCCACGACTCAGGCCACCTGCAGGCCACCAGGCGCGCCGGGGCCGCGGACGGCGCCGGCGCGCACCCGGGACACACGCCGGATCATGCGCCCTGCTTCGCCTTCTCGGCCGCGATCCACTCGCGGATCTTGGTCTGCAGCACGCCCATCGGCAGCGCGCCGTCCACCAGCACCTGGCGATGGAAGGCGCGCACGTCGAACCGGTCGCCCAGCTCGGCCTCGGCCTCTTCGCGCAGCTCGCGGATCACGCGCTGGCCGACCTTGTAGGCCAGGGCCTGGCCCGGGATGACGATGTAGCGCTCGACCTCGGCGACCACGTCGGACTCGGCCATCGACGAGTTGGCCATCATGTAGTCGATCGCCTGCTGCCGGTCCCAGCCGTAGTAGTGCAGGCCGGTGTCGACGACCAGGCGCATCGCGCGCAGCTGCTCGTCGCTCAGGCGGCCGTACCACTGGTACGGATCGGTGAACAGGCCCAGCTCCTTGCCCAGCGACTCGGCGTAAAGCGCCCAGCCTTCGGAGTACGCGGTGTAGCCACCAAATCGCCGGAACGCCGGCAGCGATTCCACTTCCTGCTGGATCGAGATCTGGAAGTGGTGGCCCGGCGAGGCCTCGTGGATCGACAGCGTCTCGACCAGGAAGTTGGGCTGCGCGCGCAGGTTGAAGGTGTTGAGGTAGAACACGCCCGGCCGCGAACCGTCCGGCGACGGCGACTGGTAGGACGCACCGGCCTCGGACGCGGCGCGGAAGGCCTCGACCGGACGCACTTCGTAGTCGGCCTTGGGGAAGATGTCGAACAGCTTGGGCAGCAGCGGGTTGATCTTCTGCTGCACGTCGCGATAGGCCTGCAGCGCCTCGTCCTCGGTCTTGAAGTAGAACTGGTCGCTGCTGCCCAGGTGCTCGAAGAAGGCCGGCAGGTCGCCCTGGAAGCCGACCTGTTCGCGCACCGCGTTCATCTCGGCCAGGATCCGCGCCACTTCCTCCAGGCCGAACTGGTGGATTTCCTCGGGAGTGAGGTCGGTGGTGGTGTTGACCTTGACGTTGTGCGCGTACCAGGCCTTGCCGTCGGGCAGGTGCAGCTGGCCCACGCCCTCGCGGGCCTTGGGCAGGTACTCGTCGCGCAGGAAGTCGCGCATCTTCGCGTAGGCCGGCACCAGGGTGTTGGCGATGGCCTCGCGGTAGGCGGCGGTCAGCCGCTCGCGCTCGGCCTCGGGGAAGTCGGCCGGCATGTCCTTGATCGGGCCCCAGAACACGCTGTCCTCGACGTCCTCGACCACGTGCGCGGCGAACTGCGGGATCGACTTCTCGACCACCGGCACCGGCTGCACCACGCCGGCGGCGATGCCTTCGCGCATGTTGGCGATGGCGCTGTCGTTGAGCACGGGGTAGCGGGCGATGCGGGCGAGGAAGTCGTCGTAGTGCTTGACCTCCTTGAACGGCTGCAGCCCCTGGCCGGAGCCGAGCTGGGCCAGGAAGCTGCCGAAGTTGCCGAACTGGTTCACCGGCAGCATCCACTCCGGGAAGCGGTTGCCGGCCAGCGAGGTCTCGCGGTCGGACACGAAGATGTCGTAGCTCAGGCGATGCTGGCCGGTGAGCACATTGCGGTCGAGCGCCTGCACCCGCGCCAGGAAGTCACGCTCGCGGGCCTCCTGCTCGGCGCGGAACGCGGCCGAGAAGAAGTCGGGCAGCTGGTCGTTGTAGCGCAGGTCGCCCAGCGCGGTGGCGAAGATGGGATTGGCCTTGAGCTCGGCCTCGTGCCATTCGGCCAGCAGGGCGTCGAGTTCGGCCGCGACGGCCGCGACGGCGGCGGGATCAGGCTGGGTGGCGACGGGGGTCGCCGGTTCCGCGGCATCGCGGCTGCAGCCGGCCACGGCCAGCACGCAGGTAAAGAGGAGGGCCAGGGCGCGCATCGGGAATCCTTCGCTGTCACGGATGGGAGACGGGCTATCTTCCTCCAGTCGTCGCCCCGCGCCTAATGTGGAAAGTACTGCTTGACGCCGGCCGGCCCCGCGGGGCTGCCTGGCCCGTTCAGCCCCAGCGCTCCTGCACATGGCGCTTGAGCCGCGCCACCGCGGTCTCGACGTCCGCGCACAGCGGCAGCACCTGGGACCAGTCGGCGGACTTGGCCGCCGCTTCGGCGGCGCCGGCGGCCTCGGCCAGCGGATTGGCGCCGACCAGGCGCGCGGCGCCCTTGATCTTGTGGGCCTGGCGCGCCAACCGCTCGAGGTCGCCGGACGAACGCGCGCCCGACAGGCCCTGCAGGTCGGAGGCCGTGGCCTCGAGGAAGTCCTCCATCACCGCGCGGGCCTCATTGGGATTGCCGCCGGTGATCAGGTCCAGCACCGAGCCATCCAGCGGCGTCGGATCGTCGTGCGCCTGCGGCAGGGTCGTGGGCATCACCTCGCCGGCCAGCGGCACGGTGTGCGGCAGCCAGCGGCGCAGGCAGGCCACCAGCTCGGGGATGCTGACCGGCTTGGCCAGGAATTCGTCCATGCCGGCGGCCAGGCAGCGCTCGGCCTCGCCCTTGAGCGCGGCGGCGGTGAGCGCGATCACCGGCGTGCGCGCCTTGCCGTCGCGCGCCTCTTCCTCGCGCAGCGCGCGCGCCATTTCGTAGCCGTCCATCTCGGGCATGTGCACGTCCGAGAGCACCAGCGCGTAGCGGCCCGTGCGCCAGGCGGCGAGCCCCTTCACGCCGTCCTCGGCCGATTCGCTGGCGTAGCCGGCCAGCGCCAGCTGCCGCGCCACGACCAGGCGGTTGGTGGGATGGTCGTCCACGATCAGGACCAGGCTGCGCTCGGCCAGCGCCTGCGCCACCGACGGCAGCGGCCGCGCCAGGAAGCCCTTGCCGGCATCGGGCGTAGGCTCGGGCTCGAGGTCCTCGACCCGCCCGCGCGGCAGCGTGATCGCCAGCCGCAGCGTGGTGCCGGCGCCGGGCGTGCTGTCCATGCTGACTTCGCCGTGCATCAGCTCGGCCAGGCGGCGCGAGATCACCAGCCCCAGGCCGGTGCCGCCGAAGCGGCGGGTGGTGCTGCCCTCGGCCTGCGAGAACGGCTGGAACAGCCGCGCCTGTTGCTCCGGCGTGACGCCGATGCCGGTGTCGGTGATGCGGAAGCAGACCCGGTCGCCGTCGCCGTCGCGGCCCTGCCATTCCAGCGCGGCCTCGACCATGCCCGACTCGGTGAACTTGATCGCGTTCGACAGGAAGTTGCCCAGCACCTGCCGCAGGCGCAGGCCGTCGGCGACGTGCGCCGGGCCGATGCGGTCGTCCACGGCACAGTTCAGCACCAGGCCCTTGCTGGAGGCCGAGCCGCTGTAGTTGGCCACCGTGGACTGCAGCAGCGCCGGCAGCGACACCGTGGTCGGCGACAGCTCCAGGCGCCCGGCCTCGACCTTCGAGAAGTCCAGGATGTCGCCGATGATCTGCAGCAGCGAGCGCGCCGACTGCTGGATGACCTGGATGGTGCGGCGCTGGTCGTCGTCGAGCCGGCTGTGCGAGAGCACCTCCAGCATGCCGGTGACGCCGATCATGGGCGTGCGGATCTCGTGGCTCATCGCGGCGACGAAGCTGGACTTGGCCTCGCTGGCCTCGCGGGCGCGCACTTCGCTGGCGCGCAGCCGCTGCTCGAGCTGCTTGATCTGGGTGAGGTCGGTGCCGACCGCGATGTAGCCGACGGTCTTGCCGCTGCCGTCGCGCATGGCCGAGGTCGCCAGCAGCACCGGCACGCGGCTGCCGTCCTTGCGCACGAAGGTCCACTCGCGCGGTGGCGAACCCTGCTCGATCAGCAGTGGAATCAGGCTGGCGGTGGGCGGCACCGGGCGGTCGAGGGCCTGGGTCAGCTCGGCGGCGACGGTCCGCACTTCCTCGGGCAGCAGCAGGCGGTTGGTGCTGGGCTGGCCGATCAGCTCCTCGGCGCGATAGCCGGTGAGGCGTTCGGCATAGGGATTGAAGGTGGTGAAACGGGTCTCGAGGTCGAGCGAGATGATCGCCACCCGCGCCGCCGCGAACAGCGAGCGCTGGAACACCTCGCGCTCCTGCAGCGCCTCGCGGACCTGTTCGTTGCGCAGCAGCTGCTGGTTGAGCTCGTTCTCGAACTTGCGCACGTCGTCGCGCATCACCAGGAAGACGTCCATCACCTCGCCCAGCTCGCCCTCGGGCTGGAACCGCGGCATGGCCAGGTAGTCGTGCCGGCGCATCTGCTGGGCCAGCGCGGTCAGGCTTTCCACGCCCTTGTAGACGTTGCGCACCAGCTTGCTGCCCACCACCGCCACCACCGCCAGGGTGAACAGGCTCATCAGGGTGCGGATCCAGGCCGCGCGCACGGCCCGCGCCTCCTGCGCGCGCACCTTCTGCTCGGCCTCGATCATCTCCAGGTCGCCCAGGTGCTTCATCCGCGTGGTCACCGGATCGATGGCCGGGTACAGCTCGGTGTCGGCGAACCGGGCCAGGGCGACGATGTCCTTCTGCGCCAGGATGCCGCGCAGCGTCTGCGCGGCGGTGTCGGCGCGGATCCGGGCGCGGGTGATCTGCTGGTACAGCGCCTTCTGGTCCGGCGTCAGCGGCATCTGTTCGAGCGCGATCCAGTGTTCGCGGATGCGCAGGCGGGCGTGGTCGATGATGCGCTCGCCCTCCTCCCAGGTGATCAGCGCGTTGCGCACCCGGAACGTGGTGTCCACCACGTCCAGGCCGTAGGCGTCCGACACCGCCTTGATCCGGCGCAGGCCGGCCAGGGATTCGTCCTTGATTTCCACCAGCGCGCGCTGGCTTTGCTGGCGCTCGTACTCGTCCAGGGCCAGCACGCCGGCGCCGGTGACCAGGAGCAGGCCGAACAGTCCCAGCAGCTGGAGGCGGATGCCGAACTTTTGGCCCGGGCGCGGCATCGCCGGGTCAGTGATGGGTCTGGCGCCAGCGCTGGATGGCGTCGGGCAGCTGTTCGCCCGGGACCGGCGCCGAGATCAGGTAGCCCTGGGCGAAGTCGCAGCCCAGCTGCGCCAGCAGCTGCCATTCCTCGATGGTCTCGACGCCCTCGGCCACCACCTTGAGGTCGAGCTTGCGGGCCAGGTCGAGGCTGGTTTCGATCATGGCGCGCTTGCGCGGCTGGGTCGGCGCGCCGCTGACGAAGCCGCGGTCGATCTTGAGCTCGGTGAAGGGGATCTGCGATAGCTGCGACAGCGACGAATAGCCGGTGCCGAAGTCGTCCACGCTCAGGCCGAAGCCCTTGAGCCGCAGCCGCGCCAGCATGCCCAGGCCGCGGGCGGTGTCGCTCATCACCGAGCTTTCGGTGATCTCGAGGATGACGTGCTCGGGGCTCAGGCCGTGTTCGCGCAGCACGGCCTCGTAGCGGTCGGCCACTTCCGGACCGGTCAGGTTCTGGGCCGAGACGTTCACCGAGATCTTCAGGTCCAGTCCGCGCGCCTGCCAGCGCTTCCACCAGGCGCAGGACTGCACCAGCATCAGGCTGGTGAGTTCGTCGATCAGGCCGCCGGCCTCCATCACCGGCACGAACACCGTGGGCGGCACCATCCGGCCGTCGGCCAGGCGCCAGCGCGCCAGCGCCTCGACGCCGACGATCTTGCCGTTGCCGAACTCGGCCTGGGGCTGGAACCAGGGCACGATCTCGCCGCGCGAGAGCGCGTCGCGGGCCTGGTCGAGGCTGATCTCGATGTCCAGCGCGACCTGGCCGCCGACCACTTCCGATTCGTACATCGACAGCACGGTGGTGAGCTTGCCCGGCGTCAGCGGCTTCTCGATGCAGCCCAGCACGCGCAGTCCCGAGGCCTTGGCCATCACCTGCACGGTGTGCAGCAGGGCCGGCTCCATGGCGCTGACCACCGCGATGGAATGGGCCAGGCGCTCCTGGGCGACGATGCCGATGAACTCGACGCCGTCCATGCCCGGCATGTCCAGGTCGACCAGCACGACGTCGGGCGGATCGGGCAGGGCGCGCAGCAGGTCCAGGGCCTGGAAGCCGTCGGCGGCTTCATGCAGGCGGGTCAGGCCCAGGTCGGCCAGCAGGCGCAGGCCCAGCCGGCGCTGGAAGCCGTGGTCCTCGACCAGCAGGATCGTCAAACCCGCCAAACCCATGTCCTTCCCCTGAACCCTTGGCACGACGCGCGATGGCCTGACTGTACCTGTCGGCATCGCCACCGGGTAGTACGAGGATTTCGGAGCGCACCGGCCCCGGCCGCCCCCCCCCGGGGGGTGTGAAAACGTGCTGCAGCGCACATTGCGCCCCCCGGAACCGTACGCTAGCGTCCGGCGGGCGGTGGAAAGGGGAAGGACGGGCCCGTGTCCAGTGGCTGTCCCCATCGCGGAAGGTTTCGTCAGCTCCAGGTCGGTCGCCGTCCGGCGGCCGTGGCGTACACCACTCGTAGGGGAGACATCCATGAACATCAACACCCGCGCCACCGCGGTGCGCGGCCTGTCGGCCGCACTCCTGCTCGCGCTCGGCGCACCGGCACTGGCCAACACGCTCAACCAGAACGTGTCCTGGACCATCGACCGCGCCGGCACCACCGCCAAGTACCGCATCGTCGCCTACGGCGACTCGATCTACGCCGGCTACAACGGCTCGATCAGCAATGCCGCCAAGTACGCGGCGCCGACCGTCGACGCCGAGTACCTGGCCGCCCGCTGGAACGCCGACATCGAAAGCGTGCGCCGCACCAAGTCCGGCGCCGTCGCCAGCGACGTCTACAACAACAAGATCGTCGCCGAGCGCTCCTACATGCAGGCGTCCAATACCCGCGTGGTGACCTTCGAGATGTGCGGCAACGACGGCCTGCAGGCGCGCACCAGCTTCAAGGGCCAGTCCGGCACCTGCAACTTCGCCGTGCTCGACACCGCGGTGGCCAACTGCCGCACCTACGTGGCGCGCGGCATGGACTTCATCAACGCCAACGCGCATCCCAACACCCGGCTCAAGGTGATCGCCAACCTGTACTACCCCGGCTACAACGCCGACAACGTGCAGAGCAGCTGCCGCGACGCCAGCACCGGCCAGACCGTGAACCTGCGCGACCGGTTCCTGCCGGCGATCGCCCGGATGAACTGGTCGATGTGCGACTCGGCCCGCCAGAAGGGCTTCCAGTGCGCCGACAGCTTCGCCCAGTACATGGGCGCGGACTACGACAGCAATGGCGACGGCCAGATCGACTCCGACGCGCTGCGCTACGTGGCCGGCGAGTCCGAGGCCAGCTACGTCAACCGCATCACGGTGACGCTGCGCTCGACCCTGCGCGACGCCAACACGCACTTCGTGTCGTCCTCGAGCAGCTTTGACTACATCCAGTCCGACGACACCCACCCGACCTACACCGGCGGCACCGTCCGCGCCGGCCTCTGGGGCGGCACCACCGGCACCGGGTCGGCGCGCTACACCAGCTTCACCAACGGCCGCAGCCCGATCTGGAACCAGCTCGGCCACGAGCGCATGGGCTGGGCCATCTCGGTCTACAACCCGGCGTCGCCTTAAGGGCGCCGGCCGGCGCGCGTCGCGATGGGTCCTTCCGACCGCCCGGGCCTCCCGCCGTCCGATCCGGACGGCGACGGGGTGCGCGTGGTCCGGAAGCCGCGCGCCGCGCGTCGCTGGGCGCTGCCCGCGGCCGCCGTGGCGGTGCTGGCGTTCGCGGGCTTCATGGGCTGGCGGCTGTGGCTGACGCCGGCCCCGGGGCCGGCGGCATCGCTCCGGACGGTAACGGTCGCCGAACCCGCCGAAGCGTCCGCCCCCGCGGGCGGTCCGCCCGCGGCGGCACCGATCGCCGAGCCCGGGGTCGACGAACTGCCGAGCCAGGACCCGAATGACCTCGCCAGCTACTTCCGCCCCGGCGACCCCGAACCCACCGGCGCCGAAGTGATCGGCGCCCTGCATGACGTCGGTATCCGCACCGGCCTCGGCGCCTTCAATCCGCCGGGCACCAGCCCGCCGCTGGAAGGCCTGGCCGTGCCCGAGGACTACCCGCTGCCGGAAGGCTACGTGCGGCACCACCAGTACACCGACGAAGGCGTTGCGATCGAACCGATCCTGATGTTCGCGCCCGACTTCGTGCTTCATGACGCCGAAGGCCGGCCGATCCCCCTGCCCGAGAACCGGGTGGTGCCGCCGGAGCTGGCGCCGCCCGACCTGCCCGTGCGGCGGGTCCGCATTCCGCCGGCCGGCTGAGACCGACGTGGGAGTGCCCTGATTTGAAGCTGGATGTGTTGTCGTCCCCACGCTGGCGCGCCGTCGCCGGCCTCCTCGCCAGTGCGCTGCTGTTGGGGCTGTACGCCCGCGGCGGCCTGTTCTGGGGCCTGGGCTTCGTGGCGCTGGTGCCGTGGCTGCGGGTACTCGACGGCGTGGGCCGCCTGCGTGGCGCGCTGGCCAGCGGCTGGCTGATGTCGGTGGCGTTCGTGGCCGCGGTGTTCCTGTGGTTCGGCGCCGCCATCGGCAGCTACACCGGCGCGGGCGCCGGCACCGGCATGGCGGTGCTGCTGGTGCTGGCGCCGCTGATGCAGCCGCAGCTGCTGGCCTTCGCGCTGGTGCGGCATTGGGTCGGAACGCACCACGGCCCGGTGCTGCGCGCCCTCGCCGGCGCCGCCGCCTGGGTCGGCGTGGAATGGGCGCTGCCCAAGCTGCTGGGCGACACGCTGGGCCATGGCCTGTTCCCCTCGGCCACGCTGCGCCAGGCCGCGGACCTGGGCGGCGCGGCGCTGTTGACCGTGCTGCTGGTACTCGTGAACGAGGCGGTGGCGCTGGCGATCCATCGCCGCCGCGAGGCCTGGCGCGCGCGCGGCGCGCCGCTTGCCGCCGCGGCCGCGGTGCTGGTCGCGATGATGGCCTACGGCCAGCTGCGCCTGGCCACGCTGGCGCCGGCGCCGGCCGATGTGCCGCGGATCAAGGTGGCGATGGTCCAGGCCAGCATCACCAACTACGAACAGCTGCGCCAGGAGATCGGCGCCTACGGCGTGGTCCGAAAGGTGCTCGACACCCACTACGAACTGTCGTGGTCGGCCCTGCGCGACCACGGTGCCGACGTGCTGCTGTGGTCGGAGACGGTGTACCCGACCACCTTCGCCAGTCCGCGCAGCGAGGACGGCGCGGCGCTCGACCGCGAGATCCAGGGCTTCGTGGACGCCGCCGGCGTGCCGCTGGTGTTCGGCACCTACGACCTCGACGCCGCCGGCGAGTACAACGCCGCCGCCTTCCTCGAGCCGGGCCGCGGCTTGCTGGGCTTCTATCGCAAGACCCATCCGTTCCCGCTGACCGAACACGTGCCGGGCTGGCTCGACCACGCCTGGCTGCGGCGCGCGCTGCCGTGGACCGGCAGCTGGCAACCCGGCGACGGCGCCCGCGTGCTGCCCCTGCGCACCGCCGACGGCCGCGAAGTGAACGTGCTGCCGCTGATCTGCCTGGACGACGTGCGCAGCCAGCTGTCGCTGGACGGCGCGCGCCTGGGCGCGCAGGCGATCGTGGGGATGTCGAACGACGCGTGGTTCACCGACTATCCGGCCGGCGCGCGCCTGCATCTGTCGGTGGCCGCGTTCCGCAGCATCGAGACCCGGCTGCCGCAGGTGCGCGTGACCACCAACGGCCTGAGCGCCGTCATCGACGACACCGGCCAGGTGCTGGTGAACACCGCGATGGGCGACCAGGCGGTGCTGACGGCCGAGCTGGCCGCGCAGGATCCGGCGCCGACGCTGATGGTCCGCTGGGGCGATTGGGTGGGCCGCGCCGCGCTCGTCTTCCTGGGCGTGCTGGCCTTCCAGGCCGCGATGTCGGCGCTGACGGCGCGGCGCGCGGCCGCCGACCTAGGCCCGTTGGCCGCGGACGCGGTGCTGCTTTCGTCGCGCTGGCGTGCGCTGGTCGCGGCGCTGCGGCTGATCGCCGCCCTGGGCCTGGCCTGGCTGGCGGCGGACATGGTGCTGCGTACCGGGCTGCAGGTGCAGTCGCTCAAGCAGCTCGGGCTGTTCGGCGCCGTCGTGGTGCTGCCGCTGGTCGCGTCGCTGGCGATCCTGCGGATGTTCTCGGCCAGGCTCCGCATCGAGGGCGCGATGCTGGTGATCGACCAGCACCGCCAGCGGATCGAAGTACCGCTGGCATCGATCACCTCGCTGGCGCCCTGGCGCCTGCCCTGGCCCGGCAGCGGCACCGACCTGGTGCTGGCCTCGGGGCGACGCTGGGATCGCGGCCTGGCCATCGCCGATCCCTCGGCACTGGCGCGGGCGCTGGCGACGGCCGGTGCCGCGGTGTCGCCCCCGCCGGGCTTCGCGGCGCGGCTGGCCAGCCTGCGCGCGGTCGATGGCCGCCCCGCGCTCGAACAGGCCTGGGTCAAGTTCGGGTTGTTCCCGCTGCTGCCGGCCGCGGTGGCGTTCCGCCTGCACCAGGTCATCGCCTTCGGCGGCCCCTTCGGCGAGGCCTACACCTACGGCTGGGGCGCCTGGCTCGCCGGCCTGGCGGCGTGGTGGGCGTCGTGGGCGCTGGGGCTGATGCTGTTGGCGGCGGCGCTCCGGATCCTGGTCGAACTGGCCTCGCTGCCGTCGCTGCTGATGGTGCCGGCCCGTGCGCAGGCGGTGCGCCTGCTGCTGGCGTGGCTGGCGCGCGCGATCTATTTCATCGGCGTACCGGCCTGGTTGGCGGTTCGGTTGTTGGCGGCATAGCGGTTAGCCATCGGGTAACCGTGGGAGTGATGTCTGCCTTCGACCCGAAGCGGACATCGGAATTTTCCAGGAACACTTGTCTCGACTCCAGAGGGAGAGATCCAAGGGCGCATGGGCGAGAAGGCTGGTGGTCGGGTTCTCGTCGCATTGTTCACCAGACAAGGGCAGCCTAAAATTCTCAATAGTCATCGCGTTGCGGGTTGCCTCCCGACAGCCCGATCGGATGTATAACCGGACCCTGGCGTCCGCATATACGGTAGTTAGGCCCGCATGAAAGCACGCGCGTCATTAGCCCTGCTCCTCACAGCAATCTATGCGGCTCTCTCTCTCGTGTGTGCGCTCGAGCCATCGCTGCTCCCCGGCGATTCCATCGTGGCGTCTGCGCTTGTCGGTCCCCCGCTGCTGCTGGTCTGGGGAACATCCACCTGGGTTGTCTACTCAGTCGCTACTCTTGTTGTATCGGCACTTGCTGGCGCTGTACTGCTCAGCCGAGCGCCTGAGGCGAAAGTAGTTGCTGGGTTCTTCGGACTGGTCGTTTGGCTGGGCATCGGGTTCTTCGCAACCGCACTTTCGGTCTGATACCGTAGGCCCAGGCAATCATTCAAGCCGACGCCTTCGGCGCGGCTTAACCCAGGTGTTCGGCCTCAGATGGAAATCGTCGCGCAAGCCGATCACAACTGGACGCTCCTCGCAGCTGACGGCAGGAAGTACTTCAGCGTTCTTTGCGGTGGAGTGGCGATGTACGGCATGGATTTTGAGCTGACGTCCGAAGAGGCCGCGACATTGGCCGCAGGCATGCCACGCGCTGCTGATGGACTGGCAGACAAGGCTCGGCACAGTGAGTCTGTTTACCGGGAGAGACATATCTCGGACTTTTCATTGCGCGAGGATGTTCGCTTGGCGGTCCTAAAGTGGCGCAAGGCGCGCCGCGCTGAGCCCTAACCATTAATTCAAGTCGACGCCGCTCCGCGACGCGGCTTAACTCGGGTGTTAGGCCACATGGATCGATACCAGCTTGATAGAGACGCAACGCTCGGGGAGCGAGCTCTGGGTGCGGTGCTGGTTTCCGCCTTCGCGCTCTCCCTCGGAGTCGCGTCCTACTACATTTGGATCGCCGCGCTTAGGTCCGTGCCGGCAGACCCGATTCTTCTATCGCTATCTGCTCTTTCGGCCGTTGCCTGCTGCTTGCTCTTTCGAAGCCTTTATATGACCTTGAAGGCACCGGTCATCAGGCCGAGTCGCAAAACTCTCATTGTTGCCGCATACACAATGACGGTTGTGGGGACCTCTGGCTTGGTATCAGCTCTTGTTCCAGGCGCCCGCGCGCCTCACTTCTATGCTTCGGCCCTCGCGGCAGTCGCGATGGGAGCGCGGTATATTCTCGGCCAAGGGCGCCGGTCGGGGCCTGACTAATCATTCAAGCCGACGCCTTCGACGCGGCTTAACTCAAGGCGTTTCTGCCTGACACGAATGTCCGCTTCTGGCCGAACGCAGTCTCAACGCGGCGGCGGTTCGAACGCGCGACCGGCGATCCAGTCGACCATCGCGTCGAATCTTTCCTGCTCCAGCGCATGCCCTCGGTCCAGCCGCAGCGCGGTGATGAAGTCGCCCGCCACCTTCGCCACGACCTGGTCGGCGTCCCGCGAGTACTTGTCCTCGGTGCCGGACACGACCATCGTCGGCCGCGGCCCGATGGCGGCGAGGACGTCGTGGGTGTCGAGGATCTTCGCCAGCCCCGGCACCGCCTCGAACAGCGTGAACCCGGTGCCTGCGCGTCGGCGCGTCCCGATGCTGCAGACCGCGCCGCTGATGCAGGCAAACCGGCAGCGTTGGTCCAGCGCCGCGTGGTAGAGCACCGTGTAGCCGCCATACGAATGCCCCGCCACGCCCACGCGCCGCGGGTCCATGCCGGGCAGCTGGCGCAGCACGCTTACCGCGCGCTGCGCGTCGTCCAGGGTCTTGCGCATCAGGGTGTCGCCGTCGATCAGGCGGTAGTTCAGGGCGTTGTAGTGCTGCAGCCAGTCGTAGGTGTCGGGCTCGACGCCGGTCACGCCGGCGCGGCGGTCTTCGAAGGAGACGGCATCCGGGGCCAGCACCACCAGGCCCTTGCGGGCCAGCGCCGGGCCGAAGGCCTGGAAGGGGCTGCCGACCAGGCCGGCGACTTCGCTTTTGCCGAAGTGGAACTCGCCGTTGTGCTGGTGGAAGACCGCGACGCCTCCCGCCGGTTGGCGATCCGCAGGCGTGAACAGGAAGGCCGGGATCACGTCGCCCTCCAGGCCGCGGTAAGCAATGCGCTCGCGGGTGTAGCCGTCTTCCGCCACCACCTCGCCACGCTCGAAGGGCATCGGGACGGGCTCGGCCAGGCCGAGGCGGGCGCGCAGCAGGGTGGCCAGGTCGGTCATGGGCGGGGATGGTAGCCCGGCACGCGCCGGTGCAGGCGGGTCCCTGGGATTCACGGCGCCATGCGAGCCACTCGCCATACTTTTGGCTCGACCCCAGGCCCCGGACCCATGACCGACTTTCCCGCCAGCCGCGCCGCCGGCCTCGAAGCGATGGCTGGCTTCGTGCCCGCCATGGGCAGGCGTTACGCCAATGGCCGCAACATCGACCATGGCCCCGGTGCCCACAAGGCGGTGTCGCGGCTCTCGCCCTACCTCCGTCGCCGCCTGGTGACCGAGCAGGAGGTGGTGGCGGCCGCCCTTTCGGCGCATGGCCTGGAGATGGCGGAGAAGTTCGTCGAGGAGGTGTTCTGGCGCAGCTACTTCAAGGGCTGGCTGGAGCGGCGTCCGCAGGTTTGGGCGAGCTACACCCGGGGCCTCGCGGAGGATCTTTCCGCGATGGAGGGCGACCGCAGGCTGCGCCGTCGCGTGGAGCAGGCGATGGCCGGGCAGACCGGACTGGCGTATTTCGACGCCTGGGCCAGCGAACTGGTCGAGACCGGGTATCTGCACAACCATGCGCGGATGTGGTTCGCCTCGATCTGGATTTTCACGCTTGGCCTGCCCTGGCGCCTGGGGGCCGACTTCTTCCATCGGCACCTGCTCGATGGCGACGCCGCATCGAACACGCTGGGCTGGCGCTGGGTGGCCGGGCTCCATACCCGCGGCAAGCCGTATCCGGCGCGCGCCGACAACATCAAGACCTGCACGCTCGGCCGTTTCGCGCCGCGGGCCGGCGAGCTGGCGGAGGTCACCCAGGGCCTGGAGGCGACCGAGCCCGAGGGGCTGCCGCCCGTCCTGGCGCTGCGTGACATCGTCGCCCCGAAGCCCGGCGTCCCCACCGTGCTGCTCATCACCGATGAGGACTGCCGGCTGGAGGACTTCCCGTGGTCGGGTCTCGATATCCGCGCCGTGGCCACGCTCGCCACGAGCCATCTGCGTTCGCCGCTGCCGGTGGCGGAGGCCGTGGTCCGCTTCGAAGCCGGCGCACTGGTCGATGCCGCGGCGCGGGCCGGCGCGACCGCCACTGCCCTGCGGGCCGGCCCTCCCGGCGCGCTGGCGCGCTGGGCCGCGGCAGCGGGCGCCGTCCAGATCGTCACGCCTTACATCACCCGCGGGCCGGTTTACGACTGGCTTCGCGAGGCGGCGCCTTCCCTGGCCGAACACGGCATCACGCTGGCCGAGTGGCGGCGCGACTGGGATGCCGAAGTCTGGCCCCTGGCCACGGCCGGGTTCTTCAAGGTCAGGCAGCAGATTCCCCGCATCCTCGCCGACCTGGGGTTGGCCTGAGCTTATTCGACCCGGAGCTTGCCGGTCGCGCCGTCCAGATAGATGTAGATGTAGTCGTTGCCGGCGTCGAAGCTCTCGCCCTCCGCCACGTTGCCCGGCCGGTACACGCCGACCACGACCCGGACGTCCTTGTCGGCACAGCCGGCGGTGGCCATCGTCACCGAGTCCTTGCCGACGATGCCGTTGAGCTCGTCGAGCAGCCCGGTCCCCAGCGCCTGGCCACGCACGGTCAGGGACTTCACCCGCGACGAACGCTTGCCGGGCCCGGACGAAATCGTCTCGAAGGCGATGCTGACATCGGGTTCACTGGCGGTCGAGCCCACGCAGCTGAACTGCGACTGGGTCTGCGCGCTGGCCGGCAGGAAGTTGGCCAGCGTGATGGCGCCGAGCTCCCCGGCCGTGGCCGGTGCGATGGCCAGCAACGCCATCAACCCAAGCAGGACGGGAGAGTTGCGGAAGATGGACATCGTGGACTCCTTCATGGGCAGGGTTCGGCGACGAGATCGGTGGGTACCCGGGCGCCGGGGGGTGACCCGAAAGGCCTGGCCGACGACGCGACGGGGAAGGTAGCTGGACGGGTTGTCGTGGTCGTCGAAATTCCACCGCCCGTCTTTACTACCGCAATCGACATCGTAGCCGGTCATGTCGCACGAACCGGGCGAGAAGCCGGTGACCGGATGGATTCGTGCGCGCGGATTGCTCACGCCGACTAACCGACAGGGCAGCATCATCAGGACACCCGGCGGGGCGTAAGCCAAGGGCTACGAGTTGTCGCCAGGCCGTACTTGCCTCGACAAAGTCACTGGCATTGCTGCGATGGCGCCCGCACCTCGTCGTGCCCGGTGACGCGCGGGCGGCGGTCCGGATCCCGCGGCCGTTGCGGCAATCGGCGTCCCGGCGGGCTTTGGGGCCCCACCTGTCACCCAGGCCCCGCCACGCCCCGCCCGCCGGAAGGCCTTCACGCACCGCGACTGGCGCGGGCGCCCTTGGCCCCATCCGGATCGCCGGACCCCGGAGTACCGGGGGCAGGATCCATCGCTACACGGCGCAAAGACGCCCCGCTGCTATAATTCCGAGTCTTTGCTCCAGCCCCGGAAACCGCCCATGTCCGTCCCCACCCTTCCGACCGAACGTCCGCTCGACCGCGAGTACACGCTCGAGCACAAATACACGCGTGAAGAGGGCCGGATCTACCTCTCCGGCGTGCAGGCGCTGGTGCGCCTGCCGCTGATGCAGCAGATGCGCGACCGCGCCGCCGGCATCAACACCGCCGGCTTCATCTCGGGCTACCGCGGCTCGCCGCTGGGTGGCTTCGACCTGGAGCTGTGGAAGGCGCGCAAGCACCTGAAGTCGTCGGGCATCGAGTTCACCCCGGGCCTGAACGAGGACCTGGGCGCGACCATGGTCTGGGGCTCGCAGCAGACCAACCTGTTCCAGGGCGCGAAGTACGACGGCGTGTTCTCGATGTGGTACGGCAAGGGCCCGGGCGTGGACCGCTGCGGCGACGTGTTCAAGCACGGCAACGCCGCCGGCACCTCGAAGCTGGGCGGCGTGCTGGCGCTGGCCGCCGACGACCATGCCTGCCGCTCGTCGACGCTGCCGCACGGCTCCGAGGGCGAGTTCGAGAGCGCGATGATGCCGGTGCTCAACCCGGCCGGCGTGCAGGACATCCTGGACATGGGCCTGCTGGGCTGGGCCATGAGCCGCTACACGGGCCGCTGGATCGGCTTCAAGACGATCGCCGAGACGGTGGAGTCGTCGGCCTCGGTGAACGTGAACCCGCACCAGCTCGACATCATCCTGCCGGGCGACTTCGAACTGCCGCCGGGCGGCCTCAACATCCGCTGGCCGGACCCGCCGCTGGACCAGGAAATGCGCCTGCACCAGTACGCGGTGAAGGCCGCGCAAGCCTTCGCGCGCGCCAACCACATCGACAAGGTCGTGGTGGATTCGCCCAAGGCGCGCCTGGGCATCGTCACCACCGGCAAGAGCTACCTGGACGTACTGCAGGCGCTGGAATACCTGGGCATCGACCGCAAGGTGGCCGAGGACATCGGCATCCGCGTCTACAAGGTCGGCATGACCTGGCCGCTGGAGCCGCTGGGCATCCGCGAGTTCGCGCGCGGGCTGGAGGACATCATCGTCGTCGAGGAGAAGCGCAGCTTCGTCGAGCGGCAGATGAAGGAGTACATGTACAACTGGGAGCACCGTCCTTCGATCGTCGGCAAGTACGACGAGCTCGAGAACTGGGTGCTGCCCAGCACCAACGAGCTGACCCCGGCGCGCATCGCCCGCGTGATCGCCGGCCGCGTGCAGCGCTTCTTCCGCAGCGAGCAGATGGACAGCCGCCTGCAGTGGATCAGCGCCAAGGAGAAGGAGCTGGCCGCGCCGCGCGCCAACTTCCCGCGCGTGCCGCACTACTGCTCGGGCTGCCCGCACAACTCGTCCACCGTGGTGCCGGAAGGATCGCGCGCGCTCGGCGGCATCGGCTGCCACTACATGGTCACGTGGATGGACCGGAAGACCGACACCTTCACCCACATGGGTGGCGAAGGCGTCACCTGGTCCGGCCAGGCGCCGTTCACCGATGAAAAGCACGTCTTCCAGAACCTCGGCGACGGCACCTACTTCCACTCCGGCTCGCTGGCGATCCGCCAGTCGATCGCGGCCAAGGTGAACATCACCTACAAGATCCTCTACAACGACGCGGTGGCGATGACCGGCGGCCAGCCGGTGGACGGCACGCTGACCGTGCCCGACATCGCGCACCAGGTGCGCAGCGAGGGCGTCAAGACCATCGTCGTGCTGAGCGACGACATCGAGAAGTGGTCGGACCGTTCGCTGTTCCCGTCGGGCGTGGAGTTCTACGACCGCGCCGAGCTCGACGCCCAGCAGAAGCGCCTGCGCGAGGTGCCCGGCACCACCGTGCTGATCTTCGACCAGACCTGCGCGGCCGAGAAGCGCCGTCGCCGCAAGCGCGGCAAGATGGTCGACCCGGCCAAGCGCATCGCCATCAACTCGCTGGTCTGCGAAGGCTGCGGCGACTGCGGCGTGAAGTCGAACTGCGTGTCGGTGCTGCCCAAGGAAACCGAGTACGGCCGCAAGCGCGAGATCGACCAGAGCAACTGCAACAAGGACTTCAGCTGCGTGAAGGGCTTCTGCCCGAGCTTCGTCACCGTCAAGGGCGGCGGGCTGCGCAAGCGCAAGGGCAGCGGCAACAAGGAACTGCTGGCGAACCTGCCGGCGCCCGTGGTCCGCGGCGACCTGGAACAGCCCTGGAACATCCTGATCACCGGCGTCGGCGGCACCGGCGTAGTGACCATCGGCGCGCTGCTGGGCATGGCCGCGCACCTGGAGAACAAGGGCGCCTCGGTGCTCGACCAGACCGGCCTGGCCCAGAAGGGCGGCGCCGTGACCACCCACGTGCGCATTGCGCGCACCCCGGCCGACATCCACGCCGTGCGCATCGCCGCCGGCGAAGCCGACCTGGTGCTGGGCTGCGACATGGTCGTCGTCAACGACTACTGGGCGCTGTCGAAGATCCGCGCCGACCGCACCGAAGTCGTGATCAACGACTACCAGGCGATGCCGGGCCCGTTCACCCGCCAGCCGGACATGCAGTTCCCGGCCGCCGGCATCGTCGACGCCATCCGCACCGCGCTGGGCGGCCGCGAGCCGCTGCAGGTCGCCGCCACCGAGATCGCCACGGCGCTGATGGGCGACGCCATCGCCACCAACCTGTTCATGCTGGGCGTGGCCTGGCAGCGCGGCCTGGTGCCGATCAGCCTCGAGGCCATCGAGCGCGCGGTCGAGCTCAACGGCGCGGCGGTCGAGATGAACAAGACGGCCTTCGCCTGGGGCCGCCTGTCGGCGGTGGATCCGCAGGCGGTGCTGGAAGCCGCGGGCCTGGTGGAAGCGCCGGCCGAGGCCAGCGCGATGGCGGACTCGCTGGACGACGAGGCCATCAGCCAGTCGCTGGACGAGCTGATCGAGCGCCGCGTGAAGTTCCTCACCGACTACCAGGACAAGGCCTACGCCGGCCGCTACGTCGCCCTGGTCGACAAGGTCCGCCAGGCCGAGGCCCGCAAGGCCGACGGCTCGACCGCGCTGACCGCGGCGGTGGCCCGCTACTACTTCAAGCTCATGGCCTACAAGGACGAGTACGAGGTGGCGCGCCTGTACACCACCGGTGATTTCCAGAAGCGCATCGCCGCGCAGTTCGACGGCGACTACAAGCTGCACTTCAACCTGGCGCCGCCGATGTTCTCCAAGCGCGATGCCGACGGCCACCTGGTGAAGCAGGAGTTCGGGCCGTGGATTTTCACGGCGTTCAAACTGATCAGGAAGCTGAAGTTCCTGCGCGGCGGTGCCTTCGACCTGTTCGGCAAGACCGAGGAGCGCCGCATGGAGCGCCAGCTGATCACCGACTATGCGAAGACGGTGGAGGAGCTGCTGGGCAAGCTCGAGGCCGGCAACGTCGACCTGGCCACCCAGATCGCCTCGGTGCCCGAGCACATCCGCGGCTTCGGCCACGTCAAGGAAGCGCACTTCGCCAAGGCCAAGGCCCGCGAGGCCGAGCTGCTCGCGAGCTGGCGCGCCGCGTAAGCGGCGCCCGGCGACACGGCAAGAAGCGGTACCGCAACAAGCGGTACCGGGTTCATTTTCATTTCCGTTGAGACAGTGTCTCAGCGGGAATGAAAATGAACCCGGTACCGTTTTTCTCGGTACCGTTTTTCTTTAGCGGCTGGCGAAGCGGTCGAGGGCTTTTTCGGCCTGGCCGCGCTCGTGGTCGGCAAGGCCGCGCGCCACGGTGCGATAGCGCTCGATCAGGGCCGGGTCGTTGGGCATGTGCGCCGCCAGCAGGCGCAGGGCGACCGAGGTTTCGTAGCCCGAGCCGACGTGGTCGAGCGAAGCCAGCACGGCCTCGGCCAGGGGCGCGTCCACCGGGCCGGCGGTCACCAGCGCCTCCAGGGCCTGGCGCTGCTCGTAGTCCGAGCCGATGCCCGCCAGCACGTCGAACCAGGCCGCGCGGATCCCGGCATCCTTCCGCGCCTGCGCCACGGCGCCCAACAGCACCTGGCGCGCCTCGTAGTCGCTGCTGATGGTGCGGGCACCGTCCAGCGCCAGGCGCGCGGCGTCGGGCTCGCCCGTGGCGAGCAAGGCCTCCAGGACGCGTCGCTGTTCGTAGTCACTGCCGATGTCGTCCAGCACCTGGCGCCAGGCCGGCAGCACCGGACCCGTGATCGCCTGGCGCTCGGCGAGTTCGGCCAACAGCTGCGCCTGCTCGTAGTCGGAGCCGATGTCGCCCGCCAGCGCCAGCAGCTGGACCTGGCGCGCCGGCGACAGGGCCTGGCTGGCCAGGCCGGCCGAGAGGGCCTGGCGCAGCTCGTAGTCGGAGTCGAGGCCGCGGGCGAGGTCGAGCGCGCGGCCCATCTGCGTGTCGTCCAGCGTTGCGTTGCCGAACAGCACCTCCAGGTAGCGTCGGCGCGCGTAGTCGCCGCGGATCAGGTCGATCTCGGCCAGCAGCGCCGTCGGGCCGCCCGCAGCCAGGATCCGCTTGCCGCGGGCCTCGGCCTGCATGCCGGTCTCGCGCATCAGGTAGGGCAGGCGCTCGGCCAGCCAGGCACGGGCGACGGCATCGAAGGGCTGGGTGTCGCCGTCGACGCGGTAGTCGCGCACCAGCTGGCCGTCGACCAGGCTGACTTCGAGCTTCCGCTGCGTGCCGCTGCGCGTGTCGTCGAGCTTGAACTCGGCGTCCGGGTCCATGGCGAGGATGTCGCTTTCGCCGGCGTTGAACGTCACACCCCCCTTGATCGTCAGCTTGATGCGCTCGCCGGTGGCGGAGTTGCGGTACTGGTAGGTGTCGCGGTTGTTGGACTGGGTATGGGCGGTGCCTTCGCCCCAGCTGAACAGGCTGCCGGCGAAGGCGTCGTTGCCGATGCTGGTGACCGCCAGTCCCGGCAGGGCGACGGCGGCGGCGAGGGCGGCGACCAGGACGGTGCGACGCAGGGCGGTGGGGATGGGGCGGGTCATGGGGGCTTCCTCGAGCAGGTTCTGGACACGGCGCACCACCTGGCCACTGTCGTCGGCCATGGCTACCGCGAGCGGGGAATGGCCGGCGCGGCGGCCGGCGTGGGTCAGGCAGGTGGCCAGGCATTCGGCGAGCGGCCGGCCGCTGCCGCAGAGCTCGGCGGCGCGGGCGTCGCAGGCGTCTTCGGCCAGGGCTTCCAGCCGGCGCAGCGCCAGCCAGGCCAAGGGGTGGACGAACAGGGGGACCAGCGCGAGTCGTTGCGCCAGCCGCCAGGCCGGATCGTGGCGCTGGAGGTGGGTGAATTCGTGGGCCAGCAGCGCGCGCTGCTGCGGACGGCCCAGGCCCTCGACCCAGTCGGGCAGCAGCAGCCGGCCCCCCGGGAGCAGCATCGGGCTGCCCAGGCCGGCCAGCGCGTGCAGGGTCGGCGGGCGCGGCAGCGCGAGTTCACGGGCGACGCTGGCGGCCTGTTCGAGCACCGGCGCGGCGGGCTGGGTCGGCGTGGCCGCGAGGGCCCGCGACCAGCGGCGCAGGTGGCGCCACTGGGCGCCGAGGCGAACGCCGGCCACGGCCAGGCCCAGCGCCCAGGGCAGCAGCAGGACCAGCACCGCCGCCAGCGGCAGCGCCAGTCCGTCCGGCGCCTCGGCGGCGAAGGTCGTGCTTGAACTGACCGTGGTCGAATGGGTCGTGGACGCGGTGGTCGCGGGAGCGTCCGGTCTTGCGGCGGCAGCGCGTCGCGTGGCCCGCGGCAGGCCCGCCTCGCCAGGCACCGGCGCCTGGACGACGGCGGCCGTCGAGGGCGCGCCGCGCCCGGCGTCTTCGGCCGGTGGCGGCGCGGCCGTGGCTGCGCGCGGCCCCGTCGTCCCGGCGGCGCGATCGAGCGCCGGCCCCAGCACCGACAAGGTCGCGGACAGCAGCGCGCCGAACAGCGCCGCACGCCAGGCCAGCTCGGCCCAGCCGGGATGCCGCAGCGCACCGCTGCGCTCGAGCCCCCACACCAGCGACAGCAGCACCGTCGCATGCAGGAGCAGGGTCAGCTGGAAGGACACCAGGGCATCGATCACGCTCATCGGCGGGGCCCCTTCTTGTCGCTGTCGCGGGCCAGCAGCGCCTCGACCTTGGCCAGGTCGCCCGGCGCCACTTCGCGCTCGCTCACCAGATGCGCCAACAGGGCCCTGGGATCGCCCTGGAACAGGCTCTGGATCAGGTCGCCGACCATCGTTCGGCGCACCTGGGGCTCACTGACCAGCGCGCGGTAAAGCAGCTGGCGGCCCTCCCGGCGGTGGGCCACGGCACCGCGCTTCCCCAGGCGGGTCAGCACGGTGGCGACCGTGGTGTGGGCCAGCCCGCGCTCGGCGGCCAGGGCGGCGGCCACGTCGGCCACGCTGGCCTCGCCGCGCCAGAGCACGCGCATCACGTCCAGCTGCAGGTCGCTCAGGGCGATGTCGTCGCCCTCGGGGGTCTGGTCGGTCATCCGGGTTGCTTCTACAGGTGTCGTACTACAGTTGTAGAAGATTGCCGCGGCCCTGGCAAGGGGCCGGAAGTCACGGACGGGGCCAGGCCGCGCTCAGCTGGCGTCGAGCTGGTCCCAGAGCGCCGGCGGGATCACCGGCAGGGCTTCCAGGGCCGGGCGGGCGAACAGGTAGCCCTGGAACCGGGTGATGCCCATGTCGCGCAGGGCCGCGAATTCGGCCCGGGTTTCCACGCCCTCGGCCAGCACGTCACAGCCGAGCGAGCGGCACGTGGCGACGATGCCGCTGGTGATGGAACGGCGCACGCGGTCCTGGTCCAGGCCGCGGATCAGGGCCATGTCGAGCTTCACCACGTCGGGCTGGAATTCGGCCAACAGGTTCAGGCCGGCATACCCGGCGCCGAAGTCGTCGATGGCGGTGAGGAAACCGCGGCCCTGGTAGTCCTTGATGATGCGCACCACGTGCGGCACGTCGCGGATCTTCTCCGACTCGGTGACCTCGAAGATCAGCTGGCGCGGATCGAAGCCGCAGCGCTCGGCCGCCGCCAGCGTCAGGCGGATGCAGGTGGCGGGCTCGTACACCGCGTTGGGCGCGAAGTTGATCGACAGGCGCGTGGTCATGCCAAGGCGCGCCGCGGTGTCGATCGCCAGCACGCGGCAGGTCTGGTCGAAGCGGTAGAGCTTGTCGGCGGGCACCCGCGCGATCACTTCACCGGCGCCCTCGCCGTTCTCGCCGCGCACCAGGGCCTCGTAGGCGTAGATCTCGCGCGCCACCACGTCGACGATCGGCTGGAACGCCATGCGGACGCGGAAATCGAGCGTCTCGTCGCCCCGGCACTGCACGCAGGGATGCGGGCTCTGGACGTCGCCGAAGAATTGCTTGAGGTACATGCCTGGCTCCCCGGGGCGCGGCCTCCACCAGGCCGCGCACCGTGGGAATTCTAGACCAGGCCGCGCATTCGTTCCGCGAATCCGGTTGCCAAAGCGATACCCGGTCCACCCGCTTGCTCGCGGAGACCCTGTCTCATCGAGAAAGAAAATGAACCCGGTACCGCTGTTTGCTCAGGAGCGGAGGGGGACCAGGGTGATCTCGACGCGGCGGTTCTCGGCGCGGCCGGCTTCGGTGCTGTTGCTGGCCACCGGGTGGTTGGCGCCGGCGCCGGTGATGATCAGGCGCTGGTTGTTGACGCCGCGGCTGGCCAGGTAATTGCCGACGGCCTGGGCGCGCTGCTCGGACAGCTTCTGGTTGTAGGCCGCCGAACCGATGCTGTCGGTGTGGCCCGCGACCTCGACGATGGTCTGGTCGAACTCGGCCAGGGTGTCGGCGACGCGGTCGAGCACTGCGTACGAGCCCGGACGCAGCGAATAGCTGTCGAAGCCGAAGGTGATCGCCTCGGGCATGTCCAGCGTGATGTTGTCGCCGTTGCGGACGACGTCGACGCCGGTACCGGCCATGCGCTCGCGCAGGGCGCGCTCCTGGTTGTCCTGGTAGCGGCCGATGGCGCCGCCGGCCAGGCCGCCGACACCGGCGCCGACCAGGGCGCGCTGGCGCCGCTCGGTGGCGTCGTCGCCGCTGAGCAGGCCGGCCACGGCACCGGCCACGGCGCCGATGATCGCGCCCTTCTGGGTGCGGTTCATGCCCTCCTCCTCGCCAGCGGGCCGCGGCGCGGACGAATAGCCGCCGGTGCTCTGGCAGCCGGCGATCAGCACGGTGAACAGGGTGGCGGACAGCACGGATTTGATCGGGGTCTTCATGGCGAACCTCTCGGGGGGATGGCCTGATGGCCCGACAGGGATACTCCTAAGGGACGCCGATGGCCAGTCCGCGCGCCGCTGCGGTTCAGCTACCCCAACCCCTGCTGACCCGGCGACCGCCGGACCCGGCCGTCAGGCCGAGGCGGACTGGTTCTTGAGGATGAGTTCGGCCAGCCAGGCTTCGCCCTGGGCCGTCAGTTCCAGCGGCGTCTGCTGCCAGCCGGTGAGCACCATCGCTTCGGCGATGGCGAATTCGAGCTGCTGCTTGGTGAACTTGCGCTCGCCGGCGATGACGGCCTCGAGCACGGCGCGGCCGGGCATCGGCGCCTCCATCTCGGCGGCCTTGGCGGCGACCGCGGCCCCGGGATCGGCGCCGCCGTGGCTGGCCAGCCACTCGATGCGACGCAGGGCGTCGCTCTGGGCGTCCTTGGTGGCGTCGACCTGCGGCGCGGCGGCGGCCAGCGACTTGTGCAGCGTATTGAGCTGGCCGGCGACCTTCATGCGCTGCAGGTTGGCGGCGTCACGGGCGTGTTCGGCGTCCTCGACGTCCTGGCGCAGGCGCTCGAGCTGGGCCGCCGGCGGTGCCGCGGTGCCAAGCGCCTGCAGGGCGGCGTCGAGGCGCGCGAGCCAGTCGGCGCGCTCGGGCAGGGCCGGGGCCGCTTCGATGCGGGCGCGGAGGTCTTGCAGCTGGGCGCGGGGGTCGCTCATGGGCACGATTATAGGCGGCGCGCGGACGCCCGCCACCTCGGGCTCAGCGGCCGGGCCCGACCTCGATGAAGCGCAGGAATTCCGCCCGGGTGCGGGCATCGTCGCGGAAATCGCCCAGCATCTTCGAGGTCACCATGCTGACGCCGCGCTTGTGGATGCCGCGGGTGGTCATGCATTCGTGCGCGCCGACCACCACCACGCCGACGCCGCGCGGCTGCAGCACTTCCTGGATGCAGCGGGCGATCTGGGCGGTCATCTTCTCCTGCACCTGGAAGCGCCGGGCATAGGCCTCGACCACGCGCGCCAGCTTGCTGATGCCCACCACCTTGCCGCTGGGCAGGTAGCCGATGTGGGCCTTGCCGATGATCGGCGCCATGTGGTGTTCGCAGTGCGATTCGAACTCGATGTCGCGCAGCACGATCATCTCGTCGTAGCCGGCCACTTCCTCGAAGGTGCGCGCCAGGTACTCGCGCGGATCCTCGCGGTAGCCGCTGAACCAGTCGCCGTAGGCATCGACCACCCGCCGCGGGGTATCGAGCAGGCCTTCGCGCGACGGGTCTTCACCGGCCCAGCGCAACAGCGTGCGCACGGCCTCCTGGGCTTCTTCCTGGCTGGGCTTGCTCATGGCGATCCTTGGTTGATCCCCGGATGCTACGCCGGGCCGGGTCATGAATCCGTGTGCGTCGCGCGGGTGACGCGCCAGGCCAGCAGCCCGGCGGCCGACACCATCG
This sequence comes from Arenimonas sp., assembly GCF_035721105.1. Taxonomy (GTDB): domain Bacteria; phylum Pseudomonadota; class Gammaproteobacteria; order Xanthomonadales; family Xanthomonadaceae; genus Arenimonas. Next base: position 18,193 of record NZ_DASTNG010000073.1, on the reverse strand, counting down.
CGGCGGCCAGCAGGAAGGTCGCGCCGGCCAGTGGCCCCTGCAGCCCGCGGATCGCGACGAAGGCCAGGGTCTGGGTGAACAGCGTCGGTCCCAGGATGCCGGCGATCGAATTGAGGCTGCCGATGGCGCCCTGCAGCCGGCCCTGCTCGGCCGGCCCCACGCGCGCCGTCATCAGCGACTGCGCGGCCGGCCCGGCGATCGCCCACAGCGCCGCCACCGGCATCGCCGCCCAGAACCAGTAGCCGTTGGGCGCCAGCGCGTACAGCACGAAGCCCAGGCCGCCCATCGCCGCGCCCAGCAGCACCGTGCGGCGATCGCCTAGGCGGCGCGTGATCGGGCCGATCAGGACGCCCTGCACGATCACGCTCAGCACGCCGACCAGCAGCAGGGTCCAGCCGATCATGCGCAGGCCTTCGGGGCCGTTCCAGCCGAAGCGGTAGTCGGCGTACAGCACGAAGGTCATCGGGTAGACCAGGTGCGCGAGCGCCATCAGGAAGCTCACGCCCGCCAGCCCGAACAGCTCGGGATGCGCGCGCAGCAGCTTGATCGCGCCCAGCGGATTGGCGCGGCGCCAGTCGAAGGCCGAGCGGCGTTCCGGCGCCAGCGACTCGGGCAGCACGAAGTAGCCGTAGCAGAAGTTGGCGCCGCACAGCGCCGCCGCCACGAAGAACGGCAGGTGCAGGTTGATCGCGCCCAGCCAGGCCCCGACCACCGGCGCCAGGGTGAAGCCGAGGCCGAAGGCCATGCCCAGGCGACCGAAGGCCGCGGCCCGGTCCGCCGGCGCGGTGACGTCGGCGATATAGGCGTTGGCGGTGCTGAAGCTGGCCGACGTGACGCCGCCGAGCAGGCGCGCGATGAACAGGATCGGCAGCGTGTCGGCCAGGGCCATGATCAGGAAGTCGATGGCCAGGCCGGCGTTCGAGATCAGGATCACCGGCCGCCGCCCGAAGCGGTCCGACAGCGCGCCCTGCACCGGCGAGGCGAAGAACTGCATCAGCATGAAGCCGGTCGCGAACAGCCCGTGCCACAGGGTGCCGCTGGCGATCTCGCCGCCGGTGACTTTCTTTAGCAGCGGCGGCAGCACCGGGATGACCACACCGAAGGCCAGCACGTCGACCAGCACGGTGATGAAGATGAAGGCGAGCGCGGCGCGGCGTGCGGCCGGCGCGGGGGCGGAGGCGTCCAAGCGGCGGGATCCGGGTGGGAGGCGCGCAGTCTAGCCGAACACCGCCGCCGCTACGGCGTGGTCCAGTCCGCCTGCCAGCCGTCGCCCTCGCGCGCGAAGCGGGCGCGGACGTGGCCCTGCGCCGACAGCGACAGCCAGTCCAGCGCCTGGACCCGCAGGCGCGCCAGGGCGAAGTTGCCGCGCGCGAAGGCCATCGCCTCGGCATCCAGCGGCGGCGCGCCCAGGCCCGGCGGACCGCCATCGCCCGGCAGGTGGACCCGGGACCCGGGGGCGCCCGCGCCGGCGTAGTTCTGGCGCGAGGCCCGGCGGCTCGCGGCCCAGGCCGCCTCGGCCTCGGCATCGTCCAGGTGCAGGTGGACGGTGCCCGACAGCCGCACCTGCTCGCCGTGGCCGAAGAAGCACCAGGCCACGCGCGGATCGGCCTCGAGCTGCGCCCGCTTGGGGCTGCGCCGGTCGGTGTGGAAGGCCACGGTGCCGCCGGTCGGATCCACCGCGCGCAGCACCGCGTAGCGCGCCTGCGGCCCCTCGGCCGAGACGGTGGCCAGCACGCCCTGGTGGAACGGGTCGGCGCCGCTGCGGGCGCCGGCCAGCAGGCGCGCCCAGGCGTGGGTCCAGACCGCGTCGAGGGAATCGAACATGGCGCGATTAAGCCTGCGCCGCCGTGTCGGGGGCGCGAACGGCGGTCATTCGACCCGGCAGAACACGGCCTTGAGGTAGCGGCTTTCCTTGACGTGCGCCATGAACGGATGGTCGGCGCCGGCGCCGGCCACCTTCAGCACCTGCACGGTGCGGCCGGCGTAGAACGCGGCGCGGCGGATCATGTCCAGGAATTCCTCTTCGCTGACCAGGCCGGTGCAGGAACAGGTGAGCAGCACGCCGCCGGGCTTGATCACCTGCATGGCGAGCTTGTTCATGTCGTTGTACTTCTTCAGCGCCGCGATCACCTGGTCGCGGTCGCGGGTGAGCTTGGCCGGGTCGAGGATGACCACGTCGAACAGCTCGCCGCGCTGGTGCGCATCCCGCAGGTAGTGGAACAGGTCGGCCTGCACGAACTTCACCTTGGCGTCGTTCAGGCGCGCGTTCTTCTCGGCGACCTCCAGGATCTCCTCGTCCAGGTCGATGCCGATCACCTCGTCGGCGCCGCCGCGGGCCTTGGCGTAGATCGCGAAGCCGCCGGAATTGCAGCAGATGTCGAGCACGCGCTTGCCGGCGGTGAAGCGGGTGAGGAACTCGCGGTTGTCGCGCTGGTCGGCGAAGAAGCCGGTCTTGTGGCCGCTGCCCGGGCTGGCGCGGAACTTCAGGCCGTGCTCGGTGATGACGCTGGGCTCGGGCGCCGGCGGCGAGCGGAAGTCGAAGCTTTCCTGCTTCTGCACGTGCTCTTCCGAGAAGCTGTAGAAGCGGCAGCCGGGGAACTCGGTGCGCAGCGCGCTGTAGATCCACTCGCGGTAGCGGAACGGGCCGGCCGAGAAGAACTCGACCACCAGCAGGTCGCCGTAGCGGTCGATGACCAGGCCGGAGATGCCGTCGCCCTCGGAGTGCACCACGCGCCAGGCGTCGGTGGTCTCGTCGAGCCGCAGCAGGTCGCGGCGCAGCGCCACGGCCGCGCGGATCTTCGCGGCGAACCAGGCCTCGTCGATGGCCTCGTTGCGATCCTCGGTCAGCACCCGCAGGGCGATGCGCGAATGGCCGTTGTAGAAGCCGCGCCCCACCCACTTGCCGCTGTTGTCGACGATGTCCACCAGGCTGCCCGGCTTGGGCTTGGCCACGGGCTTTTCCACCATCTTCTGGAAGATCCAGGGGTGGTTGGAACGGCGCTCGATCTTGAGCTGGATGACGGGCAGGGCGGCGTTATTCATCCGCGAATGATACCGGGGCCGGCCCGGCGCCGCTGGTCCTCAGCTCGCCGGGGCCGTTTCCACCCGGTCGCCGCCGGCCCGCTTGGCCCGGTACATGGCCTGGTCGGCGCGCTTGAGCAGGTCGCCCAGGTCGTCATCCCCCAGCCGCGCCTGGGCCGCGCCGATCGACAGCGGCATCGGCACCTCCATCCCGTGCACCCGCAGGTGCTCGTGGGCCAGGGCGTCGCGCAGCCGTTCGGCCACCACCCGGGCCCCGGTGGCGTCGGTGCTGGGCAGCAGGGCCACGAACTCGTCGCCGCCCAGCCGGCCCAGCAGGTCCTCGCCGCGCAGGACCAGGCGGGCCCGCTCGGCCAGGTGCTGCAGCAGGCGGTCGCCGGCCTCGTGGCCCAGGCTGTCGTTGACGCCCTTGAAGTGGTCCAGGTCGATCAGCAGGGCCGACATCGGCCGCTGGTAGCGGCGCGCCTCCGACAGCAGCCGCTCGCCCTGTTCCACCAGGCCGTTGCGGGCCAGCACGCCGGTGAGAGCGTCCACCGAGGCCAGCTTGCGCAGGTCGTCGTAGGCGCGCTCGGTGTGCATCAGGATGAAGCCCAGGCTCAGGAAGGTGACGCCGACGCAGGCGTAGACGAAGACCATCATGTCGCTGGGGCCGGCCTCGAGCAGGCTGCCGTCGGGGCGCATCGCCAGCAGGTGCTCGACGAAGCGCCAGGCCGCCACCAGCACCCCGAAGGCGGCGAAGGCCCCGGTGAAGCGGGCGGCGGAGAACCCGCCGAAACGGAAGGCCGGCGCCAGCGCCAGCGCCATGCCCGAGAACAGCACCATGGCGGTGCTGGAATTGACCAGCACCCGCGCGCTGTAGTGCGGCCAGACCTCGGCGAACAGCACCAGCAGGACCGTTGCCGCCAGCACCGTGCCCCACCACCGCCAGGGCTGCTCGGGCAGGCCGCGGAAGCCACGGACCGCCCGGCACATCTCGGCGAAGCCGAACAGCAGCAGGCCATTGCCCAGGGCGATCGACACCAGGTCGGGCACGCTGCCGCGGGCGGCCAGCAGCAGCCAGGCCAGCGGCTGCATCACCAGGGCCACGGTCCAGATGCGCAGGTGGCGGCGGCGTTCGATCGGGAACGAGCGCCCGGCCTGCGTCAGCAGGACCACGGTGAGGGCGCTCAGCAGCACCCCGACCAACATCACCGAGCGAACATCCAGCTCCATCCACGCTCCCCGACGCCTCTGCGCGCCACCTTAACCTACCGCCTCCCGGCCCGGGCCGTTTGTGATTGACATCAAGTTCACCCTTCGTGCCAGACTGTCGCCCGTAGAAGGGGAGTAGCTCCCGCTGCCGATATCGTCATCACGGGCCCGGACCCTCGTCCAAAGCCCCGGTACGGCAGGCAGGCCCGACGGGCCTGCGAGCGAGACCTTCGCCCGCCAGCGGCGAAGGTCGTCCCGTCCCGGGACACGGCGTCCGCCGGCGGTCGAAGCCACGCGACACCGGAGAGCGCCTTGGAAACCATCGCCACCCCCCTGATGTGGGTCGTCTTCACCGCCTTCGTGCTCGCCGCGCTGGCGGTCGACCTGCTGGTGCTGCGCCAGAACGGACCCCACAAGGTATCCACCCGCGAGGCCCTGCTGTGGTCGGCGGCCTGGATCGCGCTGGCGCTCGTCTTCAACGCCGGCCTGTGGTGGTACCTGCAGGGCCGGCTGCCGGGACCCGAGGCGGACCGGATCGCGCTGGAGTTCCTGACCGGCTACCTGGTCGAGAAAGCGCTGGCGGTCGACAACATCTTCGTGTTCCTGATGCTGTTCACCTACTTCGGCGTGCCGGCGCAGTCGCAGCAGCGGGTGCTGATCCTGGGCGTGCTGGGCGCGATCGTGCTGCGCGGCATCCTGATCTTCGTGGGCGCGGCGCTGATCGCCAAGTTCCACTGGGTGCTCTATCTGTTCGGCGCCTTCCTGCTGTTCACCGGCGTCAAGATGTTCTGGGCGGTCGGGCAGGAGCCCGACATGGACAAGAACCCGATCCTGCGCTGGATCACCGGCCACCTGCCGCTGATCCGCCGCTACCACGGCGAGGCGCTGTGGATCGGCGAGGGCAGGCGCCGCAAGTACACGCCGCTGTTCGTGGTGCTGGTGATGATCGCGATCACCGACGTGATCTTCGCGGTGGATTCGATCCCGGCCATCTTCGCCATCACGCTCGACCCGTTCATCGTGCTGACCTCGAACGTGTTCGCGGTGCTGGGCCTGCGCGCGCTGTACTTCCTGCTGGCCGACATGGCCGACCGCTTCCACCTGCTGGCCTATGGCCTCGCCCTGGTGCTGGTGTTCATCGGCACCAAGATGCTGATCATCGATGTCTTCAAGATCCCGGTGGCGGTGTCGCTGGGCGTGGTCGGCGCCACCCTGGTGGCGTCGATGGTGCTCAGCCTGCTGATCAAGCCCAAGGCGCCGGCGGGCGCGGCCTGAGCGCGGCCTTGCCCCCGGCGGCGCCGACCCCCACCTAGCTTCGATGGACGAACAAGCCCGGGAACACGCCGCCGCGGTCCGAGACCGGTTCCGCCGCGCGCTGCTGGCCAGCATGGCCTTCGTGGCGGGGCTGGGCGCGCTGTTCTTCGCCGGGCCGCTGCTGGGCGACCTGCGGTCGTTCATGCTGTCGCCGCAGTCGCCGGCCGGCCTGGTGGGCGTGCTGACCGCGCCGCTGCTGCACGGCTCCGCCGGCCACTGGCTGGCCAACAGTTCGGGCCTGCTGATCCTGGGCACCCTGGTCGGCACGGTTTATCCGCGCGCCGGCCTGCGGGCGCTGCCCCTGATCTGGCTGCTGTCGGGCCTGGGCACGTGGGTCATCGGCCAGGCGCCGTCCTACCACCTGGGCGCCAGCGGCCTGACCCACGGGCTGGGCTTCCTGCTGTTCACGCTGGGCGTGCTGCGGCGGGACAAGGCGGCGATCGCGGCGGGCTTCATCGCGTTCTTCTTCTTCGGCGGCATGCTGCTGACCGTGCTGCCGCGCGAAGCCGGCGTGTCCTGGGAGTACCACCTGTGCGGCGCGCTGGCCGGCGTGCTGGCGGCCGTGCTGTGGCGCCATGCCGACCCGCTGCCGCCGCGGCCGCGCTACAGCTGGGAGGACGAGCCGGACGAACCCGAGCCCGACCCCGAGCTGGAGCTGCCCTCGCCCGGGGACGTGCCGGTCCTTTGGCATCGGCCCGAACCAGGGACCGGGGTGGTCATCCCGTTCCGCCCGCGTCCTTCACGCGACGGCCGGGAAGGCGGCGAGGAAAGGTGACGGGCTAGACGGTCCCTTCCGCGGCCCCTAGCGCGGCGCGGCGCTGCAAGCGCACACTCGGGGCCCATCGAGGAAACGCCGATGTCTGGTCCGATGCTGCCGGGTGTGGAGGGTTTCGCGGGCGTCCCGGACGCCGCGGGCGCAGGGCCGTCCCGGCTGGCCGAGTGGTTCCGCGGCGCCACCTGCAGTGCGCTCAACGCGATCTACATCTTCGAGCCCCTGCGCACCCCGTCCGACCACGGGATCGCGGACTTCCGGTTCGTCTTCGCCAACCCGCTCGGCGAGGCGCTGCTGCGCCGCGGCGGCCATGGCCTCGCCGGCCTGACCCTGCGCCAGGTGCTGCCGGCCAGCCGCATCGACATCGTGCTGCAGCAGTGCCGGGACGTGCTGGCCAGCGGCGAGCCGATCGTGGAGGAGTTCGAGGTCCCCGAGTACCCGCCCGAGATGCGCTGGCTGCGGCACCAGGTGGTGCCGATCCGCGACGGCGTGGTGATCACCAGCGAGAACATCTCCTCGCGCAAGCAGGCCGAACGCGACCTGGCGCGGCGCAGCGAGTGGTTCCGCGCCGCCGCGGAGGGCAACCTCAATGCGCTCTTCATCAACCAGGCCGTGTACGACGCCGCGGGCGACGTGGTGGATTTCGTGTTCGCCCACGTCAACGAACAGGGCGGGCGCCTGGTCGGCATGGACCCGGCCGCGATGATCGGCCAGAGCATCTGCGACCTGTTCCCGGTCAACCGCACCCACGGTTACTTCGAGCACTATCGGGACGTGTTCCTGAGCCAGCGTGCGGTGGTCGATGAGTTCGCCATCAACTCGCCGACGCTCAAGGCCAAGTGGCTGCGGCAGCTGGCGGTGCCCTGGTCCGGCGGCGTGGCGCTGAGCGCCGAGGACATCACCGAGGAAGTGCAGCGCAAGCAGGAGCTGGAGGCCAGGCAGCGCATGCTCAATGCCTTCCTGGAGCAGATCCCCGGGCCGGCCTGGATCGCCGACGACCGGGGCAACGCCCGCCTCTACAACCAGCATTACGCTCGGCTGGGCGAAGGCCGGGCGGCCGCCGACGGTGCGCCGATCCCGCTCGATGCGCTGTTCGGGCCGGTACAAGGCGCGCTGTACCGGATGCACAACGCCGACCTGATCGCCCACGGACGATCCAGCCGGCGGATCGAGCCGGGACCGCGCCCGGACGGCAGCCAGGGCGACTACGACGTGTTCCGTTTCCCGATCGATGCCGAGGGTGAGCGACTCGCCGGCGGCTTCGCCCTGGACGTGACCGAGCGCCGGCTGGCCGAGGCGCGCGCCGACTATCTCAGCCGCCACGACGACGCCACCGGCCTGCTCAACCGCGAGGGCTTCGTGCAGCGCGTGGCGGACCGCCTGGCCGAGCGCGGCAGCCGGCCGCTGGTGGCGCGGATTTCGCTGCGCGAGGCCGAGACCCTGCGCGAACTGTTGGGATCCCCGATCGTCGACCGGCTGGTGCAGGCCTACGCCGCCCGCATGGTGGACGCGCTGGCCGGACACGCGGCGGAGATCGCCCGCGACGGCCCGGACCAGATGCTGCTGGTGCTGGCGGGCGGCAGCGCGGCCGAAGCCTCGCTGCTGGCGGCCTGGCCCGAGCTTTCCCGCGAGATCGGACTCGACGGCCAGCGCTACAGCCTCAATCCGCGGCTGGGCTACGTCGTCGCCAGCGGCGACGCCGGCGACGGCGCCGACACCCTGCTGCGCGCCAGCGACCTGGCCCATGGCAATGCGGTGGCCCGCGGCACCACCGCCGCCATCGCGTTCGCGCCGGACATGGCGGCCCGGCTGGAGCGCCGGGTCGCGATCCAGCGCGAACTGGGCAACGCGGTGCTGGGCGACGAGCTGTCGCTGGTGCTGCAGCCGGTGTTCTCCGACCGCGAGGCGGGCGGCGTGGCCGGGCTCGAGGCGCTGGTGCGCTGGACCAGTCCGCTGCTGGGCGCGGTCGGGCCGGGCGAGTTCATTCCCGTGGCCGAAGAGTCCAGCGCCATCGTCGCGCTGGGCGACTGGGTGCTGGAACAGTCCTGCCGCGAGCTCCGCGCCATCGATCCCGCCGGCCGGCTGTACGTCGCGGTCAACGTGGCCGAAGCCCAGCTGGCCCGGGGTGACTTCACCGCGCGCATCGCCCGGCTGCTGGAAGCGCACGCGATCGCGCCGCACCGCCTGGAGCTGGAGATCACCGAGCGCACCCTGATGGCCGACACCGCCGTGCACCAGGCCAACCTGCAGGCGCTGCGGGCGCTGGGGGTGCGGCTGTCGGTCGATGACTTCGGCACCGGGTACTCCAGTCTTTCCTACCTGCTGCGGTTCGCGGTGGACAAGATCAAGATCGACCGCAGCTTCGTCGCCGGCCTGGGCGAACACGCCAGCCACGAGGCGCTCGTGCGCACGCTGGTGACGCTGGCCGAGTCGCTCGGGCTCGAATGCGTGGCCGAAGGCGTGGAGACCGAGGCCCAGCTGGCGCAGCTGCGGCAGCTGGGCTGCCGTCAGTTCCAGGGCTACCTGTTGGCCCGTCCCATGCCGTTCCAGGCGCTTGGCCCGTGGTTGGCCGAGGCGCGAACCCGGTCGCGTTAGCCCCGGGCATGGAAGCTTCCTGGTTGTTCGACATCCGTTCGGCGCTGCTGGTCGGGGCCCTGCTGACGCTGCTGGTGGGCATGGTGCTGCTGCTGGTGGGGCGCTCGCTGGCCGCCGAGTTCCGGCCCAGCCTGTTCCACTGGGTGGCGGCGACGCTGCTGCAGCCGGCGGGCTTCGTGCTGCTGAGCCTGCGCGACCCGCTGGGCCCGTGGCTGAGCACGGTGCTGGCCAATGCCCTGATCGCGCTCGCCTTCGCCGCCTACGCGCGGTCGCTGCGCCTGTTCTACCGGGTGCCGTCGCAGCCGTGGCTGCTGTCGGGCCTGGTGCTGGCGTCGGTGCTGATCTCGATCGCCTGGGGCGTGGTGGCGCCCGACCTGACGCTGCGGCTGATCGCCATCTCGCTGGCGCTGGCGCTGCTGCTGGGCCACTGCGCCTGGACCGTGTTCCGGCATGCCGAGCGGCGCGGGCCGATCCGGCTGGTGACGGGCGGCGTGTTTGCGTTCGCGGCGGGCATCATGGCCTACCGCGCGCTGGCGCTGGTGGTCGACCCGGGGCTGGTGACCGCCGTGTTCCAGATCACCCACGTGCAGCTGCTCACCTACGCGGTGGGCAGCGTGCTGCCGGTGATCGCCACCGTCGGCTTCCTGCTGATGTGCAACGAACGCAGCCAGCGCGAACTGGAGCGGGCGGCGCGGGTGGACTACCTCACCGACTGCTACAACCGGCGCGCGATCGAGGAACAGGGCGCGCGCGCGATCGCCGCGGCGCGGCGGCACGGGATGCCGCTGGCGGTGCTGGTGATCGACATCGACCACTTCAAGCGCATCAACGACGCGCTGGGCCACGCGGCCGGCGACCAGGCCCTGGTGCAGTCGGTGGCGCGCATCCGCGCCGAGATGCGCACCGAGGACGTGCTGGGCCGGCTGGGCGGCGAGGAATTCATCGTGCTGATGCCCAATACCGACAGCGCCAGCGCGGTCAGCGCGGGGGAGCGGATCCGGCTGGGGTTCTCGGCCCATCCGCTGCTGCTGTCGGAGGGACGGCGGTCGGTGACGCTGTCGATCGGCGTGGCGATGCTGGCGCCGATGGACCAGCGTTTCTCGCAGCTGCTCCAGCGCGCCGACCGGGCCATGTACGCGGCCAAGAACGCCGGCCGCAACCTGGTGATGGCCGACGCGATGAGCGGCTGGGAGCCCGGCCCCGCGCGCTAGCCCGGGCCCAGCTGGCGGTCGTGCCGGCGGCCGAGCAGCAGCAGCGCGACGATCGCGCCGCACAGGGCCAGGAACATGTCCCACTGCGTGTCCCAGACGTCGCCCTGGGTGGCGAGGAAGGCGTCCGCCTCGCCGCCCCAGGCCAGCGCCGCCCACCATTCGATCAGCTCGAAGAAGGCGCTGAACGACAGCGCCGCGGCGACCACCAGGTAGTTCAGCCACGGGCCGCGCGTCAGCGGCGTGCGGCGCAGCAGCAGTTCGCGCGCCAGGATCGCCGGGACGAAGCCCTGGGCGAAATGGCCGAGGCGATCGTAGTGGTTGCGCGAGAGGTCGAAGGCGTCCTTCGCCCACAGGCCCAGCGGCGTTTCCGCATAGGTGTAGGCGCCGCCGTAGATGAGCACCAGCGCGTGCGCGGCCAGCAGCCAGGCCAGCAGCCGGGTGAGCGGGAAACGGCCCCAGGCCCAGGCCACCAGCGGCAGGCCGACGATCACCCAGACCACTTCGAGCACCCAGGTCAGGCGGTCGTGCGGGGCGATGCCCGACCAGGCCAGGGCGCCCAGCACGAGGGCGACGATGAGCCAGCCCTCGGCCCGGCCCGGGGAGGTGGGTTGTCCGGTTCCCGCCATGCGCCTGTCCTCCTGGTCGACGCCGCCATCATTCCACGATGGCGGCGCCGGTGTTAGCGTCGGCCTTCGTTCCAGGAGCCCGACCGATGACTTCCAAGCTTGCCCCGCTCGCCCTCTGCCTGCTGGTTGCCTGCAGCGGCGCCCCCGATGCCCCGCCGGCCGCCGAAGCCCCCGCCGCCACGATCGACGCCGCGGCCGGCGCGCGCCACATCGAGGCCGACGTCGCCTTCCTCGCCAACGACCTGCTCGAAGGCCGCGCCGCCGGTACCCGCGGCTTCGACCTGGCGGCGCTTTACGTCGCCAACCGCTACCGGGCGATCGGACTGGCCCCGGCCGGCGACGACGGCAGCTACTTCCAGAAGGTGCCGCTGCTCGAGGCGCGGCGCGTGCGCGAGGGCGCCCGCTTCACCGTGCAGCGCCCGGGCGGCGACCTGGCATTCGAGTTCCAGCGCGACTTCCTGCCCGGCATGAACTTCAACGCCACCAGCCACGTGGTCACCGCGCCGCTGGTCTTCGTCGGCCAGGCGGTGCATGCCCCGGAGCTGGGGCACGATGACTTCGAGGGCGTGGACCTGACCGGCAAGGTCGCGGTCTATTTCTCCGGCGCCCCGTCGACCTTCGAGAACACCCAGCGCGCCTACCACTCCTCCGGCCTGCGCAAGATGAGCCAGCTGGCCGAGCGCGGCGCGGTCGGCGCCATCGGCCTTGGCAACCCGGTGGACGAGGCCAAGTACCCGTGGGCGCGCGGCGCCCGCAACTGGCAGATGCCGGGCATGCGCCTGGTGGATGCGCAGGGCCTGCCGGTCGACGCCTGGCCGCAGCTCAAGGCCACCGCCAGCCTGGGCGTGGAGGGCGCGCGCAAGCTGCTGGAGGGCGCGCCGATGTCGGCCGATGAGATCTTCGAGCGGCGCGAGAAGGGCACGCTGGAATCCTTCGACCTGCCGGGCCAGGTGACGCTGGCCGGCGCCACCACCCTGGCGCGCGTGGACAGCGTCAACGTGGTCGGCAAGCTCGAAGGGTCCGACCCCGCGCTGGCCGGCGAGCACATCGCCTACAGCGCCCATCTCGACCACATCGGCATCGGCGCCGAAGTCGACGGCGACGGCATCTACAACGGCGCCTTCGACAACGCGCTGGGCATTGCGGTGATGCTGCAGGCGGCGACCGAGCTGCAGGCGGACCCGGCCAAGCCGCGGCGCTCGCTGCTGTTCGTGGCGGTGACGGCGGAGGAGCGCGGCCTGCTCGGCGCCGACTACTTCGCCAAGTTCCCGACCGTGCCGCGCGAGTCGCTGGTGGCGAACATCAACATGGACATGCCGGTGTTCCTGACCGACGTCACCGACGTGGTGCCGATCGGCGTCGCGCACTCGAGCCTGGCGGCCGACGTGGAAGCCGCGGCGGCGCAGCTGGGCGTGGGCCTGACGCCCGATCCGAAGCCGGAGGAAGTGGTGTTCGTGCGCTCGGACCAGTACGCCTTCGTGCGCCAGGGCATCCCGGCGGTGTACCTGGACGCCGGCATCAAGGCGCGCAATCCCGACATCGACGCACTGGCGCTGTACGAGGACTTCCTCACCGGCCATTACCACCAGCCCAGCGACGACACCAACCTGCCGATCCACTACCCGAGCGCGGCGATGCTGGCGCGGCTCAACGCCGAGATCGGCCGCCGCGTCGGCAACGCCGACGCCCGCCCGACCTGGAACGAGGGCGACTTCTTCGGCCAGACCTTCGGAGGCCGGCCGGCACCGTGAGCCCGAGGATCCCGCCCCGGTACGCGAACCTCGCGTTCGCATTCCTGATGTCGCTGCTGATGGCGGCGATCATGTCCGGCATCATCACCGCCGTGAACCGCGGCGTGGATGCCGGCTACCTGATGGCCTGGGCGCGCAGCTTCGCGGTGGCCTGGCCGATCGCCTTCCCGCTGGTGCTGGTGCTGGCGCCCCGCGTCCGCACCCTCGTCACCCACCTCACGACCTAAGCCAAAAAGGGGTCAGCGTCATTTTCCGTTTGAAACGGAAAATGACGCTGACCCCTTTTTTCAGGTCGCCAGGTGGTCCAGGGGGAGGGCGCGGGCCTGCTTGACGGTGCGCAGCACGAAGCTGGAGTTCACGTCGGCGACGCCGCTGGCGTTGAGCAGGTGGTCGAGCAGGAAGCGGGAGAAGTGGTCCAGGTCCTGCACCACCACCTGCAGCAGGTAGTCCATTTCGCCGGTGAGTGCGTGGCAGGCGACCACCTCGTCCCAGGCGGCCACCTTCGCGGTGAAGGCATCGATGGCGGCGGCGTCGTGGCGCTCGAGCTGCACGCGCACGAAGGCCTGCAGGCCCAGGCCCACGCGCTCCGGGTCGAGCACCGCGGCGTAGCCGGCCAGCACGCCGGCCTGTTCGAGCCGCTGCACCCGGCGCAGGCAGGCCGAGGCCGACAGGCGGACGCGGTCGGCCAGTTCGGCGTTGCTGATGCGGCCTTCGCGCTGGAGGATGGCCAGCAGGGCCAGGTCGGTGCGGTCGAGGCTGGGAGGATTCATTCGCGGCGCGCCGTGGTCATTTGACGCAATTATGTTGCGCCAAACAGGCCGATGCCTGCAACAACGCAATCCTCTTGCGCCCCGACGCCGCTAGACTGGAGGCCTGCCCCGGAGCCCGCCATGTCCCAGCCCAACCGCGTCGAACACCAGCTCACCGACAAGGGCTACGTGCCGGTCTATACGACCGCCGTGGTCGATCAGCCCTGGTCGAGCTACAGCGCCACCGACCACGAGGTCTGGGCCACGCTGTTCGAGCGCCAGCAGGCCTTGCTGGTGGGCCGCGCCAGCGACGAGTTCCTGCGCCAGCAGCGCCTGATGGGCATGTCGCCCGACCAGATCCCGAAGTTCGACGACCTCAACCCGCTGCTGCGCAAGGCCACGGGCTGGGAGCTGGTCGGCGTGGAAGGGCTGCTGCCGGAGCTGACCTTCTTCGAACACCTGGCCAACCGCCGCTTCCCGGTGACCTGGTGGATCCGCAAGCCCGAGCAGCTCGACTACCTGAGCGAGCCCGACCTGTTCCACGACCTGTTCGGCCACGTGCCGCTGCTGATGAACCCGGTGTTCGCCGACTACATGGCCGCCTACGGCCGCGGCGGCGTAAAGGCGCACGCGATCGGCCCCGACGCGCTGGTGAACCTGACCCGGCTGTACTGGTACACGGTGGAGTTCGGGCTGATCCGGCAGGACGACGGCCTGCGGATCTACGGCAGCGGCATCCTGTCCTCGAAGGGCGAGTCGATCCACTGCCTCGACAGCACCGCGCCCAACCGCATCGGCTTCGACCTCGAGCGGATCATGCGCACGCGCTACCGCATCGACACCTTCCAGAAGACCTACTTCGTGATCGACAGCTACGAGCAGCTGATGGAAGCCACGCGCCCGGACTTCACCCCGATCTACGCGAAGCTGGCGCGGCAGGACAGCTTCCCCGCCGGCGCGGTGCAGCCCGCCGACCACGTCTTCAACCGCGGCACCGGCGAAGGCTGGCTCAACGACGGCGACGTCTAGGTCCCAAGGCCTTCCCGGCCGGTCAGCGCGCGGGTAAGCCGCCAAGGCGAGGGATCGACACGGTCCTCGTGCGCGGATCGATCGCATACCACGCCAGGTCGTCGGGCACGTCGCCGGAGCGATAGGCGATCCGGGCCAGGTTGCCGGTCTGCTCGCTGGTCACCAGGTTCCAGCCCGGCTGCAGTTTCAGGTCCCAGTCGTTGGGAACCGTCATGCCCAGGGCATTGGTGGCGACGGCGGCGCCCCGGACGGTGCCGGCGCGATCGGCATACACGAACGCCAGCACGTGGTCGCCGGGCAGCGCGATGCCGGCCAGGTCGCTGTTGCTGGCCACCAGCATGCCCGATCCCCCGGGTCCCTCGTAGGCGATCGCGTAGCGTCCGACGTTGAGCGCCGCGGGCTGGACCTCCAGCGTTTGCCAGCCGTCGCCGGCATGGAGCCGGCGCACGGCGGCGGCCGGGCCCTCGTAGGATGCCGCCAGGGCCGCCATCCTTCGCTCGATGACGGCGCGCTCTTGCTCGTTGCGGAACTTCGCGTCCGGCGGCAGCGTCGCCTCGCGCGGGACGCGCGGCAGCGCCAAGTCATCCGGCAGCGCGAACTCGAACCTGCCGCCGCGGTGGATCCGGCCGATGACCTGGACCGGCCCCTCTGCGTTCACCAGCACCAGGTCGGCGCCCTCGCCGGCGTACTCGTGGGCGAAGCCGCGATGCGTGTTGCCGTGGGGTGCGGCGAAGTCCTGCGGCGTGGGCCGCCCGTTCCACCAAACGCCCAGCAGGATGGCCGCCAGGGCCGTGCCGGCCGCCATAAGCGCGAACCGGCGCAATCGGCTGGCGTCCTGCCGCTCCGCCCGGTCCCTGGCGCGCCGTGCCGCATCGGCACGGGCCTGCGCACCGGCGTCGTAGCGGGCGAAGACCAGGCCGCAGCCTTCGCAGATGGCTTCGGTCGGGCGGTTGGCGGCGTGGCATTTCGGACAGTTCATTCCATGGTCTCGTTTGCGCTGCAGGGGGTTAGCCGGCGACCGATTCGCCGTGCCCGGGCGCGGGGCGCTTGGGCAGGTACTTGCGCGTCAGGGTAACGCCTGCCGCGAACGCCACGACCACGGGCCCCAGCCACGCGAGGTTCATCAGCGTCGCGCCAGCCAGCATCGGCAGCACCTTGGGCAGGCCGATGCCGAGGAATGCGATGTGGGTGGCCACGCCGTTGGCCAGCATCGCCGCCAGGTGCTCGCGCAGCCACCAGCGCGGATCTTCCGGCGGCCGGCGCGAGAAGCGCCACATCTGCACGAAGCCGACCAGACCGATGCCCGAGAAGGCGACGATGATCAGCTGCATCTGCTTCGCCATGGACAGGCCGACGGCGGCGATCGCCAGCGCGCTGGCCAGGTTCGCCCACATCAGGCCCCGGTACACCGAGCCGGTGTAGCGGGCCCAGTCCCGCTTGTCCTTCACCGCACGCCAGCTGCACCAGACCGAGGTCGCGGTGATCACCAACAGGTAGGACAGGAAACTGCCTGCCACCGGTCGCACCGCCAGTACCGACCCCGCCAGCGGCAGCGCCGCCAGAAGCAGGCCGGCCATCGCCGGCAGGTAGATCCTGCCGGCCGCACGATGCACCGGGCTGCCCTTGCGGGCCAGGCCGGCGATCCAGAACGTGGCCAGGGCAAGCACGCCCAGGCCGGCGTGGGTGTAGAAACTGAGGGTGTGCAGGGTCATGGCGGTTCCTCCCGAAGTGGCGCCAGTCTCGGCGCCGGCGCACGGCGGATCAGGTGCCGCCGGTCACCGGCGCGTGGTGCCGGAAGTCACTTTCTGGCCCGCAGGCCTTGAGCGCGCCCCGCCCGCGGCCCAAGCTGGCGCCATGAACGAACGCCTGAAGGTGCTGCTGTCGCCGCTGAACTTCGCCGCCTACCTCGCCTGGGCGGCGATCGGCTGGGAGCTGCTGTTCGCCCGCTGGTCGCCGCCGGCCTGGCTGTCCGGGCCGGTGTCGGCGCCGCTGCTGGCGGTGATGCACCTGGGCTTCCTGGCGCTGTTCCTGGTGGTCACCAGCGGCCCGCGCGAACCGCAGGTGCGGACGCTGCCGCGGCTCCTGCTGCTGGGCCAGGTGGCCCTGGCCTTCGGCCTGATGCTGGTGGCGCGCAATTCCTCGCTGCCGATCCTGCTGATCCTGTGCGTGATCCAGGTGGTGCACCTGTGGTCGCCGCGACCCGCGCTGGCGATCATCCTGGCGATCAACGTCGCGATGTACCTCGTTTACCGCGACGCCTGGCAGCTGCAGTCGCCGCTGATCGCCACCGTCATGCACGGCAGCTTCCAGGGTTTCGCCGCGCTCACGGCCTGGTTCGCCTTCAGCGCCGAGAAGACGCGCGACGCGCTGGCGGCCGCCAATGCCGACCTGCTGGCCACGCGCTCGCTGCTGGCCGAGACGGCGCGCGACTCCGAGCGGCTGCGGCTGTCGCGCGAGCTGCACGACGTCGCCGGCCACAAGCTCACCGCGCTCAAGCTCAACCTCGGCGCCCTGGCCCGCGATCCGCGCTTCGCCGCCGACGGCCAGGTGCAGCTGTGCGCCCGCCTGGCCGACGAGCTGCTGGCCGACATCCGCGGCGTCGTGCAGCAGATGCGCCAGGGCGACGGGCTGGACCTGGAGGACGCGCTGAAGGCGCTCGCCCGCCCGTTCCCGCGGCCACGCCTGCAGCTCGAGGTCGGCGCCGATGCCCGCGTGGCGTCGGTGGCCCAGGCCGAGGCGGTGCTGCGGGCGGTGCAGGAGGGGCTGACCAACGCCGTGCGGCACTCGCAGGCGCAGAACCTGTGGGTGGTGCTGCGGCGCGAGCACGAT
This sequence comes from Arenimonas sp., assembly GCF_035721105.1. Classification (GTDB taxonomy): domain Bacteria; phylum Pseudomonadota; class Gammaproteobacteria; order Xanthomonadales; family Xanthomonadaceae; genus Arenimonas. Next base: position 1,087 of record NZ_DASTNG010000073.1, on the reverse strand, counting down.
GCGCTGCGCCTGGACATCCGCGATGACGGCCGCGGCAGCGGCGAGGTGCGCGCCGGCAATGGCCTCAACGGCATGCGCGAACGCCTCGAGGCGTTGGGCGGCGGGCTTGGCGTCGGCCGCACCGGCACCGGCGGCGTGCACCTGCAGGCCTGGCTGCCGGTGGCGGCATGACCGCGCCGATCCGCCTCGGCCTGGCCGATGACCAGGCCCTGGTGCGCAGCGGCCTGAAGGCGCTGCTGGCCGGGTTCGACCGCGTCGCGGTGGTGCTGGAGGCCGGCGACGGCGAGGCGCTGCTGGCGGCGATGGCGACGACGCCGGTGGACGTGGTGCTGTCCGACATCCGCATGCCGGGACTGGACGGCTTCGGCCTGGTGCAGGCGCTGCGCGGGCGGGGCGACGCTACGCCGGTGGTGCTGCTGACCACCTTCGACGACGACGCCCTGCCGCTGCGCGCGGCCGCCGCCGGCGCGCAGGGCTTCCTGCTCAAGGATGCCTCGCCCGAGGACCTGCTCGAGGCCATCACCCGCGTCGCCGCCGGCGAGACCCTGCTGGCGCCGGTACCCACCGACCCGGTGCGGGCGCGCTACGCCTATCGCGACCAGGCCGCGCCCACCGACACCTTCAGCGAACGCGAGGTGGCGATCCTGCGGCTGCTGGCGGGCGGTTATTCGAACAAGGAGATCGCCCGCGCGGTGTTCCTGTCCGAGGGCACGGTGAAGAACTACGTCTCCGACATCCTCGACAAGCTCGGTACCCGCGACCGCACCCGCGCCGTGCTCAAGGCGATCACCCTGCGCATCATCTGAGCCTCAGCGTCAGAACGTCTGCAGTGCCACCGCGCCCGCGGCGGCCGCCAGCATGAGCACCAGGCCCGCGCTCACGCGCAGGCCGTAGGCGCGCCCGCCGCTGACGAAGGCGACCAAGCCGCGCGAGACGACGCTGGCCGCGAGCAGGCCGACGAAGCCCCAGCGCGCCTGGGCGAGGCTGAGGTCGGCGTGGTCGTAGAGCTGGGCGATGCTGGCGGCCGCCGCATGCAGTTCGGCCAGCGCCGCGATGATCGCCGCCAGCAATGCGCCGCGCGCGCCCA
>NZ_DASTNG010000072.1:0-5631 GCF_035721105.1 Arenimonas sp. | reverse complement strand
GGGCCCTATGCGACCCGCGCCGAGGCCGAGGCCGCGCGCCTGCGCGCAGCGCACGTCCGTGACGACGTCGACGCGCGCGTGGTGGTGCTCGACGCCGAAGTGGCCGCGCCGCCACCGGCGCCTGTTGCGTCCGCTACGCCGGTTCCCGCCGCGCCGAAGCCGGTCGCTCCGGCGCCCACGCCGCCGCCGGCCGCCGCGACCGGCACCGGCTTCGCCGTGCAGCTGGCCGCATTCAGCAAGCCGGCAGACGCCACCGCGCTGCGCGACAAGGCGCGAGCCGCCGGCTTCAGTGCCTTCACCGAGTCCGTCGTGACCGACAAGGGCACGCTGACGCGGGTGCGGATCGGCCCGGTCGCGAGTCGTGCCGAAGCCGGGCAGTTGCAGGCGCAGGTGAAGGCGAAACTCGGCGTTGCCGGGATCGTCCGCCCGCATCCCTGACCGGGCGCCTGCGCCGATGACACCATGACCGCCACCGACTTGCTGCTGCTGGCAGTGATCGGCGCATCGACCCTGCTGGGGTTGGTGCGCGGCTTCATCGGCGTGCTCGCTTCGCTGCTGGCGTGGGTACTGGCGGGCTGGGCGGCGTTCCGCTTCGGCGCGCGGGTGGCGCTGGCGCTGTCCGGCGGCGCGGAGCCGGGCGCCGGCCAGTTGCTTGCCGGTTACGGACTGAGTTTCCTCGGCGTGCTGCTGTTCGTCGGCGTGGTCGGCTGGATCGTGCGCAAGCTGGTGCATTCGGTCGGGCTGTCCGGCATGGACCGCGCGCTCGGCTTCGCGCTGGGCCTGGTGCGCGGCGGCTTCGTCGCCTGCCTGCTGGTGCTGCTGATGGGCTTCACCACCCTGCCGCGCGAGCCCGGCTGGCACCAGTCGCAGGTGGTGCCGGTGCTGCTGCCGGGCGCGCAATGGTTGCGCGGCTGGCTGCCCGGCTGGGCGGCGGCGCGGGTTGATTTCGGCGGTTCGCAACCGCATTCCATCGACACCGGTGACGCCCTGGCGCTGCCGCAACCGGGCGCCTGACGCCCTGGAGTTCCGGACATGTGCGGCATCGTAGGCATCGTGGCGACGCAGGACGTCGCGGCCCAGTTGTACGACGGCCTGACCGTGCTGCAGCACCGCGGCCAAGACGCGGCCGGCATCGCCACCGCCGACGGCACCCACCTGCGCGTGCACAAGGGCAATGGCCTGGTGCGCGACGTGTTCGACGCCCGCTCGATGCGCCTGCTCGAAGGCCGCGTCGGCATCGCCCACTGCCGTTACCCGACCGCCGGATCCGAGGGCCTGGACGAGGCGCAGCCGTTCTACGTCAACTCCCCGTACGGGATCGCGCTGGCGCACAACGGCAACCTGATCAACACCGACGCGCTGCGCCGCGAGGTGTTCGAACATGACCGGCGCAACGTCAACACCGAGTCCGACTCGGAAGTGCTGCTGAACGTGTTCGCGCACGAGCTGGACACCCAGAAGGCCCTGACCCCGGACTCGGTGTTCCGCGCGATCGAAGGGGTCAACCGCCGCGCCCGCGGCGGCTATGCCGTCGTCTGCACGGTGCTCGGCCTGGGCCTGGTCGCATTCCGCGACCCGCACGGCATCCGCCCGCTGGTGCTGGGCAAGCGCGCCACCCCGGGCGGCGAGGACGAATACATCGTCGCCTCGGAGTCGGTCGCGCTCGACATCCTCGGCTTCGAACGGCTGCGCGACGTCGCGCCGGGCGAAGCCGTGGTGGTCACCCCGCGCGGGGAACTGTTCACCCGGCAATGCGCGCCGCCGCAGCAGCATGCGCCGTGCATCTTCGAGTACGTGTACTTCGCGCGCCCGGACTCGATGATGGACGACATCTCGGTGCACAAGGCGCGCATGCGCATGGGCGTCAAGCTCGGCGAGAAGATCCAGCGCCTGCGCCCGGACCACGACATCGACGTGGTGATCCCGATCCCCGACACCTCGCGCGATGCCGCGCTGGAAATCGCCAACGTGCTCGGGGTGAAGTACCGCGAGGGCTTCATCAAGAACCGCTACGTCGGCCGCACCTTCATCATGCCGGGGCAGGGCGAGCGGGTGAAGTCGGTGCGCCGCAAGCTCAATCCGATCCCGCTGGAGTTCAGGGACCGGGTGGTGCTGCTGGTCGACGACTCGATCGTGCGCGGCACCACCAGCCAGCAGATCGTGCAGATGGCGCGCGACGCCGGCGCCAAGAAGGTCTACCTGGCTTCGGCGGCGCCGCCGGTGCGGCACCCGAACATCTACGGTATCGACATGCCCTCGGCCGACGAGCTGGTGGCGCACGGCCGCACCGAGGACGAGATCGAGAAGCTGCTGGGCTGCGACTGGCTGGTCTACCAGGACCTGGCCGACCTCGAGGCCGCCGTCGCCGGGCCGAAGTTCCCCAACCGCGCCTTCGACAGCTCCTGCTTCAGCGGCGAGTACGTGACCGGCATCGAACCCGGCTACTTCGAACGCATCCAGCAGCTGCGCTCCGACGACGCCAAGCGGAAGCGGCGTGCGTCCTGATCGCGCGCTTTTGGGGCTTGGTGTGTCCGAACGCGGATCAAAGCGGATCAAAGCCGATAAGAGCGGATACCGCTAAAAAATTTGAAGTCGATCCGTGGGGCCGGAACGCCAGGCTGTCTGGCCGCCCATTTCGAATCGCCGTGTTCCCATCCGATTTCGCTTTATCCGCTCTTATCGGCTTTGATCCGCTTTGATCCGTGTTCAAACACTGGACCCCCTTCGTGCCCCGACCCCCAACCACGCCATCCCTCCACGAAGCCGCCCACGCTTGCCTGATGGCGCGGGAGCCGGCGGAGAAGCTGCGGTTGACGCATGCGGCCGCGGCGGCGTTCCGGGCCGGGGAGTTGGTGCTGGACGAGGACGCGCCGGAGGCGGAGGTGATCGCGGTGCCGGGGCGGCCGGAGCGGCCGGGGCTGGTGTCGCCGCGCGAGGTGCCGCAGCGGGGCCTGGGCAGCGTGGCCGGGCGCGGGGCCTTCCTGCATGCGATCGCGCACATCGAATTCAACGCGGTGAATCTGGCCTGGGACGCGGTGTACCGCTTCCGCGGCATGCCCGCGGCCTTCTATGCCGATTGGGTGGCGGTGGCCGACGACGAGGCACGCCACTTCGCGATGCTGTCGGGGCGGCTGGCGGCATTGGGCACCGCCTACGGCGACCATCCCGCGCACAACGGGCTGTGGGAAATGGCCGTGGCCACCGCCGACAGCTGCCTGCGGCGGATGGCGCTGGTGCCGCGCGTGCTCGAGGCGCGCGGGCTGGACGTGACGCCGGGCATGATCACGCGGCTGCGGCTCAACGGCGACGACGCCTCGGCCGACGTGCTCGAGGTGATCCTGCGCGAGGAAGTGGCCCACGTCGCCGCCGGCACCCGCTGGTTCCACTGGTGCTGCGAGCGCGAGGGCCTGGCGCCGAGCCGCGAGTTCATCCGGCTGGTGCGCGAGGCCGCGCGCGGCTCGCTGCGCGGGCCCTTCAACCGCCCGGCGCGCCACGCCGCCGGGTTCGACGATTACGAAATGAGCGAACTCGAAGCGATGGAGCCCGCGCGATGAAGCGACTGCTGCTGCCCGCCGTGCTGCTGCTGGCCGCCTGCCAGCCGCAGGAGATCGATCCGGCCTACGACGAAGCCAAGGGCGCCGAACTGCTGGCCGCCTACGAGGCCGCGCGCGCCAGCGGCGACTTCGAGATCGCCGAGGCGCGCGGCGACGAGCTGCGCGAACGCCACGGCGAGACCGAAGCCGCCGCGACCATGCGCCGCACGCTGGAACAGGTCCGCGCCGAAGCCGAGGCGATGCGCGAGCGCCGGCGCCTGGTGCAGCTGTGGGACTACCAGCAGAATCCCGCCGCCGGCGGCATCCAGCACACCGCCAGCCTCTACAGCCGGGTGCCGCTGGACCTGGAAACCGGGCGGCCATTGGCCATTCCCGACGCCCAGCTGATCCTGCGCCGCCACCCGGCGTGGGGCGAAAGCGCCTACCTCGTGCTGACGCAGAAGACCCTGCAGTGCGGTCCGCCCTGCCGGCTCAAGATCCGCTTCGACGACGGCGAGACGCTGTCCTTCGAAGGCGATCCCGCCGACACCGGCACCGGCCCCGCGCTGTTCATCGTCGATCGCGACCGCTTTCTGGCGGCGATGACCGACGCCACCCGCGTGCGCATCGAGCTGCCGCGCTCGGGCGCGCTGGTGCCGGTGTTCGAATTCGAAGTGGGCGGCTTCCAGCCGGCGCGACACCTGGCCCGCTGAGGGCCGCACGCGCCGGCCCCCGCGCCAGCGACCCGACCGGCTTGCGGCTCAGACGGGCGCAGGCAGGGCGTCGAGGCGGAGCCCGTCGCCGTCGAGGCGCAGCACGCTGCCCTGGTCGTACCAGTCGCCCAGCACGATGCGCTGGGCGGGGCGGCCGGCCACGTCCAGCGCGTGGATCGCGGGGCGATGGGTGTGGCCATGGACCAGGCGGGTGACGCCGTGGCGCGTCATCACGTCCTCGACCGCGGCCGCCGCGACGTCGGTGATCGCTTCCGACACGCCCTGCTGGTGCTGCTGGCTGGCGGCGCGCGCCTGCGCCGCGAACGCCTGCCGCGCGGCCAGCGGCTGGGCCAAGAAGGTCGCCTGCCAGGCCGGGTCGCGGACCTGGCGGCGGAAGGCCTGGTAGGCCAGGTCGTCGGTGCACAGCAGGTCGCCGTGCATCAGCAGGGTGGGCACGCCGTGCAGGTCGACCACGCAGGGATCGGGCAGCAGGGTCGCGCCGCAGCGCGCCGCCATGGCCGGGCCGTAGAGGAAGTCGCGGTTGCCGCGCATCAGGAATACCGGCACGCCGCTGTCGGCAAGCGCCTTCATCGCCGCGCAGACCGAAGCACCGGGTTCGCCCGGATCGTCGTCGCCGACCCAGGCCTCGAACAGGTCGCCAAGCACGTACAGCGCCTCGGCCTGCCGCGCTTCGCCGGCCAGGAAGTCCAGGAACAGCCGCGTGATCGCCGGCCGCGCGGCGTCCAGGTGCAGGTCGGACACGAACAGCACGGTCATGGCGTCGCCGCCTCCGGGTCGGTCGGCGCATCGGACGCGGCGGGCGCAGTGGCCGGCAGCGGGCCAAGCACCTGCACCCGTTCGATCACCACCGGCACCACCGGCACCCAGCCGGTGAACGGCCCCTGCGCGCCGGTCGGCACGGCCGCGATCCGGTCGATCACGTCCAGCCCCTGCAGCACCCGGCCGAACACGGCGTAGCCCGCGGTGTAGGGATCGCCGGGCGCGGTCTGGTCGAGCTTGGGGTTGTCGACGAGGTTGAAGAAGAACTGCGAGGTCGCGGACTCGAGCACGCCGCGATCGCGCGCCGCGGCGACCGTGCCGCGGCGGTTGGACAGGCCGTTGCCGCCTTCGTGCGGCACCGGCGCCCGGCTCGGCTTCTGCTGCAGGTCGGGGGTGAAGGCGCCGGCCTGCACCAGCAGGCCCGGGATGACGCGATGGAACACGGTGCCGTTGTAGTGGCCGTCGCGCGCGTAGGCCAGGAAGTTCTCGACCGTTCGCGGTGCGGCGGCGGCGTCCAGTTCCAGCGTGATTTCGCCCAGCGTGGTGACCAGCAGGACGCGCACCGGCGGCGGCGCGGGGGCCGGTTCGGCCGGCGCCGGCGCGGC
>NZ_DASTNG010000071.1:0-6730 GCF_035721105.1 Arenimonas sp. | reverse complement strand
GCCGGCGGCATCGGATTGACCAGCACGCGGGCATCGGCGCCGGCGGCTTCCAGCAGCACCAGCAGGCCGCCCAGGCTGGCGCCGATCGCGACCACCTGGTCGGCCTCCCGGCGCGCCCGCGCGAGCCAGGCGGCCACCTGCTCGCGGTAGTCCGCCAGCGTGGTGGCCGCCAGGCCGGCCGGCGCCGGCTGCAGGTCGGGTGCGAACACCCGCCAGCCCTCGGCCTCCAGCACCCGCGACCACACCGCCCACTCCCAGCCGCCGCCGCCCGCGCCGTGGACGCAGACGACGGCGCGACGCGGTTCAGACAAGCGTGGCGTCCAGGGTCACCGGCAGCGACAGCGCCTTGGAGATCACGCAGTTCTCCTTGGCGTTCTCGGCGATGGCGGCGAAGCCGGCGGCGTCGATGCCCGGCACCGAGGCGGTGACCTTCAGGTGCACGCCCACGGCGTGCGGGCCGGGCGAGGTTTCCATGGCCACTTCGGCCTGGGTGTCGATGCGGGTGGCGGTGAAGCCGGCGTTCTGCAGGATGAAGCCCAGGGCCATCGAGTAGCAGCCGGCGTGGGCCGCGGCCAGCAGTTCCTCGGGGTTGGTGCCCTTCTCGTCGCCGAAGCGGGTGCCGAACGAATAGCGGGTGCCTTCGAACAGGCCGCTCTGCGGCGTGCTCATGCGGCCCTGGCCGGTCTGCAGGTTGCCTTCCCAGTGCGCGGTGGCGCGACGCTTGAATCCCATGGCGGTTCTCCGTTGGCGGGCCGCGGGGGCGGCCGGGACGGGAAGTCTAACCCCCGCGCCGCCGGGACCCCGCCCGCGGGCTTCGGTTGACCCGGGGCCCGGTCGGAGGGAGGCTAGCGCTCCCGGCCCCGCCGGGGTTCCGCCATGACCGACGCGCGGTCGCGCGAAAACGACCTGGCAGCGCCTCTGCGCCGCCGACCATGACGGCCTATCCACCCATCACGCTTGGGAGAGACGGCCTCATGTCGTACCGCACAGAAAACATCCGCAACGTGGCCCTGGCAGGCCACTCCGGCGCCGGCAAGACCACCCTGTTCGAAGCCCTGCTGCATGCCGGCGGCGCCCTTCCCGCGGCAGGCAGCCTCGAACGCGGCACCACGGTGTCCGACTTCGACCCGATGGAAAAGGCCCGCGGCCATTCGCTCAACACCGCCCTCGCCAGCCTCGACCACGACGGCATCCACCTGAACCTGATCGACACCCCCGGCTACGCCGACTTCCGCGGCCCGACCCTGTCGGCGTTCTCGGCGGTGGAGACCGTGGCCATCGTCATCAACGCCGCCACCGGCATCGAATACGGCACCCGGCGGCTGATGGAATACGCCAAGGCCCGCAACCTGTGCCGGCTGCTGGTGATCAACCGCATCGACGCCGACCCCGGGCACCTGGCCGCGCTGGTCGAGGACATCCGCGAGACCTTCGGCCCCGAATGCCTGCCCATCAACCTGCCGGCCGACGGCGGCCAGCGCGTGGTGGACTGCTTCTTCAACCCCGACGGCGACTCCGACCTCGGGCCGGTCGCGGCGGCGCACCAACGCATCATCGACCAGGTGGTCGAGATCAACGAACAGGTGATGGAGCGCTTCCTGGAGGACGGCGAGGAAGGCCTGGGCGGCCAGGCCCTGCATGACGCCTTCGAGCAGTGCCTGCGCGAGGGCCACCTGGTGCCCGTCTGCTTCGCCTCGTCGCGCACCGGCGCCGGCGTCGCCGAACTGCTGGCGCTGGCCGAGCGCCTGCTGCCCAACCCGCTCGAGGGCAATCCGCCGCCGTTCGAGAAGAACGGCCAGCCGATCACCGCCACGCCGTATCCGGACGCGCACGTGATCGCCGACGTGTTCAAGCTGGTCAACGATCCCTTCGTCGGCAAGCTCAGCGTGTTCCGCGTGTTCCAGGGCACGGTGCGGCGCGACAGCCAGCTGTTCATCGACGACGGCCGCAAGCCGTTCAAGGTCGGGCATCTGTTCCGGCTCAAGGGCAAGGACCACGTCGAGATCGAGCAGGCCGTGGCCGGCGACATCGCCGCGGTGGCCAAGGTCGACGACATCCACTTCGACGCCGTGCTGCACGACAGCCACGACGAGGACGACATCCGCCTGCGGCCGCTGGACTTCCCGAAGCCGATGTTCGGGCTGGCGATCGAAGCGGCCACCCGCGGCCAGGAGCAGAAGCTGGCGACCGCCCTGCACCGCCTGGCCGAAGAGGACCCGGGCTTCCACGTCGAGCACCACGCCGAGCTCAACGAAACCGTGATCCGCGGCCTGGGCGAGCTGCACCTGCGGGTGATGCTCGAACGCATCCGGGACCGCTATGGCGTCGCCGTGGCCACCCGGCCGCCGCGCATCGCCTACCGCGAGACCATCGGCGCGCCGGCCGAGGGCCACCACCGGCACAAGAAGCAGACCGGCGGCGCCGGCCAGTTCGGCGAGGTCTTCCTGCGGGTCGAGCCGCTGGCGCGCGGCCAGGGCTTCGAGTTCGTGGACGCCGTGAAGGGCGGCACCATCCCCGGGCAGTACCTGCCGGCCGTGGAGAAAGGCGTGCGCCAGGTGCTGCACGGCGGCGCGGTTGCCGGCTACCCGATCCAGGACGTGCGGGTGACGGTGTACGACGGCAAGTTCCACACCGTCGATTCCAAGGAAGTGGCCTTCGTGGCGGCAGGCAAGAAGGCCTTCCTCGACGCCGTGCTCAAGGCGCGGCCGCAGGTGCTCGAACCGATCGTCGACCTCACCGTTGCCGCACCCGAGGCGCACATGGGCGACATCACCGGCCAGCTCGCGGCCAAGCGCGCGCGCATCCACGGCACCGACGCCGGCCGCGGCGGCGAGGTGCTGGTGAAGGCGCAGGTGCCGCTGTCCGAGCTCACCGACTATGCCGCCGAACTCAAGGGCGCCACCGCCGGACGCGGCCGCTACGACCTCGAGTTCAGCCACTACGAGCCGGTGCCGCCGCAGGTGCAGAAACAGCTGGTGGAGGCCTGGCGGCCCCACCACGACGAGGACTGAACACGCGGGGCGGTTAGACTGCAGGCGCGGCACCCCGGCCGCGCCTGCCCGTGACAGATGAAATCGCCTGCCTACGTCTTCGTTGCCCTGGTCCTCGCGATCCTGTTCTCGCTGGTCGCGTATCGCGTGTCGGTGCACTACGCGCGGTTCGACGCGCCCGTGGCCGCGCCGGCCGCACCGCCGCCTGCGCAGGCCGAATCCGGCGCGATCCCGGCCGCCCCGCAGGCCCCCGTTCTGCCGCCTGGCCAGCAGCAGGCCGCGGACGCCATCGCCCGCGCCCGCGACATCCAGGCCGCGGTGCAGGCCTACTTCGAGAGCCATGAAGGCTGGCCGCGCAACCTGGCCGAACTCTCGCTGGGCTACCCGGACCGGTATGCCGACCACGCCGTGGCCAGCATCTCGGTGCAGCCCAATGGCGTGGTGGCGATCGCGATGAAGCCGCACGTGGCGCGCGGCGGCGTGATCCGCCTCACGCCCTCGGTGCGACCCGACGGCCGCGTGGACTGGGAGTGCCGGGCCACCAACTATCCCGACGCGACCCGGCTGCCCACCTGCCGCTGATGCGTGGCGCCGACGCCCGCCCCTGATTCCTGCTCCCGCTGTCTGTAGGAGCGCCTTCAGGCGCGAATCTTTTTGCCGGAAAGCTTCGCGCCTGAAGGCGCTCCTACAGGGGGAGGGGATGGCGGGTCATTCGTAGCTGAGCTCGGCGCTTCGGCCCCAGAAGACGCGGTATACGTACACGGTGTAGCCCAGGATCATCGGCAGCGTGAGGGCGGCGCCGAACAGCATGATCTTGAGCGAGCCGGTCGCCGCGGCCGCGTCCCACAGCGTGATGCGGTCGATGACCAGGTAGGGGAACAGGCTGTAGGCCAGGCCGGCGAAGGCCAGCACGAACAGCACGATCGCGCCCGCGAACGGCACCCAGTCGCGCCGGCTCTCGCCCTTGCGCAGGCGCCGCAGCGCGCCCTCGGTGGCCGCGAACACCAGCGCCGTCAGCACCGGGATCGGCAGCAGGAACAGCAGCTGCGGCAGCGCGAACCACTTCTCGAAGATGCGCGGGCTCACCCACGGCGTCGCCACCGACACCGCGGCGATGCCGAGGCCGGTCAGCCAGAGGCTCACGTAGGCCCAGCGCAGGGCGCGCTGGCGCAGTTCGCCCTCGGCCTTGAGCACCAGCCAGCCGGCGCCCAGCAGCGCATAGCCCGCGCACAGCGCCAGCCCGATCGCGACCGCGAACGCCACGCCCACCGCATCGCTGCGGAAGCCCAGCACGTAGCTGCCCAGCATGTAGCCCTGCGAGAACGCCGCCAGCACCGAGCCCGACCAGAAGGCGCCGTTCCACAGCGGCTTGTGCGCCGCGCGCGCCTTCACCCGGAAGTCGAAGGCGACGCCGCGCAGGATCAGGCCCACCAGCATGGCCGCCACCGGCAGGTAGAGCGCGCCGAGGATGACGCCGTGCGCCAGCGGGAACGCCACCAGCAGCAGGCCCACGCCCAGCACCAGCCAGGTTTCGTTGGCGTCCCAGAACGGGCCGATGGACGCGATCATGCGGTCCTTGTCGGCGTCGGGCACGCCGCGCAGCAGGATGCCGACGCCCAGGTCATAGCCGTCGAGCACCACGTACAGCAGCATCGCCAGCGCCATCAGCGCGGTGAACACCACGGGGAGTGCGGTTTCCATCTCAGGCCTCCTGCAGGCCGCGGACGGCCGGCTTGTGGTCGGGCTTGCCGCGGTGGCGGGCCAGGTAGAACAACACCGACACGTACGAGCCCAGCAGCACCACGTACAGCAGCAGGTAAGCCGTCAGGCTGATGCCGATGATCGGCGCCGGCGTCGCCGAGATCGCGTCGACGGTGCGCAGCACGCCGGTGACCAGCCAGGGCTGGCGACCGATCTCGGTGACGTACCAGCCGGCCAGCGTGGCGACCCAGCCCGAGAAGGTCATCGCCAGCAGCGCGCGCGCCTGCCAGGGCGTCGGCGCGGCGTGCCGGCGCAGGCGCCAGGCGGTCCACCACGACACCGCCAGCATCAGCAGCCCGGTGCCCACCATCACCCGGAAGCCCCAGAACACCGGCGCCACCGGCGGATGTGCGTTCGGGAAGGAGTCCAGGCCCTTGATCTCGCCGTCCAGCGAGTGGGTCAGGATCAGGCTGGCCAGCTTGGGGATGCCGATGGCGTAGTCGTTGCTGCGCGCTTCCTCGTTGGGGATCGCGAACAGCAGCACCGGCGCACCCTTCTCGTCCTGCCAGATGCCCTCCATCGCCGCCACCTTGGCCGGCTGGTGCTCGAGGGTATTGAGGCCGTGCAGGTCGCCCACGAACACCTGCACCGGGATCAGCAGCGCGGCCACGGCCACGCCGGTGCGCATCGCCGCCATCACGTCCGGCGCGCGGTCGCCGCGCAGCCAGCGGTAGGCCGACAGGCCGGCGACCAGGAAGGCCGCGGTGAGACCCGAGGCCAGCAGCATGTGCGTCAGGCGGTAGGGGAAGGACGGATTGAAGACGATGGCCAGCCAGTCGGTCGGATGCGCCTGGCCGTTGATCATCTCGAAGCCGACCGGCGTCTGCATCCACGAATTCAGCGCCAGGATCCAGAACGCCGACAGCGTGGTGCCGCCCGCCACCAGCACGGTCGCGAGCGTATGCACGCGCTCGCCGACGCGCTTGCGCCCGAACAGCATGATCCCGAGGAAGCTGGCCTCCAGGAAGAAGGCCGTCAGCACCTCGTAGGCCAGCAGCGGCCCGGCGATGTTGCCCACCGTTTCCATGAAGCCCGGCCAGTTGGTGCCGAACTGGAAGCTCATGGTGATGCCGCTAACCACGCCCAGCGCGAAGGTGAGCGCGAAGACCTTCACCCAGAAGTAGTACGCGTCGATCCAGTGCTGTTTCCCGGTGCGCAGGAAGCGCAGCTTGAAGAACAGCAGGAACCAGCCCAGCGCGATCGTGATGGTCGGGAACAGGATGTGGAAGCTGATGTTGGCCGCGAACTGGATGCGCGCCAGCAGGGCCGGGTCGAGTTCGCTCACGACGCCTTCTCCTCGTTGGCCGGCGCCACGCCCCGCATCTTGTCGGTGAACTGCAGCAGGGCGGTGGCCTTGGCGCCCAGCGACATCAGCTTCTCGAGCGTGGACGGCGAGAGCTTGCGCACCTCGGCGAACCATTCGGTGAGCTGCTCGATCAGGTCATGCATCTCGCGCATGCGGGCCTGGGCGTGCCTTTCCTCCGGCGAGTCCGGGGTTTCGAGCAGGGCGTCGCGCAGCATCGACAGGGTCGGGTCGACCTCGCGCCGCTGCCGCTCCTCGGCCAGGGTCTTGAAGATGGCCCAGACGTCCTCGGGCGCGCTGTAGAAGTCGCGGCGGTCGCCCGGCTGGTGGTTCAACCGCACCAGCCGCCAGGACGAGAGCTCCTTGAGCCCCATGCTGACGTTGGACCGGCTGACGCCCAGCCGGTCGGTGATCTCGTCGGCCGTCAGCGGCTGGGCCGAGATGAACAGCAGGGCGTAGATCTGCCCCACCGTGCGGTTGATGCCCCAACGGCTGCCCATTTCACCGAAATGGAGCACGAAGGACTGGCTGAGCGGGGGAAGGTCCATGACCGGCCTCGAAGTTTCAGAAATTTCTGAAACATTAGACTTGGATCATTGACAGCCCGCAAGACCCCCCCTCCCGCCATTCAGAAATCCCTCACATCCCCGCCCCGCCCTCCCCCTGTAGGAGCGCC
>NZ_DASTNG010000070.1:0-16170 GCF_035721105.1 Arenimonas sp. | reverse complement strand
GCAGTTCTACAACGAGCAGCGGCCACACAGCGCCCACGGCTACAAGGCCCCGGCCACCGTTCGACGGGCCTGGCTCGAGGCAGATAATATCCACCCCGGACTCACTGGCTGATTGGCTACAAGATCCGTACGCAGGTCACTCCGTGGTAGCCAATCAGGTCTTCGAGAGGGCCTGCGGCAAGCACGTCCAGCACAGCCTGTGGTGGTTCTCGAGACAGAATCTCCAGAATTGCGGCCCAACAATTCTCCGCTTCAGACGGGTCGTGAGCGTTGAGAATGAATCGCTCAACTGCCCACCAAGACTCATGCCCTGGCTTCAGTTTCCCTGGCGAGAGAGACGCCTTGATATAGGCGTCTGCCCAATCCTCAATATCGGACTGCCGTATCGACATGAGTCCTAACACCCAAGTTAAGCCGCGCCGCAGGCGTCGGCTTGAATGATTGGTTAGACACGCGTTCTAAATCGGACAGTTCATCTCGTCAACATACGTGCCGACGCGCTCGCCCTTCAGATCAAACCAAAGGTAGATATTCTGTCCGCAGCTGCCATGCATGTTGTAGGTGTTTTCGTCCCCGTAAGAGAACCAGATGCGTCTAAAGTACCTGCCTTCCGACGAAACCAAAGACTCCTCTATTAGGACAAGTGATGATTGGTCAAGAGACAAGATTGAGAACTCACTCTTGAGCTGCTCTTTCAAGTCATTCGTGGTCCAACGAACTGCCACTGTTTCGACTGGAACATCCGAGTATTTGGCCGGAATTGATGCCGGCTCAACCTTGACCGGAAGCTCAAGTGGAACTGGTGCGGGCTTGGTGGGCGTCGAGGCGCATGCGGATAGCGCTGCAGCCAGAGCCGCTGACGGTAGTGATTTTAGGAGCCGAGTGTGCATGTCTAACACCTTTGTTAAGCCTGGCCGCGAAGCGGCGTCGGCTTGAATGAATTGTTAGAACTCACCTGCCTCACCGCAATCAGGGCCAGAGGAACACTCAGCCCAGCGGACGGTACCGAGCCCTGGCCCATTGCTGCTGTCTTGCTCACGATCAAGCGAAACGCATGCTTCTGTGCGCACCGTACGACTGCTGATGTAGTCGGAAGACTTGAGCCACTCACCCGTAAAGTCTGACTCGTCAGAAACCTGGACGCAGTGCGAAAAGCCTGACTTGCCGCATCCGAAAAGCGCGAGCGATACCACAAAAAGGCAATCCCTCAATCGCCACTGTTGCTGCATGTGAGTTCTAACAACTAAGTTAAGCCGCGCCGAAGGCGTCGGCTTGAATGATTGGTTAGGCGCGACCGCCACGTTGCTCGGACCACGCCTGCCAGTAATTGCAGCTTGCCTCATCAAGAGCCTGTACCGAAATGGTCTGGCCAGTATCCAAACCCAGTTCCAACGCTCGGTAGGCAAGTGTCAGCGTGCCCAGAGTTGTATATATCACCAGGGGCACCTCACTGACGATGCTGAGTAGCTCAGGGGTGCGTCCCGCGATCTCACGGGGATCTTCCAGCACAGCACCATCGTGACCCTCCAGTCTGAAGAGAGTGCAGCCCCTCAGCGTCAGCACGAAACCATCTCCGTCCGGATGAAAGGCGCTTCGAAGGTACGGAATTGAGACCAAGAGCGATACGTCCCCGGGAACGGCGCCATGGGCCTCATCCAGCGAACCGTCGTGAAGGCAACCCCAAGCCGCCGTGTTCTTCATGAAGCGCCTAACACCTTGAGTTAAGCCGCGCCGAAGGCGTCGGCTTGAATGATTGGTTAGGCGTCAAACCGACATCCCCTTGTCTTGGCCAATCCAGAGGCGATTTCCATCCGGATCTTCCATGCGGAACTCTGTCATTTCGTAGAAGGTGATGTCTAGCTCCGGGACCGAGAGTCCGGCATCTTTGGCGCGCTGATGAAAGTCTGAAACGTTCGCTGGGTAAAGGTAGAGAACTGCGACTCTTGGAATTCCCCTGTGCGAGTTGATTGATTGATCGAGCATGAGCTGGCAGTCACCACAGCGCAACATGGCCCAGCCCCACTCGTCATTCCGAGATTCCACAACGAAGCCAAGCTTCTCGTAGAAGGTGACGCTCTCCGGCATGCTCTTGACGGGCTGCATTGGAACTAGGCGCTTGAGACTCATTAGAACTCTCCTGTGACGCCAAACGCCTTGGTTAAGCCGCGCCGAAGGCGTCGGCTTGAATGATTAGTTAGGCGCGCGATGCTCGGTGCGCCTGATATGCCTCTGCGGCATCCTCGTCGATGATGACGGTAACGCTACTGTTGGGGTGCGTATTGGAGCCGTCCTGTTTGACGCCCGACACCCAGAACTCCTCTCCGGATGTCTCATCGAAGTAGTTTCCGAGGACTCCTTGACCGCCCGAGCGGGCAAGTGAACGACCGCGATAGCGAACGGACTTGCCAGACTTGGAGAAGGTAACCCAACCGATCCTGGCACGTGCACCATCCAGATCGCCTTCCTTGTTCTCGACGTACATTAGTCGACGTTTCAAGCCGCGAGTTAGTTGGTTCTTCATGGCCTAACACCTATTAGGCCCCTAACTCGAGGCGTATGCCCGTATGTTTTTCCCGTCAACTGGCTCGCGTCAAGGGAAAATTCTCTCAACAACAAGCATTTAGCGAATCCCGCTAGCGCGGCGGCTGCGCCGGAATCCCGTGTTATCCGTCATTCCAGCGCGATAACCGGTTATTGGAACGGCCGAGGGCGTGTTGCGAACAGCGAAGACGCGCATGTCCCCTACTCTGCAACGACCGGCCTGACCAAAGGTCCCGGCAAGGCGCACAGGCCGCGGTGCGGAAGCTTGTCGCAGCACGGGTTCACCACCCTGTGCCGGCGGGGTAGTCCTTGCACGCAGTCGGCTCGACGGCCTCGGCGTACCGGAAGCGCCTGCCCGCCAAGCCCGCGATCAGGGCGTCATAGCTGGCGATCGATTCGGCGTCGTCGGTGGGTGCGGGCCGGGCGTTGACCCCGACGTCCGAAGCCGAGAAGCGAAGCAGCCTTCGGCGGTTCGGTCGGGGTGCGCGGGTTTGGCGGCGGCTAGGCGTTGACGCCGAAGGTCTTGCGACGGTACTCGGTGCGCTCACGCTCACCCAGGACCACGGCCTGGGCGGGGCGGGCCAGCCCGGGCAGGAGCATCGCCTGGAAGAAGGCCGGGTCATGCATGACGTTCCACGGCAGGGCGCCGTGGCAGGCCGAGAGGAACTCCGACAGCAGGCCGGCATCGTAGTGCGTGGCGCCAACGTAACCACTCGCGGCCAGCGCCTCGGTCGGGTGCGGATCCAGGCCGGGCACGGGCGCCGCCACGCCCAGCGCCAGCCAGTCGCCCCGGTTGAGGTTGCGGCGCCAGGTCGCCGCCAGCGACACCACGCGCGCTGGCGCCAGCGGCGGCGGCCCGGAGGGAAGCGTGTCGAAGCGATCCAGGAACAGCGCGACGTAAACGACGTTGGGCATCATCAGCCCGCCCGCCTGCGCCAGGCCAAAGGCTCCGTCGGCAAGCGGCACGGCGTAGACCATGCCCGGCTGGTAGCGCGGCGGCTTGGGCGGCTTCGATTCGGGCATCGGTGTTCCTTTACGGGGAAGCATCAGCTTAGCGCCGGCAGCGGCGGCCTTCGTTTCACGCGACCTCGCCCGTCTGCAGCCGCCACAGCGCTGCATACGCGCCGCCGCGGGCCACCAGCTCATCGTGCGTGCCCGACTCCACGATGCAGCCGGCGTCGAGCACGTGGATACGGTCAGCGTGGCGCACCGTGCTCAGGCGGTGCGCGACCACCAGGGTCGTCCGTCCGCGCGCCGCGGTCGCCAGCGAATGCTGGATCGCGGCTTCGGTCTCGTTGTCCACGGCCGAAGTGGCTTCGTCCAGCACCAGCACCTTCGGGTCGCGGTACAGCGCGCGCGCCAGGGCGATGCGCTGGCGCTGGCCCCCGGAGAGCTGGCTGCCGCGCTGGCCGACCGGGCTGTCGTAGCCCTGCGGCAGCGCGGCGATGAAGGCATGCGCCTCGGCGGCGCGGGCGGCCGCTTCCACGCGGGCGCGGTCGACCCCGCGCTCGCCATAGGCGATGTTGTCGGCCACGGTGCCGTCGGTCAGGAACGGCTCCTGCGACACGTAGCCCACCGCGCGACGCAAGGCAGCCGGGTCGAGCGCGGCGAGGTCGGCGCCGTCGAACAGGATGCGGCCGCGGGCGGGATCGATGAAGCGCAGCAGCAGCTTCAGCAGCGTGCTCTTGCCGCCGCCAGTGCCGCCGACCAGGGCCACGGTGGCGCCGGCGGGCACGACCAGGTCGACCGCGTGCAGGGCGACGCGGCCGTCGTAGTCGTGGCCCACGCCCTCGAAGCGCAGCTCGCCGCGCGCCCCGTCGGGCAGGGGCGCCTGGCCGCGCACCGGCACCGGCGTGTCCAGCAGGTCCATCACGCGGTTCACCGAGGCCATCGCGCGCTGGTACAGGTCGGTCATGTCGGCCAGGCGGGTCAGCGGCCACAGCAGGCGCTGGGTCAGGTAGACCAGGGCCGAATAGCTGCCCACGCCCAGTTCGCCGCGCAGGGTCAGCATGCCGCCGTAAAGCAGGGTGGCGACGAAGCCGGCCAGGATGGCCATGCGGATCACCGGCGTGATGGCGGCCGAGAAGCGGATGGCCTCGGCATTGCGCTCGCGGAAGCCGTCCGAGGCCTGCCGCAGGTGCTCGGCCTCGAAGGCCTCGGCGGTATAGGCCTGGATGGTGGCCATGCCGGCCAGGTTGTTGTCCAGGCGCGCCGACACCGTGGCCGCGGCCTCGCGCGCGGCGGCGTAGCGCGGGGCCAGGCGCTTCTGGAACCAGAAGGCGCCGATCAGGATCAGCGGGATCGGCAGCATCGCCAGCGCCGCCAGGTCGGCGGTGAGCACGAAGAACACGGCGCCGACCAGCAGCGACGACACCACCACCTGGATCAGGTCGTTGGCGCCGGTGTTGAGGAAGCGCTCGATCTGGTTCACGTCCTCGTTCATCAGCGCCATCAGCCGGCCGCTGCGCTCGCGCTCGATGGTGGCCGGCGGCAGCGCCTGCACGTGGCCGTAGGCGGCCTGCCGCAGCGCGTGCTGCAGGTCCTGGGCCAGGCCCCGCCACTTGAGCGCATACAGGTACTCGAACACGGACTCCGCCACCCACACCAGCACCGTCAGCGCCACCAGGGCGTAGAGCTGGTGCAGCGGGTCGGGCAGGCCGAAGCCGGCCATGAACGAGTCCTCCTGGTTCACCACCACGTCCACGGCCACGCCGATCAGCAGCTCGGGCAGGACGTCGAAGATCTTGTTGAGCACCGAGTACACCGTGGCCAGCACGGCGTTGCGCCGCTGGTGCCGGGCAAAGCCGGCCAGGCGGCGGAGGGGGTGGGTCGCGGGCATGCGCTCTCCGGGGATTCAGGGGTGGGACGGGCGCTCAGTGTCCCACGGGGCTACACTGGGCCGATGCTGATCGCCTTCAACAAACCTTACGGCGTGCTCTGTCAGTTCACCGACAAGACGGTGCCCCCGCGTCCGACCCTGGCCGGCTACTCGCTGCCGCCGGACGTGTACGCGGCGGGCCGGCTGGACCAGGACTCGGAAGGCCTGCTGCTGATGTCCGACGACGGTCCGCTGATCGCCCGCATCAGCTCGCCCAAGTTCCACTGGCCCAAGACCTACCTGGTGCAGGTCGAAGGCGTGGCCGGCGACGAGCACCTGGCCCAGCTGCGCAGCGGCGTCACCCTGGCCGACGGCGTCACCCGCCCGGCCAAGGCGCAGGTGCTGATCGGCGCGCCCGACTGGCTGTGGCCGCGCAATCCGCCGGTACGGCACCGCAAGACCGTGCCCGACAGCTGGATCGAGCTGACCATCACCGAGGGCAAGAACCGCCAGGTGCGGCGCATGGTCGCCGCCGTCGGCCTGCCCTGCCTGCGCCTGCTGCGCATCGCCGTCGGACCGCACCGGCTCGAGGGGCTGGCGCCCGGGAAGTGGCGCGAACTCACCCAGTAACCCAGGAGCGCGGCATGGCCTTCCAGGACCATTTCTCCGGACACGCCACCGACTACGCCCGCGCCCGCCCGACCTATCCGCACGCGCTGTTCGCCTGGATCTCCGACCAGTGCCAGCACCATGACCTGGCCTGGGACGTGGGCTGCGGCAATGGCCAGGCCAGCCTGGCCCTGGTGCACCACTTCCAGCGCGTGCACGCCAGCGACCCCAGCGAAGCGCAGATCGCCGCCGCCCCGTCCGACCCGCGCGTGACCTGGCGGGTGGAGCCGGCCGAACACAGCGCGCTGCGCAGCCACAGCGTCGACCTGGTCACCGCGGCGCAGGCTTACCACTGGTTCAACCAGGAGCGCTTCTGCACCGAGGCGCTGCGCGTGCTGCGCCCCGGCGGCGTGATCGCGGTCTGGTGCTACGGCCGCACCCGGGTGGACCGGGGCGTGGACGAGGTCTTCGACCAGCTCTACGGCGAGCGGCTGGGGCCGTACTGGCCGCCGGAACGTCGCCACGTGGACGACGGCTACCGGCACCTGCCGTTCCCGTTCGAGGCGGTGGGCGACCCGCCGCACTTCGAGATGACCGCCGACTGGGACCTGGCGCAGTACCTGGACTACCTGCGCACCTGGTCGAGCAGCCAGCGCTTCCTGAAGGAAACCGGGCGCGATGCGGTGTCGGAATTCGGCCCGGCGTTCGCCGCAGCCTGGGGCGATGCGGGACGGCGGCGCGAAGTGCGCTGGCCGCTGTCGATGCGGATCGGACGCAGCCCCGAAGCCTGACGGCTCACCATCGCGGCCGGGGCACCACGCTTAAGCCAGACCCCTCACTGTAGGAGGGCCTTCAGGCCCGAATCTTTTCTCCGCGAAGCTTCGTGCTTGAAGGATTCGGCGAAAGGATTCGGGCCTGAAGGCCCTCTTACAACGGCTTACTTCTTGGCGGCAGCTTTCTTCGCGGGGGCTTTCTTGGCCGCGGCCTTCTTGGCCGGCGCCTTCTTCGCAGCCGCCTTCTTGGCCGGTGCGGTGGCCTTCTTCGCGGCGACCTGCTTGCTCGCCTTCTTGGCGGCGGGCTTGGCGGCCGCGGCTTTCTTCTTCTTGTTGACCATGTAGGCTGCGGCACCGACGGCGGCCAGGGTCGCCGCAGCGACGGCCGCACCGACCGGATGCTTGCGCACGGTCTTGACCGCGGCCGAGCCGCCCTTCTTCACCGCGGCCAGGCCGGCGCCGGCGCCGACCAGGGCGCTGGCCTTGCTGGCGAGGTCGGAATTCTTCCAGGCCTTCTTGGCCATCGCGCTGCCGTCGTTCAACTTGGCCAGCGCGGTCGAAACGATCTTGTTCGTCTTGCTCATGGCGGGTCTCCGTGGGATGGGCGCGTTACTCGCGGTTGCCGGTACAGCCTACCGCTAAAACCATGAACGGCGCATCGCGCCTCGGCAGGCCTCAGGTGCCGCGCGGCTTGGCGCGGTGGGTGGCGGTGGCGGTCCAGGGATCGTCCGGCCAGGGGTGGCGCGGGTAGCGGCCCTTCATTTCCTTGCGCACTTCCGGGTAGGTGTTGGCCCAGAAGCTGCGCAGGTCCTGGGTCACCTGCAGCGGTTTGCCGCCAGGCGACAGCAGGTGCAGGGTCAGCGGCACGCGGCCGTCGGCCACGCGCGGGGTGTCGGCCAGGCCGAACAGTTCCTGCAGCTTCACCGCCAGCACCGGCGGGCGGCCGTGTTCGTAATCGATGCCGCGCTCCATGCCCGAGGGCACCGTGATGCGGCGCGGGGCCAGGCTGTCGAGCTTCTGCCGCAGCGACCAGTCCAGCCGGCCGCGCAGGGCTTCGCCCAGGCTGTCCTCGTCGAGCGCGTCGAGCCGGGTCTTGCCGGTGAAGGCGGGCTTGAGCCACTGCTCGCGGCTGGCCAGCAGGGCCTCGTCGGACAGGTCGGGCAGGCCCAGCTCGGGCAGCCAGTCGCGCAGGCAGCGCACGCGCTCGCGCCACTGGCGCAGGCCCTCGGTCCAGGGCAGCGCGTCCAGGCCCAGTTCGCCGACCGCGTCGCTGAGCGCCTGCGCCGCCTGCGCCGGATCGGGCCGACCGGCCGGCTTGCTCTCGAGCGTGATGCGGTCGAAGCGGCGCTCGCGGCGCGCGACCAGGGCGCGCGCGGTGCCGTCCCAGCGGACCACGTCGCCTTCGAAGAAGCGTTCGGGGAAGTCGCGCTGCAGCCGGGCTTCGTCCACCGGCACGCCGCGCAGCACCAGCGAGTCCTTGGCCTCGAAGCGCAGTTCGCTGGCCACGATCCAGGGTTCACCGAACAGCGCGCTGTCGTCGAAGATCCGCGCCATGCGGCCGTTGGCCAGCTGGTAGCGGCGCGGTTCACCCGGGTGCTGGCGGGCGATGCGGTCGGGGAAGGCGTGCGCCAGCAGGTCGCCGAGCAGATGCGCGGGCGCGTCTTCGGGCGGGTTCGCGTCGACGCGCAGGCGGCGGCGCCACTGCTTCGCGGCGGCGTCGATGGCGGCGAGCGCGCCGCGGCTCGCGTCGGGGCCGACACGGCCCTTCCGGAACGCGGCCAGCGCCTGCCAGCGGCTGGCGAGGCCGTCGCTGCGACTGCGCAGCGGATCGCGCGCCTCCACCAGCGCGGCCAGGTCGCAGGCCAGCGCACGCTCGGCCGGATCCCGCGGCGCTTTCAGCATCGCGGCCAGGCGCGGGTGCGTGCCCAGCGCCATCAGCGCGCGGCCGAAGGGGGTGATGCGCTGGGTGTCGTCGAGCGCGCCCAGCCGCTGCAGCAGCTCGCGCGCGGCGGCCAGCGGACCGGGCGGCGGCGTATCGACGAAGCGCAGGTCAACGCTGCCCCAGGCCGCGAGCTCCAGCGCCAGGCCGGCCAGTTCGACCTGGGCGATCTCGGGCGTGCGCATCGGTTCGAGCCGCTGCGACTGCGGCCACAGGCGGTAGGCCCAGCCTTCCGCGACACGGCCGGCGCGGCCGGCGCGCTGGTCGGCCGAAGCCTGTGAGATGGCGACCGTGTCGAGACGCGAGAAGCCGGAGTTGGGCTCGTAGCGCGGCTCGCGCGCCAGGCCGGCGTCGATCACCACGCGCACGCCGGGCAGGGTGACCGAGCTTTCGGCGACGTTGGTGGCGAGGATGATGCGGCGGCGGCCGGCGGGGTCGGGGTTGAGGGCGGCGGATTGGGCTTCCAGGGGGAGGTCGCCATGAAGAGGCAGGATGGCGAGAGCGGCCCCCTCTCCCCGGCCCTCTCCCACAAGGGGAGAGGGAGTTGATAGCCCCTCTCCCCTTGCGGGAGAGGGGTTGGGGAGAGGGGAATCCCCAAGCACGCGCAACGCCTCCCCGATCTCCCGCTGCCCCGGCAGGAACACCAGCACATCCCCCGGATGCTTCGCCAACGCCTCCCCCACGCAACGCTTGAGCTGCGCCATCAACGCCTCGTCCCGCCGCGCCGGGAAATGCGCCACGGTGACCGGAAAACTGCGCCCGGCACTGGTCAGCCGCGGCGCATCGAGGAACCTCGCCAGCTTTTCGCCGTCGAGCGTGGCCGACATCACCACGATCCGCAGGTCCTCGCGCAGCTGCGACTGCACGTCCAGCGCCAGCGCCAGGCCGAGGTCGCCGGCGAGGTGGCGTTCGTGGAATTCATCGAAGACGATCGCGGCCACGCCCTCCAGCGTCGGATCGTCCTGGATCATCCGGGTGAGGATGCCTTCGGTGACGACCTCGATCCGCGTGCGCGCGCCGACCTTGGCTTCGAAGCGGATGCGGTAGCCGACGGTCTCGCCCGGCGTCTCGCCCAGCTGGCGCGCCATGAAGCCGGCGGCGGCGCGCGCGGCCACGCGGCGCGGTTCGAGCATCAGGATGCGGCCGTCGCCGCGCCACGGCGCCGACAGCAGCGCCAACGGCACCTGGGTGGTCTTGCCGGCGCCCGGCGGCGCCTCGAGCACCAGCCGCGGGTGCGCCTGCAGGCTGTCGAGCAGGCCCGGCAGCAGTTCGGCGATGGGGAAGTCGGGGCGGCGGGCGGCGGCATTCACCGCGCTAGGCTAGAGAGCCGGACGCCCCGCGTCGAGCCGCGCGGCATCCTGCCCCGGTGACCGGGTTGCTCGGGGTCGCGCGCCCGGTCGACGATCCGAGCGGCGCGTTGTCCTGGCCTCGACGCGGTCCGCGGGTACAGCCATGGAAGGGCCACGCCGCGCTGGCGCGATGCCGCTCGAGCCTTCCGGACGCGAGCCCCCCGTCTCGGGCTTCGGCACCGACTGCGTGCTCCGGCGGAAGTCGAGCTGCTGCAGCGCCAGCTGTTCGATCGCGGTCAGGTCGTCGCGCATCGCCGAGCCGTTGCCGCGCACCAGCAGCACGCCGTTGCTGCCCTGGCGCCAGTCCACCCAGGGCGTGAAGCCGAAGGCGCCGGGACTGGAGACGCGCAGCGTGTGGCCGGCCGCGTCCTTGGCTTCCACCCACTGGCCGATGCCGTAGCCATAGCCGATGCCACCGTCCGGGGCGTAGTACACCGGCAGTCCGGCGGCGCGGTCGATCGCCATGGCTGCGATCGTGTCCTCGCGCAGGTAGCGGGCCTCGCCGTGGCGGCCGGTGGCCAGCACCATGTCCACCACCCGGGCGTAGTCATCCCGCGTGGCGCGGGCGCCGCCGGCGATGCGCGGATTCGGGGTCGGCACGTAGCCGGGCAGGAGCGAACTGGTGCTCCAGTCGGTGCCGGTCAGCCCGAGCGGCTGCACCACTTCGGCCAGGAACAGCGTGTCCCAGTCCTCGCCGGTGGCGCGTTCGGCCATCGCGCCCGCCACCTGCATCGAATTGCCGCCGTAGGCGAAGCCGGTGCCCGGCGCGTAGACCAGCGGGATGGCCAGGATCTGCGCGGCGCAGGCCTGCAGCGTGGTCTGCCGGACCGACAGGCAGGGCGCGTCGTCCACGTCCATGCCGGCGGTGTGCGAGAACAGTTGCGCCAGCGTGATCGGACGCATCGCCGGCGCGGCTTCGGGGAAGTAGTCGCCGACGCGGCTGTCCCAGGCCAGCGTGCCCCGCTCCACGAGCCGCCCCAGCACCAGGGCCGACAGCCACTTGCTGGCCGAGGCGATGGCCACGCGCTCGTCGCCGCGGTAGCTGCCGAAGGTTTCGAGCATCACGACCTGCCCGCCCTCGCGGGCCAGGCGCAGCGAGGCGCCGTCGAGCCGGTAGTCCGCCACCAGCGCCCGCATCGCGGCCTGCACCGGCGCCAGGTCGTAGGCCGGCCGCGCGGCGCCGACGCCGGGCAGCAGGCCGCCGAGGACCAGGGTGAACGTGAAAGCGAGCCAGCCGGATCTGTTCATGCCCGCCAGAACGCGGCCCGCGACCCGCGGTTGACGGCCGACGGCTAGAATCGTGCCCTTCCCGACAGGACCCGTTCATGGACTTGATCGACATCGGCGCCAACCTGGGCCACGAAAGCTTCGACGCCGACCTCGACGCCGTGCTGCAGCGCGCGGTGCTGGCCGGCGTGTCGCGGCTGGTGGTCACCGGCGCCAGCCGCGCCGGCGCGGTGCGGGCGCTCGAGCTGGCCAAGGCGCACCCGGGCCTGCTCTGGGCCACCGCCGGCATCCACCCGCACCATGCCACCGAGTGCACGGCCGAAGGCATCGCGGAGCTGCGCGCGCTGCAGGCCGAACCCGAGGTGGTCGCCGCGGGCGAATGCGGCCTGGACTACCACCGCGATTTCTCGCCGCGGCCGGCGCAGCGCCTGGCCTTCGAGCGCCAGCTCGAGCTGGCGGCGGAATCGAAGCTGCCGCTGTTCCTGCACCAGCGCGACGCGCACGCCGACTTCATGGCGATCATGAAGGCCTTCGAGGGCCAGCTGGGCCCGGTGGTGGTGCACTGCTTCACCGGCACCCGCGCCGAATGCTTCGATTACCTCGACCAGGACTGGCACATCGGCATCACCGGCTGGCTCTGCGACGAGCGCCGCGGCCAGCACCTGCGCGAGTTCGTGAAGGACATCCCCGCGCACCGGCTGATGGTCGAGACCGACGCGCCCTACCTGCTGCCGCGCACGGTGAAGCCGATGCCCAGCCACCGCCGCAACGAGCCGATGTACCTGGCGCACATCGTCGAGGAACTGGCGCGCGACCGCGGCGAGGACGTGGCCACCACCGCGGCGGCCACCACCGCGACCGCGGCGGCGTTCTTCGGGCTTCCGGTAGCCGCCCGCTAGGCGGGGGGGCCGCCCCGGGCCCGCGGACAAGGCCGCGGGCCGGGATTCGGCGCTCAGGCGGCGTTGCCGCCTTCGTCCTTGGACTTGCCGCCCAGCTTCCGCACCACCGACACCAGGCCGACGGCGGCGATCAACACCAGCTTCCAGCCCTTGGCCAGCAGCAGGCCGATCTTGGCCAGCAGGCCGGTCTTCGCGGCCAGTCCGCCGCCGACCAGGGCCGCCAGGCCGTAGGCCGCGGTGCGGTCGGTGTCGGCGTTGAAGTCGGCGTAGCGGTGGCCTTCCTCGAACTCGGCCATCGCCAGCACGTCGTTCATGCCGTCGTTGACGCGGTCGAGGTCGGCGATGCCCGCGATCGCGCTCATGCTCAGGTAGCCCTGGCGGCCGAGCACGCGGATGTCGTAGTTCAGCGTGCCGCCTTCGCTGCCTTCGAACTGCAGGTGCTTGGCCCAGTGCAGGCGCTTGCTGGTCGCGTCATAGCGCGGCGGCTGGGCCCAGCCAATCAGCTCGGCGGTGGGATAGCCGGCCTCGCGGCGCGCCGGGTTGGCATCGCGGGTCTCGGCCTGCATGTCGGCCAGCAGCTCGGCATAGTCGATTTCGGCGGCATCGGCATCGGTGACGTGGCCGTCGTCGCTCCAGGTCAGGATCACGGCCCAGCTGTGCTCGCTGTCGAGGCCGTCGGCGGTCGGCACCAGCATGCCCAGCACGCTGTCGTCCTCGGGATTGCCCCAGAACTCCTCGAGCACCCGGCGCGCATCGGCCTTGCCCAGGTAGCGGAAGCCCTCGGTCAGGCGCAGCCGGGCATGGGCCTCGGGAACCTGCACTTCACCCTGCTGGAAGCTCAGCGAGTCGATGAACGCGGTCACGGGATCTTTTTCCAATGCCTGCGCGTGCGCCCAGCCGGACACCATCACCAACACCGCCCCTGCGGCACCCCAAAGCCATTTCGACATCATGATTCCCCTGTCGCCGCGGGACGCGGCGGCGACAGTGTTGGTCGGCCGGCCGATCGATGCAAGCGCGCGAGAATCATTCTTCGCCTACCGGCAGGCCGTGGCGGCGGCCGAAGTCCAGCGCCTGGCGGCGCATGCCTTCGTCGAGCGCCTTCATGCGCTCGCGGTGGAACTTGCGGCAGTCGCTGCCGGCGCGGCCGGACGGGCAGGCATCCAGCGCTTCGCGGATCGCGCGGGCCTGGGCCACGAGGTCGGGCACCTGGCTTCCGATCGCCATCGCCTCGGCCAGCCCTTCGGCGGTGAACGCGGTGACGATGCGGTACAGCGAGGTGTCGCGTTCCATCCTCGCCGGCGCCAGCTCGAGCAGATCGACCACCAGGTCGCCGCCGTCGATATCGCCGCCTTCCCAGCGCGTGCGGTGCACGGTGCGGTTGGCGCGGATGCGGAAGTCCTTCATCACTCCCACGCCCGCGCCGAGGAAGGGCATCTGGGTGGCGATCGGGCTAGGGTGGCGGCCCACCCAGACCTGCATGAAGCCATCCTCGCCCTTGCCGCGGATGCCCTGCACGTTGCCGCCGGGGCCTTCGCCCAGGGTCTGCGGCACGCGCGGAAGGGTGTCGAGGAATCGGCGGTGCAGGCGCATGTCGCGCATCCAGCCGAAGGCGGAGCCGAAGTCGTCGCCCAGCATCAGGCAGGCCTCGCCGACCTCGGCGTGCCGGCCGCAGGCCAGGGTGTCGCCGTCGGCCTGGCGCAGCACGAAGTGCAGTTCGCCGTCCGCGAAGGTGCCGGGGGGCAGCAGGTCGCCGAGGTCCGAGGCCAGGAACAGCTGGCTGTTGTCGGCGCTGTTGACGTAGTAGTTCAGCCGGTCCAGTCCGCGCGAGGAATCGACCAGCTGCAGGATGCGCAGGTCGAAGCGGTAAACGCCCAGCTCGGACTCCGGGTTGGGCGGGAAGGCGCTGTTGGCACCGAAGGTTTCCTCGATCCGGCGCCGGCGCTCGGCCAGGCGCTCCTGTTCGGCGACGTTGATGATCTCCTCGCCATGTGCGATCCAGGCGGCGTCGGTGCCGCTCTCGACCACCGGGATCGACGGCAGCTCGAACGGATCGTGCATCGGCGGCAGCGGCACGTAGGTTTCACCGACCAGGTCGCGCGCCGCATCACTGCCGGACTCGACGATCGGGATGGCCGGCGCGAACGGATCGTCGCTGGGCGGCGCGGTGACTTCGCCCGCGGCGCGGGCGGCGTCGCTGCCCGACGCCACCACGTCGATCGGCGGCGACGGCGGTCCGTCGCCCCAGGGCATCGCACCGGACGCCGCCAGCACGCTGCCGGCGATCACCGCGGCCACGCCGATGGCCACCCAGCCGCGCGCGTTCACGGCAGGCCCCGGCCGGGCCGCGTCGGCCACCGGCGGCGGGCGGTGCGCGGGGTCATGGCTTCACCAGTTCGACGCGGCGGTTGAGCGCGCGGCCGGCCTCGCTGTCGTTCGCCGCCACCGGCTCGGTTTCGCCCGCGCCGCGGGCCTTGAGCCGGCGATCGGCGACGCCGTGGTCGATCACCAGCGCGGCGCGCACGGCCAGGGCGCGCGCCTCGCTCAGGCGCAGGTTGACGCCGTCCTCGCCGACCGCGTCGGTGTGGCCGACGATCTCGAGCTGCAGCGAGGGATCGCGGCGCATCAGTTCGGCCACTTCGGCCAGCGCGGCGCGCGACTCGGCCTTGAGCGTGGCCTTGCCGGTATCGAAGTAGATGCCGTCCAGCCGCACCTTGCCGCCTGCGGCCAGCTCGGCGGCCAGCGCGTCGGCGCTTACGCCGACCTGGCCGGTCTGCATCGCCGCGCCCTCGACCACGGTCACCCAGGTGCGCTGCTTGTTCACCATCACCGCCACGCTGACCTGGCTGGAACCGACCACGCCCTCGGCGGCGACGTAGCGGAAGTCGCCGCCGACGCCGATGTTCATGCCGGCGACGTTGTTCCAGTTGGCCTCGCGGTTACCGGTGCCGCCGCAGGCGTCGCGGCCGGCGCACTGA
The DNA here is from genome assembly GCF_035721105.1 of Arenimonas sp. Classification (GTDB taxonomy): domain Bacteria; phylum Pseudomonadota; class Gammaproteobacteria; order Xanthomonadales; family Xanthomonadaceae; genus Arenimonas. Next base: position 1,037 of record NZ_DASTNG010000070.1, on the reverse strand, counting down.
TGGACCAGGCGAAGGCCGCGGCCGCGCAGGGCCTGTTCGTAGTTGCGCACGATCTCAAGCGTCGAGCGGCCGGACGGGTTGTTGTACAGCGTGCGGGTAACGCGGCCCTCGACGGTGCGCGCGCGCAGGTCGCCGTTGCTTTCCTTGCCGATGACGAAGTCGTAGGCGTCGAAGGCCAGCGTCTCGTCCTCGCGCACGCTGGAGCCGGCGTAGGGTTCGACCCGGAACGCGGCGCCCGGCGCGGGCTGGCCGGCGCCGGCCGGCGCGGCCACGGCGCGACCGCGGCGGTCGACGTACTCGACGTCTTCGCCGCGCGCATCGGCCTCGCGGGCGCAGCGCTCGTCGCCCAGCACGCAGCGGGTGACGCGCCGGGTCTCGCGGTCGGCGGCGCTGCGCACTTCGCTTTCGGCCGCGCGCTTGACGGTGCGCTTGAGGGAGTCGCCGAAGTCCTGGGCGGGGACGGCCAGCGGCAGGGTGGACAGGACAAGCAGGGAGAGGACGCTTCTTACGAACATACCGATGATCTCGCGGGACGCCTGCGCACACAGGCCTTGTCCTCCCCTACGCAACGGCGGTCACAGCCGTGCCACGCGCCGCCGCTCAGTCGCCTCCGGCCGCCGCGATCCGGGCGCCCAGCGCGTCGCGGCGGGCGAGGTCGCGGGCATCGCCCGGCGGCAGGTGCGGGTCTTCCGCACGCGACCTGGCCAGCGCCTCCCGCGCCGCCGCCAGGTCCCCCGCGGCGAACCGGCACTCGGCCTCGGCCTCGGCCACGAGGGCGTGCCGGGCGCGATCGGGCCACACGCCCTCCGCGAGCCGTGCCCGCGCACGCGCGGCCAGGGCGCCGCCTTCGGTGGCGGCGCCGGTGCGGCACTGGGCGATCGCGACATAGGCCTCCGCCTGCAGCGCGGAATCGGCGAAGGCGCCGGCTTCTTCATGGCTATCCAGGCGCGCCAGGCCCAAGGCGCCATCCCGCACGACCTCCGGCCAGCGCTCCGCCAGCACCAGGGCCTCGAGTCGGTTCAGGAGCGTGAATGCGG
>NZ_DASTNG010000069.1:0-40814 GCF_035721105.1 Arenimonas sp. | reverse complement strand
GGCGGCTACGCGGCGGGCTACTACAGCTACCTGTGGGCCGAAGTGCTCAGCGCCGACGCGTTTGCGGCCTTCGAGGAGGCCGGTGTGTTCGACGCCACCACCGGCGCCCGCTATCGCCGCGAGATCCTCTCCGTCGGCGGCTCCCGCCCGGCCCTGGAAAGCTTCGTCGCCTTCCGCGGCCGCGAACCCCAGCCGGATGCGCTGCTCCGGCCTTATGGTTTGGCGGCTTGACGATCAAACGCAAACACGGGTGCGCGGATCAGAGCGGAAAACACGGATAAGAGCGGATAGAGCGATTTAAATTGAAGAGAATCCGCTCTTATCCGAGGTTTCCGCTGTTATCCGCGTTCAATTCGTGGACGGTCGTCGGGCGATGAATCCGGGACGACGCCTTGCGCTCATCGTGGCGTGTGCCTTGTTCATCGAGAACATGGACTCGACGGCGATCGCGACCTCGTTGCCGGCGATCGCGGCGGACCTGGGCACGGAGCCGATCGCGCTCAAGCTTGCGCTCACCGCCTACCTGCTGGCGCTGGCGGTGTTCATTCCGGTCAGCGGGTGGATCGCCGATCGCTTTGGGGCGCGCAGTACCTTCATGGCGGCGATCGCCGTGTTCCTGCTGGGGTCCCTGGCCTGCGCCGCCAGCGGCACGCTGGAGCAGATGGTGGCGGCGCGCTTCCTCCAGGGCATGGGCGGTGCACTGATGGTGCCGGTGGGGCGGCTGGTGCTGCTGCGCACCGTGCCCAAGAACGAACTGGTGCAGGCGCTGAGCTGGCTCACCATCCCGGCGCTGGTGGCGCCGATCCTCGGCCCGCCGTTGGGCGGCCTGATCGCCACCTACAGCGACTGGCGCTGGATCTTCCTGATCAACCTGCCGATGGGCCTGCTCGGGCTGTTCCTGGCCTGGCGCTTCGTGCCCGACCTGCGCGAGCCGGTGAAGCCGCTGGACTGGACCGGGTTCGCGCTGTCGGGCCTGGGCCTGGCGCTGGCGCTGTTCGGGTTCTCCAGCCTGGGGCGGCACATGGTGTCCACGCCGGTGGCGGCGGTCTGCCTGGTCCTCGGGCTGGGCGGCATGGCCGGCTACGTCTGGCAAGCGCTGCGGCACCCGCACCCGCTGATCGACCTGCGGCTGCTGAAGCTGCCGACGTTCCGCGCCGGCGTGATGGGCGGCATGCTGTTCCGCATCGGCATCGGCGCCACGCCCTTCCTGCTGCCGCTGATGCTGCAGCTCGGCTTCGGCCTGACGCCGCTGGCCTCGGGCCTGCTGACCTTCGTATCGGCGGTCGGCGCGATGTTCATGAAGACGATCGCGGCCACCGTGCTCAAGCGCTTCGGCTTCCGGCGCGTGCTGTGGATCAACGCGCTGCTGGCCTCGGCGATGCTCGCGGGCTTCGGCCTGTTCCGCGCCGACACCGCACACTGGGTGATCATGGCGGTGCTGCTGGTGTCGGGCTGCTTCCGCTCGCTGCAGTTCACCAGCCTCAATGCGATCAGCTACGCCGAAGTGGACCCGGCGCGCATGGGCCAGGCCAGCAGCCTGTCGGGAATGATGCAGCAGCTGTCGCTGGCGCTGGGCGTGGCGATCGGTGGCTACGCGCTGCAGCTCGCGGGCGCCTTCACCGGCCAGGACTATGCCGACGCCAGCAACTTCGGCTGGGCCTTCCTGACCGTCGGCACGATCTCCGCGCTGTCGGCCTGGGTGATGTTCCGCCTGCCGCATGACGCCGGCGCCGAGATGGCCGGCCGCGCCGAGGCCGGCCACGAAGTCACCGAACCCAAGGCCGCCCAGCGGCCCAATACCTGAGGGGGTTGGGGGGCGGGCGCGGATTGGAAGGTTTTGAGCGAAAGCGTTTTGGACGCGGATTGACGCGGATGAACGCGGATAGATCAAAAGCGTTTTGAGTGGTTCAAGGCGAGTCCTGCGAGCCGGCGGAGCGCCCATCCGGACTTGGCTCTATCCGCGTTCATCCGCGTCAAAAAGCACTGGCTCTCACTTGACGGCCTCAAGCTCCCACAGCAGCCACGCGGGCGAAAGCTGCGCGCGTTTGCCGCGCAGGAAGCGGGCCCAGCGGCGCAGGGCGCGGGCGAAGCGCTTGCCCGGGCCGTGGTTGAGCGGCGAGCCGGCCAGGGTGCTGTAGGCGCTGGCGCGCTCGGTGCGGAGCACGCGCAGGGCGCGGAACTTGCCCTGGAAGCCGTACATCCGCCCCAGCGGCGAATCGCCGCAGAAATACGCGTGGGTCTCGTCGGTGATGAAGTTGACGTGGGTCGGATCGACGAACGCCTCCGGATGCGGATACGCCGGCGTCAGCGCGTACAGACGGCCACCAGGCGCCAGCACGCGCCAGATCTCGTCCATCAGGCGCACGAAGGGGAAGCAGGTGCCGCCGGCGCCGTCCGGGAACAGCCGCGGCACGTGCTCCAGATAGTCGAAGGCCGACACCGAGCCCAGGCTGTCGTCGGCGAAGGGAATGGGCTGCAGCACCAGGTTGGCGACGCGGTGCTCGTAATCCACCGGACCGGCGGGTGCGCGGATGTCGACGCCGTAGAGCGTGCCGCGGCCGTAGGGGTTGCGCGGCTGGGTGCCGCAGCCGAGATCGAGGTGCGTATCGGGGGGGGTCATGCCCCGAGTATGCCCAAGACGCCGCCGGGCATCACCCGAAGTAGGCCCGGAAGGCCGAGATCGCGCGCGCCAGTCCGGCATCGTCGATGTCGAGGTGGGTCACCAGCCGCAGCCGTGCGCTGCGTCCGGCGGAGATACGGATGCCGGCATCGGCGAGGTGCGCGGCGAGCGCCGCCTGCCGGCCCTCGGGCACGGTGATGAACACCAGGTTGGTCTGCGGCGCTTCGACCTGCAGGCCCGGCAGGTCGCGCAGGGCCTCGGCCAACTGCGCCGCGCGGCGGTGGTCGTCGGCCAGCCGCTCGACGTGGTGGTCCAGCGCGTGCTGCGCCATCGCCGCCAGCTGGCCGGCCTGGCGCCAGCCGCCGCCCAGCACCTTGCGCCAGCGCCGCGCCTTGTCGATCAGGGCGTGCGACCCCAGCAGCACCGAGCCCACCGGCGCGCCCAGGCCTTTTGACAGGCACACCGACACGGAATCGAAGTGCGAGGCGATATGGGCCGCGCTGACGCCGCCGGCGACCGCGGCGTTGTAGAGCCGCGCGCCGTCGAGGTGGAAGCCCAGGCCGTTGGCCTTTGCCAGCTCGCGCGCCTGCGCCAGGTAGGGCAGCGGCAGTACGCGCCCGTGCCAGGTGTTCTCCAGCGCCAGCAGCCGCGTGCGCGCGAAGTGCGGGTCGCCGGCCGGCTTGATCGCGGCGGCCACGGCCTCCAGCGGCAGCGTACCGTCGGGCGCATTGACGATCGGCTGCGGCTGGATCGAGCCCAGCACCGCGGCGCCGCCGCCTTCGTACTTGTAGGTGTGCGCGTCCATGCCGACCAGGTACTCGTCGCCGCGCTCGCAGTGCGCCATCAGCGCCAGCAGGTTGCTTTGCGTGCCGCTGGGCACGAACAGGCCGGCGGCGAACCCCAGCTCGCCGGCCAGGCGATCCTGCAGCGCGTTCACGCTCGGGTCGTCGCCCATCACGTCGTCGCCGACCGGCGCGCGCAGGCCGGCCTCGCGCATCGCGTCGGTGGGGCGGGTGACGGTGTCGCTGCGGAGGTCTACCGGGTCCATGCGCGGCCTGCGTGGCGGAAACGAGCCGCCACTCTGGCCGAGCCGCGCCCCGAAGGCAACGCTCAGGCCATGCGGCGCAGGGTGTCGTCGCGGCGGATGAAGTGGTGGTACAGCGCCGCCGCCACGTGCAGGCCGACCACGTAGTAGAAGGCCGTGCCCACCCACTCGTGCAGGTCCTCGAGCTGGCCCGCGAGCGCGGCATCCGGCGCCATCAGCGCCGGCAGCACGACCTGGGTGAAGGGAATGAAGATGTCCTTGCCGTCGGTCCAGGCGGTGCCCAGGCCCAGCAGCGGCTGCACCAGCAGCATCGCGTACAGCAAAAGGTGCCCGGCCTTGGCCGGCAGCGCCTGCCAGGCCGGCAGGGGCGGCAGCACCGCGGGCGCGGGCCGCGAGAACGCCAGCAGCAGGCGCGGCAGCATCAGCGCCAGCAGGGTGATGCCGACCCAGAAATGCGCCTGCACCATCGCCAGTCGCGCGGGCGTGCCGCGCTCGAACCAGACGCGGCCCTCGATGAAGACGAAGGCCAGCACCACGCCCAGGAACATCAGCCAGTGCAGGGCGCGGCGGGACGGGGCGTAGCGGCGGGGGGAGGCCATGGCGGTCATCCTGAGGGGGCGTTGGAAGCCAGTTTGCGCCCAGCGTCGCCGCCCGCCTTGACCCGCGTCAAGCGGTCGCGGCCGGCAGCGCGAACCGTTAGCATTCGCGCATGGACACCACCACGATCGCCAGCTGGAACGTCAACTCCCTCAACGTCCGGCTGCCCCATCTCGAGGACTGGCTGAAGCTGCGCGCGCCCGACATCGTCGGGCTGCAGGAGACCAAGCTCGAGGACGACCGCTTCCCGGACGACGCGCTGGCGGCGCTCGGCTACCGCAGCGTGTTCGCGGGCCAGAAGACCTACAACGGCGTCGCCATCGTCTCGCGCGAACCGGCCACCGACGTCCAGGTCGGCATCCCCGGCTTCGAGGACGAACAGAAGCGGGTGATCGCGGCGACCGTGGGTGGCCTGCGCATCGTCAACCTGTACGTGGTCAACGGCCAGGACGTCGGCACCGACAAGTACGACTACAAGCTGCGCTGGCTCGACGCGGTCCATGGCTGGCTGGCCGGGGAGATCAAGGCGCATCCGCAGCTGGTCGTGCTGGGCGACTTCAACATCGCGCCCGACGACCGCGACGTGCACGACCCGGCGGTCTGGAACGACGCCTGCATCCTGACCTCCACCGCCGAGCGCGCGGCGCTGCGGCGGCTGCTCGACCTCGGCCTGCACGACAGCTACCGCCTGCACAACGAGGAAGGCGGCGTGTTCAGCTGGTGGGACTACCGCGCCGCCGGCTTCCGCCGCAACCTGGGCCTGCGCATCGACCTGTGCCTGGTCAGCGACGCCCTGCGCGAGCGCTGCGTCGGCGCCAGCATCGACAAGGAGCCGCGCACCTGGGAGCGCCCGAGCGACCACGCCCCGGCGCTGGTGAAGATCGCCCGTTGAGCCTTTGCCGGCGGGTATGAAAAAGCCCGGCGTGAGCCGGGCTTTTCCGTTCTTGCGGGACTCGGCGGTCAGGCCGGGATGCCGTGGTTCCTGCGGGCTTCGGCGATGCGCTCCTTCACCAGCGGCGACAGGTTGGTCTGTTCGGCCTGGGCGAAGATCTTGGCCAGGACGCGCTTTTCCTCGTCGTCGACCTGCTGGTCACGCAGGGCCAGGCCGAGCAGGAAGTTCAGTTCGCCCAGGTCCATCTGGCCGTCGTTGAAGACGCGGATGGACGAGTAGGCGATTTCGATGTGGCTGTGGGGCTTGATCACGTTCAGGGGTCTCCGGTTCAGTCTTTCTTCTTCTCGTCGCGCTTGCCGACGAGGTCATCGAGCTTCTTGGCCCGCCAGTCGCCTTCGGTGACGCCGGCGCCGGCCGCGAGGCCCGCGAGGTCACCGCCGGTGATGCCGACGTCGCGCATCAGCGAATCCAGCAGCGGGGCCTGGGCACGATAGCGCAGGGCGCTGGCCACGACCTGCTCGGCCAGGTTGCCCTGGCCGCCGCCGTTGCCGCCGCCCTCGCCGCCGCCCTGGCCGCCGGCCGCCGCGGCATGGCCGCCGTTGAGGCCTTCGACCTGGATGATCTTGATGCCGTCGATCGACTCCATCGGCTTGACGCTCTCCCGGATGATGTCCGGCAGGTGCTTGAGGATGGCCAGGCGCAGCTGCATCGCGATCTGGTCGGTGGACAGCATGTTCGCCGCCTCGTTGAGCGCGTGCTGGCCCTCGGCGTCGACCTTGTAGCGGGCTTCCGCGGCTTCGGCCCGCAGCTTCTCGGCGGTGGCGTCGGCTTCGGCGCGCAGCTTCTCGGCCGTGGCGTTGCCCTCGGCCTCGATGCGGCGCTGGTCGGCGTTGGCGGTGGCGATGGTGCGGATCGCCTCGGCCTTCTGCGCCGCGGCTTCCTTGTCGGCGGTCGCGGCGACCGTGATCGAGATCTGCTCGCGCTCGGCTTCCTTGGCCGCCTCGACCAGCTCGATGCGCTTCTGGCGCTCGGCGCGCTCGACCTCACGCACGGTGTCCACCTGCTCGGCGGCCTTCACCGCCATGGCGCGGGCGGCGTCGGCCGCGGCCAGGGCCTCGGACTGCGCCTTGGACTTCTCGGCGATGGCGATGGCCTTGTCCTGCTCGGCCAGCTCGACGATCTTGAGCTGCATCACGTGCGCGGTATCGACGTTCTTCTGCTTCTCGATCTCGCGCTCCTTGAGCTGCTGCTCCATCGCGATGCGCTGCTCCTCGACCGCGCGCTGGGCGGCGATCTTGGCCGAGTCGACCTGCTGCTTGGCGGTGATCTGCGCGCCCTCGGCCTCCTGCTGCTTCTGGGCCTGCTCGCGGGCGATCTCGGCGGCCTGGGCGGCGCGGCGGATCTCGATCTCGCGGGTCTGCTCGATCTGCGCGTACTCCTGGTCGCGGGCGATCTGCAGGCGCTGCTGCTGGGCCTCGAGGTTCTTGCGCTGGACCTGCACCTCGGTGTCCTGCTCGATCTCGTTGCGCTTCTTGCGGCGCAGCTCGATCGCCTCGGTCAGCTTGGTCAGGCCCTCGGCATCGAAGGCGTTGTCGGGGTTGAAGAACTCGCGGCTGGTCTGGTCCAGGCCGGTCAGCGACACCGACTCGAGCTCGAGGCCGTTCTTGAGGATGTCCTCGGACACCACCTGCTGCACCTTCTGCACGAACAGCGAACGCTGCTCATGCAGTTCCTCCATGCCCATCTCGGCCGCGACCGAGCGCAGGGCGTCGACGAACTTGCCTTCCACCAGCTCCTTGAGCAGCTCCGGCTCCATGGTCTTCATGCCCAGCGTCTGGGCGGCGTTGGCGATCGATTCCTCGACCGGCTGCACGCGCACGTAGAACTCGGCCTGCACGTCGACGCGCATGCGGTCGCGGGTGATCAGGGCCTGTTCGCGGGCGCGCTGCACGTCCAGCTTCAGCGTGTTCATGTTCACGCGGATGATCTCGTGCAGCACCGGGAACACCAGGGCGCCGCCGTTGACGATCACCTTCTGGCCGCCGAAGCCGGTGCGCACGAAGGAGACTTCCTTGGTGGCGCGGCGGTAGAGGCGCGCCACGACCAGCAGCACGAAGAGCAGGAAGCCGACGGCGACCGTCGCCATGACCAGGATGCCGACCAGGTCCATACCTTTGAAGTCCATTGTTGTTTACCTCAGGAGTGCAGTGCGGGGTTGTTGTCGCGGATGGCGCGGTACACGGCGCCTTGGTGCGAGATCAGGAGGACCGAGTCGCCGGCCTGGAAACGGGCGCCGTCCTCGTCCGGCTCGAGCATCACGTAGTGCGTCTGGCCGTGCTGGTCGCGGACCTTGGCCTGCGCCGGCGAGCCCTGGCTTGCGGTGCCCAGCACGATCGTCGCCATGCGGCCGACCAGGCCCGACTGCGACACCGACTGGGTTTCGTCCTTGGGCAGCACCCGCGCCAGCACGCCGCCGAACACGCGGATGCAAGGCAGGGTGACCGGCAGCACGGCGGGTGCGGCGATCCACCAGGGCAGCAGCCAGCCGGTGAAGGCCCAGAGCGTGCCCTGCAGGACGTAGCCGGCCATGCCGAAGCTGACCAGGAACACGGCCAGCAGGATCAGCACCGGCACCTTGCCGAAGTGCAGCCAGCCCATGAACTTGTCGACCAGGGACACGGTGACCAGCTCCGACCCGTCCACCTCGCCGTGGTCGAAGTCGAACCAGCCGTCCAGGAAGCCGGACGCGCTGAGCCCGAACAGGAGGCCCAGCAGTTCCAGCGTCGCCAGCACCAGCATCATCGCTAGCGCGAGCGTGAACGGGAGATTGGCGCCGGCGGTGATGAAATCGAGCATGTCGGGCATCCGATGGGGGGTGGGCGACGGTCCCGGCATTCACCGGGACCGCGGGGCGGTCACTTGCCGGACTTGGCCTTCACTTCGGCCAGTCGCTCCTGGATGCGGTTCTTGCGCGACAGGTCCTCGAGCTCGGCCAGCTTGGCCGCATCCGCGCCCATCGCCGCTGAGCCCGGGACGCCGCCCGCGCGGCTCATGACCCGGTTGAAGGCGTTCTCGGCCTCGCCGACCTTGCGGCTGGGGCTCTTGCCGCCCGGCCCGCTGGCGCCGGCAGCGGCACCCGCCGCGGCGGCGGCCTTCTGCGCGGCGCGGAACTGGTTGAGCTCGGTCTCCATCTCGCGACGGCGCGCGGCCAGCGCGGCGACGTAGCCTTCCAGCTCCTTCTGCTGGTTGGCGGCATCGGTGATGCTGGCCTCGAGCACCGGCAGCTGCGCCTCGATGTCGAACTGGCGCGCGATGGCGGCCTCGGCCAGGTCCTCGCGGCCCTGGGTGACGGCCAGTTCGATCTGGTCGCCGAGCTCTTCGTGCTTGCGGTTCTCCTCCAGCAGGCGCTTGTTGGCCAGGTGCTTGGTGGCCAGCACCTTGCCCAGCTCGACCCGGACGTCGTCGGTGGCGCCGTCGATCTCGCGCAGCGCCTGCTCCATCACGACTTCGGGGGCGGCGTTTTCAACGGCATCGATCAGGGCATTGACCGAACCGGCGATCAGCCGGCCAACGCGGGTTCCGATGGCTTCTTTCATGACTTTTTCCCCTCTGCTGAGTGACGGCGGGTCAGGATGACCTCGGTGAGTTCCAACGTGCCCCTGACCCCTTCCGAGACGATCGAGGGATCATAGCAAGGCGCTTTTTCAGTGACGGCCAATCGGAGCACCGCCTCCAGGTAACGGAATATCCGGTCGGCGACGCCCGCTTCGAAGGCCTTGAGGCCATCGTCGCCCTTCTTCGGGGCGTGCTCGGGGCCGGCCATCAGGTAGGCCACGAGGTCGGGCAGCCAGTAAAGCGTGTCGGCGATGAGCTCGGAGCGCTGCCGCGACGTCAGTTCACGCGCACGGAGCAGCTGGCTGGTGGGTTCGAGCAGTTCGCGGATCCGGACCAGGCTGGCCTCGTAGGTGCGGCCCTCCTCGGCTTCGGTGCGGGCCCGGGTGATCAGGGTCCGGATCTTCTCGCTCGGGGTGGCGGCGCCCGACAGCTCCAGCGAGGCCAGGAAGGCGGCGTCGTCGTCGGTGATCCGGACACTGATGGGGGTGCTCTTGCTGGCCATGTCTGCAAGTCCGCGTGGATTGCAGTCAAATGTATACGAATGAAAACACTTGTCAACACCCATGGTCCGGCCGGCGCCCGCCAGGCCTGGCCCCGGACCCGGCCCGGATCCTGTGGGAGGGCGCGACGTTGGCGCAATGAAAAGAGGCCCGCGCCATTTCCCGACGTCGCCGGAAAATGACGCGGGCCCCTCGTCGGGACGCGCGGCCGTCAGGGCTTGAGACAGCGGTCCAGGAAGGCCTCGGCCAGGCGGTAGCGGTGCAGGGCATCGGCGCCCTGCAGGCCGTGCTTGGCGCCGGGGTAGGTCATCAGCTCGAACGGCGTGCCGCGCTTCTGCAGCTCCGACATCAGCTTGGTGGAGTTGGTGAACAGCACGTTGTCGTCGGCCATGCCGTGCACCAGCAGCAGCTTCGAGCGCAGGCCGTCTAGGTGGGTGAAGACCGACGCGACCCGATAACCCTCGGGGTTGGCCTCGGGATGGTCCATGTAGCGCTCGGTGTAGTGGGTGTCGTACAGCGCCCAGTCGGTCACCGGCGCGCCGGCCACGCCGCAGGCGTAGTGGTCGCTGGCCTGGGCCAGCAGCATCAGCGTCATGTAGCCGCCGTTGGACCAGCCGTGCACGCCGATGCGGTCGCCGTCGACCCAGGGCAGCGTGCGCAGGTAGTCGACGCCGGCCTTCTGGTCCTCGACCTCCACCGTGCCCTGCTTGCCGTACAGCGCGCCGCCGAACTTCGCGCCGCGCCGCGGGGTGCCGCGGTTGTCGAGCGAGAACACAACGTAGCCGTGCTGCGCCAGGTACTGGTTGAACAGCGCATCGGCGCGGCCCGGCCAGGCGCGCGTCACCGTCTGCGTGGCGGGGCCGCCGTAGACGTACACGACCACCGGATACTTCTTCGCCGGATCGAAGTCCGCCGGCTTGACCAGGCTGTAGTGCAGGGTCTCGCCGCTGGCGGCGGTGAGCTCACCGAACGCCACCGAGCGGTGCGCGGCGCGGTAGGGCGCGTAGGGATGCGCCGGATCGGACAGGTCGTTGGCCACCAGCGTCGCCAGCGGCGTGCCGTCGGCGCGCAGCAGCTCGGTCTGGGGCGGCGTGGTGGGGTTCGACCACAGGTCGACGAACACCGCGGCGTTGGCGCTGAACACCGCCTGATGCATGCCGGCGGCGCGGGTGAGGCGCGTCGGCTCGCCGCCGGTGAGCGGCACGGCATAAACGTGGTTCTCCAGCGGCGAGTCGCGCGTGCCGGCCACGTAGGCCTGGCCCGCGGCTTCGTCGACGCCCAGCAGCGCTTCCACGGTCCAGTCGCCGGTGGTCAGCGCGCGAACGGGCCGGCCGTCGGCGTCGTGCAGGTACAGGTGCTCGAAGCCGCTGCGTTCGGACAGCCACAGGAAACCGCCGTCGGCGAGGAAGCGCAGGCCGTCGTGCAGCGGCACCCAGGTCGGACTGGTCTCGGTCAGCAGCACGCGCTGGCGGCCGGTGGCCAGCGTGGCTTCCACCAGGTCCAGGCGGCGCTGGTCGCGCGACTGGCGCTGGAAGGTCAGCCGCTGCGGGTCGCGCCAGTCGACGCGCGCAAGGTAGATGTCGGTTTCCGGGCCCAGGTCGACCTCGGTGATGCCGCCGCCGGCGCCCAGCGAGGCGACGTGCAGGCTGATGCGCACGTTCGGATCGCCGGCGGCCGGGTAGCGCTGCTCGACGATCTCGGTGCGGTCGGCGTAGACCTCCGGGCGCTTCTGCACCGGCACCGGCGACTCGTCGATGCGCGCGAAGGCGATCGCCGAATCATCCGGCGCCCACCAGTAGCCGGTGTGCCGGCCCATTTCCTCGTCGGCCACGAACTCGGCGACGCCGTTGCCGATCACGTCGCTGCCGTCGGTGGTCAGCGCGCGCTCGCGGCCGGTGGCCAGGTCGATCACCCACAGGTTTCGGTCGCGCACGAAGCTGACGAAGCCACCGCGCGGCGACACCTTCGGGTCGGTGGCGAAGCCGGTGCCCGAGGTGAGCTTGCGGACCGGGTCGTCGACGCCCTCGGCGAGGTCATAGCGGTAAAGTTCGCCGCCCAGCGGGAACAGCAGCGACTTGCCGTCGGGCGCCCACTGGTACTCGACGATGCCGCGGAAGGCGGCGATGCGCTGGCGCTCGCGCCGCGCCTTCTCCTCGTCCGACAGCACCTCGTCGCCGGGCAGCACCACCGCCGAGTCCACCAGCAGCCGGCGCTCGCCGTCGGCGATGGCGTACTCCCACAGGTCGAGCTGGAAGCGGTCCTCGGCCTTGCCCTGCAGGAAAGTCACGCGGGCGCCATCCGGCGAGATCGCCGGCTTCATCAGGCTGGGGCCGGACAGCGGCGCGCCGCCGGTGATGGCTTCGAGCGTGAGTTGGTCGGCGTGCACGGCGGGGGCTAGGGTCATCATCGTGGCCAGCAGCAGGCTCTTCATCGGTTCGCGTCCTTGGTCGGGGCCATGCCCTGGTAGTTGATGCGCACCCAGCGGTCGGGCGGCAGGAAGCCCTTGCCCCACTTCTCGTCGAACTCGGCGGTGGGGCGTGCGGCGATCACTTCCTCCAGCGTCTTGCCTTCACCGATCAGCGTTTCCAGCCGCGCGTGCACGACCCGCAGCATCTCCAGGTACTCGGCCAGCTCCTGGCGCCCGATCACCATCGGGCCATGCCCGGGGATGAAACGGGTCTCGGCATCGGACATCGCCAGCAGGCGCGCGGTGGCGTCGGCCATGCCCTTGAGGCTGCCGCCGTTGCTGTAGTCCACCACCGGGTAGAGCCCGTAGAACACCAGGTCGCCGGTGTGGATGACGTTGGTCTCGGGCAGCTGCACGATGGCGTCGCCGTCGGTGTGCGCGCTGGGGATGTGGATCGTGCGCACGGTGTGGCCGCCGACGTGGAAGGTGATCTGGTCGTTGAAGGTGATCACCGGCAGTGCGCCCTTCGGCGCGGCCGGCACGGTGCGGTCGAAGGCCGCCATCACCTGGTCGGACGAGAGCCGGGTGCGCACGTTGTCGTGCGCCACCACCAGCGTGCCCGAGTCCGCGAAGGCCTCGTTGCCGCCGGTGTGGTCGCCGTGCCAGTGCGTGTTGAGCACGAAGCTGACCGGCTTGTCGGTGATCGCGGCGATGGCGGCGCGGATCTTGGGCACCATCGGCGCGTACTGGTCGTCGATGAGGAAGGCGCGGTCCTCGCCCACCACCAGGCCGAGGTTGCCGCCGGCGCCCTTGAGCGCATACACGCCCTCGGCGACCTGCGTGCTTTCAACCTCGATCTTCGAGAAGTCCTGCGCGGCCGCCGGCAGCGCCAGCAGCAGGGCCGCGATCGCGGCGGGTAGGCGAACGGTGCGGGGCATGGTGGACTCCGGGGTGGTCAGGGGTTCAGGCGGGGCGCCCGAACAGGTTGCGGCGCATCTCGTCGGTCATTCCGGCGGGACGCTTGTAGGTCTGCTCCAGCGCGTAGGCGCGCACGAACGCCGGGCGCGCGGCCAGGGCGTCGTGCCAGCGGCGCACGTGCGGATAGTCGGCCAGGTCGATGTGGTGCCAGGCGTGCGAGACGGCCCAGGGATGGCAGGCGAGGTCGGCGATCGACAGCGCGTCGTTGGCGATGAAGGTGCGGTCGGCCAGGTGTTTGTCCAGCACGCCATACAGGCGCGCGGTCTCGCGCTGGTAGCGCTCGATCGCGTACGGCACCTTCTCCGGCGCGTACCGGGTGAAGTGGTGGTTCTGGCCCAGCATCGGCCCGAAGCCACCCAGCTGCCAGGACAGCCATTCCAGCACCGCCTTGCGCTCGCGCGGGGCGGCGGGCAGCAGCTGGCCGGACTTCTCGGCCAGGTACTGCAGGATGGCGCCGGATTCGAACACGCTGATCGGCGCGCCGCCGTCGGCCGGTGCGTGGTCCACGATCGCCGGCATGCGGTTGTTGGGCGAGATGGCCAGGAACGCCGGCTTGAATTGGTCACCGGCGCCGATGTCCACCGGCACGATCCGGTAGGGCAGGCCGGCTTCCTCGAGGAAGAGGGTGATCTTGTGGCCGTTGGGCGTGGGCCAGTAGTACAGGTCGATCATGCGGAGGCGTCCTCAGGCCAGGTAGCCGCCGTCCACCGGCAGCGCGACGCCGGTAAGGTACGAGGACGCCGGTGAAGACAGGAACAGCACCGCCGGCGCGATCTCGCCGGGCTGGGCCATCCGGCCCAGCGGGATCAGGCGCAGCATCATGTCCATGATCTTGGGGTTGCCGGTGAGCGCCGAGGCGAACTTGGTGTCGGTCAGGCCCGGCAGCACGGCGTTCACGCGCACGCCCAGCGGCGCCAGCTCCTTGGCGAAGCCTTCGGTCATGTTGACGATGCCGGCCTTGGTCATCGAGTACACCAGCTGGCCCGGCGCGGCGCGTTCGGCGTTCACCGATGCGATGTTGATGATGCTGCCGCCGCGGCCCTGCATGCGCCGCGCGGCCTGTACGGTGGTCCAGAAATAGCCGCGCAGGTTCACCTCGACGGTCTTCTCGTAGGCGTCGAGCGTCATGTCGATGGCAGGGCCGAAGTAGGGGTTGGCAGCGGCGTTGTTGACCAGGACGTCGACGTGGCGGCCGGCGGCGTCGAGCTTGGCGAACAGGGCCTCGATCGCGGCCGGGTCGCCCACGTGCACGGCATGCGCCTCGGCCGAGCCGCCGTCGGCCCGGATGCTGGCGGCCACGGCCTCGCAGCCCTCGAGCTTGCGGCTGGTGCAGATGACATGGCCGCCAAAGTGGGCCAGCAGGCGGGCGATGGCCTCGCCGATGCCGCGGGAGGCGCCGCTGACGAGAACGGTCTTGCCGGTGAGGTCGAACAGCGGATCAGGCACGGAAATCTCCACGGGAACGTGTGGTTGACGTACGGATTGGTATGCTCGGGAATCTAGCACAGGCCCCGTCGAGGCCTGGCACACACCGGGGGAACGATCCATGTCGCAGCGACGGGTACTGATCACGGGGGCGGGAAGCGGTCTGGGGCAGGCGTTGGCGATGCGTTACGCCAAGGCCGGCGCCCGGGTGGCCTGCGTCGACATCGACGCCGCGCGCGCCGAACTCACCCGCGCCGCGCTGCCGGGCAGCGGCCACCTCACCATGGCCGCCAACGTCGCCAGCGACGAGGCCATGGAGCAGGTGCACGAAACCGTGGCCCGCGAGTGGGGCGGCCTGGACGTGCTGGTGAACAACGCCGGCATGGCCACCGGTGGCGCCATGGTCGACACCACCATGGCCGAATGGCGCACGGTGCTCGACGTGAACGTGCTCAGCGTGGTGCGCGGCTGCCGGCTGTTCCTGCCGGGCATGATCGCCGCCGGCCAGGGCCAGGTGGTCAATACCGCCAGCTTCGCCGGCCTGGCCGGCGCGCCCAGCATCATGAGCTACGGCGTGTCCAAGGCAGCCGTGGTGGCGCTGTCCGAGCAGCTGCGCGCCGAGCTGCACGACAAGGGCATCCGGGTCAGCGTGCTGTGCCCGGCTTTCTTCCGCACCAACCTGCTCGAAAGCTGGCAGGGCAATCCCAAGCTCAAGGATTTCGCGGCGAAGATGATGGCGACCTCGCCCGACACGCTCGACACGGTCGCCGACGCCGCCTTCGCCGCCGTCGAGCGCGGCGAGTTCCTGGTCATGCCGACCAAGCGCGAGCCGATGCGCTGGCGCCTGAAGCGCTGGCTGCCCGAAACCTACTTCCGGCAGCTGCTGAAGATGGTCAAGTCGCGCACGGCGGGACACTGACATGGACTGGATGATCTACGGCGCCAACGGCTACACCGGCCGGATGATGGTCGAGGAAGCGGTGAAGCGCGGCCTGCGCCCGGTGCTGGCCGGCCGCAGCGCCGCCGCGCTGGAGCCGCTGGCGCAGGCGCACGGCCTGCCGGTGCGCGCCTTCGCGCTCGACAACCCGCAGGCGCTGCGCACGGGGCTCAACGGCATCGGCCTGGTGATGCACTGCGCCGGCCCGTTCTCGGCCACCTGCGCGCCGATGCTGGACGCCTGCCTGGACGTCGGCGCGCACTACCTCGACATCACCGGCGAGATCGACGTGTTCGCGCACTGCCACGCGCAGCACGACCGCGCCCGCGACAAGGGCGTGGTGGTGCTGCCGGGCTCGGGCTTCGACGTGGTGCCCACGGACTGCCTGGCGGCCCAGCTCAAGCGGGAGCTGCCGACGGCCGATTCGCTGGTGCTGGCCTTCGAGGCCGGCGGCGGCCCCAGCCCCGGCACCGCCAAGACCAGCGTCGAGGGCCTGGGCAAGGGCGGTCGCGCCCGGATCGACGGCAAGCTGACGCGGGTGCCGCTGGCCTGGAAAACGCGCACCTTCGAGCGTGACGGCGAGGCACGCTTCGCCATGACCATCCCCTGGGGCGACGTCTACACCGCCTTCGTGTCCACCGGCATCGGCAACGTCGAGGTCTACATGGGCGTGCCGCCGGACACCGCCGGCAAGCTGCGCCGGCTGCGGCTGCTGGGGCCGCTGCTGGGCCTGGGCCCGGTGCAGTCGCTGCTCAAGAAACAAGTGGCCAAGCGCGTGCGCGGCCCGTCCGACGCCACCCGCGGCAAGACCGGCTGCGTGGTCTGGGGCGAGGCCCGCGATGCCGCGGGCCACGAAGTGAAGCGTCGCTTGCGCACGCCCAACGGTTACGAGATCACCGTCACCGCCGCGCTCGGCATCGTCGCCCGCCTGCTCGGCGGCCCGGCCCCGGCGGGTGGCTACTACACGCCCTCGGCCCTGATGGGCGCCGATTACGTGCTGTCGCTTCCCGGCGTGAGCCTGGACTGAAGCGCCCGCCCCGGCCGGCTTGGCAGGCCGGGGCAATGCCACTACGCTTCGCCTGCCCGTTCCCCGGGCCACACTGGAGTAGAACCATGCGCATGCCCGCCATCGTCATCGGCGTCATCCTGCTCGTCCTCGGCGGCCTGATCGCCGGCGGCGTGTTCAAGTTCCAGACCACCGAGAAGGTCGCCGACCTGGGCCCGATCGAGATCAACAAGACCGACACCAAGACCCCGCCCCTCAACCTCGGCTGGATCCTGCTCGGCGCTGGCGCCGTGGCGGTCGTGGTCGGCGTGGCCAGCAAGAAGTAAGCGGACGACCCCATGAACCAGACTGCTCCCGGCGCGGCGCCGAAGCTCGGCCCACTGTCCACCCTGATCTTCGCGTCGCGCTGGCTGCAGCTGCCGCTGTACCTGGGCCTGATCGTGGCCCAGTGCGTCTACGTGTTCCTGTTCCTCAAGGAACTCACCCACCTGGTGACCGATGCGAACACCCTCACCGAGCAGGGCATCATGCTCCTGGTGCTGGGCCTGATCGACGTGGTCATGATCTCCAACCTCCTGGTGATGGTGATCGTGGGTGGTTACGAGACCTTTGTCTCGCGCCTGAATCTTGCGGGCCATCCGGACCAGCCGGAATGGCTGAGCCACGTCAACGCCTCGGTGCTCAAGGTGAAGCTGGCGATGGCCATCATTGGCATCTCCTCGATCCACCTGCTCAAGACCTTCATCGAGGCCGGCGCGATCGGCGGCCTGCCTCTCTGCGACACCCCGGCTGGCCTCCTGGCGCAGGAAGCCATGTTGGCCGCGGCGGCCAAGGGCAAGGGCTGCACCACGGTCACGGAGACCGGCGTGATGTGGCAGACCATCATCCACATGGCCTTCATCGTGTCCGCCATCGGCATTGCCTGGACCGACAAGCTCATGTCGCAGTCGATGGCCGCCAACAAGAAGCACTGACCGACCCTGCAGGAGGGCCTTCAGGCCCGAAGCTTTTCGCCCTGTCGCTACGGGCCTGAAGGCCCGCCTGCACTTGCGCGCCGGTACAATGGCGCCATGGATGTCTCCCACCTGATCGATGAACTCAACCCGGCACAGCGCGAGGTCGTCACCGCGCCGCCGGGCCATGCCCTGGTGCTGGCCGGCGCCGGCTCGGGCAAGACCCGCGTCCTGACCCACCGCATCGGCTGGTTGAACGAAGTCGTGGGCGTGCCCGCGCACGGCATCCTCGCCGTCACCTTCACCAACAAGGCCGCCGCCGAGATGCGCGCCCGGGTCGAGGCGCTGCTGCGCAACGGCGCCCGCGGCATGTGGATCGGCACGTTCCACGGCCTGGCGCACCGGCTGCTGCGCCTGCACTGGCAGGAGGCCGGCCTGCCCGAGTCCTTCCAGGTGCTGGACCAGGACGACCAGGTGCGCCTGCTCAAGCGCATCAGCGCCGACCTCGAACTCGACGAAGGCCGCTTCCCGCCGCGCCAGATGGCCTGGTGGATCAACGCCCAGAAGGACGAGGGCCGGCGCCCGCAGCACATCCAGCCGGCCGGCGGCGACTTCTACGGCCAGACCATGCTCAAGGTCTACGAGGCCTACCAGGCGCGCTGCCAGCGTGCCGGCCTGGTCGACTTCGCCGAGCTGCTGCTGCGCGCGCACGAGCTCTGGCTCGAGCATCCGGCCCTGCTGCACCACTACCAGCAGCGCTTCCGGCACCTGCTGGTCGACGAGTTCCAGGACACCAATGCCATCCAGTACGCCTTCGTGCGCGTGCTGGCCGGCGATACCGGCGAAGTGTTCGTGGTCGGCGACGACGACCAGGCCATCTACGGCTGGCGCGGCGCCAAGGTCGAGAACGTGCAGCGCTTCCTGCGCGACTATCCGGGCGCGCGTACGCTCAAGCTCGAACAGAACTACCGCTCCACCGGCAACATCCTGGCCGCCGCCAATGCCGTGATCACCCACAACCCCGACCGCCTGGGCAAGCAGCTCTGGACCGCCGACGGCGAGGGCGACCCGATCGACCTGTTCGCGGCCTACAACGAGGTCGACGAGGCGCGCTTCGTCGTCGAGCGCGTGCAGGCCTGGATCCGCGACGGCGGCAGCGCCGGCGACAACGCGGTGCTCTACCGCTCCAACGCCCAGTCGCGCGCGATCGAAGAGCAGCTGGTGCAGGCCGGCCTGCCATACCGCGTGTATGGCGGCCAGCGCTTCTTCGAGCGCATGGAAATCAAGGATGCGCTGGCCTACCTGCGGCTGATGGCCAACCGCAGCGACGACGCCGCCTTCGAGCGCGCGGTGAACACGCCGCCGCGCGGCATCGGCGGCAAGACCCTGGACGAAGTGCGCCGGCACGCGCGTGAGCAGGCGCTGCCGCTGTGGAATGCCGCGGTCGCGCTGTCGGAAGGCGGCGCGCTGCCGGGCCGCGCGCGCAACGCCCTGCGCGCTTTCGCCGACCTGGTGGACGCGCTGCAGGCCGACACTGCCGACCAGCCGCTGCACGAGCAGTTCGACCACGTCATCGCCACCTCCGGGCTGCGCGTCCACTACGCGCAGGAGTCGAAGGGCCAGCTCGATTCGCGCACCGAGAACCTCGACGAACTGGTGTCGGTTGCCAGCCGCTTCGAGCGCCGCGACGACGAGGCCAGCGCCGAGATGAGCGAGCTGGTCGCCTTCCTCAGCTACGCCTCGCTGGAGGCCGGCGAAGGCCAGGCCGAGGCCGGCGAGGACGGCGTGCAGCTGATGACCCTGCACAGCGCCAAGGGGCTCGAGTTCCCGCAGGTGTTCCTGGTGGGCATGGAAGAAGGCCTGTTCCCGAGCGGCAAGTCGATCGAGGAAAGCGGCCGGCTGGAGGAAGAGCGCCGCCTGGCCTACGTCGGCCTGACGCGGGCGCGCCAGAAGCTGGTGCTCACGTACGCTGAATCGCGCCGCCTGCACGGCATGGAGATGTACGGCACGCCCTCGCGCTTCCTGCGCGAGATCCCGCCGGCGCTGGTGCGCGAGGTCCGCCCGAAGGTCAGCATCAGCCGGCCCTCCTACGGCGCACCGCGGGCCGCGGCGCTGGAAACCTCGACGGGCCCGGCGCTGCGCCTGGGCCAGCGCGTCGTCCACGCCACCTTCGGCGAGGGCACGGTGATGGATGCCGAAGGCAGCGGCCCGCACGCCCGCGTCCAGGTCAATTTCGAACGCGGCGGCGCCAAGTGGCTGGTCCTGGGCTACGCCAACCTCAGTCCCGCCTGACCCTTTCTGCAGGAGGGCCTTCAGGCCCGAAGCTTTTCGGCGAACAGCTTCGGGCCTGAAGGCCCTCCTACCGGGGCGTCGGGCATAATCGGGGCCTGCTCAACGGGGACGACTCCATGAAACGACGTGAACTCCTGCGCGGTGCCGGCGTGGCCGCGGTGGCGACCGGCCTGGCAGCCTGCGGTGCGCGTCCCGAGGGCGCGGCGGCCACGGCGGCCTCGGCCGAGACCTTCGTCTGGAAAATGGTGACCTCCTGGCCGACCAACTTCCCGGGCCTGGGCACCGGCGCGGCGCGCCTGGCCGAGATGATCACCGCCGCCAGCGGCGGTCGCCTCACGGTGAAGGTGTACGGGGCCGGCGAACTGGTCCCGGCCTTCGAGGTATTCGACGCGGTCAGCCGCGGCACCGCCGAGATGGGCCATTCGGCCAGCTACTACTGGAAGGGCAAGGCCGCGGCGGCGCCGTTCTTCTGCGCGGTCCCCTTCGGCCTCAACGCCCAGGAAATGAACGGCTGGCTTTACGACGGCGGCGGACTCGAACTGTGGCGCGAGCTGTACGCGCCCTTCGGCCTGCTGCCGTTCCCGGCCGGCAATACCGGCGTGCAGATGGCGGGCTGGTTCCGAAAGCCGATCGTTTCGCTGGCCGACCTGCAGGGCCTGAAGATGCGCATCCCGGGCCTTGGCGGCGAAGTGATGGCGCGCGCCGGCGCCACGCCGGTGAACCTGCCCGGCGCCGAGATCTTCAGCTCGCTGCAGTCCGGTGCGATCGACGCCGCCGAGTGGGTGGGGCCATACAACGACCTCGCCTTCGGCCTGCACCGCGCCGCGAAGTACTGCTACTACCCGGGCTGGCAGGAGCCGGGGCCGACGCTGGAGTGCATGGTCAACCAGGCCGCTTACGACACGCTGCCGCCCGACCTCAGGGAAATCGTCGCGCTGTGCTGCCGCGCGGTGAATGACGCGATGCTGGCCGAGTACACCGCGCGCAACCAGCAGGCCCTGGACGTGCTGGTGCGCGAGCACGGCGTCGAACTGCGGCAGCTGCCCGACGACGTGCTGCTGGCGCTGCGCCGCGTGTCCGACAAGGTGCTGGAGGAGACCGCCGCCGCCGACCCGATGGCCCGCCGTGCGCTCGATTCCATGCGCGCCTTCCGGGCCCAGGCCAAGGCCTGGCACGCCGTGTCTGAAGAGGCCTACTACGCCACCCGCGGCTGACCCTGCCGAAGGTCACGATCGCGCCGCGCAGGCAAAATAGCGGCTGAATGGGCCGGGGCCGGTTTGCCCCGGCCTCTTCGTATTCAGGGCCATCTCGAAAACGGAAGATGGCGTCATGGGAAAGTTCTTCAAACGATCGGCCTGGCTGGCGGGTTCGCTGCTGCTGGTGTTGGCGGCGATCTACGGTGGGGCGTGGTGGACTTCGGAGCAGGCGCTTGCGCGCGTCTACACCATCCACGATCCCTCGCTGGTCTTCGCCGGCGACGCCGCCGAGGCCGCGCGCGGTGCGCACCTTTACTCGGTGCTCGGCTGCGTCGAATGCCATGGCGCCGACGCCCGCGGCAAGCTCGTCTTCGACGCCGGTCCGGTGGCCCGCGTCGTGGGCTCCAACCTGACGCCCGCCGCTCTCGCCGAGCGCTACGACGCCAACCAGCTGGCGGCCGCGATCCGGCACGGTGTCCGCGCCGATGGCCGGGCATTGCGCTTCATGCCGGCCGGCGATTTCCAGCATCTGTCCGATGCCGATACCGCAGCCCTGGTGCGCCACCTGCAGTCCTTGCCGCCGTCGGACCATGCGCCCGGCGACACGGTGATCGGTCCGGTGGGCCGGGTGCTGCACCTGTTCGGAAAGTTCGACCTGGCGCCTGCGGAGCACATCGACCACCAGCGCCGGGCGCGCAGCGGCCCCGTGCCGGGCCCGAGTGCGGAGTACGGCGCCTATCTCGCCCACGTATGCACCGGTTGCCACGGCGCCGACTGGGCCGGCCAGCGCGTGCCGGGCACGCCGCCCGAGCTGCCGCCGGCCAGCAACCTCACGCCCCACGCCAATGGCCTGGCCGGCTGGACCGAAGCGGACTTCATCCGGGTCATCCGCGAGGGCAAGCGCCCCGACGGGCGCGAGCTGCACGGTTTCATGCCCTGGCGGGTCTATGCGGCGATGACCGACGAAGAGCTGCAGGCGATCTGGCGCCACCTGTCCACGCTGCCGCCGATGCCCGGACAGGCCGGGGGCTGAGCCGGCTCAGCCGTAGAGCCAGTCCGGCAGCGCGGTGGCCAGCGCCGGGAACGCGGCCACCAGCGCCAGCATCAGCAGCTGCAGGCCGATGAAGGGCAGCACGCCGCGGTAGATGTCGCCGGTGGCCAGCTCCGGCGGCGCCACGCCCCGCAGGTAGAACAGCGCGAAGCCGAACGGTGGCGTCAGGAACGAGGTCTGCAGGTTGATGGCCATCATCACGCCCAGCCACACCGGGTCCACGCCCAGCGCCAGCAGCACCGGGCCGACGATGGGCACGACCACGAACACGATCTCGATGAAGTCGAGCACGAAGCCGAGCAGGAACATCAGCAGCATCACCGCCACCACCGCGCCCCATTTGCCGCCCGGCAGCGCGCTCAGCGCCTCGTGCACCAGGTCGTCGCCGCCGTAGCCGCGGAACACCAGCGAGAACAGCGCGGCGCCGAGCAGGATGGCGAATACCATCGCGGTCACTTTCACCGTCTGCTCCGACACCTCGCGCAGGCGCGCCCAGCCCAGCTGTCCATACAGCGCCGCGAACAGGGTGGCGCCGACCGCGCCCACCGCCGCGGCCTCGGTGGCCGTGGCGAAGCCGCCCAGGATCGAACCGAGCACCAGCAGGATCAGCGACAGCGCCGGCACGATCGCGCGTACCAGCGAGAGCGCGCTGCGCGGCGCGGCGGAAGGCATCGCCGGCGCCCGCTCCGGCTGGCGCCAGGCAACCCAGAGCACATACGCCAGGTACAGCACGACCAGCCCCAGGCCCGGCACCAGCGCGCCGGCGAACAGGTCGCCGACGGAAATGGTTTCCGGCGCGAACACGCCCTGGCGCAGCTGCGCCTGCTGGTAGGCATTGCCCAGCTGGTCGCCCAGCAGCACCAGCACGATCGAGGGCGGGATGATCTGGCCCAGGGTGCCCGAGGCGCAGATCGCACCGCTGGCCAGGCGCGGGCAATAGCCGTTGCGCAGCATCGTCGGCAGCGAGATCAGGCCCATCGCCACCACGGTGGCACCGACGATGCCGGTGGACGCGGCCAGCAGCGCGCCCACCAGCAGCACCGCCACCACCAGCCCGCCGCGCTTCTTGCCGAACAGCGACGCGAGGGCCTCGAGCAGCGATTCGGCAATCCGCGATTTCTCCAGCATCACGCCCATGAACACGAACAGCGGCACCGCCACCAGCGTCTCGTTGGTCATCACCCCGAACACGCGGTTCGGGAAGGCCTCGAGGAAGCTGGGGTCGAAGCTGCCCATCGCGATGCCCGCGCCCGCGGCCAGCAGCGCCACGCCGCCGAGCACGAAGGCGACCGGGAAGCCGCTGGCCAGGCCCGCGAACAGGCCCAGCAGCAGCAACACGAGCATCAGGATGTGCTGGTCGTGCAGGCTCATCCGGCCTCGCGCGAGAAGGCCGGCGGCAGCGCCCGCAGCGCCAGCGCCAGGCCCTGCAGGAACAGCAGCCCCGCCGAGACCGGCAGCAGCGACTTGAGCAGGTACCAGCCGGGCAGGCCGCCGGGGTCGCGCGAGCCTTCGCGCGCCGACCAGCTGGCGGCGACGTAGTCCCAGCTCATCGCCAGCATGAACACGCAGAAGGGCAACAGCAGCAGCACCGTCGCGACCAGGGTCACCTGCGCCCGGCGTCGCGCCGACCAGCGCTGCGAGAACACGTCGACCCGCACGTGCCCGTCCTGCCGCAGCGTGTAGCCGAGGCCCAGCAGGAAGATCGCGGCGTGCAGCCACAGCATCGCCTCCTGTGCCGCCACCGAGCCGGCGTTGAAGGCATAGCGCGCCAGCACCAGGCCGAACACCAGCGCCACCAGCACGGCCGCCAGCACGCCGGCCAGGCGGCCGGCGGCGCCGTTGACGGCATCGATGGCGCGCAGCAGCGGCGCCAGGCGGCTCAATCCCATTCGTAGATCACCCAGTGCACCGGCTGGATGCGCGGGTCGCGCTCGTCGCGGTTGAACTTGCCGTTGCCGTCGGTATCCATCAGGTAATAGGGCGGGCCGCGCTCGGGCGTGACCTTGACCATGTACAGCACGCCGTTCTGGCGGTACTCCTCGACCCGGTCGCCATTGCGCTCGACCCGGATGGCGACCTCGGGCACGGCATCCTCGGCCGGCGCCGGGGCCTGGACCTTTTCGGGAATGGGGGCTTCTTCGCGGGCCGGTTCGGCCTGGGGCGACAGGGCCAGCAGCAGGGGGAGCAGGATGGCCATGGAGATGTCCTCGCGCGGGCCTTCGAGGATGGCAAATGCCGGGCGGGCGCTCAAGGCCCGCGGGGCTTAAAATCGGGGCCTTGTCCTGAAAGGCCCCGCCATGTCCCGCCTTGTCCTGATCGACGGCTCGTCCTACCTGTTCCGGGCCTTCCATGCGCTGCCGCCGTTGACGGCACCCGACGGCACGCCCACCGGCGCCCTGCACGGCATCGTCAACATGCTGCGCGCGACGCTGAAGGAAAACCCGGACTACACCGCCTTCGTGCTCGACGCCTCCGGCCCGACCTTCCGCGACGAGCTCTACCCGCAGTACAAGGCCAACCGCCCGCCGATGCCCGACGACCTGCGCGCCCAGGTCGAGCCGATGAAGGAGATCGTGCAGGCGCTCGGCTTCCCGCTGCTTTGCGTGCCCGGCGTCGAGGCGGACGACGTCATCGGCACCCTGGCGCTGCAGGCGCATGCCGCCGGGATCCCGGTCACCATCTCCACCAGCGACAAGGACTTCGCCCAGCTGGTGCGGCCGGGCATCACGCTGACCAACACCATGTCCGGCAGCGTGCTCGACGACGCCGGCGTGGTCGAGAAGTTCGGCGTGCGCCCGGACCAGATCGTCGACCTGCTGGCGCTGATGGGCGACACCGTCGACAACGTCCCGGGCGTCGACAAATGCGGGCCCAAGACCGCGGCCAAGTGGCTGGGTGAATACGGCACGCTGGATGCCGTGATCGCCGCCGCCGACAAGATCGGCGGCAAGATCGGCGAGAACCTGCGCGCGGCGCTCGACCGGCTGCCGCTGAACCAGCAGCTGGTCACCATCAAGACCGACGTCGCCCTCGACCAGGCGCCCACCGGGCTGGCCCTGCGTCCCCGTGACGTCGAGGCGCTGCGCGGGATCTACAGCCGCCTGGGCTTTGGCAGCGCCCTGCGCGAACTCGACGGCACGGCGGCGCCGGCCGCGCGCGGCGCACGACCGGTGTCGGCGCCCGCGCCCGCCGATGAGGCGCCGGATCCCGCGCTGTCCGCGGCCGGCGAGTACGAGTGCGTCCTCGACCGGGACGCCCTGGACCGCTGGATCGCCCGGCTGCAGGCCGCCGACCTGGTGTCCTTCGACACCGAGACCGATTCGCTGGACCCGATGCGCGCGAACCTGGTGGGCCTGAGCTTCTGCGTCGAGCCGGGCCAGGCCTGCTACATCCCGGTTGGCCACGACTACCCGGGCGCGCCCGCGCAGCTCGATCGCGCCGCCGTGCTCGACGCGTTGCGGCCGCTGCTCGAGGACGCCGGCAAGCCCAAGGTCGGCCAGCACGGCAAGTACGACCTGCACGTGCTGCGCCGCCACGGCGTCGACGTCCGGGGCTACGCGCAGGACACCATGCTCGAGAGCTTCGTGTACAACGCCGGCGGCCAGCGCCACGACATGGACACGCTGGCGCAGAAATACCTGGGCTACGCCACCATCAAGTACGAGCAGATCGCCGGCAAGGGCGCCAAGCAGATCCTGTTCTCGCAGGTGGCGCTGGACGACGCCACCCAGTACGCCGCCGAGGACGCCGACGTCACCCTGCGCCTGCACCGGGTGCTGTCGGCCAGGCTGGCGGCCGAGCCGACCCTGCAGGCCGTCTACCGCGACATCGAGATGCCGCTGGTGCCGGTGCTCACGCGCATGGAGGCGACCGGCGTGCTGATCGACGTCGCCGAGCTGCGCCGCCAGAGCGCCGACCTGTCGCAGCGGATGATGGCCGCGCAGCAGCGCGCGCACGAGCTGGCCGGGCGCGCCTTCAACCTCGATTCGCCCAAGCAGCTCGGCCAGCTGCTGTTCGACGAGCTGAAGCTGCCGGCCCTGGTGAAGACCCCGACCGGTGCGCCGTCCACCAACGAGGAGGCGCTGGAAGCCATCGCCGACCAGCACGAGCTGCCGCGCCTGGTGCTCGACTACCGGGGCCTGGCCAAGCTGCGCAACACCTACACCGACAAGCTGCCGGACATGGTCAACCCCGACACCGGCCGCGTGCACACCAGCTACCACCAGGCCGGCGCCGCCACCGGCCGCCTGAGCTCGAACGATCCGAACCTGCAGAACATCCCGATCCGCACCGAGGACGGCCGCCGCATCCGCAAGGCCTTCATCGCCCCGGAGGGCCGCCGCATCGTCGCCTGCGACTATTCGCAGATCGAGCTGCGGATCATGGCCCACCTCTCCGGCGATCCCGGCCTGCTCAGCGCCTTCGAAGGCGGCCTGGACGTGCACCGCGCCACCGCGGCCGAAGTCTTCGACGTGCCGCTGGACCAGGTCAGCAGCGACCAGCGCCGCGCCGCCAAGGCCATCAACTTCGGCCTGATGTACGGCATGAGCGCCTTCGGCCTGGCCAAGCAGCTGGGCATCGGCCGCGGCGAGGCGCAGGACTACATCGCCCTGTATTTCGGCAAGTACCCGGGCGTGCGCGACTACATGGAGCGCGTGCGCCAGCAGGCGCGCGAGCAGGGCTACGTGGAGACGGTGTCCGGCCGCCGCCTGCAGCTCAACGAGATCCACTCGCGCAACCAGGCCCAGCGCGCCGGCGCCGAGCGCGCCGCGATCAACGCGCCGATGCAGGGCACGGCCGCCGACATCATCAAGCGCGCCATGGTCTCGGTGCAGGACTGGCTGGACGGGCAGGGCGACCGCGCGGTCATGATGATGCAGGTGCACGACGAACTGGTGTTCGAAGTCGATGCCGGTTTCGTCGAGCCGCTGGTCGACGAGGTGCGGCGCCGGATGGTGGCCGCCGCCGACCTCCGCGTGGCCCTGGTGGTGGACGTGGGCACCGGCGCGAACTGGGACGAGGCGCATTGAACTGTGACGGATTTCGCCTTGTTTATCAGCGCCTTGCCGAAGGCATGAATGCGTCCTGAATCCGTTTCCCGATTAGCGGACCTGTTCACGAACTTCTCATGGTCCCGGGGGTCTACTAGGCGCGTCGGATGCAAGGTCCGGCGCAAGGATCACTCCCTCCCCTGAGTGGATCCACCGGGAACCGGGCTCTCCCCAGCCTCAGGTTCCCAACCCCTGACCCCGCGGGCTTCCCCTGGCCCGCGGGGTTTTTATTGCCCGGCGTTTGGGCGTGCGCTTTGCGCACGTAGAGCGCTGCCGCGAAGTCACGCCGCAGCGCTCTACGTGCGCAGGGCGCACGGCCTTCAGGCGGGGATGTCGGTGAGCCAGTCGCGGGGTTTGAGGTAGGTGGCCAGACGGGCTTCGGGGGTGCCGGGTTCCGGGGTGTAGGCGTATTCGAAGCGCACGCGTGGCGGCAGGCTCATCAGGATGGATTCCGTGCGGCCGCCGCTCTGCAGCCCGAACAGCGTGCCGCGATCCCACACCAGGTTGAACTCCACGTAGCGGCCGCGGCGGTAGAGCTGGAACTCGCGTTCGCGCTCACCGTGCGGCGTGTCCTTGCGGCGTTCGACGATCGGCAGGTAGGCGTCGAGGAACGCGTCGCCGACCGCGCGGGTGTAGGCGAAGCTGCGCTCGAAGCCGTCGGCGTGCAGGTCGTCGTAGAACAGGCCGCCGACGCCGCGGGCCTCGTCGCGGTGCTTGAGGAAGAAGTACTTGTCGCACCACGCCTTGTGCTCGGCATAGCGGGTCGGGCCGAAGGGCGCGCAGGTGTCGTGCGCGACCTGGTGCCAGTGCCGCACGTCTTCGTCGAAGGGATAGAAGGGCGTGAGGTCGAAGCCGCCGCCGAACCACCAGATCGGGTCGCGGCCCTCCGGGCGCGCCTCGAAGAAGCGCACGTTGGCGTGTGAGGTCGGCACGTAGGGGTTGCGCGGGTGGATCACCAGCGAAACGCCGGCGGCGCGCCAGGGCGCGCCCGCCAGTTCCGGCCGGTGCGCGGTGGCGGAGGCGGGCAGGGTGGCGCCGGAGACATCGGAGAAGCCGACGCCGGCCTGCTCGAACACCGCGCCCTCCTTCAGCACCCGGCTGCGGCCACCGCCGCCCAGGGACGGGCCCTCGGCTCCCCGCTGCCATTCGTCCTGCGCGAAGCGGCCGCCGTCTACGGCCTCTAGCCCGGCGCAGATGCGGTCCTGGAGCGTGCGCAGGTAGTCCTGGACGGCGTTGAAGTCGGTCATCGGGCGTCACCAGCGAAGGGGTCGATAGGATAGCCGCCCCGGCCGCCCGCTATAATCCCGGCCATTCATGAACTCGCCCACGCCCGCCCCCGCCCGGCTTCGGATCGTCACTGAGCCGCACGACGAGGCCCTGATCCCCTTCCGCTTCCAGTCCGGCGAGCCCTCGCCGCTGGCGATCGGCTGTGCGCCGCTGGCCGGCCCCGCCGACGAGGCCTGGCTGGCCGGTGCCATCACCGAATCGGCCGAAACCGCCGGCGCCGCGCTCGCGCACGGCGAGCACTACGCCCTCGTGGCGCTGGCCGTGGACGAGGCCGGGGGCGACATCGAAGCCGCCGCCGCCCAGGCCTACGCGCGCCTGCTGGTGGCGGTGCGGCCGTCGGCGCATCCCTACCTGCTGCGGATCTGGAACTACTTCGCCGCCATCAACCAGGGCAGCGGCGACGACGAGCGCTACCGCCGCTTCTGCGTCGGCCGCGCGCGCGCCGTGGACGGCATGTTCAACGACCCGCCGCCGGCCGCCACCGCGATCGGCACCGCCGGCGAACCGGGCACGCTGAAAGTGGTCGCGCTGTGCTCGCGGGCGCCGGCGATCGCGCTGGAAAACCCGCGGCAGACCCCGGCCTGGCAGTACCCGCGCGAACACGGCCCGGTGTCGCCCGGCTTCTCCCGCGGCGCGGTGCTCGACGCCGACACCGCCACGCCGCGGCTGCTGGCCTCCGGCACGGCCAGCATCGTCGGCCACGTTTCGCTCCATCTCGGCGACTGCGCCGAGCAGCTGCGCGAAAGCCTGCGCAACCTCGAGGCGCTGATGGCACAGGCGACCGGCAAGACCGGCCGCTGCTTCGACGTCACCGGCTGCGAGGCCCTGCGCATCTACCTGCGCCACGAGGCCGACCTGGCGGCGGCGCAATCCGTGATGGCCACCAGCGGCATTCCCGCCGACCGCATCAGCTACCTCCGCGGCGACGTCTGCCGCCGCGAACTCGACGTCGAACTCGAGGGTGTCTTCGCGGCGGGGTGAGGGGCAGGACTTGGACGCGGATCAGAGCGGAAAAGTCGGATAAGAGCGGATTTCTGGATGAAAAAAAGCGGGCCCACGGCTCAACCGGGGCCCGCTTTTAATTTCAGCTCAATCCGCTTCTATCGTGCTTTTCCGCTCTGATCCGCGTTAAAACGCATTACTTCAGGTTGTCCTCGAACAGTTCGAAGATGCGGCGGTACTGGTCGTACCAGCTTTCCGGATGCTGGTAGCCGTGGCGCTCCAGCGGGTAGCTGGCCATTTCCCAGTCGTGCTTCTTGAGTTCGATCAGGCGCTGCGCCATGCGCACCGAGTCCTGGTAGAAGACGTTGTCGTCGATCATGCCGTGGCTGATCAGCAGGTGGCCGCGCAGGTTCTCGACGTACTCGATCGGAGAGGACTTGCGGAAGGCCTCCGGGTCGAGCTCGGGCGTGTTGAGGATGTTCGAGGTGTACTCGTGGTTGTAGCTGGTCCAGTCGGTGACCGGCCGCAGCGCCGCACCGGCCTTGAAGGTGTCCGGCTCGCGGAACAGGGCCATGAAGGTCATGAAGCCGCCGTAACTGCCGCCGTAGATGCCCACGTTCGCGGCGTCGCCCTGGTGCTGCGCGACCATGTACTTCACGCCGTCGACGTAGTCCTCGAGCTCGGGATGGCCCATCTGGCGGTAGATCGCCGTGCGCCAGTCGCGGCCGTAGCCCTCGGAGGCGCGGAAGTCCATGTCCAGCACGAGGAAGCCGCGCTCGACCAGCAGCTGGTGGAACATCTGCTCGCGGAAGTAGTTCGGGTAGCGGTCGCTGACGTTCTGCAGGTAGCCGGCGCCGTGCACGAACATCACCACCGGGTACTTGCGGCCCGCTTCCAGCGTCGCCGGGCGGTAGAGCTTGGCCCAGACCTTGCCGGCGCCGTGGGTCGACGGCACTTCGACCGTGGTCGGCGCCAGCCAGGTGCGCGACTTGAAGTCCTCGCTGCGGGTGTCGGTGAGCTTGCGCGCCTCGCCGCCGGCGACCGGCTGCACCGCCAGCTGCGGCGGCGTGTGGTGGGCCGACCAGCGGACCAGCAGCTGGCGGCCGTCGGGCGAGAGCGAGAAGTCCTCGACGCCGTCGAGCGCCGTCACTTCGCGCACGTCGCCGCCGTCGCGCGGCACCGCGCAGACTTCGTAGTCGCCGGGGCGCGCTCGGTTGCAGACGAAGTAGGCGGTGGCGCCGTCGAGCGTCCACTGCGGCGACGAAGCCTCCCATTTCCCGCGGGTCAGCGCCTTGGCGCGACCGCCCGGGGTCGCGGTGTACAGGTGCGACCAGCCGCTTTCCTCGGACAGGAACCACACCGTGCGGTTGTCCGGCAGCCAGCCGAAATCATTGAAGTTCCAGTTGATCCAGGCGGTGTCGGTGAGGCGATGCAGCGGCTGGAGCGCGCCGGCCTCGAAGTCGACCGTGGCGATCCAGCGGTCCTTGTTGTCGATGGCCCGCGCCATCACCGCGACGCCGCGGCCGTCGTCCGACCACTCGATGGCGTCCAGGCGCACGGCGCGCTCGCCCTTGAGCGGGTCGAGGCCGGCGGTGCGGCGCAGGTCGGCCAGCGGGTCGGTGCCGATGCCGGGCAGCGCCGCCAGCGGCAGGTCGCGCACGCGGCTGTCGCGCAGGTCCACCAGCTTGAGCTGCTGGGCAATCGGCGCGTTGCGGCCGACGCGCACGCGCACGTCCTCGAATTCCTCGTAGCCCGACTCGGTGACGTACTTGGGCATCTTGCCGGTGCGCCCGGCCTCGGCGCCCTTGGCCTGGGTCACCACCAGCAGCCAGCGGCCGTCGGGCGACATCACGCTGCTGCTGATCTCGACCTTGTCGCCCAGGTAAACCGGCGCGGCGGCGCGGGTCGGGTCGGCGCGGCGCAGCGCCTCGGCGTTGTCGCGCAGCGCCTCGCGCTGGGCCTTCTCGCGCGCCAGCGTGCTGCTCAGGCGCAGCTGGTGGTCGCGCAGGGCATCGGCCTCGGGCGCGGCGGCCGGATCCTTCTCGGCCCGCGGCAGCGCCGCCGGCTGCGCCAGGCGCGATTCGGGCGACCAGCGGAACCAGTCGTTGCCCACGCTCCAGACCACGTCGCGGTTATTGGCGGCGAAGCGCGCGTTGGCCTCGGCCTCGGCGCTGCGGGTGAGCTGCTGCAGCGCGCCGCCGACCTCGCGCAGGAACACGTCGCCGTTGCGCACGAACACCGCGCGCCGGCCGCTGGCGTCGAAGTCGACCCGGGCACCGTCGACCTCGGCCAGGGCCGCGCCTTCGACCCGGGCGGGCGTGCCGCCGGCCACCGGCAGGGTCCAGGTGTCGCGCACCGGCGACCCCTCGCGCTTGAGCGTGTACAGCGCATGCTGGCCATCGAGCGACCACCAGGCCTGCTCCACCGGCGGGCCGATCCAGTCCGGATGCGCCATCGCCTGGTCCAGGGTCAGGGGCGTGTCGTTCGCCAGGGCCGGCGCGGCGCAGGCCGCGAGCAGGGCGAGGGCGAGGTGGCGATGGCGCATGGCGACTCCCAGGGTGCGATGACGGCCCGCAAGCCTAGCAAAGCCGGCGTGACCACCGCCCGTGCTGCTTTTCCCCCGTGGCGTTTGCGGCGACAATCGCCCGAACCCTGCGGCGGGCCCATGCAAGCCTACGTCTACAAATCCCTTAGGAAGCCCGACACCTACGTCTACCTGCGCAAGCGGGACGACTTCCTGGTGCTGCCCGATCCGGTGCGCCTGCCCCTGGGCGAGCTCGCCTTCGTGCTGGAAGTGGCGCTGACGCCCGAAAGGCGCCTGGCCCAGGTGGACGCCGCCGTGGTGCGCGCCAACCTGGCGGCGCACGGCTTCCACCTGCAGTTCCCGCCGACCATGCTGGATCCACTGGTCGATGGCTGAATCCCGTCGCGCCCCGGTCGCCTGGGCCTGGCTGCTGCTGGGCGCCGGGCTGGCGCTGGCGGTGGCCTGGCCGCATCCGGCCGGGCTGTTGGGCGCCTGGCTGGCCCAGCCGGCGCTGGCGCTGGGCCTGGCCAGCCTGCGCGGGCTGCGGCCGACGCCCGGCTTCGACGGCGCCGGCCTGCGCGAAGCGCGGGGCCTCGCGCTGGTCTGGCTGATGGGCCTGGTCCTGGTGGTGCTGGCCACGGCCTGGCCGCTGGCGGCGCTGCGCGACACCGGGTCGCTGCTGTCGGCGCTGGCCCTGAGCGGCATGGCGGGCGCCGCCTTGCTTTGCCTGTGGCGCGCCTGGCCCGCGTTCGGACTCGCCGAGCGCGAATCCGGCCGGCTGCCGCCCTTGGCCGCCGCGGTCGGCGCCGGCGGGCCGGCCGAGGCCGGGCGTGGCTTCGTCGTCGCGCTGGCGGTGTTCGCGGTGCTGGCGGGCAGCCTGCTGGTGGCCTGGCCTGGCCTGGTGCCGGCGCCCTCGCGCTGGCTGGCGGCGGGCGGGCTGCTGGCCGCCGCGCTGGCGGCGCATGCGCTGGTGCAGCGTTTCGGCGGCCCGCCGGCGGCGCCGTCGCTGGCCAGCCTGCCGATCTACGGCGATGACGACGAAGACGCCGTCGCGATCCCGTCCGCCGCGGAGGAGGGCCTGTCCCCGGAGGCCGAGCTGTATGCCGCCACCCGCGCCGGCCGTATCGAGGCCGCGCTGTCCCTGCTCGAAGCCGGCGTCGATCCCAGCGCCGAGCCCGATCCCGCCGACCGCGACCAGCGCACCCTGCCCATGCTGGCAGCCTTGCTGGGCGACCTGCGCCTGCTGCGCGAACTGATCGCCCGCGGCGTCGACCTCAACGACGAACACGCCGGCCTGACTCCGCTGCTGGCCGCTACCCGCGACAGCTGGCACGGCCGACCGGAGGCCGTGATGACCCTGCTGGCGAACGGCGCCGACGCCCGCCGCGCCGACGCCGAGGGCAACACGCCGCTGCACCACGCCGCGCGCAGCACCGATGCCGCGGTGGCGGCGCTGCTGCTCGATGCCGGCGCCACCCTCGAGGCGCTCAACGCCGAAGGCTTCAGCCCGCTGGGCGTCGCCTGCGTCGCCGGTAACTGGCGGCTCGCGCGCTTCCTGATCGAGCGCGGCGCCAAGCCCGAGCCCAAGGACGGCCAGCCGGCCCTGCTGGCCGCCGTGGTCGGCGACGACGACACCGCCGGCGTGCAGCTGCTGCTGCGGCACAAGGCGCGGGTCGACGCCCGCGGCACCCGCCAGCGCACGGCCCTGCTGCTGGCCTGCGCGGCCGGCAACGCCGACATCGTCGGTGAACTGCTCGACGCCGGCGCCGACCGCAACGCCCACGATGCCGACGGCATCACCCCGCTGCTGGAGGCCGCGCGCGGCAACCACGCCGGCGTACTGGCGCGGCTGGCGCTGGCGCGGCCGGACGTCGCCGCGGTCGACGGCCACGGCCGCAACGCGCTGGTGCTGGCGACCGAGGCCGGGGCGCCCCCCGAACTGCTGCGGCATCTGATCGCGCTCGGCGTGAATCCCGAACAGCGCGACGGCGACGGCCGCCGCGCTCTCGAGCACGCGCTGGGCGCCGGCCGCTGGCCGCTGGTGGCGGTGCTGGATCCGTCCTACCCGCTGCCCGCGAGCGTCGCCGAGGGCCTGTCCGAGGGCCACTTCGAGAAGACCCCGCGCGAACTGCTGCGCGAGGCGCTGCAGTCCGGCCGGCGCGAATCCGCCGAGGCGATGCAGCGCCTGGGCGCCGGTCCCGACGCGGCGGGGCTGGCCTCGCTGCTGCTGGAGTTCTCCGGCGAGGGCGATGCCGCCAGCTTCGACTGGCTGCTGGGCCACGGCGCCCGCGCCGACGTCGTCATCGACGGCGAGCTCAGCGTCTTCTTCCATCTGCTGGGCCGCGGCGGGCACGCCATGGGCGCGCTGCAGCGGCTGCTGGAAGTCGCGCATCCGGTCGGCGGACGCGGCGGCCTGGCCCGCTGGCTGCAGGCCTGCCTGGCCGGCGAGCACACCACGCGCGGCCACGAACACTTCGCCCTGGCGCTGCTCGAACGCGGCGCCGATGCCTTCGGCGGCGCGCCGTCGGACCCGCCGCTGGGGCTGGCGATCCAGCTTGGCTGGCTGCGCCTGGCCGAGGCCCTGCTGGCCTCGGGCGTCGATCCCAATGCCCGCGACGGCCGCGGCCACACCGCGCTGCACGTCGCCGCCACGCTGGGCCGCGAAAGCGCGCTGCGGGTCCTGATCCGCCACGGCGCTTCGCCGGCCCTGGCCGCGCCCGACGGCCAGACGCCGCTGGGCCTGGCGCTGGCGGCCGACCGCCGCGAGCTGTCGCACTGGCTGGAATGGCGGCAGTGGCAGCTGCCGGGCCGGACGCTGCAGGCGGCCGACCTGCCGGCCGCGGCGATGGCCGGCGACGCCGAGGCGGTGCTGCGCCTGCTTGAACTGGGCCTGCCGGTGGACGGCACCGACACCCAGGGCTGCACCGCGCTGCTGCGCGCGGCCGGCGGCGGCCACGACGTGGTGGTAGCGCTGCTGCTCGAGCGCGGCGCCGACACCCGGCGGGCCGCGCGGACCGGCGCCACGCCGCTGTCCGCGGCGATCTCGATGCGCCATGTCGGCGTCGTCGACCAATTGCTGCGCGCCGGCGCCGAGCCCGACCTGGCCCTGCCCGGCGAAGTCACGCCGCTGATGCTGGCGGCCGCGCTGGGCCAGCCCGAACTGGTGTCGCGCCTGCTGGCGCATGACGCCGACCCGCAGGCGCGCGACGCCCAGGGCCTGGGCCCGCTGCACTGCGCGGCGCTGCATGCCTTCTCTTCGCGCGATCGCCAGCGCGTGCTGGCCCTGATGGACATCCTGCTGCTGGCCGACGCCGCGCCCGACGAGGCCAGCGCGCTCGGGCAGACGCCGCTGCTGCTGCTGCTGGGCGCGCGCGCCGAGCCCGGCGCCGCCTGCGACGAAGACGTGCTGCTGGCCGCGCTGGAGCGCCTGCTGGCCGAGGACGTGAGCCTGGACACGCAGGACCAGCGCGGCTACACCCCGCTGCACCTGGCGGCCATGCACGGCCTGCCGCGGGTGGTGCAGCGCCTGCTGCGCGAGGGCGGCAACCGCCAGGCCCGCGACGGCCTGGGCCGTACGCCGCACGACCTGGCGGTGCTGCGCGGTTTCGTCGACGTCGCTGCCGAGTTCGAGCCCGCGCGCACGGGAACCCCGTCGCTGGCGCGTTTCCTGCGCGACCCCAGGTAGGTCGGCCGCGCACTGCCGCCCGGACCGCCGGCTCAGCGACCGGCGTCGCCGTCGTCGTCGGCGGGCTCGATGTCGGCCTCGAACAGCGTTTCCAGCTCGCGCTGCGCCTCGCGCGCGGAGGCCACCAGCGCGGCCTCGTCGTCGTAGACCAGGTGCTGCTGGCGCAGCAGCGCCTCGTCGTGCGCGCGGAAGGTCTCGGTGTTGCGCGCGGCCTCCTCGGCCGGCACGCCCAGTGCCTCCATCACCCGCCGCCCCAGCACCAGGCTGGAGTGGAAGGTCTCGCGCGTCACCTGCACGTCCATGTCCATCAGCTTGAAGGCGTGCTGGCGGTTGCGGGCGCGGGCGTAGACCTTCAGGTGCGGGTACATGCGTTTCACCAGCCGCGCCGTGCGCACGTTCGCGTCGGGATCGTCGGTGGTGAGCACGAACACCTCGGCCAGGTCGGCCCGCGCCGCGCGCAGCAGCTCGGGCCGGGCCGGGTCGCCGAAGTAGATCTTGTTTCCGAACCGGCGCAGGAAGTCCACCTGCTCGGCGCTGGTTTCCAGCGCGGTGAACGGGATCTTCTGCGCCCGCAGCATGCGGCCGACGATCTGGCCCATGCGCCCGAAGCCGGCGATGATCACCCGCGGATGGGCGTCGTCGATGGTGTCGGGGGCGCGCTTCTCGACGTGCTCGGGGTGGGTGCGCAGCCAGCGCGACACCGCCAGCAGCGCCAGCGGCGTGGCCGCCATCGACAGGCCGATCACGACGAACAGTTTGTCGCGCAGGTCGCTTTCGATCAGCCCGGCCTTGAGCGCCTCGGCGAAGATGACGAAGCCGAACTCGCCGCCCATCGCCAGCACCGCGCCCAGGCGCAGCGCCTCGCGCACCGGCAGCCCGCCGGTCCAGCGGCCCACGGCGAACAGCAGCCCGGTCTTGAGCGCCAGCAGCGCGACCACGCCGCCCAGGATGACGGCCGGCTCGCGCGCCACCACGCCCAGGTCGATGCTCATGCCGATGGCCATGAAGAACAGGCCCAGGAACAGGCCCTTGAACGGCTCGATGTGCGATTCAAGCTCGTGCCGGTATTCCGAGTCCGCCAGCAGCACGCCGGCCAGGAAGGCGCCCAGGCCCATCGACAGCCCGGCCCACTGCATCAGCCAGGCATTGCCCACCACCACCAGCAGCGCCGTGGCCGTGAACACTTCGACCGAATTGGCGCGCGCGACCACGCGCAGCAGGTGCCGCAGCAGCAGGCGCCCGCCGACCACCACGGCCGCGATCACCACCACGGCGTTGAGGACCGATTCCAGCGGCGGCGCCGACCGCGCCAGTGCCTTGGCCTCGCCCATCAGCGGGATGGCGGCCAGCAGCGGGATCGCGACCAGGTCCTGGAACAGGAGGATCGCGAACGCGACGCGGCCGTGCGCCGCGGTGAGCTCCTTGCGCTCGGCCAGCAGCTGCAGGCCCACCGCGGTGGACGACAGCGCCAGGCCCATGCCGACCACGAAGGGGGCTTTCCAGCCCTCGAGGAACGTCGCGGCCAGCAGGCCGATGGCGGCGGCCGACACCAGCACTTGCAGGCCACCGGTGCCGAACACTTGCCGGCGCATCACCCACAGCCGCGGCGGGCTCAGCTCCAGGCCGATGATGAAAAGCATCATGACCACGCCGAACTCGGACGCGGCCAGCACGTCCTCCGGGTCGGGCACGACGCCCAGCCCCATCGGGCCGATGGCGACGCCGGCGGCGAGGTAGCCGAGGATCGCGCCCAGGCCCAGCCGCCGGAACAGCGGCACCGCGACCACGGCCGCGACCAGGAAGACAAGGATGATCGATAGGTAGCCCGAGCCGTGCATGGCCGGATTATGCGCTGCCCGCCCGTCGCCACGGAACCGCCCCTGTGGGAGGGACTTCAGTCCCGATGCTTTCCGGCAAGAAGCATCGGGACTGAAGTCCCTCCCACAGGGGAAACGAAAAAACCCCGCCTAGGCGGGGCTTTTTCTTGCCGGGGCCGGGGCCTCAGCGCTTCATCGAAGAGAAGAACTCGTCGTTGGACTTGGTGTTCTTCATCTTCTCGAGCAGGAACTCCATCGCGGCCAGCTCGTCCATCGGGTGCAGCAGCTTCCGGAGGATCCAGATCTTCTGCAGCATGTCCGGCTCGATCAGCAGCTCTTCGCGGCGGGTGCCGGAGCGGTTGATGTTGATGGCCGGGTAGACGCGCTTCTCGGCGATGCGGCGGTCCAGGTGCACTTCGCTGTTGCCGGTGCCCTTGAACTCTTCGTAGATCACTTCGTCCATCTTCGAGCCCGTTTCCACCAGGGCCGTCGCGATGATGGTCAGCGAGCCGCCTTCCTCGACGTTGCGGGCCGCGCCGAAGAAGCGCTTCGGGCGGTGCAGCGCATTGGCGTCGACGCCGCCGGTGAGCACCTTGCCGGAGCTGGGCACCACGGTGTTGTAGGCGCGGGCGAGGCGGGTGATCGAGTCGAGCATGATCA
This sequence comes from Arenimonas sp., assembly GCF_035721105.1. Classification (GTDB taxonomy): domain Bacteria; phylum Pseudomonadota; class Gammaproteobacteria; order Xanthomonadales; family Xanthomonadaceae; genus Arenimonas. Next base: position 3,334 of record NZ_DASTNG010000069.1, on the reverse strand, counting down.
CCACGTCGCGCTTGTGTTCGACCAGGCGCTTGGCGCGCTCGATCACCATCTCGGCGACCTGCACGTGGCGCGCGGCCGGCTCGTCGAAGGTGGACGAGATGACTTCACCGCGGACGGTGCGCTGCATCTCGGTCACTTCCTCGGGCCGCTCGTCGATCAGCAGCACGATCAGGTGCACGTCGGGGTGGTTGTGGATGATGGCCTGGGCCAGGTTCTGCATCAGCACCGTCTTGCCGGCCTTGGGCGGCGAGACGATCAGGGCGCGCTGGCCCTTGCCGAGCGGCGACATCAGGTCCATCACCCGGCCGGTGATGTCCTCGGACGAGCCGTTGCCGCGCTCGAGCCGGAAGCGCTCGCGCGGGAACAGCGGCGTCAGGTTCTCGAACAGCACCTTGCCCTTCGACGCCTCCGGCGGTTCGCCGTTGATGGTGTCGACGATGTTGAGCGCGACGTAGCGCTCGCCGTCCTTCGGGCTGCGGATGCGGCCGGCGATGTGGTCGCCGGTGCGCAGGTTGAAGCGGCGGATCTGGCTGGGCGAGATGTAGACGTCGTCCGGGCCGGCCAGGTAGCTGGCGTCGTCGCTGCGCAGGAAGCCGTAGCCGTCGGGCAGGATCTCCAGCACGCCGTCGCCGGCCACGCCGGCGGGGTGGCGGGTGAGCACCTTGAGCAGGGCGAAGTTGACGTCCTGCTTGCGCATGCGGGCGACGCCCTCATGCAGGTTCAGCTTGTCGGCGATCTCCAGCAGCTTGTGCGCCGGCATCCGCTTGAGGTCGTTGAGGCTGTAGGTCGGGAAGTCGGGCGGAAGCTGCGGCATCGGGCGATCGTTGCGCTCGCCGCCGCCATTGCCGCCGCCGTTGCCGGCCTCGTCGTCGCCACCGCCGTCGCGCGGACGGTCGCGGAAGCGGTCGCGCTTGTCGCGGAAGCGGTCGCGGCGGTTGCGGCGACCTTCGCGGAAGCCGCCTTCGCCACCTTCGCCGCCCTGGCCGCCGCCGCCGCCGGCATTGCCGCCGTCGCCGGACGGGCCGCCGTTGCCGGCGCCGCCGCCTTCGCTGCCGCCCTGGCTTCCGCCTTCGGCACGGCCGCCCTGGCCGCCGCCGGAGCGCGGCGGGCCGCCCTCCTGGCCGCTGGCCGCGGACGGGGCATCGCCGCCACCGGACGCGGGCGCCGGCGCGGAAGCGCGCTCGGGAGCCGCGGCGGGTGCCGATTCAGCGGGGTTCTGGGCGGGGGCGCTGCGCGGCTTGCGCGGGCGCTTCTCGGCGCTGGCGCCGGATTCGTTTTCGTTATCGGACACAGGATTCACCTCGCGAAAGCGAGCGTGGGGGAGGGAGGGGTTCTTGCAGAAGAGAGTGGGCGCCCGGGGCGCCACGACGGCCTTACGCTAACACTGGCCGCCCCGCGGCGACAACCCGCGCGGGGCGGAACGCCCCGGCGTGGCCGGGGCGCGGGCGCTCAGAGCGCCTTGTCCATGAACTGCGCGAGCTGCGACTTGCCGACGGCGCCGACCTGGGTCGAGTGCACCTTGCCGTCCTTGAACATCATCAGCGTCGGGATGCCGCGGACCGCGTACTGCCGCGGCGTCTGCGGGTTGTGGTCGATGTTGATCTTCACGACCTTGACCTTGCCGGCGTAGGTGCCGGCCAGCTCGTCGACCATCGGGCCGATCATCTTGCAGGGGCCGCACCATTCGGCCCAGAAATCCACCAGCACCGGGGTGTCGGACTTGAGCACCTGGTCTTCGAAGTCGGTGTCGCCCACGTGGAGCACCTGGTCACTCATGCCTCAAACTCCTGATTTTCTTGGGGGATGCGGCCGGTTGCCGCCGCCGTTGGGTTAAACTGGGGCGCTTTCACCGACAAACAACCGCCAGCGGCACCCCCGGACGCCACGAGTTTGCGATTCCCGGACAGGCCGCGCAAGCGCAGAGACGCGCCCCAAGAGAGTCCCATGTCCGATAAACCCCTGACTGATATCGCATTTTCGAACTTCGAGCTGCATCCGGCCCTGCAGGCTGGCCTCGAAGCCGCCGGTTTCACCCGCTGCACCCCGATCCAGGCCCTGACCCTGCCGTTGGCCCTGGGCGGCCGCGACGTCGCCGGCCAGGCCCAGACCGGCACCGGCAAGACCCTGGCCTTCCTGGTCGCCCTGATCAACCGGCTGCTGACGCGCCCGGCCCTGGCCGACCGCAAGCCCGAGGACCCGCGCGCCCTGATCCTCGCGCCGACCCGCGAGCTGGCCATCCAGATCCACAAGGACGCCGTGAAGTTCGGCTCCGACCTGGGCCTGCGCTTCGCCCTGGTCTACGGCGGCGTCGACTACGACAAGCAGCGCGAGCTGCTGCAGCAGGGCGTGGACGTGATCATCGCCACCCCCGGCCGCCTGATCGACTACGTCAAGCAGCACAAGGTCGTCTCGCTGCACGCCTGCGAGGTCTGCGTGCTCGACGAGGCCGACCGCATGTTCGACCTCGGCTTCATCAAGGACATCCGCTTCCTGCTGCGCCGCATGCCGATCCGCACCGAGCGCCAGACCCTGCTGTTCTCCGCCACCCTCAGCCACCGCGTGCTGGAGCTGGCCTACGAACACATGAACGAGCCCGAGAAGCTCGTGGTCGAGACCGAGTTCATCACCGCCGCCAAGGTCCGCCAGCTGGTCTATTTCCCGTCCGACGAAGAGAAGATCCCGCTGCTGATCGGCCTGCTGACCCGCAGCGAGGGCCACCGCACCATGGTGTTCGTGAACACCAAGGTGTGGGTCGAGCGCGTGGCCAAGGCGCTCGAGCGCGCCGGCTTCCGGGTCGGCGTGCTCTCGGGCGACGTGCCGCAGAAGAAGCGCGAAACCCTGCTGGCCCGCTTCCAGAAGGGCCAGCTGGACCTGCTGGTCGCCACCGACGTGGCCGCCCGCGGCCTGCACATCGACGGCGTGTCGCACGTCTACAACTACGACCTGCCGTTCGACGCGGAGGACTACGTGCACCGCATCGGCCGCACCGCGCGCCTGGGCGCCGAGGGCGACGCCATCAGCTTCGCCTGCGAGCGCTACGCGATGTCGCTGCCCGACATCGAGGCCTACATCGAGCAGAAGCTGCCGGTGGCCCAGGTCGAGCCCGAGCTGCTGGTCGCCAAGCCGCGCGCGCCGCGACCCAAGGTCGAGGGCGAGGACGACGGCGAGGCCGAGAGCGTGACCGCGATCTTCCGCGAAGTGCGCGAGGCCAAGGCCGCCGAGGACGAGAAGCGCGGCCGCGGTGGCCGCGGCGGCAGCGGTGGCGGTCGTGACGGCGGTCGTCCGGGCGGCGGTTCGCGCGAGCGCAGCGGCCCGCGGCCGGGCGCGCAGCGCG
>NZ_DASTNG010000068.1:0-25412 GCF_035721105.1 Arenimonas sp. | reverse complement strand
GGCTCGCCCACGAACACCTTCTGGAAGCGGCGCTCGAGCGCGGCGTCCTTCTCGACGTACTTGCGGTACTCGTCCAGCGTGGTGGCGCCGATGCAGTGCAGCTCGCCGCGCGCCAGCGCCGGCTTGAGCATGTTGCCGGCGTCCATCGAGCCTTCGGCCTTGCCGGCGCCGACCATGGTGTGCAGCTCGTCGATGAACAGGATCACCTGCCCTTCCTGCTTGGACAGGTCGCTGAGCACGCCCTTGAGGCGCTCCTCGAACTCGCCCCGGAACTTGGCGCCGGCGATCAGCGCGCCCATGTCCAGCGACAGCACGCGGCGGTTGCGCAGGCCCTCGGGCACTTCGCCGTGGATGATGCGCTGGGCCAGGCCTTCGACGATCGCGGTCTTGCCGACGCCGGGCTCGCCGATCAGCACGGGATTGTTCTTGGTGCGCCGCTGCAGCACCTGGATGGTGCGGCGGATCTCCTCGTCGCGGCCGATCACCGGGTCGAGCTTGCCCGACTCGGCGCGGGCGGTGAGGTCGATGCAGTACTTCTCGAGCGCCTGCCGGTTCTCCTCGGCGTTGGCGTCCTGCACCTTTTCGCCGCCGCGCAGGGCCTCGATGGCCTGCTCCAGCGCTGCCTTCTGTGCGCCGCTGGCCTTGAGCGCCTGGCCCAGCGCGCCCTTGTCGTCCAGCGCCGCCAGCACGAACAGTTCGCTGGCGATGAAGCCATCGCCGCGCTGCTGCGCCAGCTTGTCGCAGACGTTGAGCAGCCGCGCCAGGTCGTTGCCCAGCGACACTTCGCCGGCCTGGCCGCTGACCTTGGGCAGCTTGTCCAGCGCCTCGCCCAGCCGCTGGCGCAGGGCCGCGGCGTTGACGCCGGCCTGGGCCAGCATCGGCCGCGTGCTGCCGCCGGACTGGTCCAGCAGCGCCACCATCAGGTGCAGCGGTTCGATCAGGTTGTGGTCGCGGCCCACGGCCAGCGACTGCGCGTCGCTCAGCGCCTGCTGGAATCGCGAGGTGAGTTTGTCCATTCGCATCGGGAGCCCCTTGGGAGTCCGGGGCGGCGGGTTGCCGCCCGTATGACCAGCAGATGGCGGCCCGACGCGGGCCTTTCAAGCGAAGGGCGGTGCCGATTCAGAGCGCGGACAGCGGCCGCGGGCCCTCAGCCGGCCAGCCGGCCAGCCAGGCCAGGGTGGCCATGCGGCCGCTGCGGCCGTCGCGCCGGTGCGAGAAGTAGCGGGACGGGTCGCTGATCGTGCACTCGCCGCCGCCGGATACCTGCTGCACGCCGACGGCAGCCAGGCGCTGGCGCGCCAGCGCATACAGGTCCACGCGCCAGTGGCCCGGCCGCGTGGCGGTAAAGGCCGTGGCCGCCGCCGGATCATGGGCAAGGAAGGCATCCCTCACCTCCGGGCCAATTTCATAGGCCCGCGGGCCCGCGGCCGGGCCCAGCCAGGCCAGCAGGTCGGCGGGCGACGTGGCCATGGCGGCGACGGTGGCCTCCAGGGCGCCGGCCGCCAGGCCGCGCCAACCGGCGTGGACGGCGCCGATCTCGCGGCCGTCGCGGGCGGACAGCAGCACCGGCAGGCAGTCGGCGCTGAGGATGGCCAGCACCACGCCGGGCGTGGCGGTCACCGCGGCATCGGCCACGGGCTCGGGCCCGCCGGTCGGCGGCGCGTCGAACCGCGCCACCGCCGTGCCGTGCACCTGGTCCAGCCAGTGCGGCTCGGAAGGCAGCGCCAGCCAGCCCGCCAGGCGCGCGCGGTTGGCGCGGGCCAGGGCCGGGTCGTCGCCGCAGCGCAGCCCCAGGTTCAGGCGATCGAACGGCGGCGGCGACAGTCCGTCGCCACTGCGCAGGCTGGTGCCGCCGCGAACGCCCGCGGGCACCGGCCAGGTCGCTTCGCTCCAGGCCCGGGCCAGGTCCATGGCTACTTCTTGTTGAAGGCCGCGGTGTCGTTGCGCAGGTCCAGCACCAGGCCCTGCATGTCCTCGGGCACCGGCGCCTCGGTGGTCACCAGGTCGCCGCTGGCCGGGTGCCGGAAGCTCAGCTTCTCGGCGTGCAGGGCCTGGCGCTTGAAGCCCTGCAGCCGGACCGTGAGCGCCTCGGTGGCGGCCTTGGGCAGCCGGAACGAGCCGCCGTACAGCGGATCGCCGACGATCGGGTGGCGGACATGGGCCATGTGCACGCGGATCTGGTGGGTCCGGCCGGTTTCCAGGCGGCACTCGACCAGGGTGTGGGCGCGGAACTTCTCGCGCACGCGGTAGTGGGTGATGGCGTCGCGGCCGGGCGCGCCCTCCTTCGCCACCGCCATGCGGACCCGGTCGGTGGGATGGCGGCCGATCGGCGCATTGATGGTGGTGCCGGCGACCATCGTGCCCTGCACCACGGCCAGGTACTGGCGGTGCACCTCGCGGCCGGACAGCTGCTCGACCAGGGAGGTATGGGCGCGCAGGGTGCGCGCGACGACCATCAGGCCCGAGGTGTCCTTGTCGAGGCGGTGGACGATGCCGGCACGCGGCAGGCCGGCCAGGCGGGCGTCGAAATGCAGCAGGGCGTTGACCAGGGTGCCGCGGGGGTTGCCGGCACCGGGGTGCACGACCAGGCCGGCGGGCTTGTTCACCACCAGCACGTCCTCGTCCTCGAACAGGATCTCGAGCGGGATGTCCTCGGGCAGGGCCTCGCCGGTCTCGACCTCGATGCGGACCGACAGGGTGACCGGCTCGCCGCCGCGCACAGCCTCCTTGGGCTTGACCAGGCGCCCGTCCAGCAGGGCGTCGCCGGACTTGATCCACTCGGTGAGGCGGGAGCGGGAGAAGTCCGGGAACAGCTCGGCCAGGACCTGGTCGAACCGGCGCCCCGCGGAGGCCAACGGGATGCTGGACTCGAGCAGTTCGCGCTCGTTGTCGTCGTTTTCTGGCGGATTGGGCTGGGACATGGGGATCTCGTGGGGCCGGGGCGGGCCCGGGGTCGCATTCATGGAGGCGACAGCGGGCTTTCCGGTATTATCCCTGAACCAGCTGCCTCCAGCGCCCTGACTTGCCCAACCTGATGACCCGACTGCCCGGAATGACGCGTTTCCTGATGATCCTGATGCTGGCCGTGGGCCTCTCGGGCTGCTCGACCATCGGCGGCTGGTTCGGCGACAAGGAGCCTGAAACCGAGACGCTGCCGGTCGAGGCCATGTACGCCACCGCCAAGGAAGCGCTCGACGGCCGCAACTACGCCCGCGCCGGCCGCTACTACCAGCGCCTGGTCGCCCGCTTCCCGTTCGGCGAATACAGCGAGCAGGCCCAGCTGGAGCTGGCCTACGTGCAGTACAAGCTGGCGATGACCGAGGAAGCGACCTCCACCATCACCCGCTTCATCCGCACCTACCCGACCCACCCGCACATCGACTACGCCTACTACCTCAAGGCGCTGATCAACTTCGACCGCAGCTCCAGCGTGCTGCTGCGCCTGGTGCGCCAGGACCTGGCCACCCGCGACCTCGGCGCGCCCACCCAGAGCCTGAACGACTTCGCCGACGTGGTCCGCCGCTACCCGAACAGCCGCTACGCGCCGGATGCCCGCCAGCGCATGGTGTTCCTGCGCAACCTGCTGGCCCGGCACGAGGCCGGCGTTGGCCAGTACTACCTGCGCCGCGGTGCCTACGTGGCCGCCGCCAACCGCGGCAAGTACCTGCTGCAGACCTACCCGCAGAGCGAACACGACGGCGATGCGCTGGCCCTGATGGCCGCGTCCTACGCCGCGCTGGGCCAGGACGACCTGGCCGCCGACGCCCGCAAGGTGCTCGAGGCCAACCACCCCGACCACCCCTACCTGTCGCAGGGCGACAGGTGGCCGCAGGGCAACGGCATCATCAGCCGCATCAACCCCTTCGACTGAAAACCAACAGGGGTGACCTAGAGGGGTCAGAGACGTTTTGCGTTTGAAACGCGAAACGTCTCTGACCCCTTTTTTTGGTCTTTTCCTGGCGCGCTTGGCGAAGGCCTGCGGGCCGGGAAGCCCGCCTGCATGGGGCGCTAGTCGCGCCAGCCCGAGGTGATGGGATAGCGCCGCTCGCGGCCGAAGGCGCGCTTGGACAGCTTCGGGCCGGGCGCGGACTGGCGCCGCTTCCACTCGTTCACGCGCACCAGCTGCAGCACGCGCCGCACGGTGTCGGGGTCGAAGCCTTCGGCCACGATCTCGGCCAGCGACATGTCCTGGTCGACGTGGCGGAACAGGATCGCGTCCAGCATCTCGTAGGGCGGCAGCGAGTCCTGGTCGGTCTGGTTCTCGCGCAGTTCGGCCGACGGCGGGCGACGGATCACTTCCTCCGGGATCGCCGGCGACCGCGCGTTGCGCCAGTGGCACAGCGCCTGCACCTCGGTCTTGTACAGGTCCTTGATCGGGCCGAAGCCGCCGCACATGTCGCCGTAGATGGTGGCGTAGCCGACCGCGTATTCACTCTTGTTGCCGGTGGTCAGCAGCAGGCCGCCGAACTTGTTCGACAGGGCCATCATCAGCGCCCCGCGGCAGCGCGACTGCAGGTTCTCCTCGGCGATGCCGGGCTCGAGCCCGTCGAACAGCGGCGACAGCGCCTGCAGGAAGCCGGTGAAGGGCGCCTCGATGGCGACCGTCTCCAGCCGCACGCCCAGCAGCCGCGCCTGCTCTTCGGCCAGGTCGTTGCTCAGGTCGGAGGTGTAGCGCGACGGCAGCCGGACCGCGGCCACGTTGCGGGCGCCCAGCGCATCGACCGCCAGCGCCAGCACCAGGCCGGAATCGATGCCGCCGGACAGCCCCAGCCAGACCCGGTCGAAACCGTTCTTGCCGCAGTAGTCGCGGATGCCGCGGACGATGGCGCGATAGGCCAGCGACTCGCGGGTCTCGTCGTCTTCCTCGGGCCACTGCACCGCACTGAAGCGACGGTCGTCGGCGTCGAAGTCGGCCACCAGCCAATGGTCCTCGAAGGCACGCGCCGCCGGGTGCACGTGGCCGTCGCCGTCGGCCAGCACCGAGGCGCCGTCGAACACCAGTTCGTCCTGCCCGCCCACCAGGTTGAGGTAGGCAAGCCCGGCACCGGCCTCGATGACGCGCTGGGCCAGCAGGGCGTCACGCTGCGCGGTCTTGTCGCTTTCGAACGGGGAAGCGTTCGGCACCAGCACCAGCTCGGCGCCAAGCGCCGCGGTTTCCGCCATCGGCTCGGCGAACCACAGGTCCTCGCACACCACCAGGCCGACCTTCACGCCCTTGAGCTCGAAGCAGCAGGCGCCGCCGTCGGGATCGACCGCGAAATGCCGGCGCTCGTCGAACACCGCGTAGTTGGGCAGCTCGCGCTTGCGGTAGGTCAGGTCGATCCGCCCGTCGCGCAGCACGCTGGCGGCGTTGTAGACCACCGACCCGGCCGACTGCGGCCAGCCCACCACGGCGGTGATGCCGCGGCATTCGGCGGCGATCTCGTGCATGGCCTGCTCGCAGGCCGACAGGAAGGCCGGCCGCATCAGCAGGTCCTCGGGCGGATAGCCCGACAGCGCCAGCTCGGGGAACAGCACCAGGTCGGCGCCGTGCACGTCGCGCGCCTCGGCCACCATCGCCTTGATCCGCTGCGTGTTCGAAACCACCGCGCCCACCGGGAAGTCGAACTGGGCCAGGGCGATGCGTAGCTTGCGGGTCATGTCCGGCATTCCGTGGTTGGGCCTGGAACGACGAAGGGCCGCACGCGGCGGCCCTTCGGGTCGATCGGTGGACCGAGTTTACTTCTTCAGGCGGGCCGCGATGGCGGCACCGAGGTCGCCGGGCGACTTGACGGTGGTGACGCCGGCCTTCTCGAGCGCGGCGAACTTGCCGGCCGCGGTGCCCTGGCCGCCCGAGGCGATGGCACCGGCATGGCCCATGCGCTTGCCGGCCGGGGCCGAGGCGCCGGCGATGAAGCCGACCACGGGCTTGGTGACGTACTCGGCGATGAACTCGGCCGCTTCCTCTTCGGCGCTGCCGCCGATCTCGCCGACCAGGATGATGCCCTCGGTCTGCGGGTCTTCCTGGAAGAGCTTGAGCGCATCGATGAAGTTGGTGCCGTTGATCGGGTCGCCGCCGATGCCGATGCAGGTCGACTGGCCGAGGCCGGCGTCGGTGGTCTGCTTCACGGCTTCATAGGTCAGGGTGCCCGAGCGCGAGACGATGCCGATCTTGCCGGGCAGGTGGATGTGGCCCGGCATGATGCCGATCTTGCACTCGCCCGGGGTGATCACGCCGGGGCAGTTCGGGCCGATCAGCACGACGTCGTCGTAGCCCATCAGGGTGTTCTTGACGCGCAGCATGTCCAGCACCGGGATGCCCTCGGTGATGCAGACGATGACCCGGATGCCGGCGTCGGCCGCCTCCAGGATGGCGTCGGCCGCGAACGGCGGCGGCACGTAGATGACCGAGGCGTCGGCGCCGGTCTCTTCGACGGCTTCACGCACGGTGTTGAAGACCGGCAGGCCGATGTGGGTGGTGCCGCCCTTGCCCGGGGTGACGCCGCCGACGACCTTGGTGCCGTAGTCGAGCATCTGCTCGGCGTGGAAGGTGCCCTGCTGGCCGGTGAAGCCCTGGACGATGACCTTGGTGTTCTTGTTGACCAAAACGCTCATGGAATGTTGTCCTCAGGCTGCAGCGGCGACGGCGAGCTTGGCGCCGTCGTTGATGTCGTTGGCGGCCTGGATGGCCAGGCCGGAGTTCTTGAGGATCTCCTTGCCCTTTTCGACGTTGGTGCCCTCGAGGCGCACGATGACCGGCACCTTGACGTCCACTTCCTTCACCGCGGCGATGATGCCCTCGGCGATCATGTCGCAGCGGACGATGCCGCCGAAGATGTTGACGAAGATGGCCTTGACCTTGTCGGACGACAGGATGAGCTTGAAGGCCTCGGTGACGCGCTCCTTGGTGGCGCCGCCGCCGACGTCGAGGAAGTTGGCCGGGCTGCCGCCGTTGAGCGCGATCACGTCCATGGTGGACATGGCCAGGCCGGCGCCGTTGACCATGCAGCCGATGTTGCCGTCCATGGTCACGTAGTTCAGGTCGTGCTGGCTAGCCAGCACCTCGGTCTCGTCCTCCTGGCGGATGTCGCGCATCGCGGCCAGGTCGGGGTGGCGGAAGGTGGCGTTGTCGTCGGAGTTGATCTTGCCGTCGAGCACGGCCAGGTCGCCGTTGGTGAGGATGGCCAGCGGATTGAGCTCGACCAGGGCCAGGTCCTTGTCGTTGAACAGCTTGTACAGGCCCATCATGATCTTGCTGAGCTGGTTGACCTGCTTGGCGTTGAGGCCGAGGTCGAAGCCCATCTCGCGGCACTGGTAGGGCTGCAGGCCCTGGACGAAGTTGACGTTGAGCGTCTTGATCGCGTCCGGGTTCTCGGCCGCGACCTGCTCGATCTCCATGCCGCCTTCCGCCGAGGCGATGAAGGTGATCGAACGCGTGCCGCGGTCGACCAGCACCGAGAGGTAGAGTTCCTTGGCGATGTCGGTGGCCTGGGTCACCAGCACCGTGTCGACCGGCAGGGCGATGCCCGCGGTCTGGTACGTGGCCATCTGGGTGCCGAGCATGCCCTGGGCGTACTCGCGGACCTGGTCCAGGGTCTTGGCCAGCTTGACGCCGCCGGCCTTGCCGCGGCCGCCGGCATGGATCTGGGCCTTGACCACCCAGAAGTCGCCGCCGATGGCCTTGGCCGCATCCACGGCCTCTTCAGGGGTACGGGCGACGCGACCGGCCGGGACGGCGATGCCGTAGTCGGCGAACAGTTGCTTGGCCTGGTATTCGTGGAAGTTCATGCGGCTACCTGTGCTTGGGGAGGGCTCGCGAGCGAGGGGCCGTATTGTCGCCGACCCCCCCGGCAAAGGCAAAAGGCACCGTCCCCGGGTCCCCGGGGCGGGCCGCGCCGGGTGGCGGCGCCGGGAACGCAGGCATAATCGCGCCATGGCGACCCCTGCCCCCCGTAGCGCCCAACCCGCCTCCCCCCAACGGCGGGAGCTTTACTTCTTCACGCTTTACCGCGTGCTGGAGGCGGCGCTGCTGGCCCTGGTCGCCTTCAGCCCGCTGGGCGAGTTCATGCTCGAGATCCGCGAGCCGACGATCCTGCGCAGCATCGTCGTGGTCTACCTCGCCATCGCCCTGGGCATGGTCTACGCCAGCTACCGCAACGAGGCCTCGCCGCGGCGCCAGGCGGCGATCGGCCTGGGCGTGGACCTGCTGGTCGCAGCCGGCGTGCTGGCCTGCACCAGCGGCAGCCAGGGCGGGATCGCGCTGCTGCTGCTGTTCAACGTCGGCGCCGGCGCCCTGATCCTGCCCCAGCGCGCGGGCCTGGCCTTCGCCACCGCGGCCGCCCTGCTGGTGCTGGCCGACAGCCTGCTCAACCGCGCCTTCGACCCGCTCAATGCCCGGCCCCTGGCCGAGTCGGTGATGTTCAGCGTCACCTACCTGGCCACGGCGGTGCTGTGCGAGCTGCTCAGCCGCCAGGTGTCCGAGTCGCAGGCGCTGGCCGAGCGCCGCGGCGAAGAGCTGGCCAACCAGGCCGAGATCAACGAACTGGTGATCCGCCGGATGCGCACCGGCATCCTGGTGGTGGACGGCGAGCACCGGGTGAAGGTCTGCAACGAGGCCGCCTGGGGCCTGCTGGGCAAGCCCTCGCCCGACCGGCAGCAGCTGGCCGACGTGGCCATGGAGCTCCATCGCGCCCTGCTGCTCTGGCGCCAGGGCCGGGGCGACATCCCGCGCGCCATGACCCTGGCCGAGGGCGCGCCCGAGGTACTGCCGCGCTTCGTGTCGCTGAGCCTGACCGACAACCTGTTCCTGATCTTCCTCGACGACAGCCGGATCTATTCCGACCGCGCCGAGGAGCTGACCCTGGCCACGCTGGGCCGGCTGTCGGCCAGCATCGCCCACGAAATCCGCAATCCCCTGGCGGCCATCAACTATTCGGTGCAGCTGCTGGAAGAGACCGCCGAGCTGCCCGAGGCCGACCGGCGCCTGCTCGAGATCATCCATACCCAGTGCCAGCGCATGAATGGCATCGTCCAGGACATCCTGGGCCTGGCCCGGCGCGAACGCTCCCAGCCCGAGACGCTGGACATCAGCCAGTTCGCCCGCCGCTTCGTCGATGAGTACCGGGCCAGCCATCCGCTGGAAACCGACATCCTGCAGGCCGTCAGCGACCGCAGCACGCTGGCCATGGCCGACCCGCGCCACCTGCACCAGGTGCTGACCATCCTGGTCCAGAACGCCCTGACCTACGGCCGCATGCCCGGCGAGCCCGCCAAGGTGACCGTGGCCGTGCGCAGCACGCCGCTGGGCGCGCCGCCCGAACTCAACGTGGTCGACCGGGGCCCGGGCATTCCCAGCGCGGTGGCCGAGCAGATCTTCACGCCTTTCTATACGACCAGCGAGCACGGCACCGGCCTGGGCCTCTATATCGCCCAGCAGCTGTGCGAGGCCAACCAGTGCACCCTGACCTACCAGCCGGTCCCCGGCGGCGGCAGCTGCTTCCGCATCATCCTGCCGCCGGGCATGACCCTGATGCAGGACGATGGCGCCCCGGCGAGGCTCAATCTGGCCTGATCCCCGCCGCTTCGGCTAATGTGTACGGGTTCCCGCCCCCCTTCCGGTAAGTGATGACGACCCCCCGCAGCGCCCTCGTGGTCGATGATGAACGCGATATCCGGGAGCTGCTGGTCCTGACCCTGGGCCGCATGGGCCTCCGGGTGGACACGGCGGCCGACCTGTCGAGCGCACGTGCCCAGCTCGCGCAGGGCAGCTACGACCTTTGCCTGACCGACATGCGCCTGCCCGATGGCTCGGGCCAGGACCTGATCGAACATATTTCCCAGCGCTATCCGGACACGCCGGTGGCGATGATCACCGCCTTCGGCAACGTCGAGGCCGCGGTGCAGGCGCTCAAGGCCGGGGCCTTCGACTTCGTCACCAAGCCGGTCGACCTGGCCGTGCTGCGCCGGTTGGTGCAGCACGCGCTGGACCTCAACGAGCAGCGCCGCACCGCGACGCCCGCCAGCAACCGGCTGATCGGCGACTCGCCGCGCATGCAGCAGCTGCGCCAGACCATCGGCCGCGTCGCCCGCAGCCAGGCCCCGGTGTACATCAGCGGCGAATCGGGCGTGGGCAAGGAGCTGGTGGCGCGGCTGATCCACGAGCAGGGTTCGCGCGCGGCCGGCACCTTCGTGCCGGTGAACTGCGGCGCGATCCCCTCCGAGCTGATGGAAAGCGAGCTGTTCGGCCACAAGAAGGGCAGCTTCACCGGCGCCCACGCCGACAAGGAAGGCCTCTTCCAGGCCGCGAACGGCGGCACCCTGTTCCTGGACGAAGTGGCCGAGCTGCCGCTGCACATGCAGGTGAAGCTGCTGCGCGTGATCCAGGAGAAGTCGGTGCGCCCGGTCGGCGCGCCGGCCGAACTGCCGGTGGACGTGCGCATCCTGTCCGCCACCCACAAGAACCTGGCCAGGCTGGTCGAAGAGGGCAAGTTCCGCCAGGACCTTTATTACCGCATCAACGTGATCGAGCTCGCGGTGCCGCCGCTGCGCCAGCGGCGCGAGGACATCGGCGTGATCTCGACCGCGATCCTGGCCCGCCTGGCGGGTGCCCAGGACGACGCCCTGCCGGCCCTGTCCGAGGAGGCGGAGGCCGCGCTGGCCGCCTACCCCTTCCCCGGCAACGTGCGCGAGCTCGAGAACATCCTCGAGCGCGCCGTGGCCCTGTGCGAGGGCCACCGGATCGAGGTCGCCGACCTCTACCTGCCCCAGGTCGACAGCCTGATCGGCCAGGAGGCCGACGCCCCGCTGCGGCCCGGCGCCCCGCCCTCGCCCACCGCCTTCGGGCCCGACGGCACCCCGCTGCCCGACGCCATCGAGCAGATGGAGCGCGAGACCATCCAGAAGGCGCTGGAAGCCAACCGGTACAACAAGACCAAGACCGCGATGCAGTTGGGCATCACCTTCCGGGCCCTGCGCTACAAGCTCAAGAAACTGGGGATGGAGTGACGCCGGCCCTGTTTTGGCGAGAAGTGTGACGGCTCTCACACAATGGCCCGGGCAGGTAGTGACGCAGCGGGTCACTTTATGACGCAAGCGAAAAAACCTTGCGGCATGTCCCGGAATTGGCTGGCCTTGCGTTCAACACTATGCCTATATTCCGGCCTGTGCCGGTCCTATACCGGCTGGCACAGATGATGCATCACCGTTACAGCACGTGCCTTGGCACGGCCACCCACGGACGGTCTGACCGTTCCAACACGTGACAATCACAATCCACCCTAGGGGATTTACCCATGAAGAACATCCAGAAAGGCTTCACCCTGATCGAACTGATGATCGTGGTCGCGATCATCGCCATCCTGGCCGCGATCGCGCTGCCGGCGTATCAGGACTACATCGCCAAGTCGCAGATGACCACCGGCCTGGCCGACATCCGTGGCGGCGTGACGGCGTTCGAAGAGACCATCCAGCGTGGTTCCACCGGCACCGCGACCCTGGTCGACATCGGCCTGGCCGCGACCACCCCGCGTTGCGACGTGACCATCAACGGCACCTACAACGGTACCGGCCAGTTCATCCGCTGCACCGTGAAGGGCAACCCGAAGGTTGCTGGCAAGACCCTGACCCTGACGCGCGACGCGTCCGGCCAGTGGCCGTGCAGCATCGCCGGCACCTCGGCGGGTGGCTACAAGGTCTCGTACAACCCGACCGGCTGCACCGGCTCCTAATAGCCGAGGCATCGTTTGGAACGGAAAACCCCGGCTTCGGCCGGGGTTTTTCTTTGCCTGCGTTATTGAAGGGGACCCTGCCAGGCGGCCACGGCGGTAGCGTGATCCGGTTGGCACATTTCATGCTTCATTCACAATGACCGCTCGGCCATTGGCGCCGGCACCCAGGGGATTGCAGATGACTCCGTCCGTAGCCGCACACCGAAGCCGCGCCGCCGGCTTCACCCTGATCGAGCTGATGATCGTGGTGGCCATCATTGCCATCCTGGCCGCCATCGCCCTGCCGGCCTACCAGGACTACATCGCCCGCAGCCAGGTGGCCGCGGGACTGGCCGACATCTCCGGCGGCCGGGTAACCTTCGAGTCCCAGGTGCTGGTGAACAACGCCACCACCTTCAACGTGGCCGACATCGGGCTGGCCCAGGACACTCCGCGCTGCACCATCACCATGAATCCCTCCAACAGCGCCGGCTTCATCCGCTGCCAGCTCAAGGGGAACCCGCTGGTGGCGGGCAAGTACATCGAGCTGCAGCGCACCAGCAGTGGCTCCTGGAGCTGCGTCGCGGAAGCCTCCCTGGCCACCAAGTACCGCCCCGAAGGCTGCAACTGATACTCACGACGCGAGGGGAATCCGCACTACACTCGGGTTCCCCGGTTTGGATGGCGTCTGATGCCGCGTCTGCTTGGTAGTCCGCTGCTTGTTTGCCTGGGCCTGGCGCTCGCCACGCTCGCGATCTACTGGCCCGGCCTGACCGGCGCCTTCCTGTTCGACGACTACCCGAACATCGTCAGCAACCCGATCATCCAGATCCAGTCGCTGGACTGGGCGTCGATCCGGCAGGCCGCCCGCGGCTACGTGCCGGGCGAGATCGGCCGCCCACTCGCCACGATCGGATTCGCGCTCGATTTCCTGGCCTGGGGCAAGAATCCCTGGGGCTACAAACTGCACAGCGTGATCGTGCATTCGGTGAATGCGCTGCTGGTGTTCGCCCTGGTCCGCCGCCTGCTGCAGGTCCCCGCGGCCGGCTGGCAAGGCAGGAACACCACCCTGGCGGCCGCCGCGATCGCCCTGCTCTGGGCCGCGCACCCGCTGCAGGTGTCCACCGTGCTTTACGTGGTCCAGCGGATGGAGATGCTGTGCCACACCTTCGTCCTGCTGGGCCTGCTGGCCTACCTGCACGGTCGGCTCAGGCAGCAGGCCGGGCAAGCCGGCGCAGGCTGGCTGGTATTCAGCGCGTTGCTGGCGATGGCCGGCCTGCTGGCGAAGGAGAGCGCAGCGCTGTTCCCCGTTTACACGCTGGCGCTGGAGCTGACCCTGCTCCGGTTCGCGGGCCAGGGGCCCGCGTTCGCCAAGCGCATGGCCTGGGCCTATGGCCTGGCCACCGGCCTGGGCGCGCTGGTGTTCTTCCTTGTCGTCCTGCCGCCGCAGCTCGCGCCCGAGGCCTACGCCTATCGTCCGTTCACGCTCGACGAGCGCCTGCTGACGCAGCTGCGCGTCCTGCCGATGTACCTGGGGCAGATCCTGTTCCCGCTGCCCCGGTACATGGTTTTCTACTACGACCAGATCGAGCCGTCCCGCAGCCTGCTCGAACCCATGACCACGCTGCTCGGCGGCGGACTGATCGTGGGGCTGCTGGCGCTGGCCGCGGTGCTGCGGCAGCGGGCGCCGCTGGTGTCGCTGGGCATCCTCTGGTTCTTCGGCGCGCACTTCATCACCAGCAACGTGCTGCCGCTGGAGATGGCGTTTGAACACCGCAACTATTTCGCCTTGCTCGGCATCCTGCTGGCACTGGCCGACCTGCTGCGACGCGTTCCCGTCCAGGACACCCAGACCGGCAAGGCCTTGATGGCGGGCATCGTGACGGTCTTCGTGGTCTTCCTGTGCGTCATTCGCGCGGCCACCTGGGGCGCGGAGTTCCACCTGCACACCGACCTGGTCGCCCACAACCCCGGCTCGCCGCGCGCCAGCAACGACCTGGCGATCTTCTACATGGGCATGTCGGACAGCAATCCGAATTCACCCTTCTACGCCTGGGGGATGCGCGAGTTCGAACGCGGATCGCTGCTGCCCAATGCCTCCCCGCTTCCGGAGCAGGGCCTGATCCTCTCGGCCGCGGCCGCCGGCCAGCCCATCAGGGACGAATGGTGGGACCGGATGATCCAAAAGCTCCAGACCCGCCCCATCGGCGTGCAGGAAGGCCTTGCGGTCGTCGGCCTCCTACGCCAACGCAGCGAAGGCGTCGAGATGGACGATCGCCGCTTGGCGCAGGCTTACACCACGCTCGCCGACCGCTCGGGGCAATTGGCGTCGACCTATGCCGCCATGGGTGACCACGCCATCAACACCCTGGGCGACGAATCCCTGGCGCGCGACCTTTTCCTGAAGGCCATCGACGCTTGCCGTGACAATCCGACCTACGCGAGGCAGATCATCGAAACGCTCGCCTTGGAAGGCCACACGGCAATCGCGAACGCCGCGCTTGGACGAGCCGCCGAACTGGGTATCCCCGTGGAAGACCCCTCGCCGGCGCGCGAGTGAGCCGATCCCTGGCAAACGTCCTTTCCCATTGACCCTGGTCGAGAAGCAAATGAGCAACCCTCCCGAGATGAACCGAAAGCGCGCCCTGATCACGGGAATCACCGGACAGGACGGCGCCTACCTGGCCGAGTTCCTGCTGGGCAAGGGCTACGAGGTCCATGGCATCAAGCGCCGCGCGTCCTCCTTCAACACCGACCGAATCGACCACCTCTACCAGGATCCGCATGAAGCAGACCGCCGACTGGTGCTTCATTACGGCGACCTCACCGATGCGACCAACCTGATCCGGATCGTCCAACAGGTGCAGCCCGACGAGGTCTACAACCTCGGCGCACAAAGCCATGTGCAAGTGTCCTTCGAATCGCCCGAGTACACCGCCAACGCGGACGGCATGGGCACACTTCGCCTGCTGGAAGCCATCCGGATACTGGGCCTCGAGGGCAAGACCCGCTTCTACCAAGCCTCGACATCGGAGCTGTTCGGCAAGGTGGCGGAAATCCCGCAGTCCGAGACGACGCCGTTCCATCCGCGATCGCCGTACGGCGTAGCGAAGCTCTATGCACACTGGATTACGGTCAATTATCGCGAGGCCTACGGACTGTTCGCCTGCAACGGAATTCTGTTCAATCACGAGTCACCGCTCAGGGGCGAAACCTTCGTCACCCGCAAGATCACGCGCGCCCTGGCCCGCATCCACCTCGGACTCCAGGACTGCCTTTACTTGGGCAACCTCGATGCACGGCGCGACTGGGGTCATGCTCGCGACTATGTCGAAGCCCAGTGGCTGATGCTTCAGCAGGATCATCCCGAGGATTTTGTTATCGCCACGGGCGAGCAACACTCGGTTCGCGACTTCGTTGGCCTTGCCGCCCGGAAATTGGGCATCGCACTTGAATGGAAGGGCGAAGGAAAGGAAGAAACGGCGATCGTGGTCTCGGCGGCCGAAGGCTCCATGGCTCCGATCGGCAAGCCCATCGTCGCCATCGACGCCCGCTACCATCGTCCGGCCGAGGTCGAGACCTTGTTGGGAGATGCCTCCAAGGCGCGGGCGAAGCTTGGGTGGTCACCCCGGGTGAGCTTCGATGGTCTGGTCGGGGAAATGGTCGAGGCCGATTTGGCCCTCGCCAGGCGGGACGCCTTGGTCCGGGACGCGGGATATCGCGCAAGCTCCCCGCGGGATTGACGGCCATGGACAAGAGCGATTGCGTTTTCGTGGCGGGCCATCGGGGCCTGGTGGGCAGTGCCGTCGTGAGGCATCTGCGCAAGGAGGGATTCACCAACCTACTGCTGGCGGACCGGGCGGCGCTGGACCTGACCGACCAAGCCGCCGTGGCGTCTTTTTTTTCCCGTCACAAGCCAGCCTACGTCTTCATGTGCGCCGCGAAGGTCGGGGGAATCCACGCCAACAGCACGTTTCCCGCCGATTTCATCCGGGAAAACCTGCAGCTCCAGACGAACATCATCCATTCGGCATGGGCTAATGGCGCGACGAAACTGCTCTTCCTCGGATCGTCGTGCATCTATCCGCGCGAATGTCCCCAGCCAATGAAGGAATCACACCTTCTCTCCGGTCCACTGGAGCCGACCAACGAGCCCTATGCCATTGCGAAGATCGCCGGCCTGAAGATGTGCCAGGCCTACCGCAACCAGTACGGTTTCGATGCAATTTCCGCGATGCCCACCAACCTGTACGGGCCAGGAGACAACTATCATCCCGAGAACTCCCACGTCGTCGCCGCACTGATCCGCCGTATCGAAGCTGCACGCACGCAAGGGCTCGCCTCGGTCACGATATGGGGAACCGGACAGCCGCTTCGTGAGTTCCTGTTCGTCGATGACCTTGCGGAAGCGCTGGTCTTCCTGATGCAAGGCTATAGTTCCACCACGCCGATAAACATAGGCTCCGGCCAGGAGCTGTCCATCGCCGAGCTCGCCAGGCAGGTCGCGGACGCCTTGGGCTACCAGGGCCGGATCGAGTTCGACCCCTCGCGCCCGGATGGCGTGAAACGAAAGCGACTGGACACCAGCCAAATGGACGGGCTTGGCTGGCGCGCTAGAACTCCGCTGGAAAAGGGACTGGCGTCGGCCATCGCGGATTTCCGGCGCTCAAATTGATCCATGCACATTCCGCCAATGGTCGCGCGTGATTCGCCAAGCCAGCGGGCGGCGTCTGTCGCCCGCGCCAGCGCGTGGGCGGTGGCCGCAAGGCTGGCGTCCCTGGCGGGCATCTTCATCGCGGCACCTTTCGCACTAACGGCACTGGGGCCCGTGGAGTTTGGTGCCTGGGCCTCGGCAACGGCCTTCCTGTACCTCGCAGCATTCCTCGACCTGGGCCTTGGCAACGGCACCATGAACCTGGTCGCCACGGCGCATGCCCGCCACCAGGCCGATCTCGCGCTGGCCTACCTGCGGGAAGGCACCAAGGCGCTTGCGCAGATCGGTCTGGCATTTGCTGGAGTCGCCCTGGCCTGCGGCTGGCTCCTGCCCTGGCACCGACTGCTTGGACTTGGCGAGGAGCACGCGGAGTCGGCGCGCGCGACGGCGCTGGTCGTCGGCATTGGCATGGCGGTTTCCGCGCCCCTGAGCCTCGCGGGAAAGGTCCAACTCGGACGAAGCCAGGGCCAGCGAACCTACCGTTGGCAAGCGGCCGGCCACTTGGTATCGCTCGCCCTGGTCGTCTTCGCGTCGACCCAGCGTCTCGGATTAGCCGCCATCACGGCCGCCGCGATCCTTGGCCCCTTGCTGGCATCGTCGGCAAACACCCTGCTTCTCTGGCGCGAAATGGCGGGCCAGTCGAGCCCGGCGCCAGGCGATGCCGGCGCACTCCGATCCAGGATCCGCAGGGACGGCCTGACCTTCTTCGTCCTGCAGGTCGCGGCGGCGCTTGCACTGACGGTCGACGTCCCGCTGATCGCCTGGCTCCAGGGCGCTGAGGCCGCCACGCCCTACGCCCTGGCGCAGCGGATCTACTCGATCATCCCCATTGGCCTTGGCCTCGTACTCGCGCCGCTCTGGCCGATCTACCGCCAAGCGTTCGCCACTGGCGACCACGCCTGGGCCAGCCGGACCCTTCGAACCACCCTGGCGACCGGTGCCATCTTCGCCATCACAACCTCAACTGTGCTGACCCTGGGCTTCAGCCAGATCATGACGGCCTGGGTCGGAGCCGCGCCGCAGCCGCACATCCTGCTCGCTTACGGACTGGCCACCTGGTGCATCCTGGAATCATTCGGGGTTTCGATGGCCACCTACCTGAATGCCGCAGGCATCATGCGGATACAGTTGGTCACGGCCTCCTTCTTCGCCGCAGGCTGCATCTGCCTGAAAATCCTCGCCCTCACCCACTTCGATGCCTGGCTGCTGCCCTGGATCACCGCGTTGGTCTATCTTGTCACCACCCTGCTGCCGACGTTCGGCGCAAGGCGGAGGCTGATGCAGCTCGCGGCAACAAAAACCTACTAACCGATGAAGTCGCCCGCCATGGCCAGTCCAACCAAAAACTCGTTCCCGCTGGTCGACTCCAGCTTCGACAACCAGGAGATCCTGCGCTGCATCGAGACCCTGCTCAGCGGCCAGCTGACGATGGGGAAGCGGGTACTCGAGTTCGAGCAGGCTTTCGCAAAAGCGGTCGGCGCACCTTATGCGGTGATGGTCAACTCGGGATCGTCCGCGAACCTGCTGTCCGTTTCCGCCGCGATCAATCCAGCGCGAACCAGGCGGCTTGCGCCGGGAGACTACGTGGCCGTGCCCGCCGTCTGCTGGTCGACCTCGATCTGGCCCCTGGTCCAGCTCGGCCTCCGGCCGGTACTGGTGGACAGCGACGCGGATACGCTCAATCTCTCGATCCCCTCCCTTGAGCGGGCGCTTGCGCGTTTGCCCATCCGGGCGGTGATGATGGTGCACATCCTCGGGAACACCACGTCGATGGATGAGCTGCTTGCGCTGGTCGAAAGCCACGACCTCCTGCTTATCGAGGACACCTGCGAATCGCTGGGCTCGACCCATCGCAGCCGTTCGCTCGGCACCATCGGCGACTTCGGCACCTACAGCTTCTATTTCTCGCACCACATGACGACCATCGAGGGTGGCATGGTCGTCACCAAGTCCCTCGAGGACTACGACCTGCTCAAATGCCTTCGGGCGCACGGCTGGAGCCGCGAGCAGAGCAACCGCGTCGAGATCGAGGCGAGGCATCCCGAGATCGACCCCCGCTTCCTGTTCATCAACTCCGGCTACAACCTCAGGCCAATGGAGATCCAGGCTTCGTTCGGGCTCGAGCAACTCAAGCGGCTCGATCGCATGAACGAGAACCGGCGCGACAATTTCCGCAGACTCACCGATGCTTTCCGATCGAACCCAGCGTGGCGCGACCAGATTTGCTTCCCCCGTGCGACCGAGGGCGCGGACCCTTGCTGGTTCGGATTCCCGTTCCAGATATCGGAGGACATCCGTTTCGACTATCCGAAGTTCACCGGACTACTGATGCAGAACGGCGTGGACACCCGCCCGATCGTGTCCGGCAACATGGCCCTCCAGCCCGCGGTCAGGATGTTCGACGTCGACTGCTCCCTCGGCCCGTTCGATGGCGCCCAGAGAATCCACGAACGGGGTGTGTTCATAGGCATCCACACCGAGCCCCTGGCGCAGGCGCGACTGGATTGGCTGGTCGGGGTCGTGCTCGACAGCCTGGAGCTGAGCAGGCAATGAGTTGGGCGAGCCTCGCCACGCGTCCGGACTTCCTCCCGGCGTTCGACGCTTGGGCGAAACTGCCGCAGGGCGTGGTCGCCGTCACGGGCGCTCGGGGCACCCTTGGCCGCCTCCTGACCCGTCGCCTGGGCGAAGCCGGCGTCGGCTACAGCGAGTTCGAGGGAGACATCCGGGAGCAGTCCGAGGTCCAGCGTTGGATCGCCGCCACCCGCCCGTCGCTGGTCATCCATTTGGCCGCGGTTGTCCCGACGGGCGCCGTCTCGGCCAATCCGGCGCATGCGATGCAAGTCAACGCCGCCGCCACCGTCGGCTTGGTCGATGCCATCTCCAGGCTTCCAGACCCAGCCTGGCTCTTCCACGCGTCTTCTAGCCATGTCTATGCCCCCGTGGCGGTCGGGAACGGCCCACTCCTCCGGCTCCGCGAGGACTCCCCGCTATCGCCCGGGACGTATTACGGCGCGACGAAGCTGGCCGCCGAGAAGATCGTCGAGCCACTTAGCCGGCAACTGTCCGTTCCGGCCTGCATCGGCCGCGTATTCAGCTTCTTCCACGAATCCCAGCCGGAGTCCTACCTGGTGCCCGGTCTCTTCGCTCGAGCCCGCGCCCCGGAAGCCTCGTCCGGTTTCCCCGTCCACGATGCGGACGCGGTCCGTGACTTCCTGTATGCCGACTGGGTGATCGACGCCATCCTCCACTTGGCCGCGATGCGAGTGCGCACTACCGTGAACATCGCCTCGGGAGATGGCACCACCGTCGGGGAAATGGCCCGCAGGGTCCTGGACCACGCGGGAAGCGCGCTTACCATCGAACCTCGCCCCGCCGAGAACCCGGGCGCGCTGGTCGCCGACGTCGGCCGCCTGCGACAAGCCATTGGCCGGTAAACGAGATGAGCAGCCGGCCATCGATCATCATTCCGACCTTCAACCGCGCGAACCTCGTGCATCGTGCCATCGAGTCCGCTCTTGCGCAGACGATTCCCTGCGAGGTCATCCTCGTCGACCACGGCAGCACGGACGCGACGCCCCAGGTCGCAGCCGCCTTCGGCGAAAGGATCCGCTACATCCGCCGCGAGGTGGACTCAGGCCCCATCGCCTGCTGGCGGGACGGCGTGGATGCCGCCACCGGCGACTTCATACATTTCACGTTCGATGACGACTGGATCGAACCCGACTTCATGTCGGCCTGTATCGGCGCCTTCACACCTGATGTTGCCTTTGTCTACACACAGGCAGCACTTCGAACCCCCGATCTGAAGACGATCGGAAAGGTGGCGAAGCATCCGCCTGGCCGGCATCCCGTGGCGCGCGTCGTCAAGCATCTGCTCCTCACCCGATTGACGCTCAGTCCGGGTTGCGCCGTGTTCCGCCGCCTTGATGCCGACAAGTACCTCCTGCCTTCGGTTCCCGGAGCCGACGGTCGCTACGGCGCGAACTCCGGCGTAGGCGAGGACCTGCTGCTGTTCCTGCTGCCGACTTTGGACTATTCCGAATACGTCCACATTCCCCGCCCCTTGGCCAGCTTCATGGCGCACCCGGGGAGCATCACCATGGACGCCATGGCGAGCGGCCGGCACGAGCAGTTGGTCGAGGCTTATGCGAAAGCCCGTCGTCACTACTTGTCACTACCGGGCGCCGTCCAGGCGCCTGCCGGCGCAAGTGCCCTGCTTTTCAAGGCCACTTGGGCACTGGGTGCAGCGATCGCCATAGGGGAGGCGCGGAAGTGAAGTTCTTCACCGGTATCGAAGCCACCATCCGTCGAGCCGCGAATCGATTCGGACTGGACGTGACCAGGTATCGTCCGCAAAGCACCGAGCTTGGCCGCCTGCGGGCGATGTTGAGCCACCACCAGGTGGACATGGTGCTGGACGTCGGCGCCAATGCCGGCCAGTTCGCCAACGGCATCAGGCGGGTTGGATACTCCGGCCAGATCATTTCCTACGAGCCGCTGGCGGAGCCGCATGCCCTCCTGATGGAGGCCAGCAAGCAGGATCCTGCCTGGCATGTCGCCGAACGCGTCGTTGTTGGCAGGGCGCCGGGCGTGGTGGAAATGAAGGTCGCGGGGAATTCCGTCAGTAGCTCCGTGCTGCCCATGCTGGCCATGCATAGCGACGCCGCCCCGGGATCGGAAACCGTCGCCACCCAGAGCGTCAGCGTCCAGACACTGGATTCGCTGGCACTGCCGCTGTTGGGTCCGGACGCCAGGCTGTTCATCAAGATCGATACCCAAGGCTATGAGGATCGCGTCCTGGACGGCGCCACGGCCCTGCTTGATCGCGCCCGTGGCGTGCAACTCGAGGTATCGCTGGTACCACTCTACGAAGGCCAGGCTACGCGCGAGGCACTCATGTCGCGCATGGAAGCGGCTGGCTTTTCCCTTTGGTCGATCTGGCCGGGATTCTTCGACCCGACGAGCGGCCGATTGCTTCAGTTCGACGCAACCTTCTTCCGGGAGCCGGGCACGCGATGACAAGGTCCCCGCCGCGTCTTTCCGTGGTGATCGCGACCTTCAACGCGTCGTCCACGCTCCAGGAATGCCTGGACTCCATTACCGGGCAGGATTTCCCGGATATCGAGATACTGGTCGCCGATGGCGGCTCAACGGACGGCACGGCCGATGTCATTGTCCGGAACGCCGCCCGGATCGCCTGGTCCTGCTCGGGCCCGGACGGTGGCATCTACGATGCCTGGAACAAGGCCGTGGCCATGGCGAGGGGCGAGTACGTGATGTTCCTGGGCGCGGACGATGCCCTCGAATCGGCGACCACGATGTCCCGAGTCTTCGCCTTGATCGGTGACCGGGAGTTTGACCTGGTGAGCGGGATCGGCGTGCTAGTGGACGACGCCGGGGTTGGCTACCACCGCTTCGGCGGCGCTTGGAACCATCGCAAGGTGGGGCGGCGCATGACGATTTGCCATCCCGGCGCCCTTCACCGCCGCGATCTCTTCGACCGCTTTGGATGCTTCGACACCAGTTATCGGATCTGTGCCGATTACGACTTCATCCTCAGGCTCCCCCAGGATACCCGCGCACTATTCTTCGACGCGCCGATCGCGCGCATCCGTGATGCCGGCGTCAGCAGGCGCAGGCGCATGCAGGCGCTTCGCGAGCGCTACCGGGCCCAGTCGAGCTGCCCCAGGATCGGGCCGGCGTTCGCTGCCTTGTACTACCTGGACAAACTTTGGCGGATTCCGGTGGCAAGACTGCTGGGCATCCCGAATTGACCACGATGGTCAACAACCTGGACACCACGCGCGTCAGCGTCGTCATCCCTACCTACCGGGACCCCCTGCGTGCGGCCGCTCTGGTAAGGGAGCTTCGCGCGCAAGACCTGCCAGTGGGCGTCCTGTTGGAGATCATCGTCGTGGACGACGGCTCCGGCGACAATGTCGCCCGTGCGCTCGCGCTTGCCGTAGGCGACGATGCAAAGGTCATTGACCTGCCCGTCAACGTCGGTCGATCGGCGGCACGAAACGCCGGCACGTCCGAAGCGTCATCTGAACTCATCATGTTCATGGATTGCGACTGCCTTCCGGAGACGCCTCGTTTCATTCGCGCGCACCTTGCCGCCTGGGACGAAGGTACCGTCGCCACCATTGGGCACGTGGTCGGGAACGGCGAGGGATTCTGGCATCGCTACCAGTCGACATCGTCCCTTCGCCGGCAGCGCCAGCACGCCGCCGGCGTCAGCTACTCAGGCTCAAGCCAGAACTTCATGGTCCGGCGCACGGCCTTCGACGCTTGCGGTGGCTTCGACACCGCGTATCGCGGCTATGGCTTCGAAGATCGGGATCTCCAGATCCGGCTGATGGCGCACGGCGAAGTTCGCTGGGCTGGTGACGCCACGGTGAGGCACATGGATGAACTGTGCATGTCGGATGTCGCCCGCAAGCTCGCGGAAGCAGGCGGAAATTCCGCCCGGATATTCCGCGAACGCCATCCGGAGGCCTACCGCCAGCTGGGCTATTCCTCGCTGGATGTCGACTGGCATCCGTGGCTGCGGCTGCCGGCAACTCTGGCGGCACGCATGGTTCCAGCACTGGCCAGGGGACTGGACCGGATGCTCGCGAAGCGCTGGCTTCCCTATCCGATCGCGAGCCTGCTCGTTCGGGCCCTGTCGGCAGCAAGTTACCTGTCAGGCGCCCGGCCGGGCTGATCACCCAAGCGCCTCACCGAACCTGCGACTTCGAGAGCGCGTAAATCAGTGTCGGGAAAACCCGGCGCAGCAGCCGATAGCCCCCATCCGGTATGCGCTTGAGGACGAGGCGATACAGCCATGCCTTGGGACGCTCTAGTTCAAAGGTCAGTCTCAACGCCTCACCATGGACTTGGCGCGCGTCGAACCCCGCTCCATGCAGCAGCGATTCTGCCTTTGTCGCGGTCAGCGGCCGGCAGTCGTAGTGGCTTCCCTTCCCGGCGATACGAACGTACCGGTCCGCCATCCAGCGCGGCATCCAGCTCAGCATCACCAGGCCGAAGTGAGGCTCCACCAGCATCCAGCGATTCGGAACGGCAAGGTAAGCCCGGCCGGATGCCTTGAGCACGCGATGGATTTCCCGCAAGTGGGTGGCTTGGGCGCGCTCGTCACCGACATGCTCGATCACGTGGTTGCTGATTACGACGTCGAACGTCTCGTCGTCGAACGGAAGGATGACACCATCGACTTGGGCGAACCTGTAGCCGTCGGTCACCTGTCGGTTGTCCTGCACGTCCACGGCATCCACATCGCAGGCCAGGTCCGGGTGATTGCCGAAATAGTGCGCAATTCCGCCTGCACCCGTCCCCACTTCCAAGACCTTCAAGGGGGTCTGCTGACGATTCAGTGAAAGGATCCGCTCGATCTTGCGGCCTTTTGCGAGGCGGGACGCCAGGTTGAGGGATGCGTGCGGCTGGCGGATAGGCTCGGACGCGGGAGCGTTCATTGGCGCCCCTCACGGGCCAGCCGAGTCAGTCGTTCGGCGTAGCCCTCCGCGACGACGGCCCAGTCGAACCGATCAAGCAGGCTCGCGCGCAGATCGCGCGTATCCGGAGGATTGGCGAGCACGCCCGAGATCGCATGGGCCAGTTCCTCGACAGAACCGGCTTCGACGATCGCGGCGGGAGCGTACCCTCCCGCGAAAACGTCCCGGACCGCTGGCAAATCACTCACGACCACCGGACACCCACACCCCGCCGCCTCCACCACCACCAGCCCCAGCCCCTCCTGGTCACCATCCGCGGTGCGCACGAACGGCGCCACGAACACGGCCGCCCGGCGGTAGAGCGCCGGCAACCCGTCCTGTGCAATCGCCCCCGTGAACCGGACATGCGATTCCAGCCCAAGCGCCCGGACCTGCTCCCGGCAGGCGGCCTCCTCGGGCCCGAACCCGACGACGGTCAGGAACGCCTCGGGATGCGCGGCGATGACGGCCGGCATCGCGTCGATGAGATGCCGCAGCCCCTTCTTCCCGACCAGGCGGCCGACGAACAGGATCTCCCCGGGCGACCTCGCGGCGTCCGCGCGCGGGGTGAAGCGATGCGCCAGGTCCACGCCCATCGGCTGGACGTGGACCTGCGAGGCCTCGATGCCCACCCTGGCCATCTCGTCGCGCATCGCGGCGCTGACCACGGTGACGGCCCCGGCGCGCTTGGCCACGAGCCGCTTCATCGCGGTGAAAACACGCCCCCTGAGGGCAAACAGGTCCGCGCCATGCGACGTCACCAGGTACGGGACGCGCTTGCGCCCCAAGGCATGGACCAGCCAGGCCACCAGGCCCTGCGGGACCAGCCAATGGGCGTGGATGGCACGGACATCCTCGCGGCGGGCGATGCGTGCCGCCGTGAGCCACTGCGACAGGAAGAAGCCGGGCAGCAGCAGGAACTTCCAGCGCGCCTTGCGCAGGTTGGCCAGGATGCCGCCGTCGTTCACCAGCGTTTCCCAGCGGCGGGGCGCATAGCGGAAGCGAACCACGTCGACGCCCTCCAGGCGCTCGCGCGGGGCGGCGCCTACGGCAGCCGGCACCACGGCGATGACCCGGAACTGGTCGGCCAGGCGCTTGGACAGCTCATGGACGAAGCCCGGCTCGGGGTCCCCCGCCCAGCGCGGATAGGTCGACGCGAGCACCATGAGGACCGGGCGAACGTCACCGGCCCGGTCAGGGGTCACGGCGGTAGGTCAGCGCGGTGATCTGCTCGGACACCAGCCCGATCAGGAAGATGATCACCGCCGCGCTGAGCAGCAGCGCACTCATGTTGGTGAAGCGCCCCTGGGTCGCGAAGGTATAGCTGTAGTACCCCGCCCCGAGCAGGAAGAACCCCATCCCCACCGGGGCGAACAGCTTCAGGGGCGAATACAGCGTGGCGATCTTGAAGATGATCAGCAGGAACCGGATGCCGTCCTTCAGGGGCCGGATGTGGCTCGCGGTGCCCACGCGCTTGTCCACCCGGACCGGCACGTAGTCGACCGGATAGGCGCTGCGGAAGAA